>NZ_CAITNG010000139.1 GCF_903893715.1 uncultured Mucilaginibacter sp.
GGTGTTCGGGCTGCCATCGCAAATGCCACGGCGGCTGAAACGGCTAAACCGGTTGAAGCTGTTAAGAGCGCGGTGGCCGAGGCTCCTAAAGCTGCGCCGGGGCCTTATGATAAACCGGTAGCCGGGCAAAATAAGCCAGTCAATGTAAACTCTAATAAATTTAACGAGCCTATTGGTTACCGCCTGGAGCAGCAGCGAAATTTGAGCCGTGCAAAGACGGAGAAGTATTATTTTGGGTGGAAGTTGTGAGTTATTGGGTCATTGGTTCAATGGTTCATTAGTTCATTGGTTCATTAGTTCATTGGTCCTGTCGCGGGGTTATTTGGTTGGCGGGTTACCTGTCGCTTGGTTACCTGTTTGGTGGGGACAGATGGTTCATTAGTTCAATTGTTCATTAGTTCATTAGTCCTGTCTTGGGGTTATTTGGTTGGCGGGTTACCTGGCGCGTGTGACTGGCACGCAGAGGTTGCTTCGTCGTACCTCCTCGCAATGACGTGGTGGTGGATGGTTTTTTGAAACACCCATATGTCTCGCAAAGCGCAGAGAGCGTGGCGCATGGCGTTAGAGAATAAACTTTTTTTAACACCCATAAATACCCATGTGGTTCGCAAAGCGCATGGCGCGCGGCGCGGGGCGTTAGAGAATAAACGTTTTTTAACACCCATATTTACCCATATGGTTGGAAGAAATATTACACGTTGATATCAACCCAAGCGGCCGATGGGGGTAAATTTTTCGAATACGGCTTCGGTATGGGGGGCGTCTTTTAGTTCGTCGGTAAGGTCTTGCCCGGCCCAGTGCTCATAGTGTTTACCGTTGCGCCACAGGCGGCTGTCGGTTACATTGTAGATAAGGCCGTGGAGCGCTACCCATATTTCGGGCTTGTCTTGCCCGTTGCGTAGGGCGAGTTGGTTTTTGGTATAAGTAGGTAAATCGGCCATAGCTAAGCAAACATAACAAACTATCGGGATAACCTGACAGACACTATTGAACCAATGAACGTTTTTTAAAGTATTCGAAAAAGCCGATGTTCATGAGCAGGAGCGCCATCAGATAAAAATGGTCTTCAATGGGGATGCTGCCCACCCGGCTGCCCAGGTTTTGGGCGTTATTGTAAATAACCACCGGTATTGACGTGAGGTAGCCATTAATGACGTAAAAAGGTATTAATGTAACCACATAGGCCATAAAAAAGCGATTGAGCCAGTGTAGCTTGTATACATAGCGTATCAGAATAAGCAAAGCGCCGGCCAGTAAAAAGCTAACCAGGGTATACAGTTTGTGGTAGTTAAAACAGCAATTGAGCAGGGCGTACACAATGATAGCATTAACGGCGATATCGGTAAGCATAACGCCCGGCCGCCATTTAATGTAGCGGGTGATGCAAGCATAGATAAAGATACAGGCAAAGGGCACGGTAATGAAAAAGAGGATTTCTTCGAGCGGTAGTTGGAAGAGTTTGATGCCGATGATATACTTATCGTTAAAGCTCCATACGCCTTGGATGGTAAAGAGTATGTCCCAAACCAAGAAGAACATGGCGGTGATGGCCATACCGGGCCAAATGAATTTCCAGCTTTTGTAAAAGGCTACTTTTTTATCGAACGATAAGGCCAGCGGGAACAAGATGGTTGCTATGTTGATGAGAAGGTAGGTATAGCTCATTTCAGGTCGGTTAGGTATTGGTGCAGTCTGGTACCTTCGGGCGGGCTGCAGCGTTTAGAGTTAAGCAAAAAGGCAATGATAGTGCGGATCAAATCCTTTTCGGCGAGGTTATAATTCTTTCTGTCGAGCTGGGTAATGATTTCTTCGCGGTCTTCTGCAAGGTTTTTGCCATAACCCAAAAAGCCGGGCACATTGTGCTGAATAGAAAACCTCAAAAAGCGAATTTCGATATTTTGGGGGTCATCGGCCACGGCCGTAAGCAGCAAACTTTGCGACTGGTTGAGGTATATTATTTTGCTGTAAGGATTCCAGGTTTGTTTGGCCTTCAAGGCATCCAGGGTGGCAATATAGGCTATGATGACGGGCGATTTGGCCGGTAGCTTGTCGAGGGCGTTGTACAGCGAGTCTGCGGTTTTTTTGTTGTTGGCGGCCAGAAGCATTTTTTGCCGCAATGGTTTGAGTTCGGGTTGCGGGTCGGCTGCACGGGCCATCGAACCACAGCATAACATCAGGAAACCTAATATCGAAAAGCGTATCATAACCTATTCAACTTTTGCTTTAAAACGGCCTTTATGTACAGTGCCATTTTTTGCGTATCAGAAACGCGGATCCGTTTTTGCATTATGGTTGCCGCGGACGTGCGCCTGATTTTTTTAAAAAGTTGAAGATAGTAAATATAGGCTATATAAACACCAAGGCGTGTGCCTTTGGGCAATTGTTTAATGCCTGCGAGGGCATTGTCGAAATCGATTTTGATGTCGGCCTCGATGCGTAGCTTGTCGGTTTCGGTGAATTGCTTAAAGTTTACGCCGGGGAAATAGGTGCGGCCAAGGTCATTATAATCGGCACTGATGTCGCGCAAAAAGTTGATTTTTTGAAAGGCCGAACCAAGGCTGCGTGCCATGGGCAACAGCTGTTGGTAAAGGGCTTCATCGCCATCGCAAAACACGCGGAGGCACATGAGGCCCACCACTTCGGCCGAGCCGTAGATGTACTCTTTAAAGCGTTCATCGCAATAGCTGGCATTATCAAGGTCCATCTCCATGGAATGGAGAAAAGCATATATCAACCCATGATCGATATTGTATCGGTTTACCACGATTTGAAAGGATTGTAATACCGGGTTGAGGCTAACGCCGTTGTTGATGGCCGCAAAAGCTTCCTTGCTGAAGTCGGCGATTAGGGAGGCTTTATCAAAACCGTGAAAAGTGTCTACAATTTCGTCGGCATAGCGTACAAAGCCGTAAATGGCATAAATGGCGTTATGAAAGCGCGGATGAAAAGCGCGGATGCCTGCGCTAAACGAGGTGCTGTATTCATTGGTGATGATTTTACTGCACGCAAAGCAGGTTTTGTTATACAGATCCATGTTAGGTAGAGGGAACAGTTGTTCAAATGTAATAAAATAAGTCAGCAACCCTTAACGTGTAATTAGCACCGGCAATTTGTTTACTTTGGCATGAAGAAAATATATGGACAACCCTAAACACATAATCGTTATCGGTGCCGGTTTTGCCGGATTGTCGGCAGCCTCGGTGCTGGCCCAAGCCGGGCATAAAGTAACCATACTCGAGAAAAACGACCAACCCGGCGGCAGGGCCCGTATCTGGCAAAAAGATGGCTTTACCTTTGATATGGGACCAAGCTGGTATTGGATGCCCGATGTTTTTGAGAACTATTTCGCATTGTTTGGGAAAAAAGTGTCGGAATATTACCAACTGGAGCGTCTGGACCCGGCTTACCGCATTTATTATGATGAAGCCGACAAAATGGACATCCCGGCCGACCGGGAAAAACTTGACGAGCTATTTGAAGAAATGGAACCGGGCAGCAGCGCGGCTTTAGAGCAATTTTTGATACAGGCAAAATATAAATACGAGGTAGCCATGTGTGATTACGTATTCCGCCCGTCGCACTCCATTACCGAATTTATCGATATAAAACTCATCCGACAAAGCCTGCGCATACAAATGCTGAGCAGCATGCGCAGGCATGTGCGCAAATTTTTCAGTCATCCAAAACTGATAAAGCTGTTGGAGTTCCCGGTATTGTTTTTGGGTGCCACGCCACAAAACACGCCGGCCATGTACAGCCTGATGAACTATGCCGACCTGGTTTTAGGCACCTGGTACCCCATGGGCGGTATGCACCAAATTGTAAAGGCCATGGTAAGCACAGCTACCGAACTTGGCGTAGATATAAAGCTAAACACTGCGGTAACCAAAATAAACGTGGATAAAGGGAGTGCAACAACCATAGATACCAACAATGGCCGCTATACCGCCGATTTTGTAATTGCAGGTGCCGATTACAGGCATGTAGATCAGACACTGCTTGAAAAACAGTACCGCAATTACGATGAAAAACATTGGGACAGCCGCACTCTATCGCCGTCGAGCTTGCTATATTATATCGGTGTGAACAAAAAAGTGAAAGGCATACTGCATCACAGCCTGTTTTTTGACGAGGACCTGGAACAGCACGCGCACCATATTTATACCGACCCGCAATGGCCGGACAAGCCGCTGTTCTATGTTTCCTGTACTTCGGTTACCGACCCCTCCGTTGCGCCGGAGGGTTGCGAAAACCTGTTCTTTTTGATGCCGATAGCGCCCGGTTTGGAAGATAACGAAGAGACACGCGAAAAATATTTCGAGCTGATGTTGACCCGGTTCGAAAAAATAACCGGACAAAGCATACGCAATAACATTGTGGTGAAACGCAGCTACGCCCTCAACGATTTTACAGCTGACTATAATTCGTTTAAAGGGAACGCTTATGGCCTGGCCAATACGCTAAGCCAAACTGCGTTTTTTAAACCGGCTATGCGCGCAAAAAAAGTGAAAAACATGCTGTATACCGGACAGCTCACTGTGCCGGGGCCGGGTGTACCGCCGGCCATTATTTCGGGGCAGGTGGCCGCTAAAGAAGCAATGAAAATATTGGACAAAAAAAGATGAGCAATTGCTTTAATGCTTTCGAATACATACATTTAACAAAAGAACACACTAAAACATAACTTGTACCTATGCTAAGAAGAAACTTCCTCAAAACCGGTTCGATAGCCGGACTTGCCCTACCGGCAGTGTTAGCCGCAGCATGCAGCCCTAAATCAAAAGAAAAAGACGACGATGATGGTGAAAAGGAAGACGGTGATGATAAATTTGAGTTAAACGAGACCACTATTGCCGCTTTGCAGGATAAAATGAAAAGCGGCACATACACATCGCGTTCTATTTGCGAACTATACCTAAAACGTATGGATGAACTCGATAAAAAAGGACCTAAACTGAACGCGGTTATCGAGTTGAACCCAGATGCTTTGAGCATAGCCGATGCTATGGACAAAGAACGTAAAAGCGGTAAATTGCGTGGTCCATTACATGGCATACCTGTTTTAATAAAAGATAATATCAATACCGGCGATAAGATGATGACCACGGCCGGCGCCGCCGCCCTTTTGGGCAATCATGCCGCGCAGGATGCCTTCATCGTTAAGCAATTGCGTGCAGCAGGGGCGGTTATTTTAGGCAAAACCAATTTAAGCGAATGGGCTAATTTCCGCTCGTCGCGCTCAACCAGCGCCTGGAGCAGCCGGGGCGGGCAAACCCGCATGCCTTACGTGTTGGACCGTAACCCAAGTGGCTCCAGTTCGGGCACAGGTTCGGCAGTCGCAGCCAATTTCTGCACCGTAGGCATTGGTACCGAAACGGACGGCTCGGTGGTTTCGCCGTCGTCGGTAAATGGCCTGGTGGGCATTAAGCCGACCGTGGGGTTATTGAGTCGCTCGGGCATCATACCCATCTCAAAAACGCAGGATACCGCCGGGCCAATGGCGCGAACCGTTACTGATGCCGCTATACTATTGAGTGCCCTTGCGGGGGTAGACCCTGATGATAGCTATACGGCTGCAAGCAAAGGCAAAAGCCACCCCGACTATACTGCATTTTTAGATGCCGACGGGCTGAAGGGTAAACGCATCGGCATCGAAAAATCATTTTTGAAAGGCAATGACGACATTGTGGATGTGCTGAAAATCGCGATAGAAGTATTAAAAAGCAAAGGCGCTACCGTAGTGGAAGTGGATGTGCTTACCCCTATGAAAGACTTGGGGAAGGATGAGTTTAATGTATTGATATACGAGTTTAAGGACGGCGTAAACAATTATCTGGCTAAAGCCAACAGTAACATGAAAACCCTGGCCGATGTGGTAAAATACAACAAGGACAATATTAAAACCGCTATGCCCTACTTTCGGCAGGAAACTTTGGAGCTGGCTCTTACCAAGGGCGATCTGAACAGCAAAGAATATCTTGATTCGTTAAAAAAATCGAACGAAGGTACACGCGCCATCATCAATAAGATAATTGCCGATAACAAACTGGATGCCATTGGCGGCGCTACCAACGGGCTGGCTTGCTGCATCGATTTGGCCAATGGCGATTATGATACCGGTTTTTCGTTTTCATCGCCGGCGGCCATGGCCGCCTACCCGCATATAACAGTGCCGATGGGAACGGTACACGGGTTGCCGATAGGTTTCTCGTTTATGGGAAGTGCGTATACCGAAGGCGAATTGATCAAAATGGCTTACGCCTATGAACAGGCAAGTAAAAAAAGGGTTTCGCCCCGGTTTATAGAGACGATCATGCCTTAAAAACACGTCATATCTGCGAAACAATCATGACGAAAACGTTAGTTTTTTCTTTCTTAAAGAAACAGTTTAATAACTATTAATATAATTATTAACTCCCAGGTTTATTGGATTAATACCAGCGCCCATTTTTTCAATCCTTTAAACAAAAAAGTGCATTATTGCGTATAAAGATTGAAGGGCAAAATCATCTTGAGCTAAAACGAGGCTTGTTTTTTTTCGTATTTTCGCATATATTGGATAAGTGCACCATTGGCGTATAAAAAATCTACATGAACCAAATAATTACATTATTTGAACAGCAAGCAAAAAAACATGCGACCGACATAGCTGTAAGTTATCATGGGCATCGGCTTACGTACGACCAGATCAACCTGAAAGTGAATCAATTTGCAGGCTTTTTGATGGAGATGGGCGTCGGGGTGGAAGACAAGGTTGGGATAGCTATCGACCGCTCGCCCGAAATGCTGATTGTAATGTTGGCCATTTTGAAAGCAGGTGCAGCATATGTACCGCTTGATCCGGAATATCCGCAAAAGCGAGTCGAATATATGTTAGCGGATTCGGAAGCCAGGTTTTTGGTGGTGTCCACAAAATACAAGGGCCTGTATCATACAAAGGCTACCGAAATATTGCTCTAAGAAGCATGGATTGTTTTAAATAATTATTCAAAACAGAATCCTGAAATCAAAGCCGAACCCAGTAACCTGGCTTATATACTTTATACTTCGGGTTCTACGGGTGTGCCTAAAGGGGTACAGATAGAGCACCATAGCCTATATAACCTATTGCTGAGCGTACAAAAATTGCCGGGGCTCGCAAAAAAGGATAAACTTTTGGCGATTACCACCATCTCGTTCGATATTTCAATCGCCGAGTTGTTTTTGCCGCTAATAACCGGGGCTGAACTGGTGCTTACCGATTCGGCAACCACGAAAGACGGCAGCGCTTTGCTCGACATCATCAAAAACGAACACATTACTTTTATACAAGCCACCCCGGTAACCTTTAAAATCATGCTTGAAGCCGGCTGGGATGGGTTGTTGGACATGAAAGTAGTTTGTACCGGCGAACCTTTGCCAAAAGACCTTGCCATAAAGTTAACCTCCCGGTGCACAGCTCTATACAATATGTATGGCCCTACCGAGACCACGATTTTTTCGACAGGCAAGCAGATCAAGGCGACGGACGAATTGATTACGATAGGTAAACCCGTAGACAATACCTTGATTTATATTGTTGGAGATGATGGCCAACAGGTACCCGAAGGGGAAACCGGCGAAATATATATTGCAGGCGAAGGTGTGGCAAGGGGGTATTTTAAAAAGCCAGATCTGACGGCTGAGCGCTTTGTGGCCGATCCTTTTTCGGGAAATGCGGGCGACAGGATGTACCGCACGGGCGATTTGGGTAAAGTACTGCCGGACGGGGACATACAGTGCTTTGGCCGGATAGACAGCCAGGTAAAAATACGTGGTTACCGTATAGAGCTGAGCGAAATTGAGTTTATACTGAGCCAGCAAAAAAACATAAAAGAAGCGGTAGTACTGTCGCTAAAAAACCGGGCGGGCGACCTTAGGCTGGTAGCATACGTCGTACAGACATCATCAAAAACCGAAACCGCGGCCACTGAAATACAGGGTTGGAAAGCCGCACTAAAAAACTCGCTTCCCATATTTATGGTGCCTAACGATTTTGTATTGCTAGATGCACTGCCCTTAACATCGAACGGTAAAATTGACCGTAATGCGCTGCCTAACCCCGAAATCAATATCGATACGACGTTGAGCAGCTATGTAGCGCCGCGTACCAAGCTCGAAAAAATGATTGCTGATATATGGTCGCAATGCCTAAAAGTGGAGAATATTGGCATTAACGATACCTTTTTTGATCTGGGAGGGCACTCGCTAACTGCGGTACAAGTGATTACCCGAATTAAAAACGAGACAGGTAAGCGCATACGCTTCGCCAATTTTTTTGAATACCCTACTGTTGAAAAAATTGCAGCCTTTTTGGAAAACGACAAAAAAGAGCCTGTTAAATCGTTGGTAGCTATTAAGCCCGAAGGGACAAAAGTACCCCTGTATATTGTCCATGGAAATGGGTCGACAGCGTTTAAATTTATGAATTTTGCGTACCAATTGGACACCGACCAACCTGTTTTTTGTTTGCAGGCCATCGGGATAGACGGATACGTAGAGCCTCTGGACAACATCAAAGACATCGCAGCTTCCTACGTATCCGAGGTTATAGCGCACAATCCCCACGGGCCGTATTCGCTGGCTGGGTACTCATTTGGCGGTATCATTGCGTTCGAAATGGCGCAACAGCTTAGGACGAAGGGCAAAACAGTAACCATGCTTGCCATGTGCGAGGGTTACGTTATTGATAACTATCAACTGGAGCCGGGGCTTTACAAAACGCTTCATCGCATTTATACCAGGGGCCGAAAGTTTTTGTTCGGCTTTTATTTACTGACTTCTGAGCCAAAAAGGACCGTGCGTTTTAAAATAAACACTTTAAAAGCCTACATTAATGAGTTGGCCGGCAAAGAGGTAATGAAAGAAGACAAGCTGGATCTGGACCTGGAATTTATTGACAAAGTGGCCGAAATACATCACAAGGCTGTTTCCAAGTACCGACTAAAACCCTACGATGGTACAGTTTATGTATTCAGAGCCGCAAAACGATCATTTTTCATCGACGATTTTGTCAATTTGGGGTGGATACCTTACGCCCGTTCCGTTAAAGTTCTGGATATTGATGGCGAACATATGAGCATATTTGAACCGCCATGGAACAAAAAATTTGCGCGCTTACTACAACAAACACTGGATGAGTGCAATAAAGGATTGGTTTATGAGTCCGCAGCAGGTTATCAAAATATACCGGTAGCGGTATTATAAAAATGGCCCGTAATAACGGGCCATTTTTAAGTAATATATGTTGGATTGATTTTAGTCTTCTTCGGCGTACGCCGCTTTTTTAACGCCGTTATCGTACGGTTTCAAGCTTTTCTTTAACAGCTTACGGGCTACGTGGATGCGGGTTTTTACCGTCCCTATCGGTATATCCAAATGGTCGGCTATTTCGTGGTATTTATGCCCTTCAAAATACATGTTGAATGGAACACAATAATCCGCCGGAAGTTTGTCCATCGCCCTTTTGATGTCGTCCATAACAAACTTTGTTTCACCTTGGTTTTTTGTTGAGCTGTATACCAGGTTGGGTGATGATATCTCGTCACTCTTGGTAACAAAAGTGCTCATTTTAACAAAACGGCGATAATTGTTAATGAAAGTATTCTTCATGATGGTATATAACCATCCTTTTAAATTAGTGCCTTCTTTAAACTTATTGTAATAAGTGATAGCCTTTAGTATGGTATCCTGCACCAAGTCGTTGGCATCATCTGCGTCGCGAGTAAAGTGCAGCGCGTATGACCTCAATGAACCTGCCTGCCTTAATACCATGGTGTTAAATTCGATCTTAGTCATAATGTTAAAGTTTTGAGTTAAGTATTAAACAAACACTCAACCACTTTTGATGACATTAGGCAGACAGAATACAGATAGTTGGTTTTGAAACACACGAAAAAAAACCTCGATAACACCAATTTGTTTATAATAAACTAATAATGAGTAGTTTAATCTTAGATTATAAACAAATATTAAGAAAAAATACTCCTCGGAATTAGGCTTTTTTTCGATGATTTATATTCAGCGCGATGGGATAGCTATAAAATATTTACTTCGCGCTCCAGCATAACGCCAAATTTACTGTACACACTGTCTATGATTTGCGACGAAAGTTCATACACTTCGCCTCCGGTAGCTCCGCCATGATTGACCAGTACCAAAGCCTGGTTTTTCCAGGTACCGGTATGGCCCACTACTTTACCTTTCCAACCGCATTGTTCTATCAACCATCCGGCTGCCAGTTTAACAAACCCTTCACCCGCCGAAAAGTTTACGATATTTGGATATTTAATTACGATAGGTTTAAAGGCTTCGGCAGTAATTACCGGATTTTTAAAAAAACTGCCCGCGTTGCCAATGGTGGATGGGTCGGGCAATTTAGATACACGGATATGCGATACTACCTGTGAGATATCTTTAATGCTTGGCCGGGTAATGCCGCGATTAGTCAGTTCCTGCTCAATAGCGCCATAACGGGTATTGATATTTGGCGTTAACGACAGAATGAACTTAACGCTTACAATAATGTATTGTCCTTTTTGTTGCTTAAATATGCTTTCACGATAGCCAAACCGGCAATCGGCTTTGGTAAAGGTTTTAAAGGCCCCGGTGGCTATTTCGAAAGCGCGGCAACTATAAAACACATCTTTTAACTCCACGCCATAAGCGCCGATGTTTTGTATAGGCGAAGCCCCAACCGAACCGGGAATTAAACTCAAATTCTCGACCCCTGCAAATTGGTGGTCTACACAATAGTTTACCAAATCGTTCCACACCTCGCCCGCCCCGGCCTTAACAAAAGCTTCATTGCCATTAATCCGGTGTTCAATCCCCCGAATATTCATCCGGATAACCAACCCGTTAAAATCTTTGGTCAACAGTAAATTACTGCCCCCGCCCAAAACCAAACGCTCTGTTGCTTTCCATTTTGGATTAGCGAATAGTTCTGTTAATTCATCCTCGCGGTTGATTTCCACAAAATACCTCGCCGAAACATCAATACCAAAAGTGTTAAAGTTTTTGAGCGATATGTTTTGTTCGATCTGCAGCACGGTTTAAAGATAATAAATTAGCGGTTGCCGTAGGGGTTATCTATTTGGATGAGGTAATAATGATTCAAAGTTTTGTAGCGCTCGTCCTCATTTAGAAACTGGCGGTTAATCACCTCTTGGGGGAAGTTATCAAACTTTTGAAGTAGGACGTATTGGATGTGTTCCTTTTGGATATGCTTCATCAAGGTATCCTCTATCAATACCACCTTGTTTTTGGTACGTTCTGCCATCACCGAATCCAATTTCATAAACTCGACGGGGCGTTTGGTATAAAACTCAAAGCTATCGGGCACATCAAAGGCCGCTATTACCCGCTTACTAGAGGGGATATATTGATTGATGTATTTGGGTGCTTGTACTTCGCCGCGGTATTGGAGGAGGCCGGGGTATACATTACATATTAAAACAGTATTCACCAAAATGGCTGACAAACCTGAAAATAAGAACAAGCCTTTTGTAATAGTAGTGCTTCTGAGACAATACCATACAGCAGCCCAAACTACCCCGTTAAAAAACAGGAAATAATTATGGTTAAGAGGGTAATTGAAAACAAAAGCTACGCCCAAAGCAAGAATAATAAATAAGGGGCTAACAGCAAACTGAACTATTTTGAAATATAAGTTTCGATTGTCTTTGACTACGTTTGCAACAAACGTTGCCGTTATCATCGCGAAAAAAGGGAACAAAATATTGGTATAAAACGGCAGTTGGAACTGCGATATGGAAAATATAACCAACATAGGCAATGCACCGCATAGCGCGATATACTCCGGTTGGGCAATGCGTTGGAATATTTTACGGATGTTCAAAAATATAGCCGCGTAAAGCAAAAATGCCCAGGGCGCGAATGCCCACAGTAGTGTATGCAGAAAGAAAAAATAATCGTGTTCGGGCCGGCTGATATAGCCTGTATTATTAAAGCGCCCAAACTGGCTGTCCCATAAAAACCAGCGTATACCCGAAACATGGGTATGCCCGAATACCACCTTTTCGGGATGCAGGTCGAACTGTACATATAAGGTGTAAATTTCGGGTAAGGTAAATATCGCCACAAGCACCATGACGAGAAGCCAGCGCCATTGAAATAAACCTTTGAAGTCGCGCTTAAAAATATAATCGCCAATAATGGCGAAACCTACGGGAATGAGCAGGTAAATACCTTTGGTCATCACAGCGCAGGCTGTGAACAGTGAACCAATAATCAACTGCCAAATGCTGAATTTTTCTTTGAGGCATACAAAATAATAAACGCCGCCCATCAGCAAACCCATAATATAAGGCTCGGCCCGCACATCCGTGTTCGACATGATGGCGTGTTGCGCCGTCAATAATATAAGCGCCGCTATGAATGCGGTCTCTACGCTATAAAACTTTTTGGCCAGCAGGTAGGTGTACCTCACCGAAATAAAGTAAAACAGTACCCCCGGCAACTTATAAGCAATGGTATTTGCCCCAAACAGTTTAAAGCTTAACGCGACGACCCAGAAAGGGAAATGGGGTTTGTCGAGCCAGTCTTTACCGCGGTACACCAGGTCGATATAGTTATGGCTCTGCACCATATTACGGGCTATCAAACCATATAGCGCGGGGTCGTTCGTAAAAAAATCGGTAGTTATGCCGGCAATATTGATGATGATACCCAATATCAGCGCTACCAAAAACGGCCGGTTTTTAGCCGAAGTAATATATTGATAGCCCGAAACCGTATTGATCTGCACCAAAAGAATAGAATTTTTATTGAGCCCAAAAATAGGGGAAATAACCAATATACTCCCGGCTCATTTTTTAAACAACTTTTTTATTTTTTTAAAAATATCTTCTTTTCGAGGCGGCATCAGCCCATCGTGGGTAAACCCGTTTTTTATATGATGGTCCAATTTTTCGGCATATTCGCGAATGACAGGGTCGGTATCCAGCCGCATGGTGCTGATGTAGGAATGGGCATGGCCATTTAACTGCGCGTTTTGTGATACGGTATAATAATGGCCCACCTGCGCGTTACTATTGTTATTATTAATGGGCTGGTGCTCATTTTCGGTAAACAGGTCAATATGATAAATTTCGGGGTTCAGTACTTTGAGCCTTTCGGTGCCTTTACGTTCGTTGCGCCAGGGGTGTTCTCTAAACCTCAGCTGGCCCATCAAAAACAATTTATTCCATACCGTAACCTGGTGCGACATCAAGTATTTGCTACGGACGTTATCCAACAGTGTTACCGCCAGGCCGTTTATATATTTGCCTGCCGGGTTGGTTTTGTAAACGCTGTTACTCGAAAGTTTGAACAGGTCGGTTTGCTCTTTTAAGGCAAATTCGAGAACCTGCTTTATAGTATCGCCATCGACCGGTTTGGTAAGCCACATATCTTCCTGAAAATAGATGACATATTCTTCGGGTATTTGTTCCAAGCCGCTCAACAACCTGTCGCTCCATTCGCCTTTGCCTGTTTTAATATTGGTGAAGATGGGGGACGGGTAGTCGACTTCCTCTGTTAAAAAATAATAGCTGACGGGCAGCTCTCCGTAAGGGAAATATTTTTTAAAGAAATACTCAAAGCCCTTGTACAGCAGTTGGTACCTGTCGCAAGTATGGACGATGAGTGCGATTTGATTCATGGTAGTAAACAAATATAATAATTTGTACTTTTGATTGTGTCACAAATGATAGACTATAGCAAATACATCGAAATTAATCCGGAGATACGGTTTGGCAAGCCGGTTATTATAGGCACACGTATCTCTGTTTATGATGTACTGCAATGGCTGGCATCCGGGATGTCGCATCAGCAGATATTAGAAGATTTTCCACAACTTCAGGACGAGCATATTTATGCGTGCCTGGCTTATGCCAATTAGTCGAAGCCTTTCTGATTTTTACAGGAATGGCGTGTTAACTATTTCTTAAACCACTTCTTATCTGCCACCAGCAGCCCAAACTCCTCCGCCGGCTCCTTCTCCATCGATTTATGGTGTATTTTATGCGCCCTGCGGATACCCAGCAAATAACGGTTAGTAGTTTTAAACGATTTGAATCGGTTATGTATAAACCAATCATGAAAAACAAAATAGATGATGCCGTACAGACTAATACCGGCACCTATCCAAAAGTAATAGTTCAAGGTAAGGTGCCCTTTCCACATCAGCCATAAAGCAAATACCGCGAAAGCAAAGCTGAACAAGTCATTCAGTTCAAACCAAGTGTGTTTTTCTTGATGATGGGTCTTGTGAATGAACCACAACGGGCCATGAAACAAATACTTGTGCATCGCCCAGGAAATAGTCTCCATCCCAACAAGGGTAAGAACAATGATGCTTGTATTAATGAGCGCTTGCATATCCTGTAAATATAAAGCCCATTCTTTAAACTAAAGAATGGGCTTTTCAAAAGTCTCCCCCTTCAGGGGGAGATTTAGAGGGGGCTTATATATGAATAGGACGATTATCCGTCGCAGCCAAACAAGCTTCGCGCATCGCTTCAGTATAGGTCGGGTGGGCGTGGCTCATACGGCTGATGTCTTCGGCACTGGCGCGGTATTCCATAGCTACCACGGCTTCGGCTATCATGTCGGCAGCACGGGGGCCTATCATGTGTACACCTAATATCTCGTCGGTAGTGGCATCCGCCAATACTTTAACAAAGCCGTCCATATCTCCGCTGGCAACCGCCCTGCCGCTCGCACGGAACGGGAACGAACCTGTTTTATATTTAATGCCTTTTTCTTTTAATTGCTCTTCGGTTTGGCCTACTGATGCTACCTCAGGCCAGGTGTACACCACACCGGGGATGAGGTTATAATTAATGTGCGGTTTTTGCCCGGCTATCAGTTCGGCAACCATAGTACCTTCGTCTTCGGCTTTGTGGGCCAGCATAGCGCCGCGCACCACATCACCAATGGCATAAACACCTTTAACAGATGTTTCCATGTGATCGTTCACGGTGATTTTTTTGCCTCGTTCTTCAACAGTAATGCCTATGTTCTCTAAACCTAAACCATCGGTATAAGCCACACGGCCAACAGCAACTAAACAATAGTCGCCTTTCAGTTCCATTTTTTCGCCTTTAGGGCTATCGAAAGATACAGTTACCTCTTTGGCTTTTACGCTTGCACCGGTTACCTTATGGCCCAGGTAAAACTCCATACCCAATTTGGTGAGCACTTTTTGCAGCTCCTTGCCCAAACCCTTATCCATGGTGGGGATGATGCCATCCATAAACTCGATGACCGATATTTTGGCACCTAAACGCGCGTAAACCGAGCCAAGCTCCAAGCCGATCACACCGCCGCCGATCAGTATCATATGTTTGGGCACTTCGGTCAGCGTTAAAGCCTCAGTACTGGTGATGATGCGTTTTTTATCGACAGGTAAAAACGGCAGTTTCGATGGTTTTGAACCTGTGGCGATGATGACGTTGGTACCGGTAATGGTTTCGGTAGTGCCATCTGCTTTGGTTATTTTGATGGTGTTCTTATCCACAAACGAACCCATGCCCTGGTAGGATGTGACCTTGTTCTTTTTAAACAGGAACGATATACCTGCGGTGTTTTTTTGCACCACCTCGTTTTTGCGTTTTATCATTTGGGGCATGTCTACCTTCAAATCTTTTAGCTTGATGCCATGTGTTTCGAAGGTATGGCCGGCATTGTAGTAATGCTCGCTCGAGTCTAATAGGGCTTTGGATGGGATACAGCCCACATTGAGGCAGGTGCCGCCAAAGGTTGAATATTTTTCGATACAAGCGGTTTTTAAACCTAACTGGGCACAACGTATAGCGGCTACATAACCGCCGGGGCCTGATCCGATAACAATAACATCAAATTGCATAACATATATATTTTAAGGCGGGCAAAGTTAATGATTATGAATAGGGTAATGAAATATATAGCGTCCTACTTTGTACAAGCGTTTCAATTATTTTATCATTTTTGATAAAGCATTACCCACTATTGAGTGCTTTGTTTAAATTAGCTTTTTAACTGTATCCTCATATCATGAAAAAAACCTTACTCGCTCTAAGCCTGGCGCTGTGTATTGCCGCCGGTTACGCCCAGCGCGGCGGCCCTTTAACCCAACAAGCTGTCGACGATGCGGCCTACATCAAGGCCAATTACACCAAAATGGAACAATACATTGCCATGCGCGATGGTAAACGCCTGTTCTGCACCATTTATTTGCCGAAAGACCAAAGCAAAAAGTACCCCATCATGATGACCCGTACACCCTACAACGTTGGCCCTTACGGTGCCGATGTTTATAAAGGTGCCCTCGGTCAAAACATGTTGCTGGCCAAAGAGGGTTTTATTTTTGTGTACGAGGACGTACGCGGCCGTTACATGAGCGAAGGCAATTTTACCGATGTGCGCCCGCAGATTGACGGTAAATATAATGCCACCACCACCGACGAAAGCACCGATACCTATGATACCATTGACTGGCTGGTAAAAAACCTGCCGAATAACAACGGCAAGGTGGGCATTGAGGGTATATCATATCCCGGTTTTTACTCCACCGCTTCGCTGCCGAACGCGCACCCGGCTTTAAAAGCCGTTTCGCCGCAGGCACCCGTTACCGATTGGTTCATAGGTGATGATTTTCACCACAACGGTGTGTTTTTTGAGATGGACGCCTTTGCTTTCCTTACGGGATTTGGTGTGCCCCGCCCTAAACCTGTTACGCCCGACCAGATTAAGAACCAGATCAAATACACCCAACACGATAACTATAAATTTTACTTAGAAATGGGTGCGTTGCCAAATTTCAAAAAGAAATACTTAGGCGACTCGGTAAAGTTTTGGGACAATATGATGAACCACCCCGATTACGATGGTTTTTGGAAAGCGATGAATATCCGTCCACATTTGACCAATATTAAGCCTGCTGTAATGACCGTTGGCGGATTTTTTGATGCCGAAGATGCTTTTGGCGCGCAGGCCGTATACAAAGCCATCGAAAAACAAAACCCGCAAACCGTTAAAAACATGATCGTGTTGGGCCCATGGTTCCACGGCGGTTGGGAACGCGGCGATGGTGATACTTTTGGCGACCAGGATTTTGGGCAAAAAACCAGCGCCTGGTTCCGTGAGAATGTGGAATTGCCTTTCTTTAACTATTACCTGAAAGACAAAGGCGACATGACCTTGCCCGAAGCCACCATATTTATTACCGGCGAAAACCAATGGCATAAATTTGATACCTGGCCGCCAAAAAATACTGTGGAGAAAACCTTGTATTTCCAACCAAATGGCAAACTATCGTTCAGCGCGCCAAAGGTTGTTAATAGTTTCGACGAGTATGTGAGCGACCCGGCCTCGCCCGTGCCTTACCAGGACGGCATACAAGAGCGCCGCACCCGCGAGTACATGATAGACGACCAGCGCTTTGCCGCCCGCAGGCCCGATGTAAAGACCTACCAAACGGATGCCTTGACCGAAGACATCACCTTGACAGGTCCGGTAATGGCTAACCTGTTTACGGCCATCAGCAGTACCGATGCCGATTATGTGGTGAAGCTTATCGATGTGTTCCCGGATGATTACCCTAACCCGATACCAAACCCCAAAGGTGTTACCATGAGCGGTTACGAAATGCTGGTGCGCGGCGATATCTTCCGTGGCAAATACCGCAACTCGTTTGAGCATCCTGAGCCATTTGTGCCGGGCAAGGTTACCCAGGTAAAATATACCATGCCCGATGTTGGCCATACCTTTAAAAAGGGTCATAAAATAATGGTGCAGGTGCAAAGCTCCTGGTTCCCGCTGGGCGACCGTAACCCGCAAAAGTTTATGGATATTTACAAAGCCAAAGATTCGGATTTCCAGAAAGAGACCATTAAGATATACCACGATACCATGGCGCCATCGGGTGTGAAGGTGATGGTATTGCAATAGTTGGGATTTCACCGATTTTGATTTGATTTCACCGATTTGACAAAAAGCATGAATAGCAAATATTTAATTATTGGTTTATTCATGCTTTTGTTTGGTGGGGCGTATGGGCAGACTTGTTTTCATACTGCACTGTCAAAGAAATTTGATTATAAGATTATAAGGATAGATAAAAAAGATAATGAAGGCTTTACAATAAGTTCTAATATCATCATCGAGATTTATAATAAAAGTGATAAAAGGTTATTTCAGCGACTTCAATTTACTTCCGACGGATACACTTTTTATAAAACTTTCAGCGAAAGCACAAATGACCGTTCGTTCATTACAGGGCGAAACATGAAAGCAGAGGTATCGGAAGAAGACTATGGTGATATCGTTGTTGCCGATTTGAATTTTGACGGCAAGGAAGACTTTGCCATTAAGCATAATATTCCGATGGATGTTGGTCCGGAATACTGGTACTTTATACAAGGCGAACACGGGTTTAAAAAGGATAAATATCTAAGTGAAAATATGCCTTTTTTCCCATGGCTAATGAAGCCGGAAAAACATGTTTTAATTTCAATTGCATCTCCAAATTGGGGTACAAATATTTACCAGTTCAAGTATAATGTTAGTACAAAAAAGTGGCGTAAAATTGGTTATCGATTTATTTATCACGATGAAGGCTTAGAAAAAGTGTTGGCACGATTAAAAAAATAGCTTACGGAAATTACCATTGTTCTCAGAAAATAATCAACAATTAAATGAAACTACCTCACATTATAACCTTTGCGCTTGGCCTCGGCTTTAGCATTTTTTCAGCTAGTGCCCAACTCGTCACCCCCAAGCCCACCTTTACCCGGGCAGATACCCTGCGGGGCAGCACTACGTCGCCATTGCGTACCTGTTACGACATCAATTATTACCATTTGGATGTGAAGGTGGATATTGATAAGAAATTCATCAGCGGCAGCAACCTGTTCAAATTTACCGCTGTGCAGGATTTTAGCACCCTGCAGTTCGACCTGTTTAATAACCTGGCCATCGAAAAGGTGTTGTATAAAGGCAAGGAACTACCTTATAAACGCGAGTTTAACGCGGTGTTCATTACCTTTCCGAAGCCCATCGCCAAAGGTACAAAGGACGCTTTTACCGTTTACTATTCGGGTAACCCGACTATTGCCAAACGCGCGCCATGGGACGGCGGCTTTGTGTTCTCGGCCGATAGCTTGGGCAAACCCTGGGTGGTTACTGCCTGCGAGGGTATAGGCGCCAGTATCTGGTGGCCTAACAAGGACCAACTGGCCGATGAGGTGGACAGCATGATGATCAGCATCAGTGTACCAAAAGGTTTAAAGGATGTATCCAACGGCCGCCTGCGCAAAACCACCGAGCTGCCCGACGGCTATACCCGTTTCGATTGGTTTGTGGCCAATCCCATCAATAATTATGATGTGGCTGCCAATATTGGCGATTACCGGCACATCAGCGATAGCTACGATGGCGAAAAAGGTAAGTTGACCTTAGATTATTGGGTTTTGCCGGAACACGTCGCGAAAGCGACCAAGCAATTTGGCGAAAATGTAAAACCCATGCTCAAAGCTTTTGAATATTGGTTTGGCCCGTACCCCTGGTACGAGGATGGTTATAAATTAGTGGAAACACCGCATTTGGGCATGGAGCATCAAAGCGCTGTGGCTTATGGCAATAAATACCAGAACGGCTATTTAGGTCGCGACCTTTCGGGGACAGGCTGGGGCATAAAATGGGACTTTATTGTGGTACATGAAAGCGGGCACGAATGGTTTGGCAACAGTATTACCGATAAAGACATTGCCGATATGTGGATGCACGAAGGCTTTACCAATTATTCCGAATCGCTGTTTACCGAAATGTATTACGGCAAACAAGCAGGGCAGGAATATGTGCACGGCACCCGCCGCGCCATTGCCAATGATGAGCCTATTATCGGCACTTATGGCGTAAATAAAGAAGGTTCGGGCGATATGTATTACAAAAGCGGAAATATGCTCAATGCCATACGCACCGTCATCAACGATGACGAAAAATGGCGCGGCATACTGCGCGGGCTCAACAAAACCTTTTATCACCAAACGGTAACGACCGAACAAATAGTCGACTATATCAATAAAGAATCGGGCATCAACCTGACCACTATTTTCGACCAATATCTGCGCTATAAAAACATCCCAACGCTGGAGTTTCGCTTTGAGAACAACCGCGTAATGTGCCGCTGGGTGGCCGATGTTGGCGGCTTTACCATGCCGGTAAAAGTAAGGGCAAAAGGTGGCGAGTATATCTTTATATCGCCGAAAACGCGTTTCGCGGCGGTGGACTTGCCGGGAGTTACGAAGGACAACCTGGAGGTGGATACCTTTGATTATTATATCGGGGTGCTTATCGACTAAAGTCATGCTGAACTTGTTTCAGCACCTCAACGGAAGGGTAGAATGCGATAGGTCGCTTAGTTTCTTAGCATATGAGATCCCGAACCAAGTTCGGGATGACCTGAAAGTTTTTTTCATTTTGCTGCAACTTTTTTGATACAACATGCGTCTCATCATAAAAACCAACAAGATCATGAAATCACTGACCACGACTTTATTTGCCGCTATGCTGGTTCTCGGCATGAGCAACGCGTTCGCACAAAAAACAGAAGACAGGCACCTGACCGGCTTTAATGCCATCAGCGTGGGCGGTTCTTACGATGTATATGTAACACAAGGATCAACGGAATCGGTAAAAGTAGTTGCCCCCGAAGATGAAATGGAACATATTGTTACCGAGGTGCAAAACGGCGTATTGAAAATTTACAACAGAAAAGACGATTGGAACTGGAGCTGGGGCGGCCATAAAAAAGAAATGGTGTATGTAACCATTAAAGAGGTGAACGCAATTGGGGTATCCGGCTCGGGCGATGTATTTTTTAAAGACGGTATAAGCTCACCATCATTAAAACTGCGCGTATCCGGCTCGGGCGATGTTACCGGTAAGCTGGATGTTAAAACCCTCGAAAGCCATATTTCCGGCTCGGGCGATATGAAGCTTTCGGGTAAAGCCGATGATTGTACCATCAACATTTCGGGTTCAGGCGATTATACCGCGAGAGACTTGGTTACCATCAACACCGCCATACATGTATCCGGTTCGGGCGATGCTTCGGTTAATGCCAGCCAAAAAATCGATGCTTCGGTTTCAGGTTCTGGCGATATCAAATATACCGGAAGCGCTACACAGGTATCCATATCAAAGCATGGATCGGGCAGTGTACACAGGGGTTAGGAGTTAATTAAGGCTCAGTAATAATAATAAACAAGTAGCGGTGGGTGCGAGACCTGCCGCTATTTTTTTATTTTATTGTACCTCAAAACTGATCTCTGCACTATTCTTCGAACCCGGGAAAGGATCGGTGCGGATGGAGAAGAACAGATCGTATTTCCCCTTTTTTACCGGCGCCTTTACAGCGAAGGTATATTTTGCCGTCGCGCCTGCGTCTATATTAATCGCATTGAACACGCTGTCTGCCTTGCAACTATATTTGATGTCGCCATCCTGAAAAAAGCAAGCCTCCAAAAAAGCCTTGTGTAAATTGCTGCTGTCGCCAAAACTGATGGCATGCTTGTACGGGTCATGGATAGTTAAATTAAACCGGATAAGCTGCCCCGGCGACGCTTTCAGTTTTTCAGGAACCATATCGATGTCCACCTGCTGATAAGTCCGCACATCATCCACCCAGCCGCTATAATACTTGCGATCGTACTCATCAACCACCGAATCCGTGGTTACGCCTTTCTCCGGTCCGTCCTGTAAAAAGTAAACACGCTTGTGCTGCAGGCTGTCTTCTATCGACCAAATGTCGTACTGCGTTTTGCGGTAATAACGCGAGTCGTAACTCATGCATTTGGTGGAGTTGGTATAGTAGTTGTATTTGGACGGGTCCTGGAAACCGTCGCGGATGATGACGTAACTATCGCCGGCTTTTTCATGTACTCGCTTTGTCCAGTCGCGGAAGCCGAAATAGCTTTTAAACTGCCCGATGTTCATCACAAAAGGATACTGGAACAACAACGCCGAGCGGATGAACAGGATGAGCGCGATGTTAGCGACAGCCAAACCATAAAACCATTTCGGCAGGTTACCGTGCTGGCTAAACCTGATGATGGCCAGCATCAACAAAGGCACAAAAGCAATGAGCGTCCAGTGGGGTTGCACTTCGCCTTTAAAAGTACTTAACAAAAAGAACAAAAAGGTACCCACAAAATTGACCATCAGGCATCGCACAAAAGCATCGCTCACTTTGGTTTTGGCCGCCGAATAAAACAAAAACCAGCCGATAAGCGGCCCCGCCATGGCCAACTGCCCTAAAGGGTAAAGCGTGGTAAAATCCAAATGGTACACACTGGCTGAGCGGTCGAACAGGTGATATTTAACAGATGGGAAACCATGGTTTATTTGCCATAGAATGTGCGGTAAAAACAGCGCCATCGCTCCGACAGCGATGAGCCAGAAACTCGCACGCTTAAGCAGTTTGATATTGGATAGTATGGTTAAACCTATAAGTATGATACCATGATATTTACTATACAGCAAACCGGCCGAGACGATGGCTAAAATAAAAGCCAAACTCCATTTATCCTCATTAATATATCGTTGATAAAAATAGTAGAACAGCACGGTAAAAAACAGCAAAGGTGAATCGGGCGTGGTGGTGAAACCATAAATATGGAAAATGAACAACCCCGATATCACCAGCATAAACCATTTCGCACCGGCGTTGTATTTTTTCAAGATAAGCCACAGCAGATAGATGGATGCCGAACTGGTAATAACGGTGAGCAGGCGCAGGCCCAATTCGTTGTGCATGATACTGTCGCCGATGCGGATGAACACAGCCACCATGGGTGGGTGGTCGAAATAACCCCAATCCAAAAAACGGGAATACACCCAATAATAAGCCTCATCGCCATGCAGTTCGAGCGTGTAGGCTTGGAGGGTGTTCAACAGCGTCCAAAACAAAAGGAAATACCAGATGGGTTTGTTGGACGATGCTTGTTGTGATGGAATGGCTTCGGGCATTATGACAAATTTATGGAAATAATCATACTATTCTATTGCCTCGTTTTACGTAATATTGAACAGTAAAAACCTGACATCATGATCCAAGCCATTGAATTGATATTACAACCACGCCTTAAAATAGCAGAGATGCTAAAACAGTTGACCATCGAACAACTAAACACCGTGCCACCGGGTTTCAATAACAACATCGTTTGGAACATTGGCCACATGGTTACCACTCAGCAAGGCATTTGTTATAAACGCGTGAACCAACCCATAGCCATTAGCGATGAGTTTTTTGACACCTTTAAACCCGGCACAAAACCGGAAAGGTTTTTTGATGCGGCGGAAGTGGAAGAGATATTCAGCTTGTTTTCGTCCACTTTAACCCTACTGGAGGCCGATTTGAAAACCGATAAATTTGCCGGCTACCCAACTTGGACCACGCGTTTTGGCTTTGAGGTAAAAAGCATTGAAGATGCGGTTGCTTTCATCGCTTTCCACGAAGGGATGCATATCGGGGCGATAGGGGCTTTGAGACGGTTTGTGGGATAACGCTCCTATTATGAAGCAATTTGCCATAATTTTATGTTTTCTTTTACTTGTGTCTTGCGGGCAGTATCCGCCAAAAATAAAATTTGATAGAAAATTATGGGATGAAAAACTGGATTGGGATTATCCTAACCGGGAATTTATGATAGATGATTTGGTAAAGAACCACAGGCTAAAAGGATTAACGTATAAACAACTTGTTGATTCTCTTGGTGAGCCGGCTAATTTTGGGGATACGACAAATATTGTAAGCTATGAAATCATAACTGACTTCGGTAGCGATATTGACCCAGTTCATACCAAGACACTTGTTATACAAATGAATAAAGATTCTGTTACAACAGGTTTTAAAATCGAAGAATGGAATAAAGATAAATAACCCCAAAAAACCGGACTAACAGGTTTTTAATATTTATATGCGCAATAACAATGAAGTGTCTAAAGCTAAATTACTGCCACTCGCCCCGGGCTTTTAATTGATATTCCAAACCATCAATTCCGAAATCAATTTTACCGGCATACTTATCCAGGTCGATAGGTTTACGCTTTTGAATTATCTTGGATAATTTCTTCTTGCTGATTTTCTTATTGGTCATATACAAAGATACCGTATTAGATTTGACAACTTTTTGAAAGTTGTCAAATCTTTTGGGACACAAAAAAACCCGGCTAAACCGGGTTTTATATTTTCTTTTTAGTTCCCCCTTCGGGGGTTAAGGAGCTTATACGCCCAACAACAACCTTGCAGGGTCTTCCAACAATTGTTTTACACGTACCAGGAAGCTTACCGACTCACGGCCATCGATGATGCGGTGGTCGTACGACATGGCAAGGTACATCATGGGGCGGATAACCACTTGTCCGTTTACAGCAACCGGGCGCTCAATAATATTGTGCATACCCAAAATAGCCGACTGCGGGGAATTGATGATGGGTGTCGACATCATGGAACCGAAAACACCACCATTGGTAATGGTAAAGGTACCGCCGGTCATTTCTTCGATAGTTAATTTGCTTTCGCGGGCTTTGCCTGCTAAAACTACAACAGCTTTCTCTATTTCGGCCAGGCTCATGGCACCCGCGTTGCGGATAACGGGAACCACCAAACCCTTTGGTGCCGATACAGCGATGGAGATATCAGCAAAATCGCTGTACACTATTTCTTCGCCTTCTATGCGCGCGCCAACGGCAGGCCATTCTTTCAATGCCTCGCAAACGGCCTTGGTGAAGAACGACATAAAGCCTAAGCCTACACCATGTTTTTCTTTAAATTTATCTTTGTATTTGGCACGCAATTCCATTATCGGCGCCATATCCACCTCGTTAAAGGTGGTGAGCATGGCGGTTTCGTTTTTAACGGCTACCAAACGTTTGGCAACGGTTTTACGCAACGACGACATTTTTTCGCGGCGCTCTCCTCTCGAGCCTTGAGTCTTGAGTCCTGAGTCTTGAGTCGGAGCTGCCTGCTTAGGACTAACGACTTCAGACTTTGGACTTGCAGAAGCGTTCAAAGCATCTTCTTTAGTGATGCGACCGTTTACGCCGTTTCCGGCGACAGCGGCAGGGTCGATGCCTTTTTCGGCCAATATTTTACCGGCGGCAGGCGATGGTGTGCCAGACGCGTAATTGGTTTTTGATTCAGCGGCGACTGATTGTGCCACGGGCTGCGGTGCTGCAACTGCAACTTGTGCACCGGCACCAACTTCAATGCTGCAAACTACAGCACCAATAGCTAAGGTATCGCCTTCTTTGGCGATGGTTTTTAAAGTTCCGGCTTGCTCGGCGGTCAGTTCGAACGTTGCCTTGTCCGACTCGAGTTCCGCAATGGCTTCGTCCATGGCAACAGCATCGCCATCTTTTTTCAGCCATTTTGACAATGTTACTTCGGTGATCGACTCTCCTACCGATGGTACTTTTACCTGTATAGATTTCGCAGGTGCGGCAACGGGTGCGGGCGTAGCTTTCTCTTCAACCGGTGCAGCAGCTGGTGCTTTTTCGGCAGCTACGGGAGCAGATTTTGCTGCCTGCGCGGTAGTTCCTTCTTCTATTGAGCAAACCACGGCACCTACTGGTATGGTATCGCCTTCTTTAGCAATCGTTTTTAAAGTTCCGGCTTTTTCGGCGGTCAGTTCAAATGTGGCCTTGTCCGATTCTAATTCAGCAATTACTTCGTCCATGGCAACCACATCGCCATCTTTTTTTAACCATTTTGATAAAGTAACTTCGGTAATGGATTCGCCCACGGGCGGAACTTTGATCTCTAAACTCATAATTTTATATCGTATAGACTAATTAATCGGCACTGGTTTCGGCCATTTTCTCGACAGTTTTTTTAATGCCCGCTTTTCCTTTTTCGCTCACAGCCGATTCGAAAGCTTTACCAACAATGTACATCTGTTGCGCAGTATGTTGTTTGGCGTAGCCGGTAGCGGTACTTGCGCTTTCCTTGCGGGAAATCACGTCTAACCTCAGCTCGCTTTTGCGGAACTTACGGCACATATACGGCCAGGCACCCATGTTTTCGGGCTCTTCCTGTACCCAGAAAAATTCGGTTGCGTTGGCATATTTGGCTTTCAGTTTCAACATCTGCCTAAAAGGTGTAGGGTATAATTGCTCGATGCGGACGATGGCTACATCCTTGCGTTTATCGGCTTGTTGCTTGTTCAACAGGTCGTAGTAAACTTTGCCGGTGCAGAACAATATCCGTTTTACGGCTTTTTCATCTGCGTAGCTATCATCAATCAGGTCCTTAAACTTGCCTTTGGTAAAGTCTTCTATCGGCGATACGCATTGCGGGTTGCGCAACAGGCTCTTCGGAGTAAAGATGATCAACGGTTTGCGGAACTCCCGGTGCAACTGGCGGCGCAATATGTGGAAAAAGTTTGCCGGTGTGGTACAGTTTGCCACCTGGATATTGTTATCAGCGCAAAGCTCCATAAAACGCTCAATACGTGCTGATGAATGCTCAGGACCCTGACCTTCGTAGCCATGGGGCAGCAACATTACCAGGCCGTTACCGCGCTGCCATTTGGTTTCGGCACTGGCAATATATTGGTCGACGATGATTTGGGCGCCGTTAAAAAAGTCGCCAAACTGTGCTTCCCAGATGGTAAGGCATTGCGGATCGGCCAAAGCATAGCCATATTCGAATCCTAAAACACCATATTCGGACAATAACGAGTTATAAATATCCAATTTGGTTTCGGTACCCATGGTATTCAGCGGAGTGTACTCTTCTTCCGAATCTTCGAGGGTTAAAACGGCGTGGCGGTGCGAAAAAGTACCACGTTTTACATCTTCACCGCTTAAGCGCACGCGGTGCCCCTCTTTTAACAAGGAGCCATAAGCCATCAACTCACCCATTGCCCAATCGAACACATGGGTTTTGTTGACCATGTTTTTGCGCTCTTCGAACAGTTTTTCTATCTTTTTAAAGAAATCCTTGTCTTTAGGCAAGGTGCTGATGGCTTTGCCTATTTCAAGCAATTCCTTTTCGGTAATAGCGGTATCAGGCGACAGCGTAAATTCTTTTTCGTTAGCGATATGCAAGCCTTGCCAGGCACCCTGGAACATTTCTACCGACCCGCTTGCGCCTTCTTCAGCTTTCGATTCGTCGAGCATTTTTTGCAACTGGTCGCGAAATGTTTTTTCGAGTTGGGCGGCATAGGTTGCCGCAATGCTGCCTTGTTCCAGCAATTTCTGGTTATAAATATCGCGCGGGTTGGGATGCGCCTCGATAGCTTTATATAACAAGGGCTGGGTAAACTTTGGTTCGTCCGCCTCGTTATGGCCATAACGGCGGTAGCATAAAATATCTATAAACACATCCTCGTGGAAAGTTTGACGGTATTCCATCGCCATATTAATTACATAGGCAACGGCTTCGGCATCATCGCCGTTAACGTGCAATACAGGTGAAAGCACTGTTTTTGCCACATCG
Source organism: uncultured Mucilaginibacter sp. (assembly GCF_903893715.1). Taxonomy (GTDB): domain Bacteria; phylum Bacteroidota; class Bacteroidia; order Sphingobacteriales; family Sphingobacteriaceae; genus Mucilaginibacter. The sequence continues at coordinate 27,506 of NZ_CAITNG010000139.1, forward strand.
GTACAATAGGTGCTTGAGCGGGCATCTTTATAATTTGTAGTGAAACCGATTTGGTTGTTGATGACCAAATGTATTGTACCACCTGTGCGGTAGCCGTCCAGTTTCGACATTTGCAACACTTCGTACACAATGCCTTGCCCGGCAACGGCAGCGTCGCCATGTATCAATATCGGTGCGATCTTTTTATAATCACCGTTGTATTTGAAATCAATTTTCGACCGCACCAAACCTTCTACTACGGGGTTAACAGTTTCGAGGTGCGATGGGTTGGGGCAAAGGCTAAGGTGAACTTTTTTGCTGTTATGGGTAACAATATCGTTTGAATAACCGAGATGGTATTTTACGTCGCCGCCGAAGGATGTTTCTTCATCATGCCCTTTACCCTGGAACTCGGAGAATATCTCTTTGTAAGGCTTTTTCATGATGTTACACAGTACGTTCAACCTACCGCGGTGAGCCATGCCAATCACGAATTCTTCTATGCCCAAGTCGGCACCTTTTTCGATAACCGAATCGAGGGCCGGTATCATGGCTTCGGCACCTTCCAACGAGAAACGCTTTTGACCCAAAAACTTGGTTCCTAAAAAGTTCTCGAAAACAACGGCCTCGTTTAGTTTATTCAGAATCTGCTTTTTCTCGTCGACATTAAAGTTAGGGGTATTGCGCACTTTTTCCATCCTGTCTTCGAACCATTTCATTTTGATCGGGTTGCGGATGTATTTGTATTCGGCACCTACCGACTGGCAATAGGTTTGTTCTAACAAGTCATGTATGTCGCGCAGTTTTGCGGCGCCTAAACCAACTTCAACACCCGAACTGAAAACAGTGTCGAGATCTGCCTCGGTAAAGCCAAAAGTTTCTAACTCCTTGCCCGGAAAGTACTGACGGCGTGTGCGTACCGGATTGGTTTTAGTGAATAAATGGCCCCGCGCGCGGTAGCCATATATCATGTTTAAAACTTTAATTTCCTTTAAAAAATGCGCTTCGGCTGCTTCCGACGGGACATCACCAGATTGAGCTACGGCTGCAGGAGCGCCCTGGCCAAAATCAAAGCCTTCGAAAAACTTTTGCCAGCCGAAATCTATCGATTCGGGGTCTTGTTTATAGGCTTCGTAAAGTGAATTAATATAGTCTGCGTTGGCAGGGTTGATATAATTGAGACGATCCATTATAGAATATCTTGTAAACGTTGCAAAATTAAAATATAAAAGCCATACAAAACCTATTTAATTGGAAATAAGTTTTACGAAAACTCCTATAAAAAAGATTTAAACGGTTGAATTTGACGATTTTTAATTAGTTAGGGCAAATAACGGCATAATAATTATACCGGTTGGTATAATTATTAAAATAACCGATCGGTCATAACTCGTCTAAAGATGCCAAATATAGGTTGGCTTGTTCATTTAATAAGCGTAACTCATTGGGGGGCATCTTATCCAAGGTTTTGTAACCCATCATCACGCGATGGTTGCCTCGTAATTTATCCGAATTACGATGATAGAAATTCCAGTAAAGGCTATTGTAGGGACAGGCACCGTCGCCATAACGCTTGTCGCGATCATAGTGGCAGCCCTTACAATAGTCGCTCATTTTGTTAATATAGGCTGATGAAGCTGCGTAAGGCTTTGATGCTATAATGCCACCATCGGCATATTGGCTCATTCCGCGGGTATTGGTTATCTGTACCCATTCTATCGCGTCAATATAAACACCCAGATACCACTCATCAACCTGATCGGGGTCGATACCGGCAAGTAGGCAAAAATTACCTATTACCATTAACCGTTGAATGTGATGCGCGTGAGCTGATTGTAACGATTGCCCAATACAATGTTTCAAACAATTCATTTTGGTTTCCGCCGTCCAAAACCAGTGCGGTAAAGTTGCACGGTTTTCAAAATAATTCAACTTTGCGAAGCCCGGCATTTTTGCCCAATATACACCGCGCATAAACTCGCGCCAGCCAACTATTTGCCGGACAAAGCCTTCTACTTGAGCGATACTTATCCCGTCGGGGTGTTTGTTCCAATACCCGATAACTTTATGTATTACCTGTAGCGGCGATACCAATTTTACGTTTAAACAAAACGATAGCCGAGAGTGGAACAGCGTAGCATGGTTTTTAAGCATGGCATCTTCATAGGTACCAAAATGCGGCAGTAGATTTTCGCAAAAATAGTCTATCAATGTAAGTGCTTCATTTTGTGAAAGCGGCCAAGGTAAATGTTCGGCGTCGACCTCGCCAAAATACTTTACCTGCATTTTGTCGACCATTTGCAGTATCGGGGTCACATCGTGATTGAAGGTACACGCGCCGTGTAGCTTCGCCTTACCGTCGTATTTTTTACGGTTTTCATGGTCAAAATTCCATTTGTCGCCGAGGGGTTTATCGCCTGCAATTAAAATGTTCCATTTTCTGCGCATATACCTGTAAAAGCTTTCCATCAAGTATTGCTGCTTAACGATAAAATAATCGCGCACTTCAAAACGGTGGGTCATAAAGTGTTCGGTATCATACACTTTAACAGGAATACCGATGGCACCTCCCAACGTTTTAAGCTGTTCATCCAACCTGTATTCATCAGGTTGCTGATATTCCAATACATTTATGCCATGTTGCGCGATAATTCGCTGTAAATTTTCATCAAAGCTTTGCAGGTTGTCCGTATCATCAAGTTCAATGTACAATACCCGGTGCCCCTGCTTTTTTAATACAAAAGCAAAATTGCGCATGGCGGCAAAAAAAGAAAGTATCTTTTGAATATGGTGTTTAACATAGTTCTGTTCCTGCATTACCTCCATGAGCACATAAAGGGTATCAGGATCTTTACACGTATACCATGAATGATCCGGATTTAACTGATCACCTAAAATTAAACGTAGCTTTTTTGCCATACAAGCTGAATAGCGATAAGGTAAAATTTATAACAGGGCGATAATTATAAATGGAAAGTTTTGCGCAGGTAAGCAAGTAATATCGAGCCACCTTCGAAGGCGATAGCGAGCAGCCCTATAATGACGGTAAATTCTTCGAACGGGTTCATGGTGGTTTTTTATATTAAACGCCTTTAGCCAAATATTGTTACATTTTTATCGAGGGGATTTTTCCATTGCGGCGGGATGATGAGGGCAGGATAGTCTACACCAAGCGTTACATGGTACATGCTTAATTCGGCATCATTTAAAAAGAATGGCGTTTGTACCTGCTTTGCCGGAATGTTTTGCAGTTGCGGTAGCCAGGTTTTTATATAGTCGCCCTTAGGGTCGTATAGGGTAGCTTGTTTTATCACGTTGAAGTAGCGGTTTTCGCGCGGATCGTTACCTACGCCGGCCACATAGGCCCAGTTGCCCCAGTTACTGGCGGGCGAGTAATCAAGCAGTTTTTCTTCGAAATAAGCTGCGCCGCGCGTCCAGTTCACTTTCAGATCGTGCACCAAAAAGCTGGCCACATTTTGGCGGCCGCGGTTGCTCATAAAACCGGTAGCGTTTAGCTCGCGCATGTTAGCATCTATAAAAGGTACGCCGGTGAGGCCATTCTTCCATTTTTCGAACAGTTCATCCTGGTTGGGGGCAACGTCGGGGGCATGCCCTTTAAAACCGCCAGGTTTAAAAAATTGATTGCCATATTTTTTAAACATGAAGCGGAAATAATCGCGCCAAAGCAATTCGAAGATGAGCCAGTAGGTAGAGTCGTTGGCGCCCCGCTCCTGCTCGTAGCGTTTTACCTCCCAGTATACCTGGCGCGTTGACAAGCACCCTACCGATAACCAAGGCGAAAACTTGGACGAATAATCGGCGCCAAGCAACTCATTGCGGGTAATTTTATATGTTTTAAGCCGGTCGCTTTCCCAAAAGTAATGTTGCATACGCAGCAGGGCCTGGCTTTCGCCCCCTATAAAATGCATTACGGAGCGGGTATCATCAATGGGCTCGGTTAGGCCCAATTGCTCCAGTGTAGGCATTTCGCCGGCATCGCCTATGGCCGGAACAGGAATGGATGCAGGCGTTTCGAAACAAGGGCGGATGGTGCTGTCGCGCTCTACTTTTTTGCGAAAGACAGTAAATACGTCAGGGATATCCTTTATAGGAAAAGGCAGGTCTTCTTTATGATAAAAAGTATGACCGATGAAATGTTTGAGGTTAAGTTTTATCTTCCAAAGGGCAGCTTCAACCCTGGCCGAAATACTGGTTTCCTCAAAAGCAACTTCGCGATGATGATACACTTCAGCCACCTGGTATTGTTCGGCCAATTGCGGAATAATCTGTTCCGGGTCGCCTGTGCGCACAATTAATTCTCCGCCAAGGCAACGTAAATTATCGCGTAAATTGCTGACTGATTCAATGAGGAAACGGGCACGGAAATTTCCGGTTTTAAGTGTGCCGTACTGGGTAGTTTTAAAATAAAAAGGGTCGAAACAAAACACGGGCAGCACTTTATCGGCCTTGCGTATGGCCTCCGTTAAAAGCTCGTTATCGTGAATGCGCAAGTCGTTCCTAAACCAAACCAGTATCGTCTTTTCGCTCATATCTTACCTAAAGGTACAGTTGATGCCGTAAAATTGAGAATTTTTTATTTTCCAACAGCGTAAATCACAATATTTGACACCATCTCAACATTTTAAGGCAAAATTTGTCATCGGCGCTGTTTTTTAACAAATGGCTGACAGAATTACAATTTTGCGCTGACACAAGACAATTTTAAACCTGCTATCATTGCGCCACAATTTTGACAATGTGCTTATTACATGGCTGAACAAAACCTAAAACTGACAATTAACACCGACGACGATATTATCCACCTAATGGGTGATGACCACATCGGATCCAACTTTGAAACCCCACTCCGGGCGGATGCTTTTAAGCTTGATGACAATTTAAAAATTGAACTCATTGAAAAGCATTTTAGAGAAATTATGAACATACTGGGCCTCGACCTGAGCGACGACAGCCTGAAAGGCACGCCAAAAAGGGTGGCCAAAATGTATGTGAAAGAAATCTTCGGGGGGCTTAACCCAAAAAACAAGCCTAAGCCTACGCTTTTTGAAAACAAGTACCAATACAAACAAATGCTGGTGGAAAAGAACATCGCGGTAAGCAGTAACTGCGAGCACCATTTTGTGCCTATTACCGGCAAGGCACATGTTGCGTATATCAGTTCGGGTAAGGTGATAGGCCTTTCGAAACTGAACCGAATTGTACAATACTATTCGCAAAGGCCGCAGGTGCAGGAAAGGCTGACCATACAAATAGCTAACGAAATGAAAGAAATACTGCAAACGGAAGACGTAGCCGTGGTGATAGACGCGCACCACATGTGTGTATCGTCGCGCGGGGTGAAGGATGCAGACAGCACAACGGTTACCGCCGAATATTGCGGTAAGTTTTTAGAAGCAGATACCAAATCGGAGTTTTTAAAACACATCGGATAAATGGGATTTACAGGAAAGAACATTTTAGTTGTAGGGGGTAGTACTGGTATTGGTTTGGCATTGGTAAAACAGCTTTGCGGCAAAGGCGCCAAGGTGTACAATGCATCGCGGCATGCTTCGGCGGAATGGCCAGATGGCGTAACGCATATTGAACTGGATGTTTTGTGCGATGTGAGCGCATTGAGCGAACAACTGCCCGAAGAACTGCACGGATTGGTTTACAGCGTCGGCAGTATCAATTTAAAGCCTTTTCACCGGTTAACTAAAGATGATTTTTTGAACGATTACCGTTTGAACGTTGTAGGTGCGGCTGAGGTAATACAGCAAGCTTTGAAAAGCCTAAAAAACGCACCTGAAGCCGGCATTGTATTGTTCAGTACGGTAGCTGCTAAAGCGGGCATGGGTTTTCATGCCAGTATAGCAGCGGCAAAAAGCGGGGTTGAAGGCCTGGCGTTATCGCTTGCGGCCGAACTGGCGCCAAGCCGTATCCGTGTAAACGTGATCGCACCAAGTTTAACCGACACGCCCTTGGCGGCCGCATTGTTAAACACGCCCGAAAAAAGGGAAGCTTCGGCCAAAAGGCACCCGCTGGGCAAATTTGGGATGGCGGATGATATAGCGGCAGCGGCAAGCTTTTTATTATCGGAGCAAAGTAGTTGGATGACCGGCCAAGTTATAGGTATTGACGGCGGTTTAGGTAAGCTGAAAACTGTATGACCATAACCGGCAACCAGATATCAAGTATGGAGCAGCGCTACCGAACCACGCTGGTAAACAGTGTTTCGGGTTTTAAGAGTCTGCAAATGGTAGGTACCATCAGTACTGACGGTATTACTAATCTGGCTTTGTTTAACTCGATATTTCATGTTGGTGCTAACCCGCCATTGCTGGGCATGGTTGTGCGCCCCGACGGTGCTGAGCATGATACTTTAAAAAACATCATCGCGACCGGCCAATACACCTTAAATAATGTGTTGCCCGCATGGTACGCCAAAGCCCACCAAACCAGCGCCCGTTTCCCGAGCGGTGAATCGGAATTTGGGGAATGTGGCTTTACAAAGAGCTATATAGCTGGGTTGAAGGCTCCTTTTGTAAAAGAATCGACCATTAAGATAGGTTTAGTGCTACGCGATATCATCGATGTGTCAATTAACAATACCAGTATCGTTATCGGCGAAATAATATACATAATTTTAGATGAAAATGTTATCGCGGCGGACGGTTATGTTGATTTGGAAAAAGCAGGGTCGGTAACTGTTGCGGGTTTAGATAGTTACCATACTACCCAACGCCTGGGCCGTTTAAATTATGCCAAACCCGGGAAACATCCTGAAGCATTGAGCGTTTAACTTTATAGTGTAATCAAATTAAAACCATAAAACCATGGCAACAAAAGAAGCGATACAGAAAGCCTACATCGATTATGTATTGACCGAAGGCGAGCAACCAAAGTCTGTTTACGTTTTTGCTAAAAAGCAAAAAATGAGCGAAGAAGATTTTTATAAAGTATTCGGTTCGTTTGAGGCCGTGGAACAGAGTATATGGACGGGTCTGGCCACAAAAACCATTGCCGAGATAAAAGGGCAGGAAGTTTGGGCGCAATACTCGGCGCGCGAAAAGGCCTTGTCTTTTTTCTATAGCTTTTTTGAGCTGCTGAAAAGCCACCGCAGTTTTGCTGCCTGGAGCATGAAGAAAATACATAAAGGCTTTACCACGCCCATGGCATTTGAAGGTTTGAAAGCCGAGTTCGAGGACATGAGTATCGGCATTTTGCAGGAAGGTATTGAAAGCGGTGAACTGACCGACCGCAAGTTTTTTGCCGACCGTTACAAAGATGCCTTATGGGTACAATTTGTATTTGTGCTCAACTTTTGGATAAACGATGCCTCGGCCGGCTTTGAAAAAACCGATGAAGCTATTGAAAAAGGAATAAATGTTACGTTCGACCTTTTTCAACGCTCACCTATCGACAACCTGCTGGAGTACGGCAAGTTCTTAGCTAAGAACGGTGGCATTAAAGAGAAGATGGGATTTTAATATAGTTGATGGACGATAGATAGCACAAAACTTACTAAATACTGTGGACAATTGACCACTGACTAAAAAATGAGCGAACAGCAAAAAGAGCAAAATAGTATTCCAACCAGTAAAGTACAGCGTTCGGCCAAGTTTGTGGGCACCGGCTTTAAAATTGGGGGAAATTATATTAAGCATTATTCCAAAAAATTGTTTAACCCGGATATGAACAATGACGAGTTGAACCAGGACAATGCGACGGACATTTACGCCAGTTTAAGCGAACTGAAAGGCAGCGCGCTCAAGGTAGCACAAATGCTGAGCATGGACAAAAACCTGCTGCCAAAAGCGTATGTCGACAAATTTTCGTTATCCCAATACAATGCGCCGCCTTTATCGGGACCGTTGATTGTTCAGACCTTTCGCAAGGCCTTTGGTAAAACGCCCGAGCAGATCTACGATAAGTTTGAACTGCGATCCACCAACGCGGCATCCATAGGCCAGGTGCACCGCGCCGAACTTAACGGCAAAAAGCTGGCGGTAAAAATCCAATATCCCGGCGTGGGCGACTCCATATCATCGGACTTGAAACTGGTGAAACCTTTTGCGTTCCGATTATTGGGCATGAGCGAAAAGGAGCTGGATGTTTACATGAAAGAGGTAGAAGAGCGCCTGCTGGAAGAAACGGACTACGAGTTGGAAGTGCGTCGCTCCATCGAGTTCTCGGAAGCTTGCGCCAATTTGGATAATATTGTGTTCCCGGAGTATTTTCCGGAACTATCGGCCAAAAGGGTAATTACCATGAGCTGGATAGAGGGCATGCACCTGAAGGAGTTTTTAGCCACTAACCCATCGCAACAACTGCGCGATCGGATTGGGCAGGCACTTTGGGATTTTTACAACTACCAGCAGCATGAATTGCGCGCCGTACATGCCGATCCGCATCCCGGTAACTTTATGATAACACCCGACGGCAAGTTGGGAGTGATCGACTTTGGCTGTATTAAAGAAATGCCTGATAGCTTTTATTATCCATTTTTCTCATCGACATCAACGGATTTGTTGGGTGATAAGGAAGAAACGTTAAAGGCCTTCAGGCAACTGGAGATGATACTGCCTAATGACAGCCCGCAGCAGGTGGAATTTTACTATGCCATTTATAAAGAAATGATAAGCTTGTTTGCCCGCCCCTATATGGATAGCCATTTTGACTTTGGCGAAAACGAGTTTTTTGACGGCCTTTACAACTACGGCGAAAAAATTGCCCGCATGCCGGAGTTTAAGCAGGCGCGTGGCGTAAAACACTTTATATATGTAAACCGCACCAACTTTGGCCTGTACAATATATTGCACGAGCTAAAGGCCCGCGTAAAAACAGACACCTATAAGCCGCATGTGTTGTTAGCGTATTGATTGCGATAAAGGTTTTATTTATATTTGTATGGTATGTGGGAAGTTCAATTAAAATATCAAAAGCTTGACCCCTTTGCCCAAAAGGAAGTAGATGACTTTATTGACTTTTTATTGAGCAAGAAAAATAAAAGGAAGGTTGATATGAAATCTTATCAGGAAAAGCTCTTGACAGTTTCTACTTGGTCGGAAGATGACATTAAAGTTTTTGAGGAGAATGCCAAATTGTTCAACAACTGGACAATAGAAGAATGGTAATTGACACGAGCGTTTTTATAGAACACCTGCGGGCTAAAGATAAATCGAAAACCAAGCTTTATTCGATACGGGACCATACCCCCAAGTTTACAACATCGGTAACGATATATGAGCTACTTGTTGGTGCCGGCACAATTGTGCATTCAGAAGATATCAAGCTTGTTTTGTCGGATATAGATGTACTTCCGTTTGATAAACAAACTGCAATAAAGGCAGCGGAAATATTTCGGGACCTCAAAAAAGGAAATCAACTGATTGAATTTAGAGACATTTTTATCGCAGCAATTTGCATCACAAACTCGCTTCCTATCGTAACATTAAATAAGAAGCACTTTTCGCGCATCGAAGGATTATCTATTACGGTGGCTACATAATTTAAAACTTACAGCCATTTCCCTTGTTATCATTAAAAATTCCCTGATTAGTGCTTTTATCATTTGTATTTAAAAAAAGATTTGCTAACTTTATTTTAAACCTCTTTTAAACACGCACTTTCATGAAAAAGATACGGCATATCCTCGAAAACAAGGGTCACCATGTGTACTCTGTTACCCCCGAAACATCGGTTTACGATGCCCTGCATTTGATGATGGAAAAAAACATCAGCTCATTGCTCATCATGGAAAATGAAGTGCTTAGGGGTATTTTTACTGAGCGCGACTATGCCCGTAAACTGGTTTTGATGGGCCGCTCATCAAAAGATACTCCCATTGGCGATATCATGACCGCTAACCTGTATACCATAGCGCTGAACGAGTCGATAGACCATTGTATGGAGATGATGAGCAATTTTAAGATACGCCACTTACCTGTTATCGACAATAACCGCGTTACCGGCATGGTATCCATTGGCGATGTGGTAAAGTTCATCATCGAAGACCAAAAACGCACCATACAGCAGTTGGAGAGCTATATAGCCAGTTAGATCAGTTCATTGGTCATTAGTTCATTGGTACTGTTTTTTTGAATAATATCGCTTTTAATCTTTTGAATCACCAATAAACTAATGAACGAGTGAACTAATGAACAAAATGCAAAGCATTTTAATAACCGGCGGCACAGGCTTGCTTGGCAAATACTTAACCGACGCGCTTGTTATTAAGGGCCATACCGTTAGTCATTTAAGCCGCAGGCCGGGTAAAAACCCCGCCATCAAAACCTTTTTGTGGGACATAGACAAAGGCACCATTGACCCGGAATGCATTATCGGCGTGGATACCATTGTGCACCTCGCCGGCGAAGGTATTGCCGACAAACGCTGGACCACAGAGCGTAAACGGCAACTGATAGACAGCCGTACCAAATCCATCGCTTTGGTTTATAAACTACTTCAAACCACGCCGCATAGGGTTAAAAGCGTTGTTTCCGCTTCGGGCACGGGATATTACAGCGACCGGGGCGATGACTTGATGACTGAAACCAGCCCACCCGCCAACGATTTTTTAGCCGAATGCTGCATATTGTGGGAAAAAGCCGTTGACCAAGGCGCCGAACTGGGCCTGCGCGTACTCAAGTTCCGAACCGGAGTAGTACTCACCACAGGCGGCGGGGCTTTACCTTTGTTGGCTATGCCTGTTAAATTATATATGGGTTCGCCCATGGGCAATGGCAAGGCCTGGGTACCCTGGATACACTGGCGCGATGTAGTCGACATGTACATGTTGGGCATCGAAAACCAAAACCTGAGCGGCGTTTATAATATGGTGGCGCCTCATCCGGTTACCAACAAGCAGCTAACACAAGCCATTGCAAAACAACTGCATAAACCATTGTGGGCACCCCATGTACCGGCTTTTGCGCTCAAGCTGTTTTTGGGCGAAATGAGCCTGGTAGTTTTAGGGAGTACCAAAACATCATCAGCTAAAATTGAAGCCGCGGGGTTCAAGTTTACTTATCCAACGGTCGACTTAGCCCTGAAAGAGATATACGTTTAACGTCAATATTTGTCAACTTTTAAAAAGTTGACAAATCCAAATACAGCATCACTGGTCAAACAAGCTCAACTCCTGTATCTGTATACCGGGCGAGGCTTTGGTGATATTGAGCCGGAACACTTGGGCGTTTACCGGGGCAAATTCCTTTAAAATGCCGCGGCCTATTTTTTTGCCTTCGTAAACTGTTTTCCATTGGTCGCCGTCTTTGTACTCCAGGCGGTATTCTTTTATGGTTTGTTCTTTGCCGGCCCCCTCTTGTACAGCTATGGCATCGATGTTAAAGCGTGCGCCGAGGTCGACCTCCAAAGTTGCCGTGGTATCTGTTTTGGCGGCGACCCATTTGGTAACGGGGTTGCCATCGATAGCTTTGGCGGCGCTGTTATCGGCACCCGCCTCGGAGGATGCTTTTACGGCCTTATTTTCCGACGGTACCGGCCTGGTTACCGGGTAGCCGGTTATTTCGAGGGCTATTACGCTGGCTATACTGTCGGGCGCGGTGGCGGGCAGGCTTAACCGTATGCCATCGGCCGTTGGTTTTACTTTTACGGGTGTTTTGTTGGCCAGCAGGTAGGCTTTGTTTACCACGTTTTGCAAGGGTACGTTCAATATGCCGTTGGCCGGCCATTTAAACACGTGCAGGTAAAGTGTCTTACCATCGTACGTGGCGCGCCCCCAGTTTAAATAACTAAAAGGGCTGGCGTATGTGCCGTAAATGGCGTTGCCATTAACAGCCATCCACTTACCTATTTGTTGCAAACGGGTAACCTCTTCGTCGGGTATCAAACCTTCGGCGGTGGGGCCAACGTTGAGCAGGTAATTACCACCTTTTGATGCGATATCGATGAGGTTTTGGATGAGCGTTTTGGTGCTTTTAAAGTTTTTGTCGTTTTGCTTATAGCCCCAGGTGTCGTTCATGGTCATGCAGGTCTCCCAGTTGCGGCCGGGGTAACCCGTTGCCGGGATGTATTGCTCCGGTGTTTCCAAATCGCCGCTAAAGCCACCACCCAGGCGGTTATTGGTGATGATATTAGGCTGCAGTTTTAGCACGTCGTGTATTTTGGCGGCACGTTCAGGCGTCATACCGGTAGGGGTATCAAACCACAGTACAGAAATAGGGCCGTATTTTGTGAGTATCTCTTTCATTTGGGGCACGGCCACCTTATCGATATATTGGTCCATATCGCCATTTTGGGCAGGGTCCCAATAGCCGCCGTTGGCCGCGCCGCCGGGGTGGTTCCAGTCTTGCGCCTGCGAGTAGTACAGGCCAAATTTTATATCGTATTTATTGCAGGCCCTTGCCATTTCTTTTATTACATCCTTTTTATAGGGCGTGGCATCAACAATGTTAAAATCGCTGGCGTTTGACTTGAACATCGCAAAACCATCGTGGTGCTTGCTGGTGATGACGATATATTTCATACCCGCCTGTTTGGCCAAACTCACAAACTTATCCGCATCAAACTTAACGGGGTTAAATTGGGCGGCATATTTTTGGTATTCCACCATCGGTATTTTACCCTTGTTCATAATCCACTCGCCAATACCGGGCACCTCCTTACCATTGTATATACCCGCCGGAACCGAGTAAATGCCCCAATGGATAAACATGCCAAAACGTGCCTCCGTCCACCATTTCATCCGCAGTTTACGCTGGTCTTCGGTTTCGGCAGGCGTTTGCGAGAAGGTGGTTTTGAACAACAGCAACAGGCAGGCTGTAATGATGAGGAAATATTTGTTCATGGTCAAGGCATTAGATTGGTTTTTTAAAAATAGGCAAAAATCGGGAATATACAAGTTTTTTAGGCTGGTTATTGGTAATAATACGGCATCAACGCCAAGTACCTGCGCTATTTGCACATCTGCCCTAAATTTCTTATCTTGTATCTTCGTTGAAACCGATTTAAATAAGCCTCCAGATATTGAATGATTTTTTTTTAACACCCATAAATACCCATGTCTTTTTTTGATGAAAGAACAAGGAGTTAAGGAGCAAAGACAAAAACATAAATGAAAAACACCCATAAATACCCATGTCTTCTTTTGGCTGCTCTGACTTTGTTAGTTGGTGTGGCCTGCGGGCAAAGCCCTAAAATGCAGCCGGGTGCTTGGGGCGATCAGGGGGATGGCACGTATAAAAACCCGGTGCTGAATGCCGATTATTCGGACCCGGATGTGATACGTGTGGGCAGCGATTTTTATTTGGTTTGCTCCGATTTTCATTTTATGGGGATACCGGTATTGCACTCGAAGGATTTGGTGAACTGGACTATCATAGGGCAGGTGTATAACCGGTTGGATATTGACCCCGGTTATAGCAACATGGCCAAATATAGTCGTGGCAGTTGGGCACCGTCGTTAAGGTATCACGACCATAAATTCTACATCTACTTTTGCACGCCCGAAGAGGGTTTGTATATGAGCACAGCTACCGACCCGGCGGGGAAGTGGTCGCTATTGACGGAGGTACAGCGCGTACCCAAATGGGAAGACCCCTGCCCTTTTTGGGATGATGACGGGCAGGCATATTTGGGGCATAGTCATACGGGCGCTGGGCCAATTATCATCCATAAAATGAGCGCCGATGGCACGAAGTTATTGGACACCGGCACGGTAGTGTACCGCGGGCCAACATCCGAAGGGACAAAAATTTACAAGCGTAACGGGTATTACTATATTATCATCCCGGAAGGAGGGGTTGGTAAAGGTTACGAGACCGCGCTGCGCAGCAAAAGCATTTACGGCCCTTACGAACGGAAAGTGGTTTTAGAACAAGGCAGCACCAAGGTGAATGGCCCGCACCAGGGCGGCTGGGTGGAACTGGATGCGGGCGAGTCGTGGTTTATGCATTTCCAGGATGACGGGGCGATAGGCAGGGTTTGCCATTTGGAACCTGTGCATTGGGTTGAGGACTGGCCGCTGATGGGCGTTGATATTGACGGTAATGGTATAGGCGAACCGGTATCGGTATATAAGAAACCGAATGTTGGCGGGCAATATCCTATAAGTGCGCCGCAAACATCGGATGAGTTTAATGGCACTAAATTGGGACTGCAATGGCAGTGGAACCATAACCCGGTGGATGGGAAATGGTCGCTGGTACAACCCAAAGGTTATTTGAGTTTGCAGGCGATGAAAGCGCCCAATAATAAACTGGCAAAGAATACCATCAGCCAAAAACTGATGGGCAAAAAAGGGGTGATGACCACCAGTCTCGATTTGATGCAAATAGCTGACGGGCAGCGTGCGGGTTTGGCTTTGTTGGGGCAGAATATTTACGAGATCGGCGTGATAGATACGAATGGCAAGAACATGCTTTTTGCCAATAATAACGGGAAGGTAACACTTGGGCCGGCATTGAAACAGGGTGTTATTTATCTGCGGCTTTCGGCAGATCTGGATAACGAACACACCGTGATGCAGTACAGCTTAAATGGAAAAGACTTTGAACAATTGGGCGATGTGTGTGTTTTGAGTAAAAAGAATTACTGGAAGGGCGTGAGGCCAGGGTTATTTAGTTATAATGTGAAAGAGGACGGTGGGGTGGCTTTGTTCGACTGGTTCCGTTATAGTTATGATGGGCCGGGCGGGAGATAGACCCCTAAATCAGGAGTCAACATCAGGAATAGAGGAGGTTGTTATGAAATATCAAGGAGACACGTTGTCCGATGAGATGACCGAGACATTCGGCAAAAAAACAGTTAAACTGAGTCACTTAAACAAGCTTTATTGGGAGAAAGAAGGTATAAGCAAAGGCGCTTTGATAGCATACTACCGTGATATGGCCGGGTATATTTTGCCTTATTTGAAAGATAAGCCACTTTCGCTAAAGCGGCAACCCAACGGTACAAAGGATGAGGGCTTTTTTCAGAAAGATGTTGACCCGGAGCTCTTGCCCACATGGGCAAAAACAACGCTGATACATTCGGAAAGTAACGACAAGGATATCCATTACCTTGTTTGTAACGATGCGGCCACCCTGCTGTTTATGATAAACATGGGTTGCATCGAGATAGACCCATGGCTCAGCTCGTACAAAAAACCGGAACAACCCGATTTTATGGTGCTCGACCTTGACCCTAACGACGTGCCCTTTAGCCAGACCATTGAGACGGCATTGAAGGCAAAAGAAGTGTTTGACCGTTTAGGGCTGGATGCATATATCAAAACATCGGGCTCGCGTGGCTTGCATATCTATTGCTATTTAGGTGCAAAATACCAATATGAGCTGACGAGGACGCTGATGGGGCAGATTGCCACGTTGATACACAGCGAATTGCCGGCAATAACAAGTATAGAGCGCAACCCGGCCAAAAGGCCCAATAAAATGTACCTCGACTTTTTACAGAACAGCCGGGGGCAAACCGTTGCGGCGCCATACTCGGTAAGGCCAAAGCCGGGTGCTACGGTATCGGCGCCATTGGCATGGGAAGAGGTGAACGATAGCTTAAAGGTGGCCGACCATACCATTTTTACCATGCCCGGGCGGGTAAAAAACAATTCCGACCCATGGAAAAACCTATTTAGCAAAAAGGCTGATCTGCGAAAAGCGATGGCCCTGATAAAATAAACTATCCCAAACTATAGTACCCTACACAACAGCCCTTTCAAGTATTCACCTTCGGGGAAAGAGGCGCGGACGGGGTGATCGGCAGGCTGGCAAAACTGGTGGATAAACTGTACCTCTTTGCCGGCATCGAGGGCGGCCCAAGCCAATATTTGCTTGAAGGTGGTCATGTCCATAGCGCCGGAGCAGGAATAGGTGGCCAGCAATCCGCCGGGTTCGAGGATGAGCATGGCGAGGCGGTTCAGGTCCTTATAGGCACGTGCGGCACGGTCTAATGCCGAGCGCGAGGGCGCATATTTTGGCGGGTCGAGGATGATGATATCGAAGGTCTCTTCGTCCTCTCGGAACTGGCGCAGTTGTTTGTTCACGTCGGACCGGATGGCGCGATGTTCCGCCGCAGCGAAACCATTGAGGGCAAGATTGCTTTTGAGGGTCTCGATGGCGAGGTCGGAACTGTCGACACTGGTTACCGATCTGGCGCTTTGGCTAAAGGCATTGAGCGTAAAGCCGCCGGTGTAACTGAAGCAATCGAGCACCCGTTTGCCTTTGGCATAGCTTGCCACAATGCTGCGGTTATCGCGCTGATCGCAGTAGAAGCCCGATTTTTGGCCTTCGGCGATGTTGATGCCGTATTTGATGCCGTTTTCCACCACTTCCACTAATTCGGGTGGTTGTGAACCGGCAAGGATACCGAATGAGGGTGCCATGCCTTCGTGCTCGCGCGATGAGGCGTCGGAACGGTCGAATATGCTGGCGGGGTTCAATAGCTTTTGCAGCTCGTCGATGATGACGGGTTTGATATTCTCGATACCCGAGGTCAAGATCTGTAGGGATAGATGGTGGGCGTATTTATCCACGATCAATCCCGGAAGGTAATCGGATTCGGAGAAAATAAGGCGGCAGGTATCGGTTTTGCCGGCTTCGAGGATAGCACTGCGCGCTGCTACCGCTACTGCAACTTTCTTCCGCCACCAGGTTTCGTCGATAATTACATCCTCGTTCCATTCGAGCAGGCGCAAGGCCACGCGCGATTGGGCGTTGTAAAAGCCGTAAGCCATAAAGGCGCCTTTGGCATCGATGAGTTTAACGATCTCGCCGTTAGCGGGTTTGCCTTTAACGCTGTCGATAGCGCCCGAGAATACCCAGGGATGTTTGTGCAGTACAGCTTTTTCTTTGCCTTTTTTGAGGATAACGTGGATCATGCCGCAAAGTTATATTTTTGGTTCATAGTTCATGGTTGTTTTTGGTTCATGGTTCATAGTTGATGGTTCATGGTAAAAACTCAAATAGGAAAGTCATATATTTAAACACTTAATATGAAAGAGGCTTGGAAATTTCTTGCAATAGCAGTTGGCGCTGCGGTGGTTATCATTTTCGGAACACTGCTTGTACTATTCTACATATTTACAGGCAACGTTGGTAATTATTCCAAAAAGGACTTAATACAGAATTATGATAGGCATTGGCGTGAAATAAACGAGGTTAAAAGATATATGACCTCAATAACACCCATAAACGATACTGTGGAAATCGAGTTTGCCAGCGATAATGAACTCGATACATTTTATTTAAATAGAGAATCTAATGCGAATTTGAAGATAGATTCACCAAAAACTGATAGCCTGTTACGCAAACTTGGGTGGACAAAAGAAAAGCTTGTAACATTAAAGGCAAAACTTGATGATGCAAATTGTACATCTGTATCAACAGGCGAACCTTTTACAGTTGGGTATCAGCAAAATGGTTTGGGTATGTACTATTATAAGATTTTCAGCAAGCCTTTGAATGACAGTTTAAAAAGGGAATACAATAACGGATGTGAATACATCTTTTACAAAGACAACATCGTTTTAGCATATGAAGGCGGTGCCATCGGCATGCAGTGCTTTGAAGACTATTATAAGAATAAAAATAACTAACATCGTGTGATGGAAACTATTACATGGCATGACTTTGAAAAAGTAGAGTTGCGGGCAGGAACCATCATACAGATACTGGACTTCCCGGAAGCGAGGAAACCTGCTTATAAAGTACAGGTCGACTTTGGGCCATTGGGTTTGAAGTGGAGCAGCGCGCAGATCACAAAACATTATACCAAAGAGGAATTAGTGGGACGGCAGATCATCGGGGCGGTCAATTTTCCTAAGAAACAGATCGCTACCTTTATGTCGGAATTTTTGGTGACGGGGTTTGCGGACGAGAACGGGGATATCGTACTTTCTGCCATTGATAAACCCGTACCTAACGGACAAAAACTGATATAATGCGCTATTATAATTTTGGCGACGAGCCTGCCATTGTGCCCGACGAGTTTTTTATGAAGGAAGCTTTTAAAGAAGCAAAACTGGCCTTTGCGGAAGACGAGATACCCATTGGCGCCGTGGTGGTTTGCAAAGGGCAGATCATTGGGCGTGGGCATAACCTGACGGAACGCCTGAACGATGTTTCAGCGCATGCCGAAATGCAAGCCTTAACGGCGGCAGCTAACTATATGGGCGGAAAGTACCTGCCCGAATGCACCCTGTATGTTACCATGGAGCCCTGCGTAATGTGCGCGGGCGCCAGCTATTGGTTCCAGGTGGGGAAGATTGTTTTCGGGGCTTATGATGCCAAGCTAGGGTTCGGGCGGCTGAACCAGAAAGTGATCCATCCCAAAACATTGGTAACGGGCGGCATTATGGAAAACGAATGCGCCGAACTGGTGCGCGAGTTCTTCAGAAAGAAAAGACAGAAAACATGACATTTAGATAAACAAATATGCCGCTTGTGCCTTTATATTTGTGCCAACAATCACCCAATATAAATTAACCTTTAAAAATAATCACTATGGCTTTTGAATTACCGGCGTTATCTTACGCTACCGACGCACTTGAACCACACATTGATAAACTGACCATGGAAATTCACCATGGCAAACACCACCAGGCCTATGTTACCAATTTAAACAAAGCGCTTGAGGGCAAACCCGAAGCTAACAGCAGCATCGAAGACATCATCCACAATATCTCCAAATTCCCGATGCCGGTACGCAACAATGGCGGCGGCCACTACAACCACACTTTCTTTTGGACTATTTTAAGCCCGAGCGGCGGTGGTGCACCAACAGGCGACCTGGCAGCGGCCATCAACAGTACTTTTGGTTCCTTCGCAGAGTTCCAAACTTTGTTTTCGACAGCGGGTGTTGGTCGTTTTGGCTCGGGCTGGGCTTGGTTGATCGTTACTCCTGAAAAGAAGTTAGCCATTGCATCGACGCCTAACCAGGACAACACCCTGATGGACCTGCCCGAAGTTGCCAAAGGCACTCCGGTGTTAGGCTTGGATGTTTGGGAACATGCTTATTACCTAAAATATCAAAACAAGCGCCCTGACTACATTACCGCTTTTTGGAATGTAGTAAACTGGAACCATGTTGCCGAGCTGTACAAAAAAGCGATGGCTTAATTTATACCTTCAATAATATTGGACGGCCGGGGGAAAATATCCGGCCGTTTTTTTTATGTTTGCCCTTAAGCCACAAACCGAATACCAAGCCTTATGAGAGCATTAGTTTTAGAAAGTTTTGATAACCCTTTTGCCCTGAAGGAAGTTGAAAAACCAGCGCTGCAAGCCGGCGAAGTTTTGGTACAAGTAAAAGCGGCGGCGCTAAACCGCCGCGATTGGTGGATAACCCGAGGCAAGTACGCGGGCATCAAATACCCGTCAATTATCGGTTCGGATGGTGCGGGTGTTGTGGCCGAGATTGGCGAGGGAGTTGACCCGAAATGGCTGGGGAAAGAGGTGATTATCAATCCAGGTGATAAATGGGGCGATGACCCGAATTGCCAGTCGAAAGAGTTTAATATACTGGGTTTACCCGATAATGGCACTTTTGCTGAATACGTAAAAATAAGCGACCGCCGTTTATACAGAAAACCCCAATATTTAACCTGGGAGCAAACGGCGGCTATCCCCGTGGCGGGTTTAACAGCTTACCGTGCGCTTTTTACCAAAGGGAAAGCTGTAAAAGGTAATACCGTGCTGATAGTAGGTGTTGGCAGTGGCACGGGTGCTATAGCCTTACAACTGGCATTGGCGGCAGGTTGCAAGGTATATGTAACATCAGGCTCGACAGAGAAACTGGATATAGCCCGGAAAATGGGCGCTACCGATGGCGTTATTTATAAAGATGCCGATTGGGACGAACATTTGAAGGCCATGTCGGGTGGGTTTGATGTGATCATAGACAGTGCATTGGGCGAAGGTTTTGCCAAACTGCCGGACATTTGCAAACCGGGCGCACGTATCGTGTTCTTTGGCGGCACAGCCGGCGACATACCACCAACCAACGGCCGTAAGATATTTTGGAAACAACTACAGATATTGGGCACCACATTGGGTACGCAGGAAGAATTTGAAGCCATGGTAGATTTTATTGAAGAACACCATATTATACCCGTGGTTGACGCGGTGTTCCCGTTGGAGGACGCGAAAAGCGCCTTTCAAAAAATGGACAATTCCACACAGTTTGGCAAGATCGTGATCAAAATGTAGCACCTATGCTTCAGTTAGCAGTTGAAGCCATAAAATGGGAGAGCCCCGATACCGCTACCTTTTTTTTGAGAGAGGTGAACAATCAACCAATAAGCTACAAAGCGGGGCAATTTATTACACTCGTGTTTTCGCACCACAACAAGGAGATACGCCGGTCGTACTCTATCAGTTCATCTCCTGATGAGGCATTGTTGGCTATTACCGTAAAACGGATCGAGAACGGCGAGATATCACGATTTCTGTTAAGCAAAGCTAAAGTTGGCGATTTATGGGACGTGTTACCGCCGGCGGGGAAGTTTGTGATCGTAGACTACAGCAGCCAGAAAGACATCATCTATTTCGCGGCGGGGAGTGGCATTGCGCCTGTTTACGCGCATCTCAAATATATCTTATCACGCCAGGGCGAAAGTCATATTACCCTGGTTTATAGCAACCGTCATATCAAATCAACTTTATTTTATAACGAGTTGAAGCAAATGGCTGCGGCTTATCCAAATCGTTTTACGCTGATCTTTCTTTTCAGCGAAAGCGGGAACGGCATAAAAGCGCAACGCCTGAATAATGACCGGGTAATACAATTGGTGAATGATAACCTGCAATTCGCGCCCAACGATGCGGAGTTCTTTTTATGCGGGCCGTTCGCCTATATGCGGATGGTGAAGCTGACCTTGATGACGATGCATTTTAAGCCATCGCAAATACGTAAGGAGAATTTTGTGATCGAAACAAAACCTCAAACACATTTTACCAAGTATCCCGCAAAGGAAATAAAGCTGAAATTTGCCGGCAAGGTTTATGACTTGCAGGTTGGCGAAAACCAAACCATATTGGATGCCGCTTTGCAAAACAATATCCAATTACCCTATAGCTGCAAAGCAGGGATTTGCTCGAGCTGTACAGCTATTTGCAGCAGCGGCAAAGTGGTAATGAGCGTTAACGATGTGCTGACCGACGAGGACCTGCAAGCCAAATGGATACTCACATGTACAGGGCATCCGGTGAGCGACAACGTAGTTATTGTATTTCCATAACCTCTTTTTTCTTTTTGCTACGCATGCGTTTGGGCACAAACTCCAATATCTCATTTTTTAGGGCCTCAATCATGCGGCGTTTCAGGTAGTTCTTTTGGATAACGATGCTGACTTCGCGCACGGGCTCGGGCGATTTGAAGTGGCGAACCTTATCGAGCTGCTTGTCTGTTAAGTCGGACAGCGAAAGTTCAGGCAATATGGTTGCGCCATTGTTTTGTTCTACCATGCGTTTCAGGGTTTCCACGCTGCCGGTATTGTACTCAAAATGCTGGAAGCCCTTGGTGGCACGGCGGCGCTGGCAAATGTTCAATACCTGCTCGCGCATGCAATGGCCCTCGTTAAGTACCCATATCTCTTCCATGTCGATATCATCGGGTTCGATGCTTTTCTTTTTAAACAGCTTGCTGCTTTTTGAGGCGTAGGCTACAAAGTTTTCGTAAAACACAGGAATCTCTAAAATACCGGCTTCGTGGAGCGGGGTCGATAGGATACCGCAGTCTATAGTACCCAGTTTTAATTTTTGTACGATTTCTTCGGTGGGTTGCTCCCATACAATAAGCTTTACCAAAGGGTAGTTTTCGATAAAGCGGGTAATGATGCGGGGCAATAAGTAAGGGGAAATGGTGGGTATGATACCGATTTTCAATTCGCCCGACAGTTCTTTTTGCCTGTCGCTGATAATTTCCTTTATCTTTTGGCTTTCGGACAACAGGATACGCGCCTGGGCGATAATCTCTTCACCAATTTCGGTGGGTACAACGGGTTGCTTACTACGGTCGAATATCTTAACACCCAAGGTGTCTTCCAGTTTTTGCACCTGCATACTTAAAGTAGGCTGCGTTACAAAACACTTTTCGGCGGCTAAAACAAAGCTGCGGTAGCTGTCTAACGCAACAATGTATTCCAGTTGTACTATGGTCATTCTATTATAGTTGTAATCTATCCAAATATAATAATTATTGATTCCTTCTATAACACAACCACTATTTAACTAAATAAAAAAGGGTAAACAATCCATATTGTTTACCCTTTTCAAAAACCTTACTTAAACTTATTCCACAGTTACAGATTTAGCCAGGTTACGTGGCTGATCCACGTTACAGCCACGCATCACGGCGATATGGTATGCCAAGAGCTGCAGCGGGATAGTAGCCACCAACGGTACGAAAGCTTCATGGGTTTCAGGTATTTCGATTACGTAATCGGCCATGTCCCTGACATCTACATCACCTTCGGATACGATGGCTATTACTTTGCCTTTACGAGCTTTTACTTCTTGTATGTTGCTAACTACTTTCTCGTATGACGAATTTTTGGTGGCGATGAACACTACCGGCATCTCCTCATCAATTAAAGCAATAGGGCCGTGTTTCATTTCGGCGGCAGGGTAGCCTTCGGCGTGGATGTATGATATTTCTTTCAGCTTTAATGCACCTTCCAAAGCAACCGGGAACGAACTGCCGCGGCCCAAAAAGATGAAGTTTGAAGAGTCTTTAAATACCTCGGCTATTTTGATGATGTGGTCATCAGCAAGCAAAGCGCGCTCTATCAAAGTGGGTATCTCGTTAAGCTCGGTTAAATACTCAATCAATTTACTTTGAGTGATGGCACCCCGAACCTGCGCGATATAAAATGCGAGCATGGTTAAAGCGGTAACTTGGGCGGTAAAAGCTTTTGTCGATGCCACACCAATTTCGGGGCCAGCGTGCACATACACGCCCGCATGCGAAGTACGCGGGATGGATGAACCAACCACATTACAAATACCAAAAATAGTTGCACCACGGTCTTTAGCAAGTTCTATCGCGGCCATGGTATCGGCGGTTTCGCCTGACTGGGAGATGGCAATTACCAGGTCCTTTTCGGTGATGATGGGATTACGGTACCTGAACTCGGAGGCATATTCAACTTCTACCGGTACACGGGCATATTCTTCTATCAGGTATTCGCCCACCAGACCCGAGTGCCATGAGGTGCCGCAGGCCACGATGATGATACGGTCGATGTTCTTTAACTTTTCTGTATACTCCTTAATACCGCCCAATTGCACTTTACCTGTTGACGGATAAATACGGCCACGTAAACAATCCCTGATGGAGCGCGGCTGTTCGTAAATTTCTTTCAACATGAAGTGGTCATACCCGCCTTTTTCCAACAATTCCAGTTTCAGGTCAAGTTCTTCGATATACGGAGTCTGGATAGTATTGTCAATATTTTTTACCAGCAAATCATCTTTCCGGATATAAGCGATTTCGTTATCATTAAGATAGATGACATTTTTTGTGTATTCCACAATAGGTGTGGCATCTGATGCCACAAAATACTCACCTTTCCCCACCCCAATTACCAATGGGCTGCCTTTTCGGGCGGCTATTAATTGGTCGGGCTCATCGCTGCTCATGATGACGATAGCGTAAGCGCCCACTACTTTATTAAGCGCAACACGTACAGCCTCGCGCAGGTCGAGACCGGTTTCGCTTTGAATATTTTCTATCAGGTGGATCAATACCTCGGTATCAGTATCACTTTTGAATACGTGGCCAGCGGCAATAAGTGCTTCCTTTATCACGCCATAGTTTTCGATAATACCGTTGTGGATGATAGTTAGTTTACGGTTACCGGATGAGTGGGGGTGCGAGTTTCGGTCGCTGGGGGCGCCATGCGTTGCCCAGCGGGTATGGCCCATGCCGATGTGGCCTTTCAGGTTAACATCTTTTACAAAGTTCTCCAGATCGCTTACTTTACCGGCCTTTTTATAAACTTTAAGCTCAGTATCAATTAGCGCGATACCAGCGCTATCGTACCCACGGTACTCTAAACGGTGAAGCCCCTTAATAACAATGGGGTAAGCATCCCTGTAACCTACGTATCCTACTATTCCGCACATGTGATAAAAATTTAAATGAAGGTATAAAAAAAAAGCATCCTTCTGATAAATCAAAAGGGATGCCAATATTTTAATTCGATAAAATTATAAAATATAAATGCTTATTTGGTTACTTTATTGTAAAGTATGTTCAACTTCATTTTGTATGGCGATGTTTTATTACCACCTACCACAGAACGGCCGTTAAAATATACAGAGGGGTTAACGTCTATCGATGCAGCGCCAATAGACGCGCCAGTACTGTCGGCAGGTGCTATAAAAGTGCCGTAATCTGTTAATTTACCGCGCAGCAAATCATCAACATAGCCTGTAATTAAAAAACTGTAATATTGATGATAAGTATCATAAAACCCACCGAATGAGCCTACGCTGATATAGCGGGGGTCGGATGAATAAGCGTCGGGCACAACCGATCGCTGATGGGCAATATCCCACCTGTACAACGTAATGCGCGGCAACGGGGGAAAAGGTATGCCTGTGCCTGCCACTGGTGTTACAATCAATTGCGCCTGATTAATGCCGAAGTCGACAATGCTTGTTGTATCGAGCGAAGGGTTGGCGGTGAAGCTGCTTTTGCGGATATCGTGCAGCAAACGGGCCGCCTTTAAATACGGGAAGCTTATTTTACCACGTAAGCCTGACAAGCCTTGCAGATATACGTTTGGAAAAGAACCGGTTTGATTAGTTGGCTTAAGTTGGTTTACGATATCGCTGTTAATGCTATAATCGTGTTTTATCTGTACAGCATGCATATTGGCCACGGGTAAAGTGGTTACTACAGTATCAGGATTGGTGGTAACGTAAACAATTTTGTAATAAACATCGATGCGGGCCGATGACGAGATGTTGAAAAACATGGTACCACCCGGGTGATTCGAATTTACGTTGCTGCTATTAATGCTGATAAACAAACCTTTTATGGCGTTTTCGAAAACTTGGTTTGTTGCCAGCTGGCTTGCTGTAGCGTTAAAGAAATTGTTATAAATAAAGTTAGGGTCGATAGGGATACGCAATTGAGGCACCACTTTTTTTACGGTATCGGGACCCCCGGTAACAATGTCCACAATCTTCAGGGTATCGGTTGGTTTAGGCACAAAAGTTTTTGAACCAATAACTTTGCTGTTATAGTTCCAAACCTTATTGTTATAGTATGCCTGGCCCAGTACAGGTTCGGCTAACTGGTAAACATTCATGTTAAAAGTACTGCTGATATCGCCATAGTACTTTTTATCATAATCGAGGACCAAAACCGCCGAATCGATACGTGGCGTACCGGTGGGTGCAGTAAATGCTACGCTACCGGGCAGACTGACGCTGGCTGCAAGGTCGGCTTCGGTTGTTCCCAATACGGGATCTTTAAAAAACGCAATGGGCACAATGGTGTCATTGCTGGTCAACACGGTATCATCGAGAGCGGTAACGGCTTTTATTGTGGTGGTATCGTTTAAGTTACCTTGTACAGATTTTGCCGGATCTATACCCAACCCTATACTGTCCGGGTTTTTACAGCCGGCAAAAATAAAAAGACTTATCAACAGGGTCAATAAGTCTAATCTAATAAACTTCATATATGTTTTTTATCTTATGCAACGTGCACCAATTCTTCGTTGGCTATTTCGTCGTAAAAATTGTAATAATTTTCGAAATCTGAAGTAGATTCGAAATCTAAAAGCGATTTATTGCTGTTTTTAACATTATTTAACACATCAGCATCGATATTGGCACTGCCCAGCACTATCCCATCAGAGTAATGGATGGCACCTGCATATAAGGCGGAGTTGGTGCCTTGGCCATACACTTCGGTGTGGCTTTCAGTCATGTCGGCCATTACGGCTTTGTGTGCAAACCCATCGGCCATTGGGCCTTCAAAATCGTTTTCGTAAACAGAGTACACTACTTTTGAATGTTTAAAGGTAGGATCGTCTTTATAGGTGGTTTTAAGGTATGCCGGTACAAGCGCACTCATCCAACCATGGCAATGAACGATATCGGGAGCCCAGCCTAATTTTTTAACGGTTTCTAAAGCACCTTTACAAAAGAAGATCATCCGCTCATCGTTATCGGCATAAAACTTACCGTCTTTATCGGCAAAAACGTGTTTACGTTGAAAGTACTCTTCATTATCTAAAAAATACACCTGCATACGTGCGGCAGGTATGGAAGCAACTTTAATGATCAAAGGGTTATCATTATCGTTGATGATGATGTTCATGCCCGAAAGGCGTATCACTTCGTGTAACCTGTTCCTGCGTTCGTTGATACTGCCAAACCTTGGCATCAGAATTCGGATCTCGAACCCTTTGTCCTGCATTGCCTGTGGTAATTGGCGGGTAATTTCAGAAATTTTTGTTAGTTCGAGGAAGGGAGACATTTCATGAGTAATGAACAAAAGCTTGGATTTAGCCATCTCTAGTCTGTATTAATTTTATGTAAAGAACTCAAAAAATTTGAGTTTGCAAATATAAGCATTATCTTATGATATATCAACGATTTATGCAAGTTGTTTTGGTAATATTTAACCAATTGCTAATCTTTGCGTCCCCTTTAAAAAGCAAACCAGTTGAAAATCTTCACTACCAGACAAAAACTGCACGAATACTTGGCCGAAATGCGTTTAAACGGCAAAACAACAGGCCTTGTACCCACTATGGGAGCACTGCACAACGGGCATATCTCGTTGTTGGCCACGGCCAAACGGCAAACCGACGTGGTGGTTTGCAGCATTTTCGTCAACCCAACACAGTTTAACGACGCAAACGACCTGGAAAAATATCCCCGGCCAATAGAAAGCGACATCGAAAAATTGAAAAACGCCGATTGCGACGTATTGTTTAACCCCACGGTTGACGAAATGTATGGCCCCAACGAGACCTGGCATTTGGATATAGGCCCGTTGGAACATTTGCTGGAAGGCCGCACCCGGCCCGGGCACTATCAGGGGGTTACCCAAGTGGTAGCTAAGCTGTTCAATATTATTGAACCGGACATGGCATTTTTTGGGCAAAAAGATTATCAGCAGGTTTTAGTGATAAGCCGCATGGTGGAACTGCTCAAATTGCCAGTTAAAATGGTGATGTGCCCCATTGTGCGCGACGAAGGCGGGTTGGCCATGAGCAGCCGCAATGTGCATTTGAGTGCCGACGACAGGCAGCACGCTTTGGTGCTGAGTAAAACACTTAACATGGTAAAGGAACAATACCAACACCATACCCTTGCCGAATTGAAAGAGCTGGCCACTGCGTTCATCAACAGCGAGCCAGGTGTTATACTGGATTACTTTGAAATTGCTGATGGCGTTACCCTGCTGCCCGCGCAACCCGACTCGACAAAGGTAGTGGCCCTGGTTGCCGCCAGAGTGGGCAATACGAGGTTGATTGATAATATGATATTGGGGTAATTCCGGTTTTTGGATTTCAACCATAAGCCTTATCTTGTGCTTATCAACCACCTATCGTAATGAAAATAAAAATATGGCTTTGTTTGGGTATTGGCTTGTTTTGCGCGAAGCAGGACCTTGCACAACTTGGCAACGTGTATTATTTTAAAAGTTACGGGGAAATCTTTAATGTAGAAGTTAAAACTAAAGATAGTGCCGATTTTGTACGCGTGGTGACAGAGCCTGATTCGGGCACAACGTTGTACAACATTTCAGAATATTACAAAAATGGTAAACGCAGACTAATTGGAAAAACATCAACGGTAGCGGGTACGATGTTACAAGGATACTGTATCAACTTTTATCCTAACGGCAAAAAACAACAAGTTGCAAACTATGTAGATGGCCAAATGCATGGCGATGTATTCACCTACTATCCCAATGGCGCAATATATGTGGTAAAGGAATACACTCCCGGTATTCTCGTCCCGCAATATAACCTTTTGAAGAGTGATTCGATAATCAAGGCTTGCTATGATTCAACGGGCAAAGCCTTGGTAACCGACGGTAGTGGATATTATATTGGATATACAAAAGATTTTAAAAGCATTTTTGAAGAAGGTAATATCAAATCGGGATTAAAGGATGGTAATTGGAAAGGATTGGGAGAAGTTGATAGCAGTAAAATAACATTTATCGAAAGCTATCAGAATGGTAAATTGGTTGTGGGACAAGCAACCGATCTGTCTGGAAAAATTTACAGTTATTCAGAACGTGAAACGCCTGCAAATTATGACGGCGGCATGGAAAAATTTTACAATTTTCTTGCGAAGAATATTCACTATCCCAAGGCAGCTAAAGAAGCCGAAACTCAGGGTAAGGTGATGTTGCAGTTTAATATTGACAAAGATGGCTCATTAGGAAATATTAATGTTCTGCAGTCGCCAGGCAACGGTCTTGCCGAGGAGTCTGTTCGCGTTTTAAAAATGACTCCAAAATGGATACCTGGACAAAAATTTGGTCAAATAGCTAAAACCTTATTTATCATACCGGTTAATTTTACTTTTAGCGCGATAAAATAATTGTTTATGCAGAAGCGCATTACTCAACTCGTTATTTTTTCGCTGCTGATGTTGGTGTTGCCCAAGATTACTTTCGCGCAGCGTGGCGATATATATTATTTAAAAAACTCGGGCAAAATTGTGGGCACTAAAGATAGCGCTGATTTTGTACGGGTGGTAACCGAGCCTGATTCGGGCACTGTGCTGTTTAATGTTGAAGAATATTACCCCAACGGAAAGTTAAAAATGAAAAGCAAAATAAGTTCACCCGCTACGTTAAGTTTCGAGGGGCCATACATTAGTTTTTATCCATCGGGCAAAAAGCAAATTATAGCTACTTATAAAAACGGACTGCCTGATGGCGACATTTATACCTATTACCCCAACGGCAAATTATATACCATCGCCAAGTATATATCACAAAAAACGGCAACCGGTTATTCATCATATTTTTATAGTATACAAACAGCCAAAGATTCTACTGGTAAAACAACCGTTACCGACGGAAATGGTTATTTTGTTCATTATTCGGACGATTTTAAAATTGTATTAGATGAGGGCACATTAAACGATGGGATACCTCAAGGCAAATGGAAAGGCACCCGTAAAACCGCAAATGGAAACGAAAATTATAGCGAAACTTATATCAACGGCGTGCTATTACCGGAACATTTTCAGTATAATATGATGGATAACATAGCCCAGACCCTAAAAAGCCCTCCAGATAAAACAGGCGAAGAAGAGATGGCCGCTTACAACAATGACCCTAACGCCAATCCCATTTTCGATGGTGGGATGCAAAAGTTTTATAACTTCCTTGCAAAATATATTTTCTACCCGAATGCAGCAAAAGAAAACGGCACTCAAGGAAAAGTTATCTTGAAGTTTACTGTAAATGAAGATGGTACACCAAGCGACGTGGTTCTTTTCCAAGATCCAGGCGACGGTCTTGGCAAAGAAGCGTTACGTGTTTTCAAACTTGCGCCCAAATGGCTACCGGGTAAAAAAGATGGGCGGCCAGTGAAAAAGGAGATGACCATTCCTGTAAATTTTACTTTAAACGACCGATAGCGACGGTTTTGACGAAAAAATTTCCTATCTGTAAAAGATGTTAAGTAGCCGGCCCTTGATTGAGCTATAGCTCGTTAAAAAAGCTAAACGGGTTGAAAATTTTCTTACAATCCCCCCAAGCAAGTTGTTTTCATTGCCCGATAAACGCAGCTAAAAACATGAGGATGGGTTTTGGTAGGGCCAGAGCCTTTAAATCATCGGGTGTGGTAAAAAACCAGGTTGGCTGTAGTTTGAGTTCATCGCGAGAAACCGAAACTTGGTAAAAACTAATATAAATATGCTGGTGGGTGAGGATATGTTTTTTAACCGGGTAAGCCTTTAGCAAAGCAAGTGCTGTTTGGAACAAAGTGGTTGTTTGGCCTGATGGAAATAATTGAGCAGGGGTAACCTGAGTGGGCGTTTCTATGAGGGGTAAGTCATACATATTAGCCCAAATATCGGTATCTCCGCGTTTGTTGAGAAGGACGTTTTCGCCATCGGCAATCAAAAAATAGTTGAAGTAACGGTTTTTGATGCTATTTTTTTTGAGTTTAACAGGCAAACTCTTCACCAGGTTGTTACTATACGCAAAGCAGGTTTCGCGCAGTGGGCATATATTGCAGGCCGGGTTCTTGGGTTTGCATTGCAGGGCGCCAAACTCCATGATGGCCTGGTTATGCATGCCGGGGTATTGGCGGTCCAGTAGGTCGTTGGCTATTTGTTGGAACTGCTTTTTGCCTTTGTTGCTGTTGATGGGCTCATCGATGCCAAAATAGCGGGCCAGTACCCGGTTTACGTTACCATCCACCACGGCCTGAGCTTCGTTTGCGGCGAATGACGAGATGGCTGCGGCCGTATATTCACCAATGCCTTTGAGGGAGATGAGGTCGCTGTATTTATGGGGGAAGACGCCCTTATACTGTTGCTGTACCAGCCGGGCAGTTTTAAGCATGTTACGGCCGCGCGAGTAATAACCGAGGCCTTGCCAAAGGCTTAGTACTTCATCTTCGCTGGCGGCGGCAAAGTGGGAAACGGTTGGGTATTTTTCGGCAAAGCGGTAAAAATAGGGCATACCCTGATCAACACGAGTTTGTTGTAAAATGATCTCGGAGAGCCAGATAACGTAGGGATCGGTAGTGTTTCGCCAGGGGAGGTCGCGTTTATTACCGTTATACCATTGTATGATTGTTTGCGAAAAATCCATCGGCCACAAAAGTAATCCTTTTGCTTTATAAAGCATTTTTTGACAAAATGGGAAAAATGTCATTTTTATTTTTCAATTTCATTTAAAACCAATACTTTTGCAACCCCAAAACAGTTAAGTAATTAAAAAAATTAATAAAGAAAAACAGGTATGACCAAGGCAGAAATAATAGCTGAAATCTCATCTAAAACAGGTATTGAGAAAATTGATGTGCAGGAGACTGTAGAGGCTTTTTTTAAAGTTGTAAAAACCTCGATGGTAGGCGGCGAAAACGTATATGTGAGAGGTTTCGGTAGTTTTGTAGTAAAAAAGAGGGCTAAAAAAACTGCCCGTAATATTTCAAAAAACACTGCTATTATCATCCCAGAACATTTTGTACCAAGCTTTAAACCCGCCAAAACTTTTGTTGAAAAAGTAAGGACCGGCAACAAAACAAAAGCTGTTAAATAATAAAACAATGAAAACGAAACAAATAGTTGTTATTAGCATCGTTGTTGCAATAATGGCTTATTTGTCGTTTTTACATCCGGTAGGCTTAGTGAAGCCGAAGGAAACCAGGAGCAGTGGAGGGTCGAAAGTAGTTGAAGCAAAAGCTGCCAATGCGAATGTAACAGTGGATTATGTATCGGCACCGGCGAAACAGTTGATAGGTGCCAACCTTGCCGCCCAGATAAGCGATCTGGAAAGCAAGTTAAAGGACGCAAGCAGCGATGCCGACAAGTTGAAGCTGCAAAAGCAACTGGCCAAAAGCTGGGACGATGTGAACCAACCTGGCCCCGGCGCTTTTTATTATCAAGCCATTGCCCGTAGCGAAAACACTTATCAGAACTGGGTAGATGCAGGCGACAGGTTCAATGATGCTTACAAAACCAGCCAGGATACGGTAGCGCAACCGGTTTTTGTACTGAACGCTGTAGAAGCGTTTCAAAATGCGCAAAAGCTGAACCCCGACGGCGTTGATGCCAAAACGGGTTTAGGTATAGCTTATGTAAATGGTGGTGCCGCAAGTCCGATGCAGGGTATAGCTTTATTGCTGGACGTGGTTAAGAAAGACCCGAACAACCGCAAAGCCAACCTTAATTTAGGTTTGTTTGCCATGAAATCAGGACAGTACCAAAAAGCGGTTGACCGTTTTACCAACATGATTAAACAGAAGGCCGAAGTAGAGCCTTATTTTTACTTAGCTGAGAGTTACAAACAGCTGGGCATGAAAAATGAAGCGATTAACGCCTACGAACAATGCAAAATAATGATGCCCGACCCGGCGTTTGGGCAACGAATTGATCAGTATATCAAAGAATTAAAAAATTAAATATTTAAAAACTTATTATTATGCCAAGCGGTAAAAAAAGAAAGAGACATAAAATGGCCACCCACAAACGCAAAAAACGTTTGAGAAAAAACAGGCACAAAAAGAAATAATCAGCTTTCTCTGTTTGTTAATTGCCCTTAGCGGGCAATTGATGTTATTGTTTAAACCTTCGAATTTTTTAATTCACGACCCTATATGTGGTTTGAAGAAATGGAGTAGCCGTTGGTAAAGGAGCTGATAATTGATGCCACCCCCAGCGGGGCTACTATTGCTTTATTACAGGATAAACAACTTGTAGAGCTTAACAAAGAGCAGATCAACAACAATTATGCTGTTGGTGATATTTACTTGGGCAAGATCAAAAAGATCATGCCCGGGTTAAATGCTGCATTTGTTGATGTCGGCTACGAGAAGGACGCCTTTTTGCATTATTTGGACCTTGGTCCGCAGGTGCAAAGTTTGATGAAGTTGACCAAATTGGTGCGCGGCGGAACCTATCAGGGCAAATTGCTGGATAGGTTTAAGTTGGAGGCCGAGATCAACAAATCGGGTAAAATATCGGAGGTTTTAACCAAAAACCAACTGATACCGGTACAAATCGCTAAAGAGCCTATATCCACCAAAGGCCCGCGCCTGAGTTCTGATCTGTCGATAGCCGGCAGGTACGTTATTCTCGTCCCTTTTTCTGAAGCTATCTCTATCTCCAAAAAGATAAAGAGCAATACCGAGCGCAACCGCCTTCGCAAGATCATCGAAAGCATCAAACCTCAAAACTTTGGTGTGATCATCCGTACGGTGTCCGAAGGGAAAGGTGTTGAGGAAATGCAGAAGGATCTGCTGGACCTGATTTCCAAATGGGAATCGTTCATCACCCGTTTGCCATCAACCGAACCTGCCAAAAAGGTATTGGGCGAAATGGATCGTACATCGACCATTCTGCGCGATATTTTGAACCCCGATTTCCAGAACATTTATGTGAACGATGTGGGCATTTACGAGGAGATACGCTCGTACATCCAACAGATTTCGCCCGAACTGGAAGGCATCGTAAAGCTGCACAAACATAAGGACCCGATATTTGAGCACTTTGGTGTGGACAAACAAATAAAGGGAGCTTTTGGAAAAACGGTTAACCTTGCCGGTGGCGCTTACCTGGTTATTGAGCATACCGAAGCGCTGCACGTTATCGATGTGAACAGCGGTAACCGCACGGCTAATAAAGAGAACCAGGAAACCAACGCTTTCCAGGTAAACAAAGAGGCCGCTAAGGAAATTGCCAGACAGTTACGCCTGCGCGATATGGGCGGTATTGTGGTGATCGACTTTATCGATATGCACAAGCCTACCAACCGTAAGGATCTGTTTGATTACCTGCGCAATGAGATGGCTTTGGATCGCGCCAAGCATACCATTTTGCCGCCAAGCAAGTTTGGTTTGGTGCAGATTACCCGGCAGCGTGTGCGCCCCGAAATGAACATTGTTACCACCGAGGTTTGTCCGGCCTGTGGCGGTACTGGCACCATACGTCCAACAGTATTGCTCATTGATGATATTGAAGATAACTTCAACTATATCCTGAAAGAGCAAAACGAGAAAAACATTACGCTTTGTGTACACCCGTACATTGAGGCCTACATAAAAAAGGGTGTATTTAACCGCCAGATGAAATGGTACTTCAAATACAACCAATGGATAAAAGTAAGCAGCAACCCGGCTTACCAGATCACGGAGTTCCATTTCCTTTCGGGAAAAGGCGAAGAGATAAAGTTATAATTTGCGAATGTGCAGATGAGTAAATGTGCAAATGGTGAGGAGCTGTTTGCACATTTTTTTGTTGCTTGATTTTAATTCTTTCCGTTTGGAGGTCCACCTAATGACATCTCAGTAGGTGGTTCTTCGACTTTAATTAAATAATTACACTCCTTATGGTATTTCAATATAGTTGCTTCAAGCTTCGTCCCTTTGATCGAGTAACCTTTTTCTTTGACGTTATACCCAAATCTTAACCAAAAAAGCAAGTCGAATTTTTTATAGTCATCTTCATCTAAATATGGCGTTTCTATAATAACATTCTCGACTGTGTTATCCTGATGAGTGCAACTTATGAAAAATGGCTTTCCAGCATAATGCCCTTCTAATTTCCTATCCGTTTTCATAAATGATCTGATTGTTTTTTGCCCACTGAAAATATAATTTAGCCGTGCAGCCATTGAGTCGGGAAATTGATAGGTTGTGTCACTAATTCCGTCATACAACTTTGTTACAACGTGTACTTTATGGTCGCTGATCTCACGGTAACCCGTCACAATAATACTTTGGGTTTTACCTTCCCCTTTTACATCATATTCAACCAAAATAAGCTTTTTAAATTTAAGGTTAGATTGGGCGAACAAGCTAATGTTAACAAAAGCAATTAAAAAGATAGTTACTTTGAAGTGACGCATAATGTGTTTTAATTAATTCTTGTAAATGTAAGATATATGTTAAAAAAATCTACACACGTATTTTACTAATAAAATTAGTAAATCACAAAACTAATTTGCACATTTGCATATCTACAAATATGCACATTCAATAAAGTGGCTAAAACAAGAACATCCTATTTCTGCCAGAGTTGCGGGCACGAGTCGGCGAAGTGGCTGGGCAAATGCCCCTCGTGCCAGTCGTGGAATACCTTTGTGGAGGAGATCATGGAGAAATCGAACGGCGCCGTTCCGGATTGGAAAGTGAGTTCGTCTACTTCGATGCAGCGCTCCAACAAACCTGTTTTGGTAGCCGATGTGGTATTTGAGGAAGATAACCGCCTGCTTACTCCCGACAAGGAATTTAACCGTGTTTTGGGTGGCGGCATTGTGCCGGGATCATTGGTGCTGATAGGCGGCGAGCCGGGCATCGGTAAATCGACCCTGATGCTGCAGTTAGCCATGAACATGCCGGCAATGAAGGTGCTCTATATATCGGGCGAGGAAAGCGAGCGGCAGATAAAAATGCGGGCCGAGCGCCTGGCACCCAATGCGGGAAAGGCGGGGGGCGGGTGTTTTATCCTGACGGAAACCTCGACTCAAAACATCTTTAAACAAATAGAGCAGTTGCAGCCCGATTTGGTGATTGTGGACTCTATCCAAACCCTATACTCAGCACATATCGAGTCGACCCCGGGGAGTGTATCGCAGGTGCGCGAATGTACGGCGGAACTGCTGCGCTTTGCCAAAGAGACGGCAACGCCGGTATTTTTGATTGGCCATATCACCAAAGACGGTATGATAGCCGGCCCGAAGATATTGGAGCACATGGTAGATACCGTTTTGCAATTTGAGGGCGACAGGCACCATATTTACCGCATTTTAAGAGCGATAAAGAACCGTTTTGGCTCGGCATCAGAGTTGGGTATTTACGAGATGCTGGGCGAGGGCTTACGGGAAGTATCGAACCCGTCGGAAATACTGCTATCCCAGCGGGATGAACCCTTAAGCGGTATCACCATTTCGGCCACGTTAGAAGGTGTAAGGCCGATGCTGATCGAGACGCAGGCATTGGTGAGCACATCGGCATACGGAACGCCCCAGCGCTCTGCTACGGGCTTTGATACGCGCAGGATGAACATGCTGCTGGCCGTGTTGGAAAAGCGCTGCGGTTTCAGGTTGGGTACTCAGGATGTATTCCTCAACATTACCGGTGGCATCCGGATTGAAGACCCAGCCATCGATCTGGGTTTGGCCGCGGCTATTATATCATCGCATCAGGATATACCCGTGCCGTTTAAAACCTGTTTTGCCGCAGAGTTGGGGCTTTCGGGCGAGATACGAGCAGTGAACAAGATAGAGCAACGCATTGCCGAAGCCCAGAAATTAGGCTTCGAGCAGATTTTTATCTCGAAATACAATATGCCCTCGGGCGGGAAAGACAAAAAGCTGTTCGACCTGTCGCGCTACAGCATCGAAGTTAAGCCTGTCGGCCGTATTGAGGAGGCCTTTAACCTTTTGTTTGGATAGTTAAGCCGTTGATTACGGTTGGACAGCTATCGTTAGCTTGCGAATAACGTTGTTGTAATAGTCGGTTACAAAGATGTTGCCGTTCTTGTCGGCGGCTACGGCAAGCGGGTTGTTAAACTTAACATTGGTATTGGTGCCGTTGGTAAAACCGGTACTGCCCGATACGCCGGCCAATGAATACAACACGTTGTTGTTACTCATTTCTAAAATGCGCCCATTGGTGTCGGTGATGTAGATGTTGGCATTTTTATCAACGCAGATACCGGTAGGCGCGCCAAGGGTAGTCTTTAAAAAGTTGGTGCCCAAAAGCGTAGTTACCACACCACCTGATGTTATTTTGCGGACGGCATTATTACCCTGATCGGCCACATAAACGTTACCTGTAGCATCAACAACGATGCCGGTAGGTGAATTGAAAGTGGCGGCTGTGCCTGTGCCATCTATTTGGCTCACTGTTGTGCTAAGGCCAGCTAAAGTGCTTACCACGCCCGCAGGAGTAATCATACGTATTACATTGTTGCCTTTGTCGGCTACATACACGTTGCCCGAGGCGTCAACTGCCAGGCCAATCGGCTTATTGAAAACTGCTGAAGTACCGGTACCGTCGGCATAACCCGATATACCACGCCCCGCAAGCGTACTCACTACTCCTGCCGAAGTGACTTTGCGGATGATGTTATCACCAATGTCGCTTACGTAAAGGTTACCCGATGCATCGATGGCTAAACCTTGAGGATTATAAAATTCGGCGGTTGCACCGGGGCCGTCAACATATCCCAAGATGCCGTTACCTGCGAACGTGCTGGTTACGCCTAAAGGGGTAATTTTACGGATGACGTTATTGTATGAATCGGCAACATATACGTTCCCGCTGGCATCTGTACAAATGCCTTGAAGGTTATAAAATTGTGCGGTAGTTGCTGCGCCATCAACATAACCTGCGGTTCCGTTGCCTGCAAAGGTGCTTACAGTGGCTGTTATGCCAAACGTAGCCGTAGTAGTTTTAAAGCTGATCACACTGCCGTAGGCGGTACCAGCGCTGTTTGTTGCGTATGACCTTGCATAATAGGTGGTATTAGGGCTGAGGCCGGTAATGGTACTGGCAAAGTTTAAACTATCAACACCGTTGCTGGTGTGCGGATCGGAAATGGATGGCGACTGGTTGGTTGTGCTATAGCAAACGCCATCGGCAGTTAATACACCGTTGCCGTAGTTTGTTACTATGGTTTGTAACTGCGCGGATGTTGTAGTTACCGCACTTACAACAGGAAGGGTAATAATAGTAGCGATAGTTGTATTGCTTGGATTTTTATTGCAGCTCGTAACGGTTATGAAAACGAGCAATATGCAGGCCGAAAGTATTGATATAGTTGTGATTTTGTTCATCGTGTGAAACTCCTTTAAGAAGGTGAAATTTAAATGAAATTAATTTAAATATCGCTTTTTTAACGCTTTTTAACAATATTTTTAGCCAAACCGATTGCGTAAACTTACGCTGTTACTTACTTAGGTACATTGACTTTTCCTTGTACAAATGCCTGAAATACGGGTCTTCCAAATTTGGGATAAAACGTATAGCCTCGCCGGTCGATTTCATCTCCGGGCCTAACTCTTTGTTTACCTCAGGGAATTTATCAAACGAGAAGACAGGTTCTTTTATAGCATACCCTTCCAGTTTACGCACAATGGTAAAATCCTTGATCATTTTTTCGCCCAGCATTACTTTTGTAGCGATATTGATATACGGAACGTCGTAGGCTTTGGCTATAAAAGGTACTGTACGACTTGCGCGCGGGTTGGCTTCGATCACATATACCTTTTCGTTTTTTATGGCAAACTGGATGTTTAACAGGCCACGTACATTGAGCGCTTTGGCAATCTTCGCCGTATGGTCTTCCATTTGTTTGATTACATTGGCTGACAGATTAAACGGCGGCAGTACAGCGTACGAATCGCCGGAGTGGATGCCCGCTGGCTCAATATGCTCCATTAACCCGATGATATGTACATCTTCGCCGTCGCTTATCGAGTCCGACTCCGCTTCTTCTGCACGGTCCAGAAAGTGGTCAATTAGTACGCGGTTACCAGGCAATGCCCTTAACAGATTTACCACGGCTTTCTCCAGGTCTTCATCGTTGATCACGATGCTCATGCCCTGGCCGCCTAATACATAACTCGGGCGAACCAATACAGGATAGCCAACCTTATGGGCAACCTCAATCGCTTCTTCAGCGCTTTCGGCTACGCCGTATTTAGGATATGGGATATCTAAATCCTTCAACAAGTCCGAAAAACGACCCCTATCTTCAGCAATATCCATGTTATCGTATGACGTGCCGATAATTTTGATACCATGTTCAAACAGTTTCTCAGCCATTTTCAAAGCGGTTTGTCCACCTAACTGAACTATGACGCCTTCAGGTTTTTCCAATTCGATAATCTCACGTACGTGCTCCCAAAATACCGGCTCAAAATACAGCTTATCGGCCATGTTAAAGTCGGTCGATACCGTTTCGGGATTACAGTTGATCATGATCGACTCGTAACCACACTCCTTCGCGGCAAGCAAACCATGCACGCAGCTATAATCGAACTCAATACCCTGGCCAATACGGTTAGGGCCTGAACCTAAAACGATGATCTTCTTTTTATCTGATGGAATGGATTCGTTCTCGCCCTCGTAGGTTGAATAGTAATACGGGGTTTTAGCCTGGAACTCTGCAGCGCAGGTATCTACCATTTTGTACACCCGTTTTATACCCAAAGCCTTACGGCGTTGGTAAACATCTTCTTCGGTTGTACTGTTGCCTAAAACGTGCGCAATCTGCACATCGCTAAATCCTTTTTCTTTGAGGTTGAATAAAAATTCTGATGGTATATTGTTTAACGAATAACGGCGCAGTTCAGCTTCCAGCACAATAAGTTCCTGTATTTGGTTGAGGAACCAACGGTCAATTTTGGTTGCTTTGCGGATAGATTCCATCGGCACACCCAAACTCATGGCATCATATATATGGAACAGCCTGTCCCAGCTTGGTTTTTCCAGGCTGTGCATAATTTCGTCAAGGTTACGGTTTTGGCGGCCATCGGCACCTAAACCGGCTCTGCCTATTTCCAGACTCTGGCAAGCCTTTTGCAAGGCCTCGATAAAGCTGCGGCCAATGCCCATTACTTCGCCTACCGATTTCATTTGCAGGCCCAGTTCACGGTTGGCGCCCTTAAACTTGTCGAAATTCCAGCGTGGTATCTTTACGATCACGTAATCCAAAGTCGGCTCAAAGTAGGCCGATGTTGTTTTGGTAATTTGGTTCTCTATTTCATCCAAGTTATATCCGATGGCCAATTTAGCAGCGATTTTAGCAATAGGATAACCTGTTGCTTTCGAAGCTAATGCCGATGAGCGTGATACCCTTGGGTTGATTTCGATAGCGATGATTTCTTCGGTGGCCGGGTTTACCGAGAACTGCACATTACAGCCGCCGGCGAAGTTACCTATGGCACGCATCATTTTGATAGCTTGGTTCCGCATTTCCTGATAGCAGCGGTCGCTCAAGGTCATAGCCGGGGCCACTGTGATCGAGTCGCCGGTATGGATACCCATCGGGTCGAAGTTCTCGATAGAGCAAATGATGATGACGTTATCGTTGCTGTCGCGCAGTAATTCCAGCTCATATTCTTTCCAACCTAATACTGCCTGCTCAACCAATACCTCATGCGTTGGTGATGCTTGCAGACCACGGCTCAAAGCCGCATCAAAATCTTCCTTCTTATGTACAAAACCGGCGCCTTTACCACCCAAAGTATAGCTTGGGCGTATTACCAGCGGGAAACCGATTAGCTGAGCGGCCTCTTTACCTTCTAAAAATGAGTTGGCTATTTTTGAGGTTGCAACGCCAACACCAATATCCACCATCAATTGGCGGAAGGCTTCGCGGTTCTCGGTTTTTTCAATGGCCTCTAAATCAACACCAACAATTTTTACACCATATTTCTCCCATATACCGCGTTCGGCAACACTAATACAAAGGTTTAATGCGGTTTGGCCACCCATTGTAGGTAGCACCGCATCAATCTTTTGTTCTTGTAGTATCTTCTCAATGCTTTCGGGTTCAAGCGGCAACAAGTATACATGGTCGGCAATTACCTTATCGGTCATGATGGTTGCCGGGTTACTGTTGATGATGGACACCGAAATGCCTTCGTCTTTTAAACTGAGGGCAGCTTGCGAGCCGGCATAATCAAATTCGCAGGCCTGACCAATAATAATTGGGCCTGAACCGATAATGAGGATTGATTTTATGGAGTTATCTTTGGGCATAGTGCTTTTTTGTAAGTCAAAAGTTCTAAGTCAAAAGTCAAAAGTATAGGACTTTTCGCTATGCGCTGAAGCGGCAAAATCCCGATTTCAGCATCGGGATGCAAAGATAGGTTTTTGCAGCGTAAGCCGTAATGTTTTTTTAAATATCTTGAGCTAAAAACCATTAACCTACCTTAACGACAGAAATGGGCTGTGA
Source organism: uncultured Mucilaginibacter sp. (assembly GCF_903893715.1). Taxonomy (GTDB): domain Bacteria; phylum Bacteroidota; class Bacteroidia; order Sphingobacteriales; family Sphingobacteriaceae; genus Mucilaginibacter. The sequence goes on from NZ_CAITNG010000139.1 coordinate 68,077, forward strand.
GAAACCCATTCCTGTCGGTTTTAGCGGCATAAGAAGCAAAAACTAAAGCCTATCTGCCTCCCGGCGGGCAATGGTCCTTTAAATACTGTGTATACAAGGTGGCCATATGCGCCCTTGTCCCCGGGCCTTCGCTTATGCCATGCGTACGGTTAGGGTAACTCATCAATTGAAATTGCTTGTTATATTTAACCAGTTCATTTATCAGTTCCTCGGCGTTCTTATAATGCACATTATCATCACCTGTGCCTTGTATGTACAACAGGTTGCCCTTCAGGTTTTTTGCGTAGGTTATTGGTGAACCGGCAACAAAGAAAGCGCGCCCTGCATCATCCGTAGGTACGCCCATATAGCGCTCCTGATAAACGTTATCGTACGTTAACTGGTCGGCCACGGCAGCTACGGCTATACCGGTTTTGTATATTTCAGGATACTGGAACATCAAATTCAATGTCGATGAGCCGCCGCCGCTCCAGCCCCAAACGGCCACGCGGGTACTGTCGATATACGGCCATTTCAATATCTCCTTAGCTGCCATCGCCTGGTCGCGAATGTTTACAATGCCAATCTTTTTATAGATGGCTTTTCGCCACTCGCGTCCCCTCGGAGCCGGCGCGCCGCGATTATCAACCGATATATAAACATACCCATCATCAGCCATGCTGCCGCGATATAAGCCGTTGCGCTCAACACCATAAGTATCGGTAGCGGTTTGCTCGGCAGGCTCGCCGTAAACCATAAATACCACGGGGTATTTCTTGGTAGGGTCAAAGTTGGTCGGCTTCTTCACCCAGCCGTCAATATCAATACCATCAACCGTCTTTACCCTGAAAAACTCAGGTGAGCCTGCAGGCTTATTATTAGGATCAACAACAATAGCCTGCCCGGCAATGTGTTTGTTGTCGGGTAAACTCACCACCTCCTGTGCCGGCGGGGTATAAATATTCGAGAACGAATGCAAAGCCAGTTTGCCGTTCGGCGATATCTCATAGTTATGCGTTCCGGGTTGATTCACGGGCGTTACGCGCTCCAGGGGGCCACCTGTAATCTTCACCCTGTACAAATAAAGTTGGGTAGGATTTTCGGGCGAGGCTGTGATATAAATATAGCCGCCGGCCTCATCTACCAGGTTTATTTCAACCACATCGTAATTGCCGGGGGTCAACAGCGTTTCTTTGCCATCCATACCCACACGGTATAAATGCCTCCAGCCGTCTTTTTCGCTGCCCCATAAAAAGGCTTTGCCCTTATCCATCCAATCCCATCCTGTCGGGTCGGACGCGAAAGGATTACCGCCGTTCCACTCCGATTTTACATCTATCCAGGCATTATCCTTCTCATCCATGATCGGTTTAACCGCGCCTGTTTTGTAATTGGCTATGTAAACAATGCTTTCGGTTTGGGCACGGTTCAGTTGCTGCAGTATCACTTCGTCGGCATTGGCCCATTCCATCCTCGGGATATAGTGTTGTACCGCATCGCCGGGAATATTCAGCCAGGTGGTTTTACCGCCATCGGCACTCACCACACCTACCTTGCAGGCGCTCGGGTCTTCGCCGGCAACCGGGTATTCCACCGGTATAGCCTGCGGGTATTCCGTATCGGTAGTATTCAGCATCAGGTAATCCTTTATCTTGCTGGCATCTATCTGCCAATAAGCTATCGATTTCCCGTCCGGCGACCAGCGGAAACCGTCCCTGCAGTTCAACTCTTCTTCGTAGACCCAATCAAAAGTGCCGTTTATCAACTTGCGGGTGCCGTCGGTTGTCAGTTGTTTAACCGCACCAGTGCCCAGTGTCTCCACAAAAATATTGTGTTCGCTGCCATAGGCCACTTTACTGCCATCCGGCGAAAACTTAGCGAACATCAGCGACGATGCCGGCCTGTCTTTGCCTATTTGCGTTAGTGTTTTCGCTGCAAGATCGTACACCCAGTAATCGCCGCGGGTATCAAAGCGCCATACCCTTTTGGTATTGGTATTGATGAGCACCTTTTGCCCATCGTTTGATAACGAGAACCGCCTTACGCCGATGGAGGCTTTACCGGCAGGCGTCAGCATATCCTTACTTACAATTACCTTGTTCGATCCATCCCGCGCATCTATCTCCGATATCTGTCCGCCTTGCGTACTGTAGTAGTGATACCCGTCGGCTGTCCAGTGGTGGCCAAAGGATTGCGCAAGCACCGGGCTTTGTTTGATAACCATCAGCAAAACAATTACCGTGGCCATCTGTAATTTGTAAAAGTTCATCTTCATGCTATTTTCAATTTTTAATTTCGGAATAATCGATTTAACGCTAAATTTACAATGAGCGTTTAGGACTGCAATTTATGAGAAAATCTGTAACATTATTCCCTGTCTTTATCATTCTGATTACCGCCTCCGTTTTTGGGCAAACCATCAACAGGAGCAATTTTATTAAAGACAGCCTTGATGTTTACATTAACCGCGCCCTCACCAATTGGCGCATCCCCGGCGCGGCTGTTTGTATTGTTAAGGACAACAAAGTCATCCTGATGAAAGGCTATGGTGTTAAAGAACTCGGCCTCAACAACAAGGTCGACGAAAATACACTCTTCATGATCGGCAGTAATACGAAAGCCTTTACCGCCACAGCCTTGGCTATGATAGAAGACCGCCACCAACTGTCGCTGGATGATAAGGTTACCAAATACGTACCTAACTTTAAGCTCGACAACAAACTGGCCGGCGAACAAGCCATCGTGCGCGACCTGCTTTGCCACCGCCTCGGCTTTCAAACCTTCCAGGGTGATTTTACCTACTGGACCAGCGACCTTACCCGCGAAGAGGTGATAGAAAAGATGGCCCATGTAAAAGCAGTTTACCCCTTCCGCACCAAATGGGGCTATACCAATGCCGCGTTTGTAGTGGCAGGTCAGGTCATCACCGCCGCTACCGACCGCTCATGGGAAGCTTTTATTAAAGACAATATCATCGCCCCGCTGGGCATGGGTTATACCAAGGTGCTCAGTAAAGATATGCCTACAGTATACAACAAAGCCGCAGCGCATACCATGGCCGATGGCCGCCTCATCCCCATCACCTATCCCATGATAGACAACCTGGCCCCGGCCGGCAGCATCAGCTCATCGGTAAACGACATGAGCAAATGGGTGCTTTGCCTGTTGAACGACGGCAAGGTGGGCGACAGGCAGGTAATACCCCTTTCGGCGATAAGGGCCGTGCGCCAGCCGCAGGATATTGTTGGCCAGGAACGTCATTTGGATGGCACCACCAGCGATGTATTGTACGGCCTTGGCTTCGAACTCGAAAATTATGCCGGGCATCGTATCGTAATGCATACCGGCGGGGTTAACGGCTTTGTATCATCCGTAACCATGATACCCGACGAACACCTGGGCATCATCGTACTTACCAATACCGACCAGAACGAATTGTACGATGCCCTGAAATGGGAGATCATCGATGCCTATAATAACAAACCCTACCAGGACTACAGCGAGAAATACCTCGCTGCTTTTAAAGCCTATACCCAAACCGAGGCGGACAAGGATAAAAAGCTGCGAGATACTGTTGCCCTAAAGCCTCAGCCATCCCTGCCCATCACCGCTTATACAGGCAAATACTTTAACGACCTGTATGGTTACATGACCGTTAGCCTTGGCGGCGAAACAGGCACCGACCTGCAAATGCACTTTGAGCACCATCCAAAAATGTTTGCATTGTTACAGCCTTTGGGCCTCAATCGTTTCTACGTTAGCTTCTCCGACCCTGAGTTTGGTAAAGCCATCTTCCCGTTTACTGTCCAAAATGGACAGGTAACCGGCGTAAGGGTCAAAGTAGCCGACTTTATAGAGTATACGCCTTACGATTTTAAAAAGGTGCAGTAGAAAACACTTTCAAGTACTAAAAAAGCCCAGCGAAACTCGCAGGGCTCTCAAATATTAAATCTTACCATGGACTATCGACCATGGTCTATGGACCAATAATTATTTTTTAGCGTATTTAAAGCTCTTACCAATAAACTTCGCGTTGCTACCCAATTCTTCTTCAATGCGCAGCAATTGGTTGTATTTGGCTATCCTGTCCGAGCGCGAGGCCGAACCGGTTTTTATTTGGCCGCAGTTTAAGGCAACAGCTAAATCAGCAATGGTAGCATCCTCTGTCTCGCCCGAGCGGTGGCTCATTACCGAAGTATAGCCATTGGTTTGTGCCAATGTTACTGCGTCGATGGTTTCGGTCAGGGTACCAATTTGGTTCACTTTAACCAAAATTGAGTTGGCAGTATCGGCATCAATACCCATTTGTAAACGTTTTACATTGGTAACAAACAAATCATCGCCTACCAATTGAACTTTGCTGCCCAGTTTCTCGGTCAATAATTTCCAGCCGGCCCAATCATCCTCGGCCATACCATCTTCTATCGATATCACAGGATATTTCGCAACCAGTTCGGCAAGGTACGCTACCTGCTCGGCGCTGCTGCGGATAACACCTTTATCGCCTTCAAATTTGGTATAATCGTATTTGCCGTCTTTGTAAAACTCAGATGCCGCGCAATCGAACGCGATGTAGATATCTACACCCGGTTTGTAACCTGCTTTTTCAATCGCTTTTAAAATGGTTTCTACGCCATCTTCGGTCCCTTCAAAGGTTGGCGCAAAACCACCCTCATCGCCTACTGCAGTTGATAAACCACGGTCATGCAATATCTTTTTCAGGTTGTGGAACACTTCGGTACCCCAACGCAAGGCTTCGCTGAACGAAGGCGCGCCAACCGGCATGATCATAAACTCCTGGAACGCGATAGGCGCATCAGAGTGCGAACCACCGTTCACAATGTTCATCATCGGGATAGGCAGGGTATTGGCGTTAACACCGCCGATGTAGCGGTACAGCGGCTGACGGCTTTCCTGCGCGGCAGCTTTTGCCACGGCCAGCGAAATACCTAAAATAGCGTTAGCGCCCAGTTTACCTTTATTTTCGGTACCATCCAGTTCTATCATCAGCCTGTCGATGGCATTTTGTTCAAACACGTCCAAACCTTTCAGTTCGGGGGCAATTACATCGTTCACGTTGGCAACGGCTTTTAAAACACCTTTGCCCATGTAAACAGCTTTGTCGTTATCACGCAGTTCAACCGCTTCGTGAACACCTGTTGATGCGCCTGAAGGGACAGCGGCACGGCCAAGGGCTCCGTTTTCGGTTAATACTTCAACTTCGATGGTAGGATTGCCGCGCGAATCAAGTATCTGGCGGGCGTGAACGTCAATTATAATGCTCATGTGATGATTTTATTGGTTTAATTTTTACTATTTAATGTTTTAAATAAGCGCTTTGGCTTAAAACGGTGCTAAATTATGAAAACTTATATAATTAAAATGTGATATTGCTCAATAATAACAAATAATTTGTGTACAATTTACACTAAGGTAATCTTGAAGAGGATTTCAAAAGTCGGAAGTCAGTGGTCAGAAGGATGATAAAATAAAAAATGCGCTATTGATTACCCAATAACGCATTTTAAATAACTGACATCGGTCTGTCGACCTCCGACCTCAAAACCCTACTCCCACTTAAACGTCCTCACGGCCACCGCGTATATGCCCACAAACCAGGCAGCCAATATCAGCAACTGGTGGGTAACATCGCCCAGGCCGGCACCTTCAAAAGCAACCTCGCGCATGGCGGTATTTAAATAGGTAAGCGGCAGCACCTTACTGATGCCCTGCAACCATAACGGGAAATTTGATGTCGAAAAAAACGTGCCCGACAGTAAAAACTGCGGCATAGTAATGATGTTGGATATTGGCGGTATACTGCTCTCGTTTTTGGCAATACCCGATATCACAAAACCAAACCCCATAAATATAATGAGCCCGATGGTACATAGTACCAGCATATTGAGCACCGTAACCACCCCATGTATCAGCGTAAAGCCAAATATATAATGCCCCACCATAATGATGAATACCGCGCCAAGCAACGAGAACACAATACGCGCCAGCATTTCGCCCAACACAATGCTATATTTTTTAACCGGCGTGGCAAAAAAACGTTTGATAACCAGCGTAAGGCGCAAACTTAAAAACACGAAGGCTGTACCAAAAACACCGCTGCTCAATAACGAAAAGCCCAGCATACCGGGCAATAAAAAGTCGATGTATTTATATTTACGGCCGGTAATGGTAGTTTCGTGTACCTGAGCCACAGTGGCTGCCTTGGGGTTCATCATAGTATTGATTTGGTACAAAACATTGTTCAATATCGACTTGAACAAGCCACCTGTTTGCGCCGAAGCGTTGGAGTATTGAACATTTAAAACCGTCGACGACATTTGTGGCGGCCCCGGCATTGGCGAGTAAGCCGCAGATCCGTCTGCACTCTTTTTGATGTCGATAACGGCAGCAATATCCCCCCTCGAAAGGCTGGTATTCATCTGCTCGGTAGTTTGGTTGGTGATGAGGTGTATTACAGCTGCTTTTTTCAAAGCCATATACACCACATTGTTGGTATCGCAGGTTTTCGAAACGGCCACATCAACACTTGGCCCGCCGCCGCCTATATTGGCAAACACGGTAATAAATATCAGTGGAAAAGCCAAACTGAACACCACCGCCGACGGGCTGCGTATAATCGACCTGAAACTGGCTTTGGCTATTGCCAGCGTCGCTTTTATATTTGAGTAAGGTTTTTGTTCCATTTGTTTTTTTTTGATTGTCTTGGTTCTTGATTCTTGGCTCTTGATTCTATCTTAAGCCTCTCTCCACTCCTTACCCGTTTTGGCAATAAACACATCCTCCAGGTTGGCAGCTTTCACTTCTTTTTTACGTTCAAAACCCAATGCCACCAGCTCGTCGATAAAGGCGTCGGGCGTGTTGATGCCGATGATGTGCCCGCCGTCAACAAAGGCAACGCGGTCGCACAGTACTTCGGCCTCGTCCATGTAGTGGGTGGTGATCACCACGGTAGTCCCCTGGTCGCGTATCTCGCGGATCAGGTCCCATAGGTTACGGCGCGCCTGCGGGTCGAGGCCGGTCGTCGGCTCGTCCAAAAACACAATGCGCGGGTTGTTTATCAGCGTTGTTGCGATAGAAAAGCGCTGCTTTTGTCCACCCGAAAGGTCTTTATATTTGGCTTTGGCCTTATCGGTCAAGGCAACTTTCTCCAGCATTTGATTGGCAGTAACATCCACGCCATACAAGCCCGAAAACAAGGCGATCAGTTCGCTCAGGTTCAGGTTGGGATAATAGCCTGCTGCTTGCAATTGTACGCCGATACGTTTTTTTATACTGTCGACACCGTTCTCAATATCGAACCCATCTACCATGATTTGGCCTGATGTTTTTTCGCGCAGGGTTTCTATAATTTCGAGTGTAGTGGTTTTGCCGGCGCCGTTGGGGCCAAGCAGACCGAATATCTCGCCTTCATAAACTTCAAAGCTGATGTCATCAACAGCGGTAAAATCGCCGTACTTTTTCACCAGGTTTTTTACTGTAATAATGGGTTGTTTTGCCATACCGTAAAAATCGGTTAATATTTGATATAACTACAAATAAAATCGGCGAAACGCGGTTTTTTTTAGGTGAAGGTGGGAAGCTTAAAGCCGAAAGCAAAAAGCTGAACGCCTATCACTATCTATCGACAAAAAAAGCTTTGTGCTTTTAGCTTTATGCTTTCGGCTCTCTTATTGTAAAAGCAACCTTAAACTAAACCCAAAATTGGCGAACGAGGTATTAAACGATTGGGAGGTATAAGGTTGCGTAATGGTCGAGTCGTAAAACAGTTTAACCGTAAAACGCTTGTTTAGGGCATAATCTATCGAAGGGTTAATGGCGATGTTTTTGGCCCCCGATGATATTTCGGCCTGCTGCACATCGGGCCGGTAAATAATGCTCTTGTTATCGTTAATGGAGAAGGCCATTTTAAAGTTCATATCGTTGTTGAGCTGCAAATCGTTAAACAAGCCGAACGGAAAACGGAACTTAGTGGTATGGTAACCAAAACTGAATACGGTATTGCTCTGGTCGGTTTCGCCCACCTGGCTATTAGCCAAACTCAGGCTTAGCGTGCGCGATTGCCTGTACTCAATACTGCTCGTCATCCCGTTATGAAAACGCATATCAACACCCAACAATGGCACAAACTGCTCAAACAGGGTAATCTGTGTAAACTGGTAATAAGGCAAAAAGTCGCCGTTCACATCGCGCGATACCACACTGCCGTTAGGCCCAAGCTGGTACTGCTGCAAAGTATTGAAACCATTCACACTATACGTCGACCGGTAACCATGCCGCAGGTCAAACGAGTCGAATATTTCGGACAAGAACGGCAAATGCGCCAAACCTCCATACCTGATGTCCCAGTTGGGTATTGGTATATTAGGGAAAATACTGGTGCTCGAACTGTTGGCGTCTTTGCCCGTATACGCAGCCAAAAACGCGTTCACCAACACATCCTGCGATGATGCACTGTAACCATCGGCAAAACCGCCGGTTACCCCCGTAGAGTTGGGGTTGGCCTTGCCTAAACGTTGCGAAATAATAGACCTGTCATCCAAAAAAGCCTGAAAGGTCTTCGAAAAATTATCAATGCCCGACGGTTTCGAAAAAGCTGTCGCTATCGATAGTGTGGAAATACTATAATCACCACTTGTAACCGGGCTCAAATTCTCGAATGAGTTGGTCGAACTCAGGAATTTAAAGTTGGTTTGATAGTTAAAGTCGCGCGTGCGGTCGGCAAGCAGGTCAATATGCAGGTCTTTTATAGGCTCAATACTACTTTGAAAGTGCAGTACCTCGTTCAGCGTAGTAACGTATAACTGGTTTTGCAAGGTATCGGTGCTTATCCAACCACCCGCCAATGCTTTCGCGCGTATATCGGCCTGGCTACCCAATAAAAAGCCAATGCCCGGCGCGTTGTAGTTCGGGTCAGCACCATAAAAATTGGTGCCCGGCAGGTATCCCGGCAGGGTGGTGCCTTCGGTACGGCTGTAGGTCGCGCTGATGCTCTTTACACTGGTAAGCAAATTAATTATTGCTTTTTTAAACCAGCCGGTGCTGTCCCGAGGATCGTTTATTTTGCGTAAAAAACTAAACTTATTGTATAGGGTGGTGAGATTCAGCTTAGGGTCCAGCTTAATGGTGCGCGAGTTGAGTATGGTATTGCCCACATCAAAATTGGCATCGGTCAACGCAAATTCGGGCGCGGTTTTCCACTCAAAACGGGTACTGTAAATGGCGGTGGTGCTCACCCAGTCGAAACCCGGTATCTTGCTGATAGGAACTTTGTACGTAAAGTTAAGGTTGTGGCTATAATCGGTGGTGCGGCCCAATTTCTTTAGGTTGTTCCACAAGGTATCCTGCTTTAATCCATTGATGCGTCCTGCGGGCTCGTCAACTACAGCCAAATTAGTGGCATCAATATCCATCTGCAACGATTTGGTCAAATTCCAGCCTATGCCATAAACCCGCGTAATGGTAAAGTTTTTGTTAAAGCTCGTCGGTATCGGGATAAAATTGTTCGGGTCATTATTCCGCAAGGTATTTTCCGAATAAAACCTGTCAAAACTGATATTAAAATTCAAGCGATTGGGCAGCAAACTAAAGTTTATATCCCTAAATAGTGCCAGCATATTGCTTTTAATCCGCTTTTCGAGCGGGGTATAAAATTTCGGCTGACTGGTATACACGTAACTCAATGCCACCTTATACGTTTTTTGTAAAGCATCCTGGGTGGTAAAATCATGGTGGTCAAATTCTGTGTAAGCATACGTTGCGCTCAGGTTCTCAATATCCCACAAATGGTTTGGCGCTTTGGGGTTTGTTTTCGTTTTGTGAACGTTGGTTAAATTGAAACTACGCCGCGTTGTAACGTCCTGTGCTTCCGATTGGATGTTCAACAAAGAATCGCGCGCCGATTTCGTAGTAGCCTGCGCCAGCTCATCATCAAGTTTTAAATCGGGCGAAGCCGGATCGTAAAGCGGGGTATTCACCTGCGACGATACATCAAAAAACAAGGGTATCTTCAAGCCCGACTTAGCCGGGAAAAACTTGCCCAGCTCCATACTGGTGGCAATATCATAAGTTTGTGTCGATGTCAGGGTTTGCGTGCTCACACTTTGGTTCAATGGCCCGAAACCCGCCGTCGTCTTACTGCCCGATATGGTAACATTGGCAAAGTCGGCCAGTTTGGTGCTCAGGTGCCCGGTGGCGGCCCATCCCCCGGTTTCGTTAAAGTCTGTCAAGCGCAATTCATCAAACCAAACCATACCCGATTTGTCAGTACCCGTAACACGGTACGGATTGCGCACACCCAACATAATCGTCGCCAACCGGCTAATGTCGGGCTGCCCCATTACCGTTACCCCATTATAGGTAAATGGCACGTTAATAGGCCATGGCTTGCCGTTAAGGGTAGCATTGTTCCGTTTGATTTTGGCATCCGTCAGTATCGAAAGGTCAATATCCAGGTTGTTCAACGTTGGCCATATCGCGTTCGGGTCGCTGGTGCCGGGCTGGGTTACTTTTAGCGGGATAACGTACTCGTAATAATTATCTACATAGTCGAGACCAAAACGTATAAAGGCACTCAGGTCATTGTCTTTTAACTGTTGTGCCGGCAAGGCCTCGGCGTGTATAAACATTTGGATGTGTTTATAGTTGCGCAAATCGTTGCTAAAGGTTTTAAACGCCGCACGCGAGTAGCCATTGCGCAGGTTGTTTACCGTAACTGATAACGATTGCTCATTTAGCTGGGTATTGCTGGCCAGGTTGTTGTAATCGGGCTGGCGGTTAATGCCCGGCGGCAAAACATAAGGTATGGGCGCGCGTGTACCATTCTCTTCAATATTGATAACACCCACATCTATGGTCGAATTATCGAGCGGCGGATTAGGTATTGATGGGTCGGCAATCACATTTAACGGGTTGTTTTCGGTATTGAAGGCACGCCACTCGCCGCGAACCAGTTGCAAGGTACCAAAACGCAATACAGAGGTATCGGCAAAATTGGTCATGTACATCCTAATAAATCGGATGGCCTTAAAATCCTGAATATTACCAACTTTTGATTGATAGTTAGCAATAGGTACACGGAAATGGTACCAGTTTACCGTTTGTGTCTGGCCGTTCAACAATTTAACCGCCACCGCTATCTTATCAACTATATCATTCTTGCCCACCACCATGTCCTGCGGGCGTATCGAAACCTTGTATTCAAAATATTCGTCTGCGGTGCTCATGGTATTGTCGCGGTTAACGTCCTCTGCATCGGGCAGCGATGTTGATGCCGAGGTCTGTATCCCCAGCAAAGCCTGCGATTGGTCGGCCGTTTTGGAGTTGCCTTCCGTTCCGTTATAATGGCTGTACCGTTGCAATACACCTGCGTTCGCTTCGTCCAATGCCGGTCCCCGGTAATATTGAAAATCATCGCCCGAAGGGTCGGCAGCAATAGCCGCGGCGGCCTTTGTATTTACAATGGCCTTCATTTTTTGTACATAGGGTGCAAAAAATGCCTGCTCGTCCGCGTCGCCTAAGCCGTCCAAACCAACATCCTGCAGCAAACGCGCGTTAGGGTCGTTATCAAAGCTTTGTACCACCGGTTGTATTTTAGGCACCCGGCCCCAGGCTGTGGTATCAACCGTACTCAGGTTACCATCAACAGGTAATCCGTTTTCCAAACTTTGGCGCCCGTCTTTCAATATATCTTCCGATATGCTGCCCAGGTTAAAGTACAAATCGCCACCCTGCGAATTGGTTTTGTAGATAAAAGGGTCGAGCATCCAGTAATCGATATACTCCACGTTCAAGGCCTCAAAATCGTTCACGTCCATTCGGCGGAACATCCCGCCCCAGCGGCTCTGCGGGTTTTGCAGTGTACCGTCGCTGTTTACACCGGTAGTGGTATAGTTATATGGGCCGCGCGCCATCGGGTAATAAGCCAGGTCGAGTGTAGGCAAGGGCAGCGGCGAGCCGGTGATGGATTGCTTATACGGGTAAATTTCCGTTTCAAACACCTGCCTTGTATAATGGTTGGATAGCTCCACATTGGCATTGGCAAAGGGTGGTGCCTGGCTGTCGGACCGGTTGTAAAATATCGGGTCGATATTGTAAAAAGCAAGCAAGGCCCGGTTATAACCGTAGGCCAGGTTGTCGTTCAGTTGCGCTTCGGGAAAAAGTTGTGGCGTGCCCGATATTTGCCAACCTACCGCGCTTTTAATGTCGATGATGGATTGCGTGTTCTCAAAATCGTCCAGGTAGGATGTACCACTGGCGCCGGCAAAGTTCAGGGCGCTCGGGTGCCCGGGCATCAGTTTGGCAAACTCACCTGTAAAACTAAAGGACGAGGGTGCCTTGGTGGAGATAAAAGGTATCTTGTCCACCATCCGGGTCAAAAATCTCGACGATGAATTATAATTTACATCGAACCCGACAATGGTATTGGATATCGGCTCATCGCCAATAGCTATGTTTTGAGTAATGGGCTGTTCGGATAGGTGCATCAAAGTACCGCCCAAGCTTAAGGTTGGGCTGGCATGGTAATCTAACCGCGTGCCAAACAGCGATTTTTGCTGAACGCCAAACAACTCGTTGTTCTCCACATCAATGCCGATAGGTTGCCCCGACGACAGCAGCGATTGGTTAAGTATGGTAACCCGGCCCGCGTTATAATCCACTGTAAAATCAACGCCTTCGGTTAATTTTAAACTGCCCGAGGTAACAATTACTGAGCCTTGCGGGATATTGATAGCGTTCAATTGGTATTCGGAACCCGATTGCGATGTATAAGTACCCTTAATAACATAACGGTTAAACTGCGGGAAAAACTGCTGCGCGATAGTCTTGGTCGAATCGTACAAGGGTTGATAGGTGTATTTAGCCACCAAGGCCTGCTCGCCCGGCGCGAATTTGGCCGCCAGATCCGAACCAAAAGGTTCCAGCTCGGGGAAGATGATGCGCCCGTTTTGCGAGTCAATGGTAACGCCCTCCAAAAAGTCAAAATAGCCATCGGGCTGTTTTTGCTGCTGCTGGTTCAGATTATCCAGACCCGCCAGTTGCAGCCACAATTTCGATGTGGTGTTCACACCTTCCGCCATAATAGGTTTTTCAATGCCCGACGCTTCATCTAAACGGGTAATGGTCAAATTAAAGTTGTTCGGGCTCACCTGGAAGGCACCTAACGAATAGATGTTTTTCATCATCAGTTTCCAGGTAGGTAAATTGGTTTTCAGTATCTCGCCCTTCAGCAATTTAGTATACAGCACCTGGGGGGTGTTCGGGTTAACTTTTACGTCGGTCGAAAACTCGCCCACCTGGTATTGTACGCCATTGTACGTGTATTGGTAAGCTACGGCCAATACCTCGTCGTTATTTAACGGCGAGTTTAATGAGATATAACCCAACTGCGTGTGTAAGGTATATTCTTTGGGTGTTAACTGGCGGGCATAGGTCAGTTTCGAAAAGTTGTCCGTAGCGCCAGTCGAGTTAAAATAATTGGCAGCATCGCTCGAGTTGGTCAGCCTGGCATTGGCGGGCAGGTTTTTTAACAGATCGTTCGATTGTTGGGTGAATGTTCCGGGCGCACCATTAAAAGCCGCAGGCAATGCCGAGCCGCCGCCGTGCACCAACGTGGTATTATACGGCGCGTTCTCGCCAAGGTCTAACAAGGCCAATATATCGCGCGAATTGGTGGTGCTGTTGTTACGGTTGGTTATCCACACCTCGATTTTTGTGATGTTGATGTTGGAGTTGATGATGGGGATATTGGCCAACGCCTTGTCGTAATTATTACGGAAGTACTGCGATAAAAAGTAGTGCTTATTGGCCTCGTAATCCGTAGGCAGCATCCTAAAGGTATTTTGCTGCGACTGGTTAGTAATGGTAATATGCTGCGACTGCGATTTTTGTTGGGAAAAAATGCTGGTTACATCCAACTTGCCAAATTTGAGTTTAGTTTTTATACCAAACAACGACTGCGCACCTTGGATCAGCGTAGTATTGAGGGGCATGCTCACCGTACCGGCTTCAATTTTTTGGATTATCTCGTCCGGTCGGCCGGTATAGTCTAATTTTACCTGGTTCTCAAACTGGAATTGGGCGTCGGTATTGTAATTAGTATTTATTTTTAGCTTATCGCCGATGCTGCCGGTCAGGTTCATCTGTATATGCTGGTCGAAATTAAAGTTGGCCTGGGTACGCTGTGAGGTATTGAACAGCGGGTTCTCATTTTTATTCACCTGCCCGGCAAATATCATTTCAGCTGACCCCTGCGGACGAATATCGATTACGTCGCTGCCAAATATCTGTTGAAAGGTATGGCTCTGCACTTTTATCAGCGGTATAAAACCAGGCTGTTGCGATGCATAGGCATAATTATCGGCCAGCTTCTTCCAGTATACTTTTTGGTCCTGATGCTGCATCAGGTCGAGGTATTCGGCTATGGTAAGGTAACGCTGGGGGCGGTACAGCAGGCCGCCTACTGTTTCGGTTAGTACGTACCGGTTGGTAGTGGCATCATATTGTACGGTTTGTACCAGATTTGGCGGGTCGGGCTGCAAAAAACCTTGCAGGGCTTTGTAACTGTTCGACTCGTGAATAATAATAGGCTTTTTAACCGACGAAGAATCCCTGTTGAGTATGGAGCCAACCTGCGCGAATAGCGGAACTGAGCCGAACATCGCAGCAAAAAACACCAGGTTGAAAGCCAGCTTTCGTATACAAAGATTGATCAAAATATTAGTAAATATTGATTCAGTAATTATAAGCTTTTAAGGGCAATTTTTATCAATTGCTCCACTGTTAAATTTTCGTTTGCCGACCGTACGGCCACATCTATTGCCTTTTCGGCCACATTTTTCACAAAACCAAGCATCACCAATGCCGAAAGTGCCTCATCCTTAGCGGTATGGTTAACCGGCATCGAAATCAGGGTGTCAGGACCGTCTTTTCGCAACTTGTCTTGTAATTCTAAAATTAGCCGCTGCGCCGATTTAGGCCCGATGCCTTTTATACGCTGTATCATGGGCACATCGCCTTTTAAAATAGCTGCCTGTATCTCGGCAGGGGTAATAGACGACAGCATCATCCGACCCGTATTAGGCCCGATGCCCGATACCGAAATCAAATGTAAAAACAGGCGGCGTTCGCCTTCATCGGCAAAGCCATAAAGGGTATGCGCATCTTCTTTTACGTGTTGCCAAATATATAGTTTGCAGTTTTCAGCATCGCCGATATTGGAGTACGTATTGAGCGAGATATTGATATGATAGCCCACACCGCCGGCATCAATTACCACATAAGTAGGGCATTTGTATACCAGTTTGCCGTTTATATATGCGTACATGTTTGGTTATAAGCTTGGGTATTTTAGTGTGAGGCAATATAGTACATAACACGCATTGCACTAAATTATTGTTCAAAAAATGTTAAATACTGGCTATTGCTTTGCTAAATCCGCTTTTTCCTGCGCATCAACAACGGCAATGGTAACCATGTTCACAATTTCGCGGACCGAACTGCCTAATTGCAATACGTGTACTGATTTTTTCATGCCCAATAAAATAGGCCCAACGGCCTCTGCGCCACCCAGTTCCTGCAATAGTTTGTAAGCAATGTTACCCGACTCGAGGTTGGGGAAAATCAACGTATTGGCCGGTTCGCCTTTTAAGGTAGAGAAAGCGTAATTATCGGCCAATAAATCCTGATTAATGGCAAAGTTGGCCTGCATTTCACCGTCTACAATCATATCGGGATATTTTTCGTGCAGTATGCTAACGGCTTCGCGGGTTTTTTCGGGTATGATGCCATCGTTCGAACCAAAGTTGGAATACGACAGAATAGCCACCCTCGGTTTAATGCTGAACTTGCGTACAGAGCGCTCTATCAGCACGGTAATATCTACCATGTCTTGCGCGCTTGGATTTACATTTACCGTGGTATCGCCAAAAAACACTGGGCCTTTTTTGGTGATCATCATATACATACCCGCTACCTTGCTTACGCCGGGCTCGGTACCTATAATTTGTAAAGCCGGTTTTACTGTGGGCACATAGTTTTTGGTGAGGCCCGATATCAGTGCATCGGCATCGCCAAACTGCACCATGCAGGCACCGTAATAGTTACGGTCGCGCATCAGTTTTTTAGCCTCGAACAAAGTTACCCCCCTGCGTTGACGTTTGTTGAACAAATAGTCCGCATACTTACATGCCTTTTCTGTTTCAACACGCGGGTCAATTATTTCAATGTCGCCCAATTGCAGGTCATTGTCGTGCATTATTTGTTTGATGCGGTCAACATTGCCCAGCAATATGGGTATGGCTATCCCCTCATCAATTACTATTTGTGCCGATTTCAGTATCTTATAGTTATCTGCCTCTGCAAACACTACCCGTTTAGGGTTCGATTTTGCCTTGTTGGCTATATTCCTCAGTATTTTGTTCTCAACACCCAAACGGCCGTTCAGCTCTTCCGCGTAAGCGTCCCAGTCCGTTATTTGCAGACGGGCTACACCCGTGTCCATTGCCGCTTTGGCTACCGCCATCGATACTTCAGTAATCAACCGGTTATCCATCGGCTTGGGGATGATATAATTTCTATCGAAATGCAGGTTTTTGGCATTGTAGGCCAGATTAACCTCTTCGGGCACGGTTTTCTTTGCCAGTTCGGCAATGGCATAAACCGCTGCCCTTTTCATCTCTTCGTTAATGGTTGTAGCGCGTACATCCAATGCACCACGGAAAATGTAGGGGAAACCCAATACATTGTTCACCTGGTTTGGATAGTCGGACCGGCCGGTCGCCATAATAATATCCTGGCGGGCAGCAACAGCAACATCGTAGGCTATCTCCGGGTCGGGGTTCGCCATGGCGAATACGATAGGGTTCTTGGCCATTACCTTCAACATATCCGCCGTAACCACATTACCCGCCGAGAGACCGATAAATACATCAGCATCCTTCATGGCTTCCAATAAATTATTGGCATCGGTACGGTTGGTGGCAAATGCCATGCGCATATCGTCAAGGTCGGTACGGCTATGGTCTATTACACCCTTAATATCAAACATCACCAGGTTTTCGGGTTTTACACCCAAGCTGAGGTACATTTTTGAGCAGGAAACAGCCGCCGCACCCGCGCCGTTCACCACCATTTTTATTTTATCGATTTTCTTTTTTTGAAGTTCCAGCGCGTTCAATAATGCTGCCGAAGAGATAATGGCCGTACCATGCTGGTCATCGTGCATTACCGGGATGTTCATCTCCGCTTTCAGCCTGCGCTCTATTTCGAAACAGGTGGGTGCAGATATATCCTCCAGGTTGATACCGCCAAAAGTTGGTTCCAATGCCTTTACAATATTGACGAAAGCATCAACATCGGTAACATTCACCTCCAAATCGAACACGTCGATATCGGCATATATTTTAAACAACAAGCCCTTGCCTTCCATTACCGGTTTTCCGGCAGCAGGGCCAATATTGCCCAAGCCCAAAACGGCCGTACCATTACTGATAACTGCTACCAAATTGCCTTTAGCAGTATATTTATAAACATCGTCAGGGTTTTCGGCTATGCGCAGGCATGGCTCGGCCACACCCGGCGAATAGGCCAACGATAAGTCGCGTTGAGTATTAGTTGGCTTGGTTGGTATAACTTGTATTTTACCGGGGCGGCCTTTGCTGTGATATTCAAGGGCGTCCAGTTTACGATTGGTTTTGTTTATCTTCTCGGCCATAAGGCCACAAAATTACAATTCTTTTTGAGCCTGTGTAAAAAATAAAGGCCCCGCGCAGCAGGGCCTTTTAAAATATGCTTTTAAACGTTTTTAACCACGATTAATTTTTAGCGTCATGCCGGGTTGCAGGTGGGTAACTTTGGTTCCGTTCAGCGATTTGATTTTTTCCACAGTAACACCGTCAAATTTTTCAGCTATCTGCGAAAGGGTATCACCGCTGCGTACTTTATAAGTGATATAGCTTTTTTCGGCCGGTTTAGCCTTTGCCGAAGCATAATGTTCCGTTTGTGCCGGTTCGGTCAGCCTCAACTCCTGCCCTGTCGCTACTTTTAGTTTCTTCAGGCGGTTCCAAACTTTAAGGTCCTGCACTTCAACGCCATATTTATCAGCTATCGAGGCTAAGGTTTCACCTTTCTTTACTTTATGCGTACTCGGGCTTTCATCCGTATGCGATACTTTCTTGAAGCTCGATGGTTCGTTGCTGCTGGCCATTACAGGCTCCAATTGGTTTGGCGATATGGCACCATTGTTCAACACATCATACAATACCGCAAAATCTTGTTTGCCAATTTGTGGTATCACCAACCTTTTAGGCGAAGCGACAGTGCCATTGATAATGCGTTTTTTGTATTGTGGATTCAATATGGTGAGTTGCGCCATATCAATTTTCAGTGCCGACGATATCCCCGCAAGGGAAACAAATTTGTTTACCATCACGGTATCTGTATGCAGCGAAACCTCGCAAGCACGAGGCACAATATCGTGTTTGTGGTAATAGTTCATTACGTAAGCCATGGCAATGTATGCGGGTACGTAATTACGTGTTTCGAGGGGCAAATATGGCCTTATCGACCAAAAATCGCTCGCCCCTGCCAACTGTATAGCGCGGGTAATGTTACCCTTACCGCAATTGTATGACGCGATGGCTACCAGCCAATCGCCAAAATCCTGATAAGCATCCTTGATGTAAGCGGCGGCAGCATAACTGGCCTGTATCGGGTCGCGGCGCTCATCAATATAGTTGTCCATGTTCAAACCATAAAGCTTAGCCGTGGCGAACATAAACTGCCATGGGCCGGTAGCTCCGGAGTGCGAAACAGCATAGGGGTCGAGCGATGACTCAATGATAGACAGATACTTAATTTCTTCAGGTATACCGGCGTCATGAAAAGCCTTTTCATATATCGGGAAGTAGTATTTTGATAAGCCTATAACCTTGGCCATTTCATCCTTACGGTGGGTATAAATATCGATATAGCTTTGAACGTATTCGTTATAGTCAAGCGGTATCTCTTTCCTGATGGAATCTAAGCGGCGTTTGCTTAGCCCATCCTGGAAACCTGATACAATGGTTACCAACGGTACCAGCGAGGTGTCTTTTTTTATGATGCCTGAATCGGCTTTATTTGTTTTTGTATGTAGATATGAAGGGAGGGCTTTAACTTGCTGTAGGATAAGCAAAAGGGTGATAAAAGTCCAAAATTTCTTCATGCGCGTTTATTTTTTAGTGTTCAATAAAGCAAGGCTTTAGTCAAAGCGTACTAAGATACTAATTTTTAGAGAGTTCCAAAAAGTATTTGGAAAAAGCGAGCAAACCGGCCTCATCAAAACATTTGCCCGACAGCTGTAAAGCTGACGGCAAACCGGCAGCGTTATTGCCTAAGGGCAACGAAATAGCAGGTATTCCCGCTAAGGCGGCCTGCACGGTAAATATGTCTTCCAGGTACATGACGATAGGATCTTTTATGTTCTCGCCAATGTTAAAGGGCGGTGTAGGTGTTGTTGGCGATAGGATAAAATCGTAATCATGCAGTATTTCGAGGGTTTTGTCCCTTATCAATCTTCTTATTTTTTGAGCTTTGGCGTAGTAAGCATCGTAATAGCCCGAGCTCAACACAAAGGTGCCCAGCATAATGCGGCGTTTCACTTCTTTGCCAAAACCTTCGGAACGCGATTTTTTATAGGTCGACTCCAAATCGGTGGCATTGGGGCTTCGGTAACCAAAATGTACGCCATCATATTTTGCCAGGTTGGATGATGCTTCCGCCATGGTCAAAATATAGTATGTAGGCACTACATAGTCCATGTATTCAAACGATATGGGCTCAACTATGTGGCCTTCGCTTTTCAGTTTTTCGATGTATTGCAGCAGCACATCTTTTATTTCCTGGTCAACACCGGGGCTGGTTAAGGCTTCTTCAATAAAGGCTATCTTTTTTTTGCCTTTAAACGCAAGGTCTTTTTGGTACTCCGGCACCGGCCTGTGCGAAATGGTGGCATCGTATTCATCGGCGCCGGCCATTACTTCCAGTAAAATAGCGGCATCTTCTACCGACCGTGCCAAGGGGCCCACCTGGTCGAACGATGAGGCGTAAGCGATAATGCCATACCTCGATATCCGCCCATAGGTCGGTCTTAAGCCAATACTCCCGCAAAACGCTGCAGGTTGCCTTACCGAACCGCCTGTATCGGTACCGATAGCTGCATGGCACATCCCTGCCTGCACGGCAACAGCCGCCCCGCCCGATGAACCACCCGGTACTTTGTTGGTATCCGCATAGTTTTTTACAGGACCATAATGTGAGGTTTCGTTCGAGCCGCCCATGGCAAACTCGTCGCTGTTGGTACGGCCTATAATAATGGCATCCTCTGCCAGCAAACGTTCGATAATGGTGGATGAATAGATGGAAGTAAATCCTTCCAATATTTTTGATGAGGCGCTAACTTTGTGGTCCTTGTAGCAAATATTGTCCTTAATTGCCAAAACCAAACCCGCCAGCTTACCCGCTTTGCCGCTCTTTATTTTATCGTCGAGTGCTTTGGCACATCCCAAAGCTTCCTGATCAAAAACTTCAAGAAAGGCGTTTAAATGACTGTGCAGCTTTATTTGCGACAAATATTCTTCAACCAGCTTCACAACCGATGTTTTTCCTTGTTGAAGGTCGGCCTGTATGTCCGACAAATTAGTGTACAGTTCCGTCATTTGCAGCGAAAATAAATAAATTGATTAAAGCATGGCGGAAATCAATAATTAACAAACAAAAAATCCTACAAATATAATAGGATTAGTATAAATTACTTGGTGTTACTTTACTTTTATATCAATTTTGTGCAAGCCAGCCCGCGGGATCCATATATTCTTCGCCTTTCAGCACTTGAAATTCTATTTCTGTTTCGCCTGTTGCAGGGTCGGGTGCAGCCACACCGATGCTTTGTTTGGTGTTCACTTTTTGCCCTTTTGATACCGATACTGATTTTAGATTTGAGTAGGCCGTAAAATACCCCCCATGCCTTATCACCACGGTGTAGGTACCGCTAACATCTTGTACAATCAATACCACACCTTCAAAAACTGCCCTAACCTGCGCGTTCTCATTGGTTTTGATGCTCACGCCCTGATTTTCGTCGCGAATGCCATTTATAATTACGGTACCAAAACCATGCAGGAACATACCGTTTGCAACAGGCCACGGCAAACGGCCGCGGTTGCCCAAAAAGTCGCTCGATAGTTTCGCGGCCTCCGGCGTTGCATTTAAAGCCTCATTAATTGTCCTTGCCGGTTTCCTAACAGCCGATACCGTCGACTTGATATTATCTTTCGCAGCGGCTTTTTCGTCGGCGGCAGCCTTGGCAGCAGCGCGACGGTTCTCTTCTTCTATTTCCCTGCGGATTGCATCCTGTATCGCCCTGTTGATGCGTGCCAACTGGCGTTGCGCCGTGGCTGTTTGCTCTTTTAACTGCTTTTGGTGCTGCGAAAGGTCTATCACCTTATTGGCCTGCTCCTTTTTAGCCTGCCCCAACGCGACTGCTTCCTTTTCCTGCTCAGCCAACAAATCGCTTTTCTCTTTTTTATGCTTGTCTAACTGTACAATTTTTACACCCAGGTCTTTTTCAGTGCCGGTGATATACTCGGCCTGACGCACCCTGTACGAACCAATTTGTTGCAGGTATTTAAGGCGTTTATAGGCCAGATTAAAATCTTTAGATGTGAAAATGAACATCAGCTTATTGTATGCGCTTTGGTTACGAAAAGCGAACAATACCATGGCCGCGTATTGTTTTTTGAGCTCCGCCAATTGCGACTGCAGGCTATGTACCTCGTTGGTATTATCGGTAATTTGGCTGTCCAGCTGGCGTATGTCCGAGTCGATATTCTTTATCTTTTTCTCCAGAACTTCAATCTTCTCTTTAATAAGGTTAAGCTGTAACAGGGTCGATTTTTTGTTATTGGATGTTACTTCAAGTTCGTGGTTAAGCCTTTGCAGTTCCTGGTTCAGGTTATCACGTTGCTTTTTTAGCTCGTCGCTGCTTTGCGCAAACGCCCTGGTGGCGCCCATAACGATCATAAAAAACAGGAGTGCTTTAAAAAACTTCATCAAGCAAATATATTAGTTTATGGGCGTAAATCGGGCGGGAATAGTAAAAGGAAATTCAACCGCACCATCAAACTCTGTTTTGGTGTAGTGCATATCCACTTTTATGCTGCCGCTTTTGGTGGCCGTGCTTAGCGTAACCTGCGATGGGATGACACGGGCACCCGATTGTATAAACTGCGCGTTGGCCACATCAATTGATTGTCCTGCTGCTTCGTTGGTCATGGTGGTTTTGCTTACGCGAAGATCTGGCCCCACAATTAATCTGTACACCAGCTCCTGTAATTTTCCGTTTAAAACCATATCGGCATTGCTGGCTTGCAGGTCTGTGCTGTTGGCCAATATTTCGGGTATGGCATTGCCAATGAGCAGCGATTCGAGCATTTTATAGTTCACTTGCTCGCTCGAATATTGATAGATATAGCTGAAGGGCTTTTTCAGGTAACTGCTCTCCAAACGGTTCATCACCTTCAGGCTATCGGGCGTAATCACCGCACGACCAATCTCCAGGCCAAGTACAGCCGTAACCGATATCCATATCTCCTTATCTTTTTTGATGCGAACAATCATCGTCACCGCATCTTCTTTGCCATCAATGTTCAGCTTCGCCGCCGCCTTTCCCGAAAAAGTATTGAAATCAACCTGTTTCAGTTTAATGGCATTGATTTGCGCCAACCTGATGCTATCATAATTGGTTACGGTAACCGGTACGGGTTTTATGGCTACCGTATCTGCTTTGCGCGAAACAGGTAACTGCTTCCTGGTTTTGCAACTATACAAGGCAAGCAGGCAAAACACCATCAACAGCTTACTCAATATACTTTTTCTCATTTATCTTACGGTCTAATTCGGACGAAGTGCAGCCAAGCTGTTTGGCCTTTTTCCAGTTTTCCAGTGCTGCATCAACGTTTCCCAGGTAAAACAAAATATCGCCGTAATGCTCGGTAGCCGTGGCGCTTTTGTTTTTATCGTTGGCAATGGCTTTTTCTATCCATATTTTTGCATCGGCATATTTTTGCTGCTTAAACAATATCCAGGCATAGGTATCCTCGAAAGAAGCATTGTTCTGCTCTATTTCGTTGGCATGTTTGGCCATATCGGCAGCTTTATCCAGCTTTTCGCCGCGTAGGCTTAAATAGTAGGCGTAGTTGTTCAGCGTATAAATATTGTCGGGGTTATATTCTATCGACTTATCGTACGCCGCGTCCGATTTTACAAAATCCTTTATACCATGGTAACAATCGCCCGCCACCGAATAGCTTTGGGAGAGCAGTGCCTTATCCTGCGTTTCGAGCGAGGGTACATTGTTGATATAATTCAATGCCTTGTTAAAATCCTTTTTTTGCAGCCAGGCCACACCGGCAAGGTAATTCATCCAAGCCTGATTGGGGAATATGGATAAAGCCTCATTGGCATCTTTGATAGCTTCGTCGGGCTCGCCCGCCAACTCTATGCGCACCAATTGCTCCCAAACGGGGTAATCCTGCTCGTTTATTTTGACAGCCTTTCTGTATGCAGCTTTAGCATCCTGATATTGTTCGTTCTCTAACAGTATATCGCCATACATCGCGTAAGCCTTCTCATCTTGCGGATGACTTATGGTCAATAATTTCGCCAACTCCAACGCGCTTTGCCTGGCATTAACATCCGGAAATTGGGGTATATAGCCCTTTATGATGTTCAAGCCCTGATCAATGCTTAGGTCGGGTATGGCAACGGCTAATTTAAGCTGGTTAAAGCTGGCCACATAATCTTTTTTATCGCGGTAAATATCGGCAAGGGCAAGGTGCACCTGGTCGTTAGCCGGATATAGTTTTTCAACCTTTTGCAGTACAACAAGGGCTTTGTCGTTTTGCCCGTTGGTATTGTACAGATCGGCCAATACCAACAGATATTTGATCTGGTTAGGGTTTGCCTGTACCATCTGCTCCAGTTCGGCGGCGGCCTGGTCAATTTTGCCTTGTTTAAGATATATTTTTTGCCTGCCGATAACAATGTCATCGTTCAGGCCCATCTGGTCCTGTAATTCTTTGTATAGAGCAAGCGATTCATCGTATTTCTTTTCGAGATACAGCACGTTGGCTTTCTCGAATTTAAAATCGGGGTTACCGGGCTGTATCCTGATCAGTTCGTTAAAAACGTTCTCCAGCTTGGCTACATCGTTAGTTTTCTCGTAGCTTTCGGCAAGGGCCTGCCAATAGTATTCGTTGTCGGGGTTAACGGTAACGGCACGTTCAAACAGGTCGCGGGCCGAGGTTTCGTTGTTTTGCGCCCGGCGTATTTTGCCTAACTCATACAAAGAAGCATCGTTGGATGGGTCGACTTGTAAAATACGGTCGAACAGTTCGGCGGCCAACACATTGTTTTCAATCATCTTTTCGCGCAGGGCCGAAAAGAACAGTTGGGTAACCATACTGCTGTCCATCGGGGTCATTGGTTTCGACACTACAATCACGGTCTTATTTCCCTCCGCATCATTTTTTTTTGATTGCGCAGATGCAAATAAGCCAATGCTTAATAATGTTAACGATATGATAAACCCTTTGTTCATTCTTGATTTTTACTTCCCGGTATGCCCGTACCCCCCCTGCCCCCGCGATGTTTCGGTAAGTTCGTCAACTTCGCTCCAGCTAACCGTTTCGTGTTTGGCAACCACCATTTGCGCAATACGGTCGCCATTGTTTATTTCAAAAGGCTCGGTCGATAAATTGACCAATAAAACCTTTATCTCGCCACGGTAATCCGCATCAATAGTCCCCGGCGAATTAACAATACTGATACCATGCTTAAACGCCAAACCACTGCGTGGTCGTATCTGCGCCTCAAAACCTAAAGGCAACTCCATAAATAAGCCTGTTGGCACTAACTTACGCTCCATAGGTTGCAATACCATTGTTGCTTCTATATCGGCTCGCAGGTCCATACCGGCGGCATGGGCTGTTTCGTAGGCCGGCAAACTATTCTTTGACTTGTTTATAATGCGAATGTTCATTTCCGTTTTAAAATTTGTACCAATTCCTTCCGTTCAGTAAAAAACGCTATAGAGGCGAACCCTATCAAAAGCGCATTTCCTACAAAAATATCGCGGTTGAACACGTTGAACGATAAAAATACAATAACTATTGATGCAATTATATATGTAACATTCTTTTTAAGGTTATATGGAATAGGATAATTGCGTTGCCCCCAGATGTACGACAATACCATCATCACAAAATAAGCTAAAAACGATATCCAGGCCGAAGCCATATAACTGTACCTGGGTATCAATAACCAGTTGAGCACAATGGTCAATATCGCGCCGATACCCGATATGTAAAGACCGTACTTAGTTTGGTCGGATAGTTTGTACCATACTGAAAGGTTCATGTAAATGCCGAGGCTTAAATACCCGAAAAGCAATAGAGGCACAACACCCAAACCCGACCAATAATTATTATACACCAGGTGGTGATGAATCTCGCGATACTCCTTTCCCACCAAAATGATAGCCAAAATATTAACATTCGCAACAAGGGCCACAACGATGATAGATATCATGATGACGAAATAAGTCATGATACGGGCATAAGTATCGCCCGAGTTTTTGTTTTTTGCGTGGCTGAAAAAGAACGGCTCAGCTCCTAAACGAAACGCCTGCACAAAAATGCTAAGGAAGATAGCTATCTTGGCACAAGTACCATAAATGGCCACATCATGGTCGCCGATGCTTGTGGGAAGCATCTGTTTTAGCATCACCTTATCCAGCGATTCGTTGATGATGAACGATATATTAGCCACCAACACCGGCCAGCTATATAAAAACATATCTTTAAGCATGGCCCCGTCAAACTTCAAATTCAGCCTGAACACTTCGGGCAATAACATAAAAATGGTGAACACGCTGGCACAAGCGTTGGCTAAAAACACGTAGCCTACCCAATGCGGCCTATACCAACCCGCCATCCATGGCGCCCCGGGCAAGTGATGCGCTATGATGAAAGGAATGCCAAACAGAAAAAACAAATTGAACAGCACCACGAATATGATATTGGTGCATTTAATAACGGCGTATTTAATCGGTCGCCCATCTGCACGTATTTTGGCAAAGGGGATAACGCAAAAGGCATCGGCCACCAGTATTACCAGGAAATTTTTTACGAAAAAGGCATAGTCGGCATGGTCCTTTGTTACGCCTGCCTGCATAAAATTGATAACATGGTCTAAAAAAAGCAGGCAAAACAGCAAAAAGAGTAGCGAAATAATGATAACCACACCAAAAGCATTGTTATACACTTGCTGCTTATTGTCTTCGCGCTTTTGCAGGTAACGGAAATAGGTGGTTTCCATACCAAAAGCAAGGATGGCATTTACAATAGAGGCGCTACCATACATCGCCGTAAAAACACCATTGGCACCCAGAGGTAAGGCGCGCGTGTAAATGGGCGTTAAAACAAAGTATATCATCCGCGAGATGATGGTACTTAACCCATATATGGCCGTTTGCCCCGCGAATTTTTTAGCTGTTGACAATGTTGTTATAAGTTTCTTTTCAGCACCTCAAAATTACGATAGTTTTTGAGTTCGGCCTCATAGGTCTCAACCGAACTTACAACAGCGCCCGTGGGGCCTTCATTACACCAGTCTAAAAATAGAGGGATACTAAAATCGTCGCCTTCGGCCTCGATGTAGACATCGCCATTGGGTTCATTTTTGATGATGCCTTTTACACCCAATTGGTCGGCAACCGCCTTGGTAGAAACACGGAACGAAACACCATGCACCTTGCCTTTAACTATAATTTTGAGATGTTTTACCGACATGTTCAGCCTTTATTTGTTGGTGCAAATATAAGGCAGTTACCGGTTCATTTTTATCAAATCAACCGGGTAACTGTAGTTTCGGGCGTTATTTTTAAGCCATCCAGCTTACTGATGAGGTTTAACCCGGGTGTTTTGCCCGGCTCTATCGAGCCTTTATCGGCATCAATACCTAAATATTTAGCTCCGTTAATGGTGCCCCACTCTATCAGCCGTTCTAAATCAATATCGTTAAAACTGTCCTGCAATACGCGCATTTCGTTCAGCAAACAAAGTTTATGGTTCGAGGCGAGGCTATCTGTACCCAGTGTAATATTAAATCCCTGGTCTATAAAAAGGTCAACCTTGGGCAGGCGGCCTTCGATATATAAATTGGCATTGGGGCAAAAACACCAGTGTATCTTTCTGTCGAAGCGTTTGGCAAAATAGATATCTTTTAAATTGGTATAGGTGTTGTGTACCATCAATACATTCGGCTTATTGCTCAGCAAGGGGATGATACATTGTATGGAGTTGCGCGCCTGCGGTTTAAAACTTGATATATCGATATTGAAAGACTGATACAAATCTAAAAAATCGCCTGTTTTATACCGGTATAATTTATTTTCTTCTTCTGTTTCCTGGTTATGTATGCTCATCAGGTTTGGCTGATCTTCGCACAATTTGCCGATATGCCTGAACAGGTCTTTGCTAACCGAGTATGGGGCATGGGCGGTAACGGAGCTCGAAAGCCCCTTGAACTGTTGGCTCAGTGCAATGGCGTTGCTAAATAGTTCATCGGCCTTATCGGGCCTAAAGCCAAAAACCTCGATAAAAGTATGATAATGTATTTTACTGCTCTTTTTTATAGCAGCGGTTACATTACTGTTGGCAATATCGCCAACGGCCACAATACCGTTGCGGTACATTTCTTCATCGGCCTTTTCGGCAGCCGCCATAATATCTTCAGGGGCACTGTTCCTTTTGGTTTGTACTTCCTTTATAAAGCTCACCAAACCCTTCTTAGGGGTTATTTTGTCCTTCAGGTGCGATAACTCAACATGGCAATGTGTATTGATGAAGCCGGGGCAAATAATACCATCCAGTTTTTCAACCTTGCCCCCTTTATCATCGGTATCAACACTTAATATCTTACCCTGATTATCAACTGTAACGATTCCGTTTTTTATCGGGCCGGTATTCACCGGAAAAACATAGTCGGCTTTAAATTTCTTCATTAACTATAACTTACATGTTATCACAAACATTGAAAACCATGGGTGCTTTATTAACTCAATGCAATATTTTATGTTTTAACAATAAAACAAACATAAAAAAAACATACGCTTTTAAATTTAATAACTTTGCAAACGATGCAAAAATCTAAAACAGATATCCGAAGCCTAAGCCTCGACACCCTGCAAAAGCAATTTGTTGAATTAGGGGAAAAAAGTTTTCGGGCAAAACAGGTTTATGAATGGCTTTGGAAAAAATCGTGCTTTTCGTTTAACGAAATGAGCAATCTTTCTCTCGAGCTTCGCCAAAAACTTGATGAGCTTTTTGTAATCAATAGCGTAAAGGTAAATACTTCGCAGTACAGTTCTGACAAAACCATAAAAAATTCTTTTGTTTTATACGATGGGAACCTTATTGAAGGCGTTTTGATACCTGCCGACGACCGTATGACGGCCTGTGTATCATCGCAGGTAGGTTGCAGCCTTACGTGTAAATTTTGTGCTACGGGGTACATGGACCGTAAGCGTAACCTTAACCCCGACGAAATTTATGACCAGGTTGTGTTGATTGACCAGCAGGCGCGCAAACATTATGGCCATAATTTAACCAATATTGTGTACATGGGTATGGGCGAACCATTACTCAATTATGCCAACGTTTTGAAGTCGGTTGAGCGCATTACTGCCGAGGATGGGTTGAACATGGCTGCCAAAAGAATAACGGTATCAACCGCTGGCATAGCCAAAATGATAAAAAAACTGGGCGATGATGGTGTAAAGTTTAATCTGGCGCTATCGCTGCATGCCGCCAATGATGCCAAGCGTAACGAGATAATGCCCATTAACGAGCAAAATACCCTAAAAGCATTGGCCGAGGCGCTAAAATATTACTATGCCAAAACCAAAAACCCGGTTACCTACGAATACATTGTTTTTAACGATTTTAATGACGAGCTACAAGATGCTGCCGAACTGGCCAAATTTTGCAAGCACGTGCCCTGCAAGGTAAATATCATCGAATATAACCCCATATCTTTCGCCAGTTATACCAATGCCGCTATAGATAAAATAGAAGCTTTTGCCGATTATTTGCGCAAGCAGGATATCATCACCAATGTTCGGCGCAGCCGCGGGAAAGACATTGATGCCGCCTGCGGACAGCTGGCCATAAAAGAGAAAGCTGCCGAGGCGTAACTACTTCCAACAAAATATTTGTTTTCTTCCGCAGGATTTTAATCCAGGTGACATCTTATGATATACACTCATTCACCCAAATTATCTGATCATGGAAAATAAACTTATAGGTATAGTACAGGGAAGCACCTTACTCATTACCGCAATATTACTTACAGCAACTATCGCTTGCAAAAAAGCGGCTTCCGACTCAACCACCGGAACAACCACAACCACTATTGGCACAGGTGTGCCCGATATTTATAAAAAGATATACGGCGCGACAAGCATCACTACCGACGGTACTTATATCACCATCAAAGCCACCAGCTTGCCCGACCATAAATCGCCTTACTACAAAGGCACACAATGGGCCGCTACTTTATACGAAGCTTACAACGGTACAAACCCGCTTTGGAGCCAAAACCCTAATTCTATTGCTGAAAACGATGTAACTTATAAAATTCCGTTGAACCCAACCGTGGCTTCAACACACTCGGCCACGCCGCTCGGGCCAAT
Source organism: uncultured Mucilaginibacter sp. (assembly GCF_903893715.1). GTDB lineage: Bacteria > Bacteroidota > Bacteroidia > Sphingobacteriales > Sphingobacteriaceae > Mucilaginibacter. Next base: position 97,865 of record NZ_CAITNG010000139.1, read on the forward strand.
GGGCGTAGCGTTGAATGGTGTGCCTATTTTTAACCAGTATGCGGCAGGCGGTGCTGCCCTTACCGGCGAAGTTAACAGCTTCGACGAATATGATGGACACCCGCAGCAATCTGGCATGTACCATTACCATGCCGAGCCCTACTATCTCACTACCAAAAACGGTGAAAGTTCGCTCATTGGCTTTTTGTTGGACGGCTTCCCGGTTTATGGCCCAATGGAAAATGGTAAAACCCTAACCAATGCCGACCTCGACGTTTACCACGGCCATACCAGCGCCACAGCCGATTATCCTAATGGTATTTACCATTACCATATCACCAGCGCGGCACCTTACATTAACGGAAATGGTTTTTATGGCACTGCGGGTACAGTATCGCAATAAGCTCTTGGGCTTGGTACTTTTATTAACTGTTTATTGCTGCGGATGCAACCGGCAGGCCACAAACACGGTTAAGGTAAACATTGCCGATACAGCGCTTAAGCAAATAGCGGGGGTATTTTTCTATCATGATTCCCCTTTTACAGGGTTGATATATTCGACATATCCGGGCGGCGACACCGCGAGGGCCGAAACGTTTATTGAGGGTAAAGAGGATGGTTGGTTAAAGTGGTGGTACCCTAATAAACAACTGGCGCAGCTCCGTTTTTTTACCGATGGTAAAAAGCAAGGGGTGCACCGGGGTTGGTGGGAAGACGGCAAACCTAAATTTGAATACCATTTTGCGAACGACGAGCACGAAGGCGAAGCAAAAGAATGGTTCAAAAGCGGTGCGCTGTGCCGGGTATTCCATTACAAAGCCGGGCACGAAGAAGGCAGCGAAAAAATGTGGTGGGAAAACGGAAAGATACGCGCCAACTATGTAGTGATTAACGGCGAAAAGTTTGGTCTTTTCGGGCAAAAGTTATGTGTTAACCCGGTGAACAAATAGTAACACGATGAAAAAGCTCTTTCTATTATTTTTAACCTTCGCTATAGCGGGATGCAGCCAAAAAAAGGAGCAGGCGGCAACTGTACTCCCCTATTTTAACACACCCGATTTTACCCCAACCTGGCCCGATAAGACTACGGATGCTTTCCAAAAGATGCATGTGATACCGGCCTTCAGCTTTACCGACCAGTACGGGCAGCAGGTAAGTAATCAAACGGTTGTCAACAAAGTGTACGTGGCCGATTTCTTTTTTACCCGTTGCGGCAGCATTTGTCCCATCATGACGGATAATATGAACAAAGTAGCAGCGGCATTTATGAACGACCGTAATGTGATGATACTATCGCATTCGGTAACGCCCGAACTGGACAATGTGGGTATATTAAAGCAATACGCTGCTCAAAAACACATTACCAACCCAAACTGGCATTTACTTACAGGCGATAAGCAACAGATATACACCCTTGCCCGGCGCGGCTATTTTGCCGATGAGGAGATAGGCTACAATAAAGATGTTACTCAATTTTTGCATACCGAGAATTTTATCTTAGTAGACCGTAAGGGGCATATCCGTGGAGTTTACAACGGTACCGTTCCTTTTGAAGTGGAAAGCCTCATCAGGCATATCAAAATACTGGAGCAGGAGCTATAAATTTAAATTTTGTGCTGAATGTGCTATATTCAAACAATGAAATGGCGCAATACTTATTTAAGCGATTTTATTGCTTTGATATTTCCGGAGCTTTGCCAGGCTTGCGGCAATAGCCTGTTGCGTAACGAGGAATTGATATGTACCGCTTGTACTTACGACCTGCCTTTTACCAATTTTCATTTGCATACTGATAATGTAGTGGCCAAACAGCTTTGGGGTCGTGTTGATGTAGCGATGGTTTATGTATTGCTGTATTTTACCAAAGGCGGTAACGTGCAAAACATAATGCACAGCTTTAAGTACAAAAACATGCCGCGTATTGGCAATAAGTTGGGTAGCATAGCCGGAACACAATTAATGCAAAGTGAACAAGCCGAAAACATCGATATCATCATACCGGTACCATTACATCCCGAAAAATTACGGTTGCGAGGTTATAACCAAAGCGCCCAGTTTGCACAAGGCCTGTCAGACAGGCTGCTGAAACCTGTGGAGATTGATAACCTCATCAGGTTAAAGCACACCGATACACAAACCAAAAAATCGCGGTTTTCGAGGTACGAGAATATGAAAGATGTTTTTAAAGTGAACGCGCCTGAAAAGCTGGAGGGTAAACATGTTTTGCTCGTGGACGATATCATCACAACAGGCTCAACCATTGAGGCTTGTGGAATTGAGTTATTAAAAGTGCCGGGGTTGAAGCTAAGCGTGGCGGCTATAGCTTATGCGGAGTAAATTGGTAAGAGCGCCAAAGTTATTCCTTTGAGTACTTGCTGATCTTATCGTACAAATTCCTGGGATCGAAAGGTTTCAGGATATAATCGTTCATCCCGGCATCTCCAATCATATCCATTTGGTTGTTCAACATCGACGCTGTAAGTGCGATAATTGGCAACTGCTGAAAAAAAGTTTCTGGATTTGCGCGGATATGCCTGGCTGCTTCGAGACCATCCATTTCGGGCATGTGGATATCCATCAGCACCACATCGTAATTCCTGTTCAGTTCGATTTTTTCGACAGCCTCCCTACCGTTTATGGCAAAATCGGCACTAACACCCCATTTCTTCAAAACTCTATCTATCAGCATCCGATTGATCTGGTTATCATCGGCAACCAATACATTTAATTTTAGGCCAATTTCCACTTTGTTGGTATTTATAGTAGTTGCAGCTGCGCTGCTTTTGTTAAAGGTTATGGTAAACCAAAATTTCGAGCCTTTTCCGTACACGCTTTCAACGTTAATGCGCGAATCGTGCAGTTCCACCAGGCGTTTGGTGATGGCTAATCCTAAGCCTGTGCCACCGTATAAACGTGTTATACTTTCGTCGGCCTGTTTAAACGACTCAAAAATAGTGTTTATTTTGTCAGCTTTAATGCCTATCCCGGTATCGCTTACTTCAAAACGGATACGAACTTCGTTTTGGGTCTGCTCAATCACTTTTAAGTCGACCGTAATGCCGCCTTTTTCGGTAAACTTCACTGAGTTACCTATCAGGTTCAACAATATCTGGCATATCCGTGTTTTATCACCGATAATGAAATCGGGCAAACTATCGTCAAACTGTGCCTTGATATAAATATCTTTTCCTTGCGCTTTAAACTGCATGGAGCTGATGACGCTGTTTACCATATCGCGCAAGTCAACATTTATCTTTTCCAGCACAATGTTACCTGTTTCCACCTTTGTAAAATCAAGCACATCATTGATCAGCGTCATCAGGTTATCTGCCGAAAACTTCAGGATGTTCAGGTTCTCTTTTTGGGCTTCGTTGGTATTATCGTCCATCAACAAGTGCGATATACCAATTACGGCGTTGAGCGGTGTACGTATCTCGTGGCTCATTACCGAAATAAACATATCCTTGGCGCGGTTTAGCTGCAAGGCTTCTTCTTTTGCCGATACCAGTTCTATTTCGGTCTTCTTTTTTGCGGTTACGTCTATAACAACCTCCACGTATTTATCAACCTCGCCCTGCGCGTCCAAAATAATGGAGTTGATAACCGATATCCAAATGGGTTGTCTGTCTTTTCGGTAAATCAGCAAATCGACTTCAAAGGATTGTTTGTTTTTTGAAAGTTCGCGCGCTTTTTGGATGATGGAAACATCAGTCAGCTCCCCTTTCAATACATCGCCAAGTGGTTTATCCCGAACATCGTCGAGGTTATAACCGGTTATTTTTTCGAACGCATTGTTTGTCCACAATACATCGTTATTGGCATTGCTGATGACTACACCATTGCTCACCTTGCTTGCCACCAACGACAATAGCTCCAACTCATTGACTACCTTTTTCTGATAAGTGATATCGCGGCCACTGGCGTACCAGCTTTGGCCCTTTGCAATTACCGACCAGCTTAACCATTTTACTTCACCTGAGCGGTTAACTATACGTGTTTCAAGGTCGTAGGCTTTCTTTTTGTTCCGTAAACCATCTTCGAGTAATATGAAGGTTTTTTCCTGATCGGCTTTGGGAAAGAAATGCCAAATAGGTACTCCAATTGCCTCGGCTGGTGTATAGCCCAATACCCGTGTAACGGCCTGGTTAATCAGTTGTATCTTACCTTCCCTGTCGGTTACGCAATGTACCTCGGGCGAGTTGTTGAACAGGTTAAAAAACTCATTGTGTAATTTTGAGCTCTGCTCCAATTCATGGTATTGCCTGCGCAGGGTTACATGCGATACCACCTCGCGGGCCAACGTTTTTAAGGCGTCTTTTTGTTCGTCTGTCAGGTAATGTGGTACTGTATCGGCCACACACAGTGTACCTATGCGGTAACCATCATCGTCAATAATAGGCGCAACCGCGTAAAAACGGATACCGCCCTCTGTAACAGAAGGATGATCGGCAAACAATTCGTTTTTGGTAGCATCAGGCACATCCAAAATCTCATCGCTCAAAATGGTGTAGCGGCAAAATGTTTCCGACCGCTTAATCTCGGTATTCTCAACCCCAATTTTTGATTTGTACCACTGCCTGTCAGCGTCGATAAAAGTAACCAGCGAAATGGGCGTTTGACAAATGTAAGAGGCCAGACGGTTAATGGCGTCGTAATCCTGCTCGAGCGCGGTATCCATAATACCGTAGGATAGGAGCGCTTTAAGGCGCTCATCCTCATTTACGGGAACGGGATTACGATCAATTGTCATTATCGCAGCAAGTTACTTATATAGTGGAAACTTTTCCACTAATTCGTTTACCTTTTTACGAATTTTATTTAAGTTTTGTTCGCTTTCCGGGTTTTGTATTACAGCATCTATCAATTCAACAATCTTTTCCATTTGCTTTTCTTTCAGGCCGCGCGTGGTAACAGCTGCGGTGCCTACCCTGATGCCTGAAGTAACAAATGGCGATTTGTCATCATAGGGCACCATGTTTTTATTCACCGTAATGTCGGCTTTAACCAATGCATTCTCGGCATCTTTGCCTGTAATATTTTTATTACGCAGGTCGAGCAGTATCAAATGATTATCAGTTCCGCCCGAAACTATTTCGTAACCAAGCTTAATAAATGCGTCGGCCATAGCTACGGCATTCTTTTTAACCTGCACAATGTACTTCATGTAATCGTCGCTCAAAGCTTCGCCAAAAGCCACCGCTTTGGCAGCGATGATATGCTCCAACGGGCCACCTTGCGTGCCCGGGAATACTGCAGAATCCAATAAGGCCGACATCATGCGTGGCTCGCCCTTAGGTGTTTTTAATCCCCATGGGTTTTCAAAATCTTTGCCCAACATAATCATGCCGCCACGCGGGCCGCGCAGGGTTTTATGGGTGGTTGTAGTTACTATATGGCAATGCGGCAGCGGGTCGGTCAATAAACCGCGAGCAATTAAACCTGCAGGGTGCGATATATCGGCCAAAACCAAAGCGCCAACTTCGTCGGCCACTTGGCGGATAAAGGCATAGTCCCAATCGCGGGAATAGGCCGAGGCACCGCAAATGATCATTTTTGGTTTCTCTGCTAAAGCAACTTTTTTCAGTTGAGCATAATCAATTAAACCGGTGTCTTTTTTAACACCGTAGAAAAAAGGCTGATATAATTTTCCTGAGAAATTAACAGGCGAACCATGCGTTAAATGCCCACCATGCGATAGGTCAAAACCTAAAATCTTATCGCCCGGCTGCAAACATGCCAGCATAACGGCTGCATTGGCTTGCGCGCCCGAGTGCGGTTGCACGTTTACCCATTCGGCATTAAACAATTGTTTGGCACGCTCAATGGCAATGGTTTCAATTTCGTCAACAATTTGGCAACCGCCATAATAACGTTTGCCAGGTAGCCCTTCGGCATATTTGTTGGTGGCCACCGAACCGGCAGCTTCCATAACCTGCTTGCTTACAAAGTTTTCGGATGCGATAAGCTCCAGTCCTTCTTCCTGGCGCTCTTGTTCTTCTTCAAGTAAATTAAATATCAGTTTGTCTCTTTTCATTGTATTGATTAAAGGCTGCAAAGGTAACCAAATTTTATTTGGCTGTTTTAATTTTTAGCGCTTATCCAAAAATTGTTGTAGCCCATACCTATCTGTATATCTATCAGTTCCTGTTGCAGCATTTCGAGCAGGGCCAAAAAATTGTATACAAAATGCACTTTATTGTCCGAGTTTCTTAAAAGTCCTTTAAAATCGAGTTTTGAGTTAATGGCCAGCAGCTTGCCGATGGCTTCCTTTTGTTTCTCGATGGTATAAGGGTATTGTACCACTGTATGTGTAACCACCTGACTGCGATTTTGATATTTAGCCATTACCCGGTGGTAAACCATCATCAACTTATAAAGGTCAAAACTTTCCAGTTCTTCGCCGGGGGTCGCTATTTCGGCAACGGTTTCCATATCCACATGGATATTGCCGCGCCGTTCCATCACAAAGCGTGCTTCTTCCAGTGGTTTTAGTTCTTCGCAAATGTCTTTATAGCGCTTGTAGGCGATGAGTTTTTGTACCAGGTCTTGTTTGGGGTCAAGCTCGTTACCGTCTTCATCCACGCTATACCTTGGCAGCAATAGTTTGGCTTTTATGCGCATCAAGGTTGCGGCCACATAGATAAATTCGCTGGCCAGCTCCATATTGAGGTTGTTCATGTGGTGGATATAATCCAAAAAGTCGTCGGTAATGCGTGCGATGGAAATTTCGTGGATATCCAGTTCGTCCCGCTCTATAAAAAAAAGCAGCAAGTCAAAGGGACCTTCAAACTGTGGGAGTTTGATTTCGAAATTTTCTTCCATCATCAGTAGTCAAAATTAATGATTTGCAAGCTTTTATGACATAGTAGTAAACAGAATAAATTGACACTTATTTGTATCGGTTTTTTCGAAGTAATTGGTTTAATTTGTATCTTTATTTCTACGGCTATATTAAATGAAGGTACCTGCGGGGCAATTACTGCAAAAAATAGAATACCCATCTGACTTAAAGCTACTTAAAGAAGATGAGCTTAAACAGCTAAGCGATGAGCTTCGTCAATATATTATTGATGTGGTATCGGTTAATGGCGGGCATTTTGGAGCCAGCCTTGGCGTTGTTGAGTTGACCGTTGCCCTGCACTATGTTTTAAACACCCCGTACGACCAGTTGGTTTGGGACGTAGGCCATCAGGCTTACGGACATAAAATATTAACCGGCCGCCGCGATGAGTTTCATACCAACCGGATTTTAGGTGGCATCAGTGGCTTTCCTAAGCGTTCGGAAAGCATTTACGATACCTTTGGCGTGGGCCACTCTTCTACTTCCATATCGGCAGCTTTGGGTATGGCCGTTGCATCGCAACACAAAGGCGAAACCGACCGCCAACATGTGGCCGTAATTGGCGATGGTGCGATGACAGCAGGTATGGCTTTTGAAGCGTTGAACCATGCGGGTATCGAAAAATCGAACCTGCTGGTGATTTTGAACGACAATTGTATGTCGATAGACCCCAATGTGGGCGCATTGAAAGAATACCTGACTGATATATCCACATCAAAACACTATAACCGTTTTAGGGACGATATCGCCAAAGTATTGGCAAAAATATCATCAATAGGGCCGGATGCTTATAAGATTGCCCAGAAAATTGAGAAAAGCATCAAGGGTACATTGTTAAAAAACAGTAACCTTTTCGAGGCCTTAAACTTCAGGTATTTCGGTCCGATTGACGGGCACGATGTAGAACACCTGGTAAAGGTGCTTAAAGACCTGCGCGATATTCCCGGCCCCAAACTATTACATTGCATCACTGTAAAGGGCAAAGGTTATTCGTTAGCCGAAAAAGACCAAACCAAATGGCACGCGCCAGGCCTTTTCGACAAAATTACCGGCGAAATAAAAAAGACCGTTTACGAAAAACCACAACCACCCAAATACCAGGATGTATTTGGGCATACATTGATTGAACTGGCAGAGCAAAACCCAAAGATAATGGGCATAACCCCGGCCATGCCAAGCGGGAGCTCTCTTAACCTGATGATGAAAGCCATGCCAGACCGCGCTTTTGACGTGGGCATTGCCGAACAACATGCCGTTACCTTTTCGGCTGGCCTGGCTACACAGGGTATGGTGCCGTTTTGCAATATCTACTCCAGCTTTATGCAGCGGGCTTACGACCAGGTGATACACGACGTGGCCATACAAAACCTGAACGTTGTATTTTGTTTGGACCGTGCCGGTATTGCCGGAGCCGATGGGCCAACGCACCACGGCGCTTACGATTTGGCTTATATGCGTTGCATACCCAACATGACGGTATCGGCACCCATGAACGAAGAAGAACTGCGCAACCTGATGTTTACTGCACAACAGGAAAACATGGGGCCATTTAGCATACGCTACCCTCGCGGTAACGGGGTCATGGTTGACTGGCAACGCCCAATGAAAGCCATCCCGGTTGGCAAGGGCCGTAAGGTTTGCGATGGCGAAGATGTGGCCGTGCTATCCATAGGCACCATAGGCAACGAAGTGGTAAAGGCATTTGCGCAACTGATACCCGAAGGGTACCACCCGGCCCATTACGACCTGCGTTTTGTAAAACCATTGGACGAAGATTTATTGCACGAAGTATTCTCCAACTTCGATAAGATAATTACCGTTGAAGACGGTTGCCTGCAAGGAGGTATGGGCAGCGCGGTGATAGAATTTATGGCCGATAATGGCTATACTGCCCAGGTAATACGCCGCGGCATCCCCGACAAAATAATAGAGCATGGCGAGCAGCCGGAACTTTGGGCCGAATGTGGTTACAACGCGGCCGCCATAGTGAGCCTCGTAAAAGACATTGCCGTAAAACGCACCACCCGCACAATCGCATCCTGAGATTGTTAACACCCGGCGCTATTTGTTAATATTTAATATCTAAATTGTTGTGCTGTTATATTGTTGTTAAACAATAAATCATAAACACCCTCCGTTAATGTTTTTTTAACGTTGTACCCCTAAAAAATTTAATTGTTAAAAAATGTTAAATACTGTAACTATTACGGTAGGTAGTCCGTCTTATAAGTGCAAATCAGCTCAATTAAGTTATTATTAATTGCCTGATGGCATCTGTTAATGATTTGTTAACAGCTTTTTTATACCGGGTGACGTAGCTTCGCAGAAAGTTAATCCCCACATTAAGTAGTAAGTATTTCGTTCTTTATAAGGTCAGTTAATAGTAGAAACGGTTGATGATACTTCAACCGTTTTTTTATGCCTTATATTTTGCCATAACAACGGGTATATGTTTTGCCACTTGGCCTGCCAATACCACCGCAAGTTTATCCGGCAATGCCATATCGTCGCCGCTTTTTCCATGTAAGTATGTCCCTAATATGCAAGCATTTTCGGGTGAGTATTTTTGGGCAAGCAGCGCGGTTATTACGCCGGTCAGCACATCGCCCATACCACCGCTGGCCATGGCAGGGTTGCCGGTGGGGTTAAAATACAGTTTACCATCGGGGGTGCCGGTTACGGTATATTGGTTTTTGAGTACAATATTAAGTTGGTATTCCTTTGCTTTCAGCCTCATGGTTTCGAGCCGAGCCCACCAGGTTTTGTGTTCGCCAAACAAACGGTCGAACTCTTTCATGTGCGGGGTGAGGATGCTGCCTTTGGGTATCTTCTTTAATAGTTCCGGGTTTTCGGCCAATAAGTTGAGCGCGTCCGCATCAATTACCATTGGTGCATTGAATTTATCAAATGTTTCTTTTAACAAAGTCAGGGCTTCACGTTTCATCCCAAGTCCGGGGCCGATGGCTATCGCGCTAAAAGTATCCCATTCAATATCCATCATTTTAATACCAAGACGTACAATAGCCATCACTTCGGGCATCAAACTGTTTAAGGCCGTTAAACCACTTTCGGGAATACAGGCTGTAGTTAAACCAGCCCCGGTATGTACACAGGCCGATGAACATAGCAAAGCCGCACCCATGGTTTCGGGCTGGCCGGCAATAATCAAAGCGTGGCCATAGGTGCCTTTATGGCTAAACGCTGCGCGCGGTTTTAGCATTTTCCCAATATCGGCCTCCTCTGTAAATTGAAAAGCACTGTTGAGCCTTCGGATAAACCCCCTATCCAAACCAATATCAACTACGGCAAAGCGCTCGATATAGGGTGCGGATTCGGGCAATAAAAAATTGACTTTCGGCTGCTGAAAGGTAATGGTGAGGTTTGATTGGATGGCCGTAATTCCTGTCGGGATATCCCCATCGCAATAAAAACCGGTTGGCACATCAACCGCCACAATGGTTTTGCTCAAGTCATTCAGGTGTTTAACCAATCTTTCAAAGTCGCCATGCAATGGCTTGTTTAACCCCGTGCCTAACAACGCATCGATAATAATGTCGGCGTTTTCAGCAGGGAGGGCCTCACCGGTTTTTATTTCCAGCAATTCGATGCCTTTATGCCTGATGCGTTTAAAGTTCTCTATAAAATCATCCGTCGACCTGTCGGAAAACCGGGCAATCTTTACTGAAATATTTTGATAGCTGAACCTGTACAACATCCGGGCGATGGCCAAACCGTCGCCGCCGTTATTACCTGTGCCGCAGTAAACAGCAATGCTTTTTGCCTTATCGGGATATTGGTCGATAAAACAACTCACAAATGCCGCGGCAGCGCGCTCCATTAAATAAACAGAGGCTATTGGCTCGTGCGTTATGGTATAAGCGTCGGCTTCACGGATTTGGGATGAGGTAAGGATAGGTAGCATGACTTTATAAAGTTACGCAATAGAAGATTTGTTTTAGATGATTTGTATCACTACTTCTTCTTGTTCTTCGCCGTCAACTCCATTTCCTTTTTCAGGAACATGCCGGTAAAGCTGCCTTTTACTTTGCACAGGTCTTCTGGAGTCCCTTCGAACAATATTTTGCCTCCGCCTGAGCCGCCTTCGGGGCCGAGGTCAATCACATGGTCCACTACTTTTATCACGTCGAGATTATGTTCTATCACCAATACGGTATTGCCTTTATCAACCAGCAGGTTGATAACGCCTAACAACACATTGATATCCTCAAAATGCAAACCTGTTGTCGGCTCATCCAAAATATAGAAGGTATTGCCGGTATCCTTTTTGGAAAGTTCGGTGGCCAGTTTAACGCGTTGCGCCTCGCCGCCCGATAACGTGGTTGACGATTGGCCTAAAGTAATGTATCCCAAAGCTACATCTTCCAATGTTTTTATTTTGCGATAGATAGACGGGATATGTTCAAAAAACGGACAAGCATCCTCAATGCTCATGTCCAATACATCGCTGATGGACTTGCCTCGGTAACGCACTTCAAGCGTTTCGCGGTTATAGCGGCGACCGTTGCACTCTTCGCAGGGAACTGCTACATCGGGTAAAAAGTTCATTTCGATCACTTTCATGCCGGCGCCCTGGCAGGTTTCGCAGCGGCCACCCTTTACGTTGAACGAGAAACGGCCGGGTTTGTAGCCGCGTATCTTCGATTCGGGCAGGGCAACGTACAGGTTACGGATGTCAGAGAATACGCTTGTGTAAGTTGCCGGGTTTGAGCGCGGTGTACGACCTATCGGCGACTGGTCGATTTCGATCACTTTATCGATATGTTCCAGGCCTTCTATCTTGTCGTACGGCAAAGGATGCTTTTTCGCCCTGAAAAAGTGGTGATTCAGTATAGGATACAACGTTTCGGTAATCAAACTTGATTTACCGCTGCCCGATACCCCTGTAACGCCGATGAGTTTGCCTAAAGGGAAATCAACTGATACCTTTTTAAGGTTATGGCCTGTAGCCTTTTTTAGCGACAATGTTTTACCGTTGCCCGGCCTGCGTTTTGCAGGCACGGCAATTTCCCGCTCACCATTGAGATACGATGTGGTGAGTGTATGCACTACCATTAACTCGGCAGGGGTACCTTGTGCCACTATTTGGCCGCCGTGAACACCGGCTGCCGGCCCCATGTCGATGACATGGTCGGCTTCCAGTATCATGTCCTTGTCGTGCTCCACAACCAAGACGGTATTGCCCAAATCGCGCAGGTTTTTGAGGGCTTTTATCAGCCGGTCGTTATCGCGCTGGTGAAGGCCTATGCTTGGTTCATCCAAAATGTACATCACGTTCATCAGTTGCGAACCAATCTGAGTTGCCAGGCGGATACGTTGTGCCTCGCCGCCCGAAAGCGTTTTAGCGGTACGGTCGAGTGTTAAATAACTTAAACCCACGTCCAGCAAAAAGCCGATGCGCGAGCGTATTTCTTTCAGTATTTCTTTGGCTATTACATTCTGGCGTTCGTTTAACCTGTCTTCCAGCCCTTCAAAAAAAGCTTTCAGGTCGGTGATGTCCATACAGGCCAGCTCGAATATGTTCTTGCCATCCACTTTAAAGTGCAGCGATTCTTTTTTCAATCGTGCACCATCGCAAACCGGGCAGGTTTTAAGTACACGGTAGCTGTCCATATCGCCTAAAGCATCTTCTCCGCGTTTTTCCTGCTGCTCTTCCAGCATTTTGATGATGCCATCAAAACTGATCTGGTAATTGGTTACGTTCCATTTGTTGTATTCTACGGGAACAGTAATCAATTCGTGTGAGCCGTTAAGGATAATCTCCAGTTTTTCGCGTGGAATCTTTTCTATTGGTGTAGCCAAAGCAAAATCGTACTTTTTTGCCAAGGCTTTTAATACCTGGAATATCCATGTTTCTCGGTATTCGCCCAGGGGGGCCAAACCGCCGTTCATGATGCTGAGTTTGGGGTTGGGTATCACCGATGCCTCATCCACCTCGAAAATATAGCCCAGGCCATCGCAACGCTCACACGCGCCGTAGGGCGAGTTGAATGAGAAAGTGTTCGGCTGCGGCTCATCGTATGATATGCCCGAAACCGGGTCCATCAAAAATTTACTGAAGTAAAACAGGTTATTATCCTTGTCGGCTATCCTTATGATGCCTTTGGCGGCTTTTAGGGCCGTCTGTATGGAAGTATGCAAACGCTTGGTGTCCTTGTCGCTCACCACCAGCCTATCCACCACAATATCTATGTCGTGAATTTTGTAGCGGTCCACCTGCATTTTGGGTTCTACGTTCATCATTTCGCCATCCACCCAAACCTTGATATAGCCTTGTTTGCGTATCTGCTCGAACAGTTCGCGGTAATGCCCTTTGCGGCCTTTTACTATCGGGGCCAGGATGTTTACCGGCTGATCGTTAAACTTTTCGAGTATGGTGCGCAGTATCTGGTCTTCGCTCATGCGCTCCATTTTCTCGCCGGAAACGTATGAATATGCATCACCCGCTCGGGCGTAAAGCAAGCGCATAAAATCGTATATCTCGGTAATAGTGCCTACTGTTGAGCGTGGGTTTTTGCTGGTAGTTTTCTGTTCGATGGCGATAACGGGGCTAAGACCTGATACTTTGTCGACATCGGGACGCTCCATGCCGCCCATGAACTGGCGCGAATAGGCCGAGAAAGTTTCCATATAACGGCGCTGACCCTCGGCATAAATGGTATCAAAAGCCAACGACGACTTGCCGCTACCACTCAGCCCGGTAATAACTACCAGCTTGTTGCGCGGAAAGGAAACATCAATATTTTTTAAGTTATGTACCCTGGCCCCAAAAACTTCTACTTCACTTTGCCCGCCCAGGTCGACTGTTTTTTCACTCATATATAGTATGCACCCAAACTTATATTGTTATCGCGCTTTCAGCGTAACTCCCTAAAATAGACAGTTTTTTGAAAGCCTGCAAAGATAAGCAAAAAACGGGTGCAGTTTTATCAATCTAAGGATATGATATAAAGATGTTTAATCAGTTTGGACAGCCAAATTATTAAGCTTTAGCTTTAGCTTTACCTTGCTTAATTTGGCTTTGGATGTATTCTTTCAACTCAGAAAAAGTCATATCCTGAGTTTCCAAGCTTATTTTGTCCCTTATGTCGCGCATCATTTTTACGGCGTCGAAGGTTTTTTCTTTTTTAATAGTTTCCATAGTTTATTAAGTCTTTGGGACTTCTAATTTCTATCATGCTATAGCCCATTTTCAAATTTACTGAATTGTAGCCTTTTATTCTATCCAAATTCACAATATGCTTAAAATTCCAGCTCGCTAATACGTCGACTTTTTTTATTGTTGCTAAAGCAATATGCCTGCAATCTTCCAAACTTGTTTTCCCAACTACCTTTTCTTTAATATAACTATCGGCGAGTTCGACCGCCTCTTCGATTAATTCTATCCTTTCAAACTTATCCTCAGAAAACTCATCAAGTAGTTCTCTAACCTTCTTGGGGGCATTTATTAATTCAAGTTCAAGCAAATCAGATACTACAAAGATGACTTCGCCATTTTTGAGTCGCTCAAACAATAAATGTGTCGCGTCTTTAAATTCCTCGTCAAAATAACCGCCCACAACAGATGTATCAATATAAATGCGTTGTTTCATGATTATCCTTTAAATCAAATTTAGGCAAAATATCATACGATTTGTCGATTGCTTTTGACATTCTGGATTATAGAACGTGTCTATAAAAAAGGCGGGTACGTTAGTAAACGTACCCGCCAATACCGTGCTCCTTCGTTAAAAATTTAACTTAGTTGAATGCTATCGCATTGTTGTTCGAAAAACCGGGGACGTACGAGTACAGTGGTTTATAACTACTGTAACCATACTTCTGCGGGTCGTTGATGATTTGCTTCATGGCGATAAGGTTGTACACATACCTGCCTGTTTCGCTATTCATCTTTATGCGGAAGTAATTATGCTCACGCTGTTGGTGTATCAGTCGCGCCAAATTGGGCGAACCGGTGTTATAAGCGGCCGCAACTAATGTCCAGCTCTTAAATTCCTGATGTAGTTCCAATAAGTACTTGCAAGCGGCCACCGTCGATTTTGCAATATCCAACCGCTCATCGCGATGTTTGTTTACATGTAGGCCATAGGTACGCGCGGTACCAGCCATAAATTGCCAGGGGCCATAAGCGCCGCGGGTGGATTTTCCTTCGCCAAAGCCTGATTCGACCAAGGGGATAAACTTAAAATCATCGGGGATACCGTATGCCAATAATATTGGCTCGATTATGGGGAACATCATTTCTGCTTTGCGTTGCAGTACTTCCGATCCCACGTTACTGAAGCTGTGCAGCCTCAAAGAGCGTCTCATTTTCCCATTCACATTCCTATCTGCCGGCAATTCTTCATTCGCAAAATTCAGCGTGTTTTTGGGGCTGTTTTCGTACGAAATAAAGGCGTAATTACGGGGTGTATTACGCGGTTTGCGGTGTGTTTCGGTGTCGCCAAAAGATAGTTGGAAGATGATCGTCAGCACTAAGATTACGGAGCACGTAAGTAAGTGTTTTTTAATCATTTTCTTTTCAATCATTAATGAACATTTTAGTTAAAAACTGCTGCAAAGATAAGCCCAATAGCGCACACAATCAAACACTTACGTAAAAAACAATTTTTCAACATCGTTGTTACGCCTAAAAAAAGGCACTTTAAACTACCCTAAAGAGCGAATTTAGACCGATACAGAAAATTGGTTTTTTTGAAAAATGTGGAAAATTGAGGCCTCTTTTTGCCCTATTTTCGATTATTTTTCATAGTTTCACGGGTTAATTCGGCGTGAAATTTACTTTGCAGGGTTACTTAAATTAGCGTACTTTTGTTGCCCCGCTGAGACAGCGTTAAACAAACAATATGGCATTCAAAAAATCAGGGAACAGTCGCGACGATAGGCCCGCAAATTCAGGCCGCCGGTCTTCTCCACAAGGCGGTACAGACAATACCAAAAAATCATCTTCGGCATCAAGGTCAAAACCAAGCGGCGCAGGTTATAAAAAATCCGAATCGGATGATGACCGTCCGAAAAGAAAATATGACGGCGAACAGGCCGGCGAAAAGAAATCTTTCAATAAAAATTTCTCAAAACCAGGCGAAGGCTCGTCCGACAAAAAATATAAAGGCAAGCCGGCGAGCGAAGGCAAAAGCCGCCCCTACGGCAGCAAGACATTTAGCGACGGTCCAAGCTTTAAAAAAGATGGCGGCGCACCCGGAAAACGTACACCCTACGGAACCAAGACATTTAACGACGCCCCCCGCGAAGGCGGATTTAAAAAAGAAGGCGGAGCAGATAGCTTTAAACGCAAACCTTACGGAACAAAAGATTTTAGCGACACCCCACGTGAAGGCGGATTTAAAAAAGAAGGCGGTGCCGATAGTTTTAAACGCAAACCTTACGGCAGTAAAGATTTTTCGGAAAAACCGACCCGCGAGGGTGGGTTTAAGAAAGAAGGTTCGGGATATAAGGGTAAATCGACAAGCGATGACAGGCCGGCCCGCGCACGTTCAACAGGCGGCGCTCCAAAACGCTTTGATAAAGGCGCACCAAAAGAACGTTCGGTAAGGGAAACGTTTTTTGATGCCGACCAACCACAACCAGACAGGTCGATGCGCGGCCGTAAAACGCCGACATCAAAAACACAAGATACAGACAAAGGAAAAATTAGGTTGAACCGCTATATATCGAACGCGGGTATCTGCTCAAGGCGTAAGGCTGATGAGCTGATTGTTGCGGGCGTTGTGTCTGTAAACGGCGAAGTAATATCGGAACTTGGTTTTAAGGTTGACCCATACAAAGACGAGGTACGTTACAACGGCGAGACCCTGAAACGCGAGAAAATGGTGTATGTGCTATTGAATAAACCAAAAGACTACATCACCACTACCGAAGACCCGCAGGAACGCCGCACGGTAATGCATCTGGTTGAAAAAGCCAGCAAAGAACGCATTTACCCCGTTGGCCGCCTCGACCGCAACACAACGGGTTTGTTATTAATGACGAATGACGGCGACCTGGCCGATAAATTGTCGCACCCGCGTAATAGCATCGTAAAACTATACCAGGTTGAACTGAACAAAAGCCTTACCCAAGGCGACCTGAACAAAATAGCTTACGGTGTTGAGCTTGAAGACGGTTTAATTAAACCTGATGAAGTAGCTTATATAACCGGTGGCAGCAAACGCGAAATTGGTATCAAGATACATAGCGGTAAAAACCGTGTAGTAAGGCGAATATTTGAAAGTTTGGGTTACGATGTTGTGAAGCTGGACCGCTCGATCTATGCGGGCCTTACCAAAAAAGACCTGCCACGTGGCCGATGGAGATATTTGAATGAGGAAGAAATTATCCAGTTAAAGCATTTGATAAAATAAGACAGAAGCAAGAGTCGAGAGTCAAGAATCAAGACAGAAAATCTCTTTAAGAATACCCAATCTATACCTCCCGTTTTAGGCTTAAGCGGGAGGTTTTTTGTTGCTGACAGATTTGTTAACTTGCAACACCAATTTAACCATCTATGAAAAAGTATATCCTCATACTGCTGCTGGCCCTACCAACACTTTTACAGGCACAAACCAAAGCTAAAATTTACGACCTGCTGATAGGCACTTATACCACCGGCAAAAGTGAGGGGATATATGTTTATCAGTTCAATGCAACGACAGGGAAGGCTATTTACCTCAATAAAGTTACAGGGGTCAACAATCCATCATATCTTACCGTATCAACCAACCGAAAATTTGTGTACTCGGTTAACGAGGTGGGTACAGAGCGGACCGGCAGTGTAAGCTCGTTTTCGTTCGAGCCAAAATCAGGGGAGTTGAAATTATTGAACAAGCAACCATCCAACGGTGCAGGACCTTGCTACATCATGGCCGACAAGGCCAACAAAAACGTTTTTGTGGCCAACTATGCCGGTGGTAGCCTTACGGTATTGCCTATCAAAGCCGACGGCTCATTGGCCGAGCCATCGCAAACCATACAAGACGAGGGTACAGGCGTGGATAAAGACAGGCAAGAGAAAGCGCACGTGCATACTGCCGCCCTATCGCCCGATGAAAAATTTTTGTTTTACACCGACCTGGGAACGGATAAGTTGAACATCTGCGATTATGACCCATCGGCAGCAAAGCCATTACAGCCTGCAACAACTCCTTTTATAATGGTTAAGCCCGGTAACGGACCAAGGCATATTGCTATAGCACCAAATAAAAAGTTTTTATACCTGATACAGGAAATGGGCGCTGCCATCACAGCTTATCAATATGCCGATGGTAAACTCAACGCCATTCAAACCGTTAGTTTAATTGCCGATGGTTTTAAAGGCAAAGTTGGCGCCGCTGATATCCATATATCGCCGGATGGCAAATTCCTATACAGCACCAACCGCGGGGATGCGAACGAGATAGAAGTTTTCAAGATAAACCAGATTAATGGTAAACTCACCTTTGTGCAGCGCACATCATCCCTAGGTAAAACACCGCGCAATTTTAATATCGACCCAACCGGAAAATTCCTGCTGGTAGCCAACCAAAACAGCGACGACATTTATGTTTTTAGCATCAACAAAACAACGGGGAAACTAACTTATACCAATCAAAAGCTTGAAATCGGCAATCCTTCGTGCCTGAAGTTTGCGGCGATACAATAACGATGGGTGTGAAACCCATCGCTATTCTTATATTGATTAATTGCCTTTTTTGGTGAAGGTATAAACCACGTAACCATTGCTGTTGCCAATAGCAACCGGGCTTTTCAGTACCATGGTTGCGCCATCGTTACTACTGATGTTAAGGCGATAGCCTGAATCCACATCTTTAACTTTATCGCCCTGGTATATTTTTTTGAATTGAAAGGCCGGCTCTACGCCGTTGCCGGGATTGTAGTACGACCAGTAAATACTCTGTGAAGTACCATTGGCCAAGGTATACTGCCCGTTACCGCTGTTGGTGAGTATCCACGTGCTGCCAATAAAATCGGCGGGGGGCGCCTGGTCGAACACTTTGGTTACAGCATTGCCTATGAGGCTTTGGTAACCTACGTTATTTAAAGTCCACGTACCTACAAATTTGCTACGGTCGACACCTGCGGTTTTGTTGACTACCGTGCAACTGTCGACCAATATCAGTACAAAGAGTATCAGGGCAGTGAATTGAAAGCGTTTATACATGTTATTATTCATTTCTTGAAACTATAAGATCATGACAAAAATAAGCATAAACCTTGCCAATGGTAAACATGCTTTTGATTAAAATACCAGATAGAAAAAATTCTTTTTTATTTGGAAAAATTTCTATATTTGTTTGTGCATAAAAGGAAAAAATATGTGGCGGCCGAAGCAGCAAGCATTTTTGCTGACAAGCAAGAGCCGTACATTGCAGCAAACACAAATACGCATATGATAGAAGTTGCCTTTTTAGAACCCTACCAACCTTCGTATGCCAATGCGATAAGTTTGCTAACAAGCTCAAAAAAGGGCTTAAACGCCAAAGCCGCTGTTGATTTTTTGGCTTTATCCGGCTTTTCGCCTATTGAGTTTCAAGAAACTTTTAAAACCACTGTTAAAACCATCCAAAATTATGTAACACAAGGCTTAAGCCTTGATGCCGCATTAAGCGAAAAGCTGCTAAAATCGTTTGCTTTATTTGAAAAGGGTATAGCTGTGTTTGGCTCGGCAGCAGCGTTTCATCAATGGCTTAACCAGGCGGCTTATGGTCTGGGCAACCAATTCCCTTTTGATATGATGGATACCATTACCGGTATAAACCTGATTGAAGAAGAACTCATCAGGCTTGAATATGGCGATTTAGCTTAAAATGCTTGTTTACAGGATAGCCTTAGCAAAACACACTGTCGCCCTAACAGCCTCGGGCAGAGCTGCCAGATGGAACCCAAACGAAGTTGAAGTAATATACACGGCTTCATCGCGCTCTTTGGCCTGCCTCGAAAATGTGGTGCACCGAAGCCAGTCGGGCTTGAACCAGCTTTTTAACATCATGACCATTGAAGTTGACGACGGTATTGCAAAAGAAATTATCACGCTGGATAGCCTGACCGATGATTGGAGAGATTTCCATCAAATGCCCATAACACAGGCTATTGGCGAAAAATGGATATCAGGAGGAAAGACGGCTGTTTTACAAGTGCCCTCCTCTATCATCAACGAAGAAGTAAATTATTTGCTCAATCCCCTACATCCTGACTTTAAACACGTCCGTTTAATTAAAACCGAGCCATTTTCGTTCGACCGGCGCATTAAACAATAGGTTACGCAAGTGTGGTGTTTTTAGCGATAACCTCGCGGTAGTAGTCTTCGTAAACCGGGAGAATAAGGCTCAGATCGAACTCCTTGGCACGCTTTAAGGCATTGTCTTTAAATGTATTCAGGCGTTCGTCATCCTGTAAAATATAGATTGCTTTTTCGGCCATGCCCTTTACATCACCGATATCGCATAAAAAGCCGGTAACACCATCCACATTCAATTCGGGCAAACCACCGGCATTCGAGCTGATGACCGGTACACGACAAGCCATCGCCTCCAGTGCCGCCAAACCAAAGCTTTCCGATTGTGAGGGGATCATAAACAGATCGGCAACCGATAATATTTCTTCGATAGCTTCCTGTTTGCCTAAAAAACGTACATTATCGCAAACGCCCAAATCGCGGCAAAGCTGTTCACATTCAGAGCGCTCGCCACCATCGCCTACCATCAATAGTTTTGATGGGATTACTTTGCACACTTTCGAGAATACCTTGATCACGTCTTGTGTTCGTTTTACCTTGCGGAAGTTGGAGGTGTGGATCAATATCTTTTCGCCGGCAGGGGCAATGGCCTTTTTAAAATGGTCTTTCGCTTTCATGTTAAAGCGCTTCAGATCGATAAAGTTGGGTATTACCCTGATCTCGTTTTCTATCTCGAAAAACTTAAGTGTATCTTCCTTTAGATTATGTGATACGGCAGTTACACCGTCGGATTTATTGATGGAAAAAGTTACCACCGGCTTATAGGTGCGGTCTTTACCAACCAGGGTGATATCGGTGCCGTGCAGCGTTGTCACTACCGGAATATGGATACCATAGGTGGCCAAAATCTGCTTGGCCATGAAAGCCGCCGAAGCATGGGGTATGGCATAATGTACGTGCAGAATGTCAAGGTTTTCGAAACGAACTACATCCACCAGTTTGCTGGCTAAGGCCAACTCATAGGGTGGGTAATCGAACAGCGGGTATTTGGAAACTGAAACTTCGTGGTAAAAAAGGTTTTCGGAAAAAAAATCCAACCTTGCGGGCTGATTATAGGTTACAAAATGCACCTGGTGGCCATTATCGGCCAAGGCCTTACCTAATTCGGTAGCAACAACGCCGCTACCGCCAAAAGTCGGATAACAAACTATTCCAATTTTCATTGGTGCAAGTATAAATGCATTATTTTCAATTAATGTGAACGCTATGTAAAAATAAGGTTTATATCAATATTATTGCATGCCTTTGCTAATTGCTTGGTATACCACATCCTGCACACGGCCGCGCACACTAATCTCGTTGAATTTTTTACTATCGCTTGGGTATACCCTGTTGGATAATAGAATATATACCAAATGACTTTGCGGATCGACCCAAAAGCAAGTACCCGTATAACCAGTATGCCCATAAGTTTGCGGGGAAGCCAGACGCGACGGATAATGCTTCGTCGTATCCAGATTGGTGCGGTCGAAACCATAACCGCGGTTGGTTACCGTCGATTCGCGCGAGGTAAACAGGTTCACGGTCTCCGGTTTAAAATACTGTGCCCCGCCATAAGTACCGCCATTCAATATCATCTGGTATAAAATACCCAGGTCGTTGGCACTGGCAAACAAACCCGCGTGTCCCGACACCCCGCCGGCCATTGCTGCGCCCTGATCGTGCACGTAGCCATCCAATAGTTCCATTCTAAAATAGGTATCGTTCTCGGTTGGCGCAATTTGTTCTTTTTTGAAACGGTTACGTGGCAAGAAACCTGCGGTTTGCATGCCTAAGGGGTCATAAAATTGTTTTTGAACGTAGAGGTTCAAGGGTTGTTGGCTTACTGTTTCAACAATCTCCCGCATAAAGTACATACTCAAGTCGCTATACACATATTGTCCGCGGGTTTTTAACGGTGAGTTGAGCATTTGCGGCCACATCACATCATTAAAATAGCCTTTGCGCATAAAATAGTGCTCTGCTACTTTTGTTGGATAGGCGTCGGACAAGTCGCGGCTAAAATCGGCTGGCTTAAGATGCTCATAAAACGGGATATATGGCACTAAACCAGCTTCGTGCATCATCAACTCCTTTACTTTAATATCATTTTTATTGGTATTTCGCGCTTTTGCAAGGTAACTGCCGACGGTAGAATCCAGACTCAATTTACCTTGTTCGGTCAGGCGCATTACCTCCATTGTGGTAGCCGATATTTTGGTTACAGATGCCAGGTCGAAAATGTCGGTAATTTGGTCGGGATAATTATGGTCATAGGTATGATAGCCATAGGCTTTGTTGAATATCACCTTACCATCTTTGGCTACGAATACCACGCATCCTGGTGTAGCGTGCAGACTTATGGCATCGTGTATAATATCATCAATGGGCAACAGGTTATCAGCATTAATGCCCGCATCTTCGGGCACGGTGTATTGCAGCCGCGTTTTAGTCGTTGAAAAACCGACGCCTGCTTTGTATTTTGTGGAATAAGTAGCATTTAGCCTTTGCGAGGCCGCTATACCGCCAAAAATTATTTGGGCCGTGTACATGGCCGCTACCGGCGTTTGCCTGCCGCACCAAATTATGGGGGCAGTAATACGGTCCAGTCCCGCCAAATTCTTACCGTTACCGAAAAGTACCACGATGACGTTTCTTACTTTTTTGTTGGTGTTGATGAAGTTGACCAACGCGGGGCTGGCTGTCTCGGCTTCGCTTAATTCGACTATGACGGTGTTATAGAGTTTTAGTCCATCGGCAAGGTCATCAATACTTTTTGCGTCGTTACCGGCAAAGTTTTGTACTTTGGTGTATTTATTGAGTAGACTATCGAACACCGGTGCATAATTATAACCAAAATGCACGCTGGCTATTTTGGCTGCATCGAGGTTTTGTATGGGTACCAACTGCTGCTCGTTATTTAACAATACGGTTGAGCTTTGCACCAGACGTTCCTCATTAACATAACTCATCCCCTGTTTATGCGGACTTTGCGCGCAGGCCGAATGGAGAACAACAAACAACAACATTATCCATAAGCAAGTATTCGGCTTATTTTTTTTCATATACTTTTTCTCCGTTAACATAAGTCTTCAGCACTTTTACGTTGGGTAATTCGGCACCGTCTGCCGTCATGATATCTTTATCCAACATCACAAAGTCGGCGTATTTGCCGGGCTCAATGCTGCCTTTTTCTTTTTCTTCAAAATTGGCTTTGGCGGCCCAGATGGTCATACCCATTAAAGCCTGCTTGCGGCTCAGCGCGTTCTCCATCTGGAAACCATCGTCGGGTTTGCCTTTCAGGTTTTTACGCACTACTGCCGCATAAAACGTGTACATAGGGTTTATATTTTCGACAGGGAAATCGGTACCCAAGGGCAGCCAGCCGTTTTGTTGCAGTAGTTGCTGATAAGCATAACCCGATTTCAAACGTTCTTTCCCTAAACGGTCAACAGCCCAAAACATGTCGGATGTGGCGTGGGTAGGTTGCACCGAAGGGATGATATTATAATCGCCGAAGAGGTGTACATCTTCCGGCGCTACAATTTGTGAGTGCTCAATGCGCCAGCGCTGGTCGTTTTTTCCTTTTAATACTTTGGCGTAAATTTTCAGTATCACACGGTTGGCCGAATCGCCGATGGCATGGGTACACATCTGGAAGCCTTTGGAGGCCACCAACATCGCCACGGCTTCATAATGCGCCGGGGTATTTAACAAAAAGCCGTTCCAGCCTTTTTTATCGGCATAAGGTTTCAGCAAGCAAGCCCCGCGCGAGCCGAGTGCCCCATCAGCATACACCTTAAACGAGCGCACATCAAGGCGTGGTGTTTTTATAGCACCGCGCTTAAAAAGGTAAGTAAAGTTTTCGGGCTTGTCGGACAACATGACGTACATCCGCATTTTTAGATTGCCGCTGTTCTGCAGTTCACGAATGGTGCCTATCATAGGATAATCCAAACCACAGTCCTCAACCGTAGTTAAACCTACGCCGAAGCACCTGGCTTGCGCATCCATAAAAGCGGCTTTGGTTTGCTCGTAGTCTTCGGGGGGTATTTTGTGCTCCACCAACTTCATCGCGTTATCAACAAGTATACCGGTCAGTTTACCGTTAATTGTTTCTATTTGCCCTCCGGGGATGGTTTGGCCTGGTTTAATGCCAGCTATATTGAGCGCGGCCTGGTTTACTATAAATGCGTGACCATCCACACGCTCCAAAACAACCGGCCTGCCGGGGAACAATGAATCTAACTTTGATTTATTGGGGAACTGCTTTACTTTCCAGCGGTTTTGGTCCCATCCACGACCCATCAGCCAACCATCGGGGTTGGTTTTGGAAAAAGATAGTACCGAGTCGACGATTTGCCCCCAGCTTTGCATCCCGGTGAGGTCGACCTGGTGCAACGATTCGCCATAGGCATAAAAATGCGCATGCGCGTCGATAAAACCCGGATAAACGGCTTTTCCTTCGGCATCTACCACCTCTTTGGCATTGTACACGCCGGTCAGGCTATCTGTACTGCCCACGGCTATAATTTTGCCGCCCTTTACGGCGAAAGCTTCGGCCTGCCTAAAATTACCATCGACGGTATAAACCTTAGCGTTTTTTATAAGGAGATCGGCGTTGTAATCTTTTTGCTTACAGGCTACGCATAATAACAGCAGGGCGGGCAGCAGTTTTTTCATAAATTGATAACAGTAAAAATATAAAAGCGTTTGATAAATGTTGATGCGCCGATAAGCTTACACCTAAAAGGTAAAGTTATGGCATCATTTTTCTAATTTAGCAACGAAATTGAAATTGAAGGGAATTATTTTACATGTCTGATATTATACAGCTTTTACCTGATGCCGTTGCCAACCAGATTGCCGCCGGCGAAGTGGTGCAAAGGCCTGCATCGGCTGTAAAAGAACTGGTGGAAAACGCGATTGACGCGGGTGCCGATAAGATACAACTGATACTGAAGGATGCCGGGAAAGCGCTGATACAGGTGATAGACAACGGCTGTGGTATGAGCCTGACCGATGCCCGAATGAGCTTTGAGCGCCACGCTACATCAAAAATAAGAAAAGCCGAAGACTTGTTTGCTATCCGCACCATGGGTTTCAGGGGCGAGGCAATGGCTTCGATAGCGGCTATAGCGCAGGTAGAACTGAAAACCCGCCGCGTGGAAGACGAGTTGGGTACGGTAATAGATATTGAAGGCTCGGAAGTGATTCGGCAGGAAGCCTGCCAAACCAATGCCGGTACATCAGTCAGTGTTAAAAATCTGTTTTATAATACCCCGGCACGCCGCAATTTTTTAAAGGGAAATTCGGTGGAGACGCGGCATATTATCGATGAGTTTCAGCGCGTGGCGCTGGCCAACCCGCAGATATTTTTTACCATGCACCATGATGGGCAGGAGGTTTACCATTTGCCTGCCACCTCGCTCAAACAACGCATTGTACATTTGCTGGGCAACCAATACAACCAAAGGCTGGTACCGGTTGAAGAAGATACTACCATTATTAAACTGCGCGGTTTTGTGGGCAAGCCCGAATTTGCAAGGCGTACCCGCGGCGAGCAGTTCTTTTTTGTGAACAACCGCTACATACGCGATGCTTATTTGAACCATGCGGTGATGACGGCCTTTGAGGAACTGTTGCCTGATGACAGTTACCCGCTATATGTACTGTTCATCGAGATCGACCCGGCGAAAATTGATATCAACGTACATCCTACCAAAACAGAAATAAAATACCAGGATGAAAAGGCGCTATATGCCATCATCCGCTCGGCGGTAAAACGCTCGCTGGGCAGGTACAACATTACACCCACCATTGATTTTGACCAGGAGAACAGCATTGAGCACCTCATTACGCAGAAGCCGTTTGACGAAATCATACAGCCGAGTATACGGTTCAACGCAGATTTTAACCCTTTTGCACCTGAGGCTAAAGCAGAACGGCAAAGCACTTCGCATGGCGATTACCAGCGCAACCCTATCCCACAAAACTGGGACACGCTTTACGAAATCAGCAAAAAAGACGGCGCGGAACAGCAGCAAATGGATGTGCACAACAAAGCCATCAAGGTTGATGATGAGCAGGTGGTACAACCCGGTGAGAGGCAACTGTTCCAGGTGCATAACCGTTTTATCTTATCGCAAATAAAATCGGGCATGATGCTCATTAACCAACAGGCCGCACACGAACGGGTATTGTACGAGCGCTTTTTGCAACAGCTCGACAGCCATTCGGGCGTAAGCCAGCAAACCTTGTTCCCGCAAAGCGTTACGCTTAACGCCGCCGATTATGAATTGCTGCGTGAGTTGCTCAACGATATACGCGCTTTGGGTTTCGACATCCGTGAGTTTGGCAAAAACACCGTGGTAGTTGAAGGGATCCCCGCCGAACTACCCAATGCCAACGAGCACGAACTGCTGGAACATTTATTGGAGGGTGTTAAAAACAATCAATCGGCTTTAAAGTTGGATAAACGGGATAACCTGGCACGGTCGCTGGCGCGTAACGCCGCCATTAAAGCGGGCACCAAGCTTTCGCTGGATGAGATGAATTTACTGGTCGATCAGCTTTTTGCCTGCCAAATGCCCAACATCTCGCTAAGCGGAAAACCCGTAATTATTACATTCACATTAAACGAGCTTTTGGAAAAGTTTGATAAATAATACGAATTTAGCTTTATGAACTACTACAGGCAATCGCCCTTTGCTAATTTAACACCGGTTGTAAAAAACCTGATTATTATTAATGTGCTGTTTTTTATTGCAACCTGGGTTTTGGAACACTATGGTATCGACCTTACCTCATTATTTTCGGCCTTTTATTTCGATTCGCCGCTGTTTAAACCATGGCAAATTATTACCTATATGTTTATGCACGCCGGTTTTTGGCATATTTTTATGAATATGTTTGTGCTGTTTATGTTTGGGCCAACACTGGAATATACACTCGGGTCAAAACGCTTTTTAAAC
This sequence comes from uncultured Mucilaginibacter sp., assembly GCF_903893715.1. Lineage (GTDB taxonomy): Bacteria > Bacteroidota > Bacteroidia > Sphingobacteriales > Sphingobacteriaceae > Mucilaginibacter. The sequence continues at coordinate 124,887 of NZ_CAITNG010000139.1, forward strand.
TATTATTTTATAACCGGCATTGGCGCGTTAGCTATGCAGATGCTGGTGCAAACCATCGAGGTTTACCATATCACCGGCTCGTTTACCATCGCCAACCACGACCTAAGCTTGTTTCAAACATCGCCATCGTTCGAAAAGCTCGACGATATTTACCGTGGTGCTATTTTAGGGGCTTCGGGTGCTATATTTGGTGTTTTGGTAGGTTTTGCCGTTCTTTTTCCGAATGTAGAACTGCGTATTTACGGGGTAATACCCATTAAAGCAAAGTATGCCGTAATAGGCTATGTGGTGTGGGAGCTTTTTTCGGGGGTAAGCCAGTTTGCCGGCGATTCTGTTGCGCACTTCGCGCATTTGGGCGGTGCATTGGTCGGTTTTATTTTGTTAAAAATATGGGGTTATGGCAGCCAAGACAATTTTTATAGTTGATTTTAGTTAAGATAAAATATCGGATATTTATAAGTGAACTATGTGGGAAGAAATACGCTATAAAGTTTTACACTCGGGAAGCAAGCTGAATTTGCTGATTGGGATAAATGTTGCCGTATTTTTGGCTTTGGGTATCATTGGCGTAATCGAAGCCTTATCGACCAGCAGGAACGTCTTAGGCGACACTATCTATCATTACCTCGCGCTGCCATCGAATATCCCTACCCTGCTCACCCATTTTTGGACACCTATTACTTATATGTTTATGCACGATGGCATTTGGCACATTGTGATGAACATGATTTGGTTTTACTGGATGGGTTCGATATTTGAAGAATACCTGGGTGCCCAAAAGCTGCTAGCCTTGTATCTGCTTGGCGGACTTGCCGGGGCTTTCTTTTTTGTGTTGGGCTATAATGTTTTCCCGCTGTTTGCTTCGGTACGGGTTGCCGGAACTGTAGTCGGTGCTTCGGCTGCTATTATGGCCATCATCGTGGGTACGGCAACACTACTACCCGACTATACCATCTTTTTTATGTTTATAGGGCCGGTAAGATTAAAATGGCTCGCTGCAATTTTTGTTGTTATCGACCTGCTCAGTTTGGCAAGTTCGAACGCCGGTGGTGAGCTTTCACACTTGGGCGGGGCTTTAATGGGCTTTATCTATATCAAACAATTGCAAAAAGGTAACGATATGGGCGCGTCCATCGGTAAACTGTTTAAACCCAAGCCAAATTTGACAGTTGCGTCCAAAAATTTAAAAAACACGACCACTAAACCGCGACAAGACGAAATAGACCGTATATTAGATAAAATTTCCAATTCGGGTTATGATAGCCTGAGCAAACAGGAAAAAGAGACCCTATTTAGAGCCAGCGCTGATGATAAGAGCTAACCACAAGCTTTCTTTTTTTGATAAACTGGTTTTATATACTAATTATCTATTTGTTTTAGCGCTCCTCATCAGTTATTTAGCACCCGTAACCGACCCTAAAAACTTTTGGCCCGTGGCTTTTTTTGGATTGGGGTACCCGGTGTTGCTGTTTATGAACGCGCTTTTTATAGTTTATTGGCTGTTCAGAGTAAAGCTGTATGTACTGGTGTCGGTTATCGGTATATTGATTGGCTGGAAGGTATTGAACAACAATATCGGTTTCCATCGGTCGGTATTTGACGGCCCGAAAGCAGATACGAGCGATATCAGGATGATGGCCTACAACGTGCATGCGTTCTATAGCTTCGATTTTACCAAAGAGGTGCCCACCAAGCACCAGATATTTAAAATAATTGAGGACGAAAAACCGGACATCATCAATTTCGAAGAGTTTTATTCCCGTTCAAAAGGGGCATTTGACATTGTCGACTCGATAAAAACGCTGCTTAAATCAAATCAATATTATTTTGAAGCTTTTGATAAGAACAAGGACGATATGCAGGGTTTGGCTATATTTTCGAAGTTCCCGGTGATCAATCATGGAATGATCAGGCTGAACAACGACAATAGCGACAACCAATGTATTTATGCTGATCTGCAAACTAAAACCAAAACCATCAGGGTGTATTGCGTGCACCTGCAATCGATACATTTTGAATCGCAGGATTATGTGTACCTCGACAGTGTGGCACACGAGGGCAAACCAAACCTGCACAATTCAAAACGTTTGGGCAGCAAGTTAAAGTTGGCGTTCATCAAGCGCAGCGAGCAGGTACATTTAATCAAACAGCACATGGCACAGTGCCCCTACCCATACATTGTGGCCGGCGACTTTAACGATACGCCAACATCGTACGCAGTAAATGAAATGGCAAGCGGTTTAAAAAACACCTTTTACGAAAAAGGCAGCGGCCTTGCCCGTACCTATAACGGCGATTTCCCAAACTTTCAGATTGATTATATCATGGCCAGTCAACAGTTTAACGTGGTTAACTATGAGGTAATAGAGAATAAAGGGAAACTATCTGACCATTACGCTGTAAGGAGTGATTTGCAATTGAAGTAATGCAAGTCGTTAGGTCATTAATCATTGGGTCATTTTTTTGATGCGGTAATTGCAACAAATTGTTAAAATAATGCTAAAAAGCACTACGCTAATTAACAGCTTGCGTAAAATATGTAAGTTTGCCGCATGAAACAAAATTTGTTTGTTTACAATACCTTATCACGCACAAAAGAAGAATTTAAAGCACTGAACCCGCCGCATGTGGGTATGTATGTTTGCGGGCCAACCGTTTACAGCGACGCGCATCTGGGCAATTGCCGCACTTATATCTCATTCGACCTGATATTCCGTTACCTCACTTTGCTGGGTTATAAAGTACGTTATGTACGCAATATTACCGATGCGGGCCACCTGGAAGGCGATGCTGATGAGGGCGAAGATAAAATATCAAAAAAAGCAAAGATTGCCCAACTGGAGCCGATGGAAATTGTACAGAAGTACACCGTGGGCTTTAGGGATGTGATGCGGATATTGAATACCCTGCCGCCAAGTATAGAACCTACAGCCACAGGGCACATTATTGAGCAGATAGAATTGGTGAAAGAAATATTGGCTAAAGGCTATGCTTACGAAGTAGAGGGTTCTGTTTATTTTGATGTTGAAAAATACAATAAAACGCAGGATTACGGCATACTGAACGGCCGCCATTTGGAAGACCTGTTGAACAATACCCGCAACCTGGGCGGCCAGGATGAAAAACATGGCAAGCTCGACTTCGCGCTGTGGATAAAGGCCAAGCCAGAGCACCTGATGAAGTGGCCATCGCCATGGGGATTAGGTTTCCCGGGATGGCATTTGGAGTGCTCGGCCATGAGTAATAAGTACCTGGGCGAACAGTTTGATATACACGGCGGCGGGATAGACCTGATGCCGACTCACCATACCAACGAGATAGCTCAAAACGTAGCCAGCTGCGGTAAAAACCCGGCCACCTACTGGATGCACACCAATATGCTGACGGTTAACGGTACCAAGATGTCGAAATCGTTAGGGAACAGCTTTTTGCCGGAAGAATTGTTTACCGGCAACAATTCGATACTGAACAAGGCCTATAGCCCGATGACGGTACGCTTTTTTATGCTGCAAACACATTACCGTAGCACGCTTGATTTTTCGAACGACGCGATGGAAGCATCAGAAAAAGGTTTCCGCAGGCTGATGACCGCGTTTGAACTGTTGGACGGGTTAAAGGCCTCTGCCACAAGCGAAGTTGACATTGCGTTGTTGCAAAACCGTTGTTACGAAGCCATGAACGATGATTTTAACAGCCCGGTATTAATTGCCGAAATGTTTGAAGCATCGCGTATCATCAACTCGGTGAACGATGGGAAGACCAGAATAGACGAGGCTAACCTTTCCCTGTTAAAGGAAACGATGCACACGTTTATTATTGATGTGTTGGGGTTAAAAGACGAAAAAGCTGCCAACGATGAATTGCCGAAGGTGATGGACTTTATCATCAACCTGCGCAGCGAGGCCAAGACAAACCGCGACTATGCCACATCCGACAAGATAAGGATCGGGTTGCAGGAGATCGGCTTCCAGTTAAAAGACAGTAAAGAAGGCACCACATGGAACAAAGCTTAATGTAAAGCGTTTGTTGTAAATATTAAAATAGAACCTATGAAAAAGACCGTTACAAGTATCCTGTTTTTAGTTTTTTGCGCATCGATAGTTTTGGCCCAAAAGGCCCAGGTACAAACCGTGGTTGATGCCGAAACGGCGTTTAACAAAGCGGTCGCTAAAAAAGGGATTAAAGATGGCTTTTTGTCGGTAATTGATGATGAGGCCGTTGTTTTCAGGCCGAACGCGGTAAGCGCGAAAGATTTTTATCTGCATATTGAAAAACAGCCGGGCAATTTAAGCTGGGAGCCAAAATTCGGCCGTATATCGGCCAATGGCGATTTGGCCTTTACCGCCGGCCCGTACGTATACCAAAACGGTTTGAACGATACCGATAAAGTGTTTGGCCATTATGTTTCGGTATGGCGCAGGGATGTGAACAATAATTTGAAACTATTGATAGACCTTGGTATACAGCACCCGGAATCGGAAGTGAACGAAATCCTTGATTTGAAAGACCCTGAAGGCAAAGTATTGCCCCCAAGCAACGACCTGTTTGCAGGCAAAAAGCTGATACTGGCCAACGATGACGTATTTAACCACTCGCTTACCATTTCGACATTGGCGAGCTATAAGGAATTTTTAAGCCCCGAAGCGCATTATTATTTCCCTGGTTTTGAGCCTTTGATCGGTACGGACAGGATCATGAAGTTCATTAACAACGAGGCCATCACCATTACAGCCAAAACAAGCAGCGCCGGGCGTTCGGGCAGTAACGACCTGGCGTATAGCTATGGTACCGCTACTATTACCAAAGGTGCGCAAACCAGCGAGTACAACTATGTAAGGATATGGGAACTGGATGCAGTATCCCACAAATGGAATATTTTGCTGGAGGTGTTTTCGGCGGTAGAGAAGTAACTACTTACTTCTTCATTTCCTCTTTAATGGCTTGCAACAACTCGTTGGCCCTTTGCGAACCGATGATGTAAACCAGTCCGTCGCGGTCGGTTAAGTGGATGGCATCATTACCTGAAGTAAAAAAGCGGATAGTGCCTCTTTTGTGCAGGTTATACACCGGATTGTTAAAAAAGTACCGGCTATAGCGGCCTTTTTCAACTTTTACAATACCGTTAAGGTCTATTTTAACCAAACGGGTTGTCCACAGCCCATCCAACAAGATGCTTTTGTTAACCACCTGCGTACGGAAGTGTAGCATAAAGCCCAATATGGCCGATATGATGAGGATACCAAAGCCTACTACCAGCAGCAAATCGCTGTTGCGTTCGCGCTCATCGGTAAAAAAGTAGATGGCAAAACAAAAAATAGCCAACATCAGGCGGATGGTAATGGGTATCCATTCGCGGCCGAGGTATTGTTTTTCCAAAAAGGGCTGGTTCTCGCTCATGAGTTCAAATATACAGTTCGAAGATAATAACTTTTTTGGTGAGTGTAGTTACTTTATACCGATCGTCGGGGCGCAAGCCGCAAACCCATATAATTTCATTATTACCATTCACTAAAACCGGCACTTTGTTTTTTTGGGTCAGCGGTAGTTTTTCGTTGATAAAAAAATCGCTCAATTTCTTTTTTCCTTTCATCCCCAACGGATAGAAATGATCGCCCTCCTGCCAGCTGCGCAATGTTAAAGGATAAACCAGTTTAGTGCTATCGGCCGAAAAAGCCATTAGATTGCCTTTTACAATCAGTGCAGAGTCATCATGCAACATTGTTAAGGTATAATCGCCAAATTCAACTTCTTGCGTGTCTTGCTGTATCAATACCTGTCCCGGCGACTCGCTTTTGCTTTTGGTGATGATCAATTGATCCCTATCTAACAAAAGCGCATAACCCGGCGATTCAAAAGTACGGCCGGAATGCTTGTCGAGGGAAAGGATGATGTCATTGATTGTTGTTTGATTAAAGCCATAAGGGCTCAACAAGCCATAAAGCAACAACTTTTTTGGTTCGAGGGTTTTGACTTTAGCGATATCGATGTGGATACCGCCCACGTTTTCGATTAACAGTTCTTTTCTCAGTCGTTGCAGTCTATCGTCCAATAAAGCTTCCAATTCGCGAAAACGCTCCATATTGGCATCAAAGGTTTGCTCCAAATTGGGGTTAAGCTCCTTTAGTTTGGGGATAACCTCGAGCCGGATTTTGTTGCGGGCATATTTTGATGAAGCGTTGGAACTGTCCTCGACATATTTTAATTTCTCTTCGGTAACTATTTTATCGATTTCATCGCGGTTTAGAAACAAAAGAGGTCGAACGATCATCCCATTTTGTGGCAAGATACCGTGCAAGCCGGCAATACCGGTGCCGCGGGTAAGGTTGAGCAATATCGTCTCTACCGAATCGTTTTGATGGTGCGCGGTTACGATTTTGGTGTAATTAAACGAGGCGCGAATTTCTTCGAACCACTGGTAGCGTAGTTCGCGGGCCGCCATTTGTATGGAGATATGTTTTTGGGCGGCGTAGCTTTGGGTATCGAAGTTTACCGTATAAAAGGTCACGTCGAGCTGCTGTGCAAGGTTTTCGGTAAATTGTTGTTCATCATCGGCCTCGGTACCGCGTAGTTGAAAATTGCAATGGGCTATGCCAAAGGTATAACCTGCCTGCTTTAGCAACATGGCCAGCAACACAGAGTCGCGGCCACCGCTAACCGCCGCAAGCAAGGTATCGGCAGGGGTAAAAAGCCGGTTTTTTTCGATAAAATGAACGAAACTTTGGACGGGAAGCATCATCAAAAATATTTAATTTAATTACCCCAACCAAAAAACTAATTTTGCAAGCGTGAATAAGTATTTGTTAGTCATCGTGTTTTTGTTTTTTGGCTGTGCGGCAATGGCACAAAACAAGCCTACAAGAATAATTTTGCAGCATTATGAAACCTTTAACGGCGACCAGCCGGATGACCTAACCAAGGTATATAAAGGCACCTTTTTACAAGACTATTCGACCCTAACTTCAGATAGCGCTTATTTCCATCCCAAAAAAAACACCTTTGAAGCTTTTGGCCACGTAGTGATTACTCAGGGCGACACTTTGCATATTTATGGCGATAAACTGGATTATGATGGTAATACCAAAATAGCCATCATGACCGACCATGTGAAGCTGGTAGACAAAGACGCAACCCTCACCACCAACCATTTTGTGTACAATACAGGAACACGCATAGGCACCTATACCGATGGCGGCAGACTGGTGAACCAGGGCGATACGTTGGTCAGTAAAAACGGCTTTTATTTTGCCCAATCGCGCGATGCTTACTTTAGGTACAAAGTGGTGATGAACACGGCAGATGCCATCATTAAAACGGATACGCTGCGTTACAACGCGGGCACAGCAATATCGTATTTTTATGGCCCTACGCATATTTATGGAAAGAAAGACAAAGATGTTTTATACACCGAAAACGGTACTTACAATACCAAGACCGAACAGGCCTTTTTTGGGAAGAATAACCTTTACACCCAAGGAACCAAGAGCTTAAAAGGCGACAGCTTGTTTTACGACCGCTTAGCGGGCTATGGCAAAGCGCTGAAGCATATTACGTTTAACGATGAGGAACAAAAAATAAGCATTAAGGGCGATAAGGGCGAATATACCAAAGCGGACGAACGGACAGTGGTTACCGAAAATGCTTATGCCATTATCGCGACGGTGGACTCGACAAAACGGGATACTTCGAAAAAGGATACGATAGTAAACACGCCTAAAAAAGCCACTCTTGCCGACAGCGTGAACAAGCCCGTTGCCCACACGATGAAATATGTGGAACCCAAAAGTACCGCGGCAGCGGCAAAACAAATAGATACTTTGACCAAAGTGGTGAGCAAAAAAGATTCGGTTAAAAGCGTTAAGCGCGATTCGATATTTTTGGCGGCCGATACCATTGAAACGCAGATCCAGACTCACAAAGTTGAACTGACCACCCGAAGGCTGCGGCTGCTGGCCGGGCTAAGGGACACCACGATAAAGATCATACCAAAAAAGAAAAGTAAAGAACTGAACCCTTTTACGGCTTTACAGCCGCGACTGTATATTGACAGTACCGCCTTTCTGCACCGCGATTACTTCCCTAAACCACCTGCCGATACTTCGCAGCACAAAGCTTTAGTCGCAAAAAAGAAACCGGTGCGAAAGCCGGTCATCACAAGGACTATTGTTGCCCAGGTTGATTCGGTCAACCTCGTTCATCCTGTTACGCTGAGCGATACGGCCCGGGTGCGTATTTTGTCGGCCTACCACAAGGCCAAAATTTTCAAGTCGGATCTGCAGGCACGGGCTGATTCGATATTTTACAGTTACAGCGATTCGACGGTAAGGATGTATGTGAAGCCGATGGTGTGGTCGAACGGGTCGCAGCTATCGGGCGACACGATCAACATGCAGATGCGGAACAAGAAGGTTGACAATGTTGAACTGTACCCGCATGCCTTTGCCGTCAATATAGAAAAAGGCGATTCCCTGCACTTTAACCAGGTGGCGGGGCGCAAGATGCGCGGCTATTTTAAGGACGGGAAAATTGAAAAGATATTTGTGAACGGCAATGCCGAAACGGTGTATTATAATCGCGACAGCCTGAAACACGCGATCGAAATTGTGCGCACCATTAGCAGCCGCATACGGGTAACCTTTGCCAAAGGTGAGTTGACGTCGATATTATGGACAGTTAAACCCGATGAACGGGATATACCTTTGGGTGGTGCCAAAGAAGAAGACAAGGTACTGAAAGGCTTTATTTGGAAACCTAACGACAGGCCGGTTTCGAAAGAATCGATCATACCATCGTCATACCTTATCCCTCCGGTGTCTGAAAAATCATCTACAAAAACTACAGGTAAAAAGAAAGGTAATATAAAGCAACCTGCAAATACAACTGCGCCGAAACCGACAGACATAAAAAGTAAGACCGACAGCGCCAAAACAAAGCCCGACACGTTAAAGAAACCGATGGTTAAACCCGATATAGCAAAATCGAACTAAAATGAGTTTAGCAAAAAGCAGCACGTTTCAACTGGAAGAGGAAACCCAGTGGGAAGACCAGGGCGCCGGCATACAGCGCCAGGTGTTTGGTTATGATGACAAAATTATGCTGGCCAAAGCCAGGTTTGAAAAAGGGGCCGTTGGCACCCTGCACAGCCACCCGCACGTGCAGGTGTGTTATGTGCGCGGTGGTGTATTTGAAGTTACCATAGGCAGCGAAAAACAGGTTATAAAGGATGGCGACGGCTTTTATGTACCTCCCAATATAATGCATGGCGTAGTTTGTTTAGAAGCCGGAACGCTGATAGACGCCTTTAGCCCGATGCGGGAGGATTTTTTGTAGAGGATAGAAATTTTATTTAAATTTGTTTATGGAAACTTTAATAGTCCGCCCGGATAATAATGAGAAATTAATCGCTCTGAAGGCTGTACTTAAAGCCATGAAAATTGATTTTGAAAAAACGGAATCGCCATACAATCCTGAATTTGTAGCTAAGATAAAACAGGGTGATGAAGATGTAAAAGCAGGCCGCACCACAAAAGTATCGCTCGACGATATATGGAAATAGAATTTACCGTTAGGGCTAAAGAAGATTTAGCCTATTGGAAGAAAACAGGTAACAAGACAGTCCTGAAAAAGATAAGGGCATTAATAGAAAATATTGAACAAGACCCATTCTCTGGAATCGGAAAACCCGAAGCACTAAAGCACGATCTATCGGGCAAGTGGTCAAGGCGCATTACCCGTGCCGACAGGCTTGTTTATAATATCATTGAGGAAACCATTTATATTTATTCTGTTAAAGGGCATTACGATTATTTGTGGCCTAACTCATAAGCGTTGCAAACGCCGAGCCACGTTAAGCGTTCGTTGCAAACGCGCACAGTTTTTAAGTCATTTTCGTCATGAGTTGGACCTGCCCCAATTGTGAAAGGGAGTTATTGAACGAGCACCAAACGCATTATTGTGCCAAGGTTAGCTTGGATAGCCTTTTTGTGGGCAAGCCCGATGAATTGATGCTGATTTTTGACAAACTGCTTGCCGAAGTGAGCGACTGGGATGGTGTATTGATTGGCACGACGCCTAACTGCATCGTATTTACACATCGTCGTACTTTCTTAGTCATCCGGCCTATGAAAAAAGAACTGGACATCCAGTTTTATTCCACCGAGCATCATCCCGAAAAACCCTTCATCAAAAGTATAGCCTATCGCAACAAATATGAGAACCACATCCGTATCAGCGAGTTGGATGACCTGCGGCCGCAGTTGTTCGCTTATATTTATGCGTCGTATAGGCTGTTGTGATAGGCTGGAGGGGTATTTTAAGATACCATCGGAAGACTTTTATAAGAATTTCTTTGAAAAAATTTCTAATTCAATGGCTTCGGGAAAGAACGCATGAAACTTATCCGATACCTTTTCATCCTTGAATTTTACAATCGTATATCCACTGTCAACAGCTACGATTTCAATTTCCGCATCCCTATACTGCATATTCCCATTTTTCCATATCAGTTCATTCCCTTCTGCAAATGGCAGATTGTCTTTATCAATTTCTATTGCGATATTTTTGGAAATTCCTAAAACAACTCCCCACCAAATTTGAACTTCTGCGTTAAGCAAAACATTAAAGTCTGATGGTGATAAAATAAAATATTCTTGTTCTAAATCGATTGGCAGTTTTACCGGGAAATGGGAAACATATTCAAGGTCTGAAAGCAGCCAGTTGTAGTCCCGGATATCATCAAGAATCGGCTCAAGGATTTGATTCAAATATGTATGAAATTTTATCTTTTCGTTGTGGCGGATAACCCAATTCATAAACGTAATTTTTTGTTTAATTTAATTTCCTCCTGCTTTCAAAAACTCAACCATCTTTTCGACCGCGCGGGCGCGGTGGCTGATGGCGTTTTTTTGTTGCATGGTCATTTCGGCGAAGGTGATGGTGTAGCCGTCGGGTTGAAAGATAGGGTCGTAACCGAAACCCTGGCTGCCTGAACGTTGGTTGCGTATAGTGCCTTCAACCGTACCTTCGAAGAAATGTTCTTTACCATCTAAAACAAGCGAGATAACGGTTTTGAAACAGGCCTTGCGGTTGGTTTGTCCGTTAAGCAGGGTTAAAACCTTGTCCATATTGGCTTCGTGATCGCCGTGTTTGCCGGCATAGCGAGCGGAGTATACGCCGGGCTCACCATTTAGGGCATCAATTTCGAGGCCGCTATCATCGCCAAAGCAGCTGAGTTGGTATTTGGAATAGATGAAGTGACTTTTAATAGAGGCGTTTGCCGCGAAGGTGGTGCCGGTTTCTTCAATATCGTCGGTACAGCCGATATCATCCAAACTGAGTATGGTAAATTGGTGGCCAATCTTAGCCAAAACTTCTTCTATTTTGTGGCGGTTATTGGTAGCGAAAACGAGTTGTTGCATAGGTGTTATAAGGCTTTCATTTGTTCCCAAAAGGCACGTACCTTATCCTTGTCGGGCATCATTTCGTCGAACGAATAGGTGTAAAGTGCGGTATAGGTATTGCCTTTGGCAGGTACATTCAGCTTCAGTTTGTGCCAGCCGGGTAACAGGCATTGGCTGCCGAGTATCATTACACGGGTGGGCTTAAAATACGCGGCAATATCGGCGATGGTGGTATCTTCATAAGCGTACAAATCTAATAAGGCAACATCATCCAGGCTGAGTTCTTTTCGTGCCAGGCTGCTGCTTAGTGCTGCAAAATGTTTATCATCGAGTTTACCCATGCCATTGGAATGGAACACGATGAGGAAGTTCCGCTGATTTTTGCCGAAGTACTGAAAGGCGGGCTTTGGTGTTTCGACTATCGGGGATTCGGCTGCAATGGGTGTTGGATGGGGTGAGGCCTCGACAGGTTCAGGCTGCTCGTCAGCGATAACCGTTTCGAGAACTTCGGTCTGCACAACTGGCATTGGCCCGGTTTCAGGGATGGTATTGCCCATGGTATCTTTGTCCTGTTTAAGCAGGTAAATATCATCGATTAAAAAAAAGCGCAAAGCTGCCGGATCCTCTACTATCATTTAACAAATTTTAACCAAAAATAGCTAAATAGTTTATGCCTTAATCAGCATATTCGCAGATTAGTACGGGATTGAAAGAATAATTTTACAATCAAACTCAATTTATTTTCCGAAATTCGGAGCTTCTTGGGTGTAAACCCATGATTTATAATTTTTTATTAAACGAAATACATGAGAAAGTTCGGGTTAACCCTGTTTGTTTTAGTTAGTACATTGGCATTTGTAAAAGCTCAAGTTAAAACCTTAGATAAAGTTGCGGTAGTTGTTGGCAGCAGTATTATTTTGCAGTCGGACATCGAATCGCAATACCAAACACAATTTATTGCACAAGGCAATACGCCAAACGAAAGCGTTAAATGTTATATCGTTCAGCAGTTGCTTACCACCAAATTATTGGCCCAGCAAGCTGTTATTGATAGCGTTAGCGTTACGGATAATGATGTTGACGCCGAAGTTGACAAACGTATGCGCAGCATGACCCAACGCGCCGGCGGGCAAGACCGTTTGGAAGGCTTTTTGGGCCGCTCCATCATCCAATACAAAGACGAGATACGCCCCGAAATAAAGGAGCAAATGGTGGCCGAAAAAATGCGCCAAAAAATAACTGAAAAGGTGAACGTAACGCCTTACGATGTTAAGAAGTTTTATGAGGCAATACCGAAAGACAGTTTACCCACCTATAACAAGGAAGTGGAAGTTGGCGAGATATCGATAACGCCGGTTTTGACGCCTGACGAAAAGGCGATGTACAAACAAAAAGCGCAAGATTTATTGGACAGGATAAAAAAAGGTGAAGACTTTGCCACGCTGGCCCGTGTATATTCGCAAGACCCCGGCTCGGCACCTGATGGCGGTGATTTGGGCTTTGCCGATCGATCGACGTTTGTAAAGGAATTTGCAGCTACTGCATTTAAATTAAAGACCGGCGAGATATCGCCCGTGTTTGAAACAGAATTTGGTTTTCACTTTTTGCAGGTAATTGAGCGCCGCGGCGAGCAGGTACACGTAAGGCATATTTTGATTCGTCCCGACCTGACCAAAGCCAGCCTTGACCGTGCCAAAGTAAAGATAGACAGTATTTACCACCTGTTCCAAACAGTGAAAAACATCGACTTTTCGGCTGCTGCAGGTTTTTATTCGGATGACAAAGAAACCAAGTTTAATGGCGGCATGATATTGAACGCCGATAACGTGCAAGCGCGTACCACTTTTATCCCAACCGATAAACTTGACCCGCAAATCGCTTTAATTGTTGATACTTTAAAAGTTGGCGAAATTTCGAAACCACAAATATTCACATCGCAAGCCGGGCAGCAAACCTATAAAATATTGTACCTGCGCTCCAAAACAGATGCGCATAAAGCCAATTTGACTCAGGATTTCCCGAGGATAAAGGATCTGGCTTACGAGGACAAAATAAATAAGACCGTGAGCGCATGGTTTGAGCGCCGCAGAAAAGATACCTATGTTAAGATTGACCCGCAATATCTGGGTTGCCCGCAGCTTAAAACATGGATAACACCGTTAGCCACAGCACAAACAAAATAAAACCATCCCAACCCTACCTATGCAGTACAAAAGTGATGTTGAAGCAGCCGACGCCTTAAAAAAAGCGTATGAAGATATACGCGCCGAAATAGGCAAAGTAATCATCGGTCAGGACGATGTTATCAAATCGGTACTGATATCTATTTTCAGTAACGGGCATTGTTTGCTGGTTGGTGTACCGGGTTTGGCCAAAACATTGCTGGTGCAAACCGTATCGCGGGTGTTGGACCTTAATTTTAATCGCATACAATTTACACCCGATTTGATGCCTTCGGACATTATCGGGTCGGAAATATTGGGCGAGGACAGGAATTTTAAATTTATACGCGGGCCGGTGTTTGCCAACATCATCCTTGCTGATGAAATAAACCGTACACCGCCAAAAACGCAGGCCGCCTTGTTGGAGGCCATGCAGGAAAAATCGGTTACGGCAGCGGGCGTTACCCATCATTTGGAGCAGCCATTTTTTGTACTGGCCACGCAGAATCCAATTGAGCAGGAAGGCACCTATCCCCTGCCCGAAGCGCAATTAGACCGTTTTATGTTTAATGTAATGCTGGACTACCCTACCCTGCAGGAAGAGATACAAGTGGTAAAAAATACCACAGGCGCACAAAAACCTGTGGTAAACAAAATACTGACGGCTAAGGAAATCATTTATTTTCAGCAACTGATACACCAGATACCGGTTACCGACCATGTGTTGGAATACGCCGTAAAACTGGCTGCCAAAACACGACCGAATACGGCACTGGCTTCGGCCGATGTGAACCGGTTATTGAGCTGGGGCGCGGGGCCAAGGGCATCGCAGTTTTTGGTGCTTGGCGCTAAATGCCATGCCGTGATCAGCGGGAAATACTCGCCGGATATTGAGGACGTGCAAGCCGTTGCGAAACCTATTTTACGCCACCGCATTGTGCGCAGTTACCAAGCCGAAGCCGAGGGCATCAGCGCCGATCAACTGATAGAAAGACTATTTTAAAGCTTTTCTATCAATTAACCGAGCTTGCTGATTTGTATCTTAAATGATATCAAATTTCTTTGAATTTCGCGGTAAAGTGCCTCAGATATTTTGATTCATAGGTAATCGCTAAACCTTTTACTTCATGGCGCTTTTGGTAGAGGTTAATGATTACCTCGGCAACATAATCCATATGGCTTTGGGTGTACATGCGGCGGGGTAAGGCCAGGCGAACCAGCTCGTGTACGCCGGGGATAAGCGAGCCATCATCGGTATATTTACCAAACATCACCGAACCAATCTCGACACCACGGATACCACCTTCGAGGTACAACGCGCAGCATAAAGCCTGGCCGGGGTATTGCTGCACCGGGATATGCGACAAAAACTTTTTAGCATCGAGATAAACAGCATGACCGCCGGTGGGTTTAAGATATGGGATATCGTGTTTATCCAATACCTCGCCAATGTATTCGATGCTGCGGATGCGGTATTTGAGATAGTCTTCCTGCACTATCTCTTCCAAACCGGTGGCTATGGCTTCGAGGTCGCGGCCGGCAAGCCCGCCATAGGTTGGGAACCCTTCGGTCATGATGAGCATGTTACGGCATTTTTCGGCAAGCTCGGCATTATGCAATGCCAGGAAGCCGCCAATATTGGCAAAGGCATCCTTTTTTGCGCTCATGGTGCAACCATCGGCATAGGAGAACAACTCCTGTGCAATTTGTTGTACGGATTTATTTTCGTACCCAGCTTCGCGTGTCTTGATGAAGTAGCAGTTCTCGGCAAAGCGGCAGGCGTCTATAAAAAACGGTATCCCACGCGCTTTACAAACCTGTTGCGCCTGTTTGATATTGGCCATACTCACCGGCTGCCCGCCGCCCGAGTTATTGGTAACTGTAATGATGACCAACGCGATGCTTGCTGCGCCATTATCGGCAATGAATGCCTTAAGGGCGTCTATATCCATATTGCCTTTAAACGGGGCAACAAGGGCGGTTTGCTTACCCTCAGGACATAACAGGTCGATACCTTGCGCGCCCGAATACTCGACATTGGCACGGGTGGTATCGAACAAGGTATTGCTGAGCACGTATTTGCCGGCGCCACCTTCAATGCTGAACAAAATCTTCTCGGCAGCGCGTCCCTGGTGCACGGGAATAACATAAGGCATGGAGGTGAGGTTTTTGATGACCGATTCGAAACGGTAAAAGCTTTCGCTACCGGCGTAGCTTTCGTCGCCGCGCATGATGCCGGCCCATTGGTTGCTGCTCATGGCACCTGTGCCGCTATCGGTCAGCAGGTCGATGATAACGTCTTTGGCTTTAAGCAGGAAAGGGTTATAGTGGGCTTCGGTAAGCAATTCAGCGCGTTCTTCGCGCGTGGTAAAATAGATGGGTTCAACCGTTTTTATCCTAAACGGCTCGATGATGGTTTTCATGAAAAAATAAATTAAAATTGACTGATAATAAATTGAAAAGGATGCAGGTATTCCCTGCTTTCAATTATTATGACGGTCTTTTAATTATATTTTTCCAGTTAGATGTCATGGCTGTATCGCGGCATAAAACTACAGAAGTTTTTCCGATCAAAAAACTATTCGGCTATTTGCAGGGTTTTAAGAAAGGCTGTTTTATCTGCATCGGCATAGGCGCCATAGGCATCAACTACCACGCCTTTTAAGCCTGCGGTACTTTCAATGGCGTAGATTACCGAACTGTCTTCGGGGTCGGTGGCACCTTCAAAACGATGTACTTCGGTAATTTTCAATTCTACAGGGTTAAACTTTACACCCTTGTCGTTACAAAACAAGTGGCCATCTTTAAAGTCAAGCTCGTCGGTATAACCCCTGGCAGTCAAATCGGCCAAAGCCTCGGCCACGCCCGAATAGTTGTATTGATGTGCTTCCATATTCAAAAATCTTTTATCGATAACCGAAACACCAACCCAAATGTTTGCCCCGGTGAAAATTACTTTTTAAGGCCAATCTCGCGCAAGCGCTCGTCCAGGTATTCGCCGGCGGTGGTATCCTCATAGTGTTTTGGGTTGGCGGCATCAATACACGATGGCAAACAGGTAAGGTCCATATCAGAACGCGGGTGCAAAAAGAAGGGCACTGAATAGCGTGAGTTCTTCATCAGCTCGCGCGGCGGATTCACTACTCGGTGTGTGGTCGATTTTAGTTTGTTATTGGTGAGCCTTTGCAGCATATCGCCAACATTAACCACTACATCTTCGCCCTGGGCAGTTACGGGGAACCATTCGCCATCGCGGGTCAACACTTCGAGACCATCGGCACTGGCGCCTATCAGCAGGGTGATCAGGTTGATATCCTCGTGTGCACCGGCACGTACAGCATCGGCCGGTAACGCGTCGGGGTTTTCTATCGGGAAGTAGTGCAGGCAACGCAATATCGAGTTGCCGTTATGGATCTTAGGGTCGAAGTAATCTTCGGGCAATTCCAAATAAACGGCAATGGCTTTTAAGAGCATTTTGCCTGCCGCTTCCAGCTTTTGATATACGTCGGTGGTTATCTTGTTAAATTGCGGCAGCTCGGTTACCTGCAGGTTTTCGGGATATTCATCCTTCACCGGGTCGCCATCGGTTACGGTTTGGCCAATCTGCCAAAACTCTTTCAGGTCGGGCACTTTAAAGCCTTTGGCGGTTTCTTTGCCTTTGCTGGTATAGCCACGCTGGCCCGATAGTTCCGGTATTTCGTATTTCAATTTTACCGCTTCGGGCAATACAAACAGTTCTTTTACCTGTACATACAGTTCGTCCATCAGGCTTTTGCTCAAACCATGGTTGGTAACGGTTATAAAACCGGTTTCGTTAAAGGCGCGACCAATATCGTCGGAAAACTTTTTACGGTCGGCATCCGAACCGTTGGTGTAGTTGTTTAAGTCGAGGCGAGGAATATTAACTGTACCCATAATGTTCTGTTTTTAACGATATTTTATTAGTCGTGTTTGCAAACCATGCAAACTTAAAACGTGTTAGTTTGTTAAGGTATTGATTTGACCAGCCAAATACAAATGAAATATGATGTATTTGAAAATCGAACCAAGGTGAACAACTAAATTATGAAGAAGATCATGAAAATTAAAAATAAATTATTGGTGATATGCTTTGCCGCGACGCTGTTTGCTGTGGCTAAGCCCGATAAAACTTTTGCACAATATGGCGCGAGTGTTTCATACCAAACATTTTATGATGATATGCAACCTTACGGTACCTGGGTTGACGACCCTACGTATGGCAATGTTTGGGTTCCGGATGCGGATGAAGGCTTTAAACCTTATGCCACCAGCGGCCATTGGGTTGAAACACCTTATGGCAATACCTGGGTATCCGATTACCCATGGGGATGGGCGGCGTTCCATTACGGGCGCTGGCGTTATGACGATTATTACGGATGGGAATGGATACCCGGCCATACCTGGGGACCCGCATGGGTTAACTGGAGGCACGGTGGAGGATATTATGCCTGGGCGCCGCTTGGGCCCGGTATCAGTATCGACATCTCATTTGGTGGCGGTTATCACGTGCCTGATGACTATTGGGTTTGCGCGCCGCAGGCTTATATCTGTAACCGGGATATTGGACACTACTATGTGCCACGCACCCGGGTGGTAACCATTATCAATCGCACAACCATCATCAACAATACTTACGTTAACAATAATGTGCGTTATGCAAGCGGGCCGCGACTGCAAGAAATACAACAAGCTACGCATAACCGCGTGCAGGTGTACAACATCAACAACGGCAACGACCCGCACCATACCGTTATCAACAACAATACGGTAAATATGTACAGGCCAACGGTTGCTCAAAGCCATGGTGGCAATGCGCCCCGCCCTGCCACCGTAGTAAGTGCGGCGGCTTATAAACAAGCCAACCCCAACGGAGGTATTGCGCACAGGGCAACATACGGCGCAACTGTAAATCATGATAATGCATCCCGTTTGGCACAGGTTGCCCGGAACCCTGCACCGCAAAACCAAAATATGGTTAAGGTTAACCGCCCCGCACCAAATAACGCTCCGGCAAACCGCCCTGCTGTTGCAGCACCAAATGGCGGCGACAGGCACCAAAACCCGGCAAACAACGCTACCGGCCAAAACCAGAACAACCCGGTAAAACAGCAGCAAATGAAGCAGGAGACTCCTGCTGTGCAAAGACCGTCGCAACAACGGCTACCGCAAGCACAGCAACCGCAAACTCAACAAAGGCAGCAAAATCAACCGCAGGCCCAACCGCAGGCACAGCAAAGTCAGCAGCACCAAACTCAACCGCAGGCACAGCAACGTCAGCAACAACAAGCCCAACAGCAACAGGCACAGCAACGTCAGCAGCAGCAAGCCCAACAACAGCAGTTACAGCAACGTCAGCAACAACAAGCTCAACAACAGCAGGCGCAGCAACGTCAGCAGCAGCAAGCCCAACAACAGCAGTTACAGCAACGTCAGCAACAACAAGCTCAACAACAGCAGGCGCAGCAACGTCAGCAGCAGCAAGCCCAACAGCAACAGGCGCAGCAACGTCAGCAGCAGCA
>NZ_CAITNG010000140.1 GCF_903893715.1 uncultured Mucilaginibacter sp.
GCACTTTATGCAAGGACAGACTGAACCGATGTCACAAGACGCGAAAGAGTTTTTAAAGCTTTTCGGCCCAGCCGAATCATCATGGCTAATATGATGCCTATGATGGCTGGTTTGATACCGTAAATAAAGGGTGCCACCTGCGGTGGCATCCCATAAGACTTGTAGGCCCAGGCCAGTAAACCGGTAAGGAATACGGCAGGAAGAATAAAACAGGCACCAGCCAGCAGCAAACCACGCCAGCCAGCCCGTTCGTGCCCGCAATGTAACGCCATTTCAGTAGAATTGGGGCCGGGGATTAAATTGGTTGCACCAATCAGGTCCAGAAAGTGTTCCTGGGTCATCCATTGTCGCTTCCTGACAAGCTCTTCCTCCATCATAGCGATGTGAACAGCGGGCCCTCCAAAACCAAGGAATCCCAGTTTTAGAAACACCCGGGCAACTTCGCCCAAGTGCGATCTATTTACTTCTGTGGCAGCCTGCATCGTAGCATAGAGTGTTAAAATTCAAATATATGCAGCCTAAGTAAAGCGTATATTAATAACTGAATTTAAACTTGCTAAGGTTGGGTTTGTATTTGCGTTCGCGTTTAAGTTCTAACTGGTAAATAGTTTGAGCAAGATCGCGCATAAAGGGCAGGCATACAGTTTTGTATTCGTATTTATCGTCATTATAGATATCGTCGTCATTGGATTGAACAACTGCCGATAGGATAAATTCCACCTTGTTTTTAAAATCAACAATATAAGCGTTGTCGATATCGAAGCCGTAGGAGTCGCCCACTTTATTAAATATGCGGATGTCGGGGTTGATTTTCGCCAGGCTATCCGCTCCGTAAAATAGAAATTTGCAATAAGTGGGGTAATAATCGGGCCGGGCATAAGTGGGATATTTGCTTTCAGTCGGGAACATGCTCATATAGTGATAAATAAGTTTATAGTCGTCGGCTGTAAGGTTATACCGTTCATTTTCCGGAAAAACTTCCGGGAAAAGCAATCGCTTCAATACGGCCTGTTGGTCGGCCAGCGGATAAACGTTCGATTTTGAAAAATCGAAGGGCTTCATCACCAATTGATCACTCTTGTCGATATAGCCCTTACCCATGATCATGTTTTCCAACTGCATAGGGTAATCGTTCGCGTCATATTGCGCAGGCTTCTGATATACCAGTTTTGAGCCATTGTAAAAATTGACCGGGTTGGTATGCCGGGTACTTTCGCCGCCATCGCCAATAGCCAGTCGGCCAACGATTCGGGTGCCGGTCAAACTATACTTCCTTAGTTTTTGGTTTATCTCTTCGCGACCGACAAACTCATACAAGCGATTGTAAGCATCGTTATCGCTTACTAAGAGTATTTTTTTAATGTATTGTTCGATACTTGGCAAGCCATTTTTTGCCGAGGTATCTTTGGTGACTTTTGTTTGCCCGGCAAAGGCGCTGTCGGTGAACATGGTTGAATTCCGGCCCAGACCCTTAATCTTCAATTCGTTTAGTTTTTCAAGTGCAAAAATCGCCGTAGGCAGTTTTACTGTACTGGCAGGGTAGAA
>NZ_CAITNG010000141.1 GCF_903893715.1 uncultured Mucilaginibacter sp.
AATGATTAAAAAAAATAAGCCCATAGTTTAAAAATTATTTTCATAATAATTAAAATAATATTTTTTTTTATCAGAATTTTATTTATTTTGAAATCGTTTTATGATACAATTTTTACGCAAAGTATTTTTACCCCTAATGGTACTTGTCGCGTCGGGCCAAATGGCCTGCGCGCAATTCTTGTCGCGTTCAGTTGTGGCCAACCAGGCCGAGACCCTTACCTCGCCAAATTTGATACTTACCTATGTGCTTGGCGAGCCCATTTCGGATTTTTTGCCCGGCACCACCCCCGGCATCAACGCGTCATTGTTTTTGACAGCAGGCTTTCACCAGCCCGACATCGATGTGCAGACCTTACTGAGCTCCAACATCTCAAGTTCGTTGGTGTTATACCCCAACCCGGCCAGCGGCGGCACGGTTAAATTGGCCTTTAACCATGTGCCCGATGGTATCTACACCGTCAACCTGGTGGATGCGTCCGGGAAAATCCTACAAACACAATCTGTTACCTACTCAAACCATAATTTCTTTTACCTCACGCTCGATGTTTCCCGTTTGGCCGGTGGTATCTATTTTATCAGTGTGGTCAATCAATCGAACTTTCAGGGACAGGTCAAACTCATCAAAATTTAGAAACACATCCCACACCTTATCTATATGAACAAAAAATTACTCACCCTGATTATTTCCATTTTCGCGATTTATGGAACGGCCATGGCCCAATCTACAGCGTTTAAATACCAGGCCATTGCCCGGAGTGTAAATGGAGGTTTATTGACCATACGCCCATGAACATCAGGCTATCCATCCGCACCGGCGCGCCCGGTGGTACGGTTGAGTACCAGGAAACCCAAAGCACCACCACCGACCAATTCGGCTTGTTTAGCATAGAAGTAGGCAGCGGTACCCCAACCGTGGGTACATTTAACGGTGTAAACTGGACAAGCGCGCAAAAATACATACAAACCGAAGTTGATTTGGGCAGCGGGTATGTGGTGATGGGGGTATCTAAACTTTTAAGTGTACCCTACGCTATATATTCGTTTAACCCCGGCAACCCGGGCAAAACCGGGGCCACAGGCGCGACTGGTCCCACAGGTTCCACAGGCACGACAGGCTTGGCAGGAGTCACTGGCGCGACAGGTCCTACAGGTGCCACAGGTTCCACAGGCGCGACAGGCTTGGCAGGGGCCATCGGCGCGACAGGTCCTCTGGTGCCACAGGTTCCACAGGCGCGACAGGTTTGGCAGGTTCCACAGGCGCGACAGGCTTGGCAGGAGCCATCGGCGCGACAGGTCCTACTGGTGCCACAGGTTTGGCAGGGGCCGCAGGTGCTACCGGCGCGACAGGTGCAACAGGTTCTATTGGAGCGACAGGTTTGGCAGGTGTAACCGGAGCCACCGGTGCGACAGGTTCTACTGGTGCGACAGGTTTAGCCGGTGCGACAGGTGTAACAGGTTCTATTGGAGCGACAGGTTTGGCAGGTGTAACCGGAGCCACCGGTGCGACAGGTTCTACTGGTGCTACCGGTGCGACAGGCTTGGCTGGCGTAACAGGTGCAACTGGGGCCACCGGCGCGACAGGGCTGGCGGGCGTAACAGGTGCTACAGGTGCAACAGGGTCTTCCGCGGCAAATGTTTTAACAGGTATTGTAGCACCGCAAAACGGTGGTACGGGTGTGGGTACCTTAACAGGTTATGTTAAAGGGAATGGCACCAGCGCAATGAACGCCGTTACTACCATCCCATCTACCGATATTACGGGCCTCATCACAAAGGTTAACGGCACCTTGCCCGACGGCACAGGTAACGTATCGTTAACTTTCGGCCATGTTACCTCGGGTGTTTTAAGCTCAAAACCCGCAAACGGCACAGGCAATAACGGCGATATTTATGTAGTGGCAGGTGATGGTACCGCCAGCAATAACGGAAGGACATTTATTTACGATGGTGCCAACTGGAACGAAATAAGCAATAACCTGGCCACAACCGATGCACGTTACCTGCAATTGGCAGGTGGTACCCTGGCAGGCAATTTAGTGATACCGACCACTGATAGGATAACCTTGACCGATGCGCCAAATAACAGCACCGATGCCGCCAATAAAAGCTATGTCGATGCGCAGGTCGCATCAGTTACAGGTATAATTGGTGCCACCGGGGCGACAGGTGCAACGGGTGCAACGGGCGCAACAGGCGCTACCGGCGCAACAGGTTTGGTCGCGTTAACAACTACAGGTACCAGTGGTGCTGCCACTTATGACCCGGTAGCCGGCGTGCTCAATGTTCCGCAATACTCAGGCTCGGGCGCAACGGGTGCAACAGGTGCTACCGGCGCAACTGGTGCTACAGGACCTACAGGCGCTACCGGGGCTACAGGCGATGTGGGCCCAACAGGTTCATCTGCTGCAGATGTTTTAACAGGTATAGTGGCACCACAAAATGGTGGTACCGGCGTAGGTACCTTAACAGGTTATGTTAAAGGGAACGGTACCAGCGCCATGAACGCGGTAACCACCATCCCATCAACCGATATTACGGGCCTCATCACCAAAGTGAACGGAACGCTGCCCGATGCGACCGGCAACGTGTCGTTAACATTCGGCCATGTTACTTCGGGTGTTTTAAGCTCAAAACCGGCAAACGGCACAGGCAATAACGGCGATATTTATGTAGTGGCAGGTGATGGTACCGCCAGCAATAACGGAAGGACATTTATTTACGATGGCGCCAATTGGAACGAGATTAGCAATAACCTGGCAACAACCGACGCACGTTACCTGCAACTGGCAGGCGGTACCATGGCGGGTAGTATAGTAATACCAACCACCCAAAGCATCACCTTAACGGATGCGCCAAATAACAGTACCGATGCGGCTAATAAAAATTATGTGGATACCAAGTTTGCGGCGGCCGGCAGCACAAACGTACCCTATACCGGTGCCACCGGCCCGGTAAATTTAGGTAATTACGATTTGACAGTACATTTGTTAAAGATTGGTTTAGGGTCAGGCTCCGTCTTTACTAACACTACGGTTGGTTATTCAGCACTTAATTCAAATACTAATGGGGGTTATAATGCTGCAGTCGGATTTTACGCATTGCATGCAAACACAACGGGGATTGCAAATACTGCGCTTGGTTATATAGCGTTGTCATCAAACACTACGGGCAGTTATAATACGGCAAACGGTAGCTCGGCATTGCAAGTAAACACAACGGGAAATTCTAACGTTGCGATGGGTTCTTCTTCTTTAAATGAAACCACAACGGGGTATAACAACACAGGCATAGGTTATTCAGCACTGCAAACAAATACTACCGGATACTATAATACGGCAATTGGGTCTAATGCTGACGTTTACTCTAGTAACTTAAGCAACGCAACGGCCATTGGATATAACGCCGTCGTTACGGCAAACAATACCATACAATTGGGCAATACACAAGTAAGCAATGTAAAAACAAGCGGTACCATAACGGCTGGTGCCATTACCTACCCAAATACAGCGGGTTCCAACGGCTATTTTTTAAAAACCGATGGTGCCGGCACAGCCAGTTGGGCTGCTATAGCCGGAGGTGGCGGCGTACCTTATACTGGGGCTACAGGCCCGGTAAACTTAGGTGCCTACGACCTTATTGTGAACGGATTAACTGTTGGCTTAGGCGCAGGAGGGCGTTCAGCAAACACTACGCTCGGATTTCTTGCGCTTAGTTCTAACACCACTGGAAATTTTAACACAGCAACAGGGTATTCAACTTTGGCTGGCAGTACAACGGGTAGCGACAACTCAGCATATGGTGCCATAGCATTATCTGCAAACACAACGGGCAGTAACAATACTGCCAGTGGATCCGGTGCCTTGTCCGTAAACACAACGGGCAGCAACAATACCGGCATTGGCAACTCAGCTTTGTATACAAATACAACCGGCTCCCAAAATACAGCAATAGGGGTACTAGCCAATGTTGGAGCCAATAATTTATCTAATGCCACGACAATTGGTTATGGGGCCACCGTATCGGCAAGCAATACCATACAATTGGGCAATACAAGTGTAACCAATGTAAAAACCAGCGGCACCCTAACCGCGGGCGCGGTAACCTATCCCAATACGGATGGTACCAGCGGCCAGGTATTAACTACCAACGGTAGCGGTACGCCAACATGGCAGGCGGCAGCCGGCGGCGTACCTTATACCGGTGCTACGAGGGCTGTAAATTTAGGCGCTTATGATTTAACTGTAAATGGACTTACTGTTGGGCTTGGGGCAGGGTCGAGAAGCACAAATACTATTTTTGGATTTAATGCATTATCTTCTAATACAACAGGTAGTCTTAATGCTGCATTTGGATACTATGCTCTACAAAACAACATAACTGGTAATTCTAATTCTTCATTTGGTAATAGTGCAAATTATGCTAACACTACAGGTAGTAACAATACGGCCATTGGAAATGCTGCACTCTTAACTAACACAATAGGAAATAATAATACAGCAATTGGTAATGGTGCAGATGTAGGTGCCAATAATCTATCAAATGCAACAGCAATTGGAAATGGTGCTAGAGTGGCAGCCACCAATACCATCCAATTGGGAAACAATTTTGTTACCAATGTAAAAACTGCGGGTACATTAACTGCCGGGGCTATAACTTACCCGAATTTAGATGGGGCTATCGGCCAGGTACTAACAACTAACGGAAGTGGTACAGCCAGTTGGGCTGCTAGTGGGGGTGTACCTTATACCGGTGCCACAGGCGCGGTAAACTTAGGCGCTTACGACCTTACCGTACATGGCGTAACGGTTGGTTTAGGCGCAGGGAGCGGTGTTGCAAGTACTGCTGTCGGGTCTTCCGCTTTGTTACTTAATACAACCGGTTTGCGTAATACGGCAATTGGAGCAAGTACGTTAAGTGCAAATACAACCGGGGCCTATAACACAGCGGTCGGAACCGGTGCGTTGAGTTTAAATACAACAGCCAATTACAACACTGCCACAGGCTATGCCGCACTGGCGGCAAACACCACAGGAAACAGCAACGTTGCTACCGGTGCTAACGCATTGACTAATAACACCATAGGTAGTAGCAATACAGCCAATGGAATAGGCTCGATGAATGCAAACACAACGGGTAATACCAATACAGCGAGTGGCTTAAATTCATTGGGCTTAAACACAACCGGGAGCAACAATACCGGCATTGGCAACTCAGCTTTATATTCAAATACAACCGGCTCCCAAAATACAGCAATAGGGGCGCAAGCCAATGTTGGAGCTAACAATTTATCTAATGCCACAGCAATTGGTTATTCGGCCACCGTTAACGCAAGCAATACCATACAATTAGGTAATGGAGCGGTTACCAACGTAAACACCAGCGGCACCCTAACCGCGGGTGCCATTACCTATCCTAATACGGTCGGTACCAATGGCTATTATTTAAAAACAGATGGCATGGGCACGGCCAGTTGGGCAGCTGTGAGTAGCACCGGCGTACCTTATACCGGTGCTACCGGGGCTGTAAATTTAGGCAATTATAACTTAACTGTAAACGGAGTAACGGTTGGTATAGGTGCCGGGGCGCAAGCGTCTAACACGGTACTCGGGAATGGTGCTTTGGCCTCGAACGTATCAGGCAATACCAACACTGCGGTCGGGACTCTTGTTTTGAGCTCGAACACAACAGGCAGTAATAACACTGCAACCGGATACAGTGCATTGCTAACAAACACAACAGGCATACAAAACACAGCGTTTGGAGGCGATGCGTTGTACTCAAACACAACAGGCAGTTACAACGCGGCAAACGGCTTTTACGCGTTGTTTACAAACACAACGGGGGCTAATAACACTGCAAACGGTGCCTTTGCGTTAACCGCAAACACAACAGGCAGTTATAACACAGCAAGCGGATATAACGCGTTGGCGAGTAATACAGTAGGCATTAGCAATACGGCAAACGGCTATCAGGCGTTGGTGAGTAACACAACAGGCCCTAACAACACAGCGACAGGATTGAACGCGTTGGCGAGTAACACAACAGGCGGTAACAACGTAGCAAACGGATCAAGTTCGTTAAATAACAATACTATCGGCGGTAATAATACCGCTTATGGTTACTTCTCACTTAGTAACAATATCACCGGCAGCAATAATACGGCAATTGGTTATGGTGCCGATGTTGCATTAGGTACTTTAACCAACGCCACTGCAATTGGTTCCCAAGCCTTTGTTACAGCGAGTAATACCATACAATTAGGTAATACATCGGTTACCAGTGTGGTAACAAAAGGTACGGTTGTATCTAATGGCACAACATTAACATCCGATAAGCGCTTAAAAACAAATATCGTACCTGTTAAAAATGGCTTGGCTACCGTTATGCAGTTAAACCCGGTGCATTACAATAAAAAGAATTCGTTAGCATCAACCGATTATTCAAAAACAGAAAATGGTTTCATCGCGCAGGAGATACAAAAAGTTCTGCCTTTCATCGTAACACCGGGTACCGATAAGGATAAATTACTTTCGGTTGATTATAACTCCATCATCCCTGTTTTAACCAAGGCCATACAAGAGCAGCAACAACAAATAACGGCCCAACAAAAACAAGCCGAGGCCCAAAAAAAACAAATAGACGAGCTAAAAGCATTGGTTGATAAATTGATTAAAGCAAAACAATAACATCCCATCCCCGATAAGGGGGTTCGCTCAAAAGGCAATCTTTTGATGTCCTTTTACCCACTATAGCAAGGCCCCGTAATGTACGGGGCTTTGCTGTTTTGTGGAACTACGCTATCACAAACAAGATGTATTTAGCGTTTGATACCATAACCTTCCGTTTTCCCCTCAAGGTCGAAGCTTTCAGCTTCGTCCTAAAATGTAGCAAGCATGCAGCTTGCGTAAGCAGCTTACCCGGGATGCCGTCATCCACGCCTCATTTTCCTGTTCGGCTTTTCTTAATTTCACCCAAAATCCAGATCTTTGTTTAAACCGCAAAAAAGCCGCAGCCCAATGAAAAAAGCCGTCATCGTAACCTTCGACAACTTTACCGACATCGACAACTTCCTCGCCTGGGACCTGCTCAACCGTGTAAAACACCGCCAGCCGGGCTTCGAGGTAAAGTTTGTAGGCGCTGCCGCTTCGCACCGTTCCAGCAACGGTATCGATTTGGCCATGCATGCCGGGCTCGAAGAGTGCCGCACTGCCGACCTGGTTTTTTTCACCAGCGGTCGGGGTGTCCGCGCAGTTATCAAAGATGAAAACTGGCTCGCCCAATTTAACCTCGACCCAAGCCGCCAAATTATCTGCTCCATGTGCTCCGGTGCGTTGGCATTAGCAGCGTTGGGTTTGCTTAACAATGTACCCGCCACTACGTACCCCAGCGCCATGGAAGCCCTGAAAGGTTATGGTGTAGAAGTATTGGAAGATAAGCACCTCGTAACCCAAGGCAACATTGGCACCGCCGCAGGCTGCCTCGCCGCTGTCGACCTGATGGGCTGGGCCGTTGCCAAACTGTACGACGAGCAAACCAAACAAGACGTCATCGCCTCGGTTTTGCCAATCGGTCAGGGGCAGGTGTGCTTGTATTAATTGAAATTTTAAAGACCGGCTTTTTACGGTC
Organism: uncultured Mucilaginibacter sp.; assembly: GCF_903893715.1. GTDB lineage: Bacteria > Bacteroidota > Bacteroidia > Sphingobacteriales > Sphingobacteriaceae > Mucilaginibacter. Next base: position 7,627 of record NZ_CAITNG010000141.1, read on the forward strand.
ATTCACCCAGCGCAACTAATATATTATCCAAAAGGCTGCGCGCTATCCTGAAGTTGGTGGTCTTTATTTTTTCGAAATAAGGCTTCAACGCAGGTATTATGCCCTGTTGTTTAGCCAACATTAGTACGCCTAAAGTTCCGGTATGATTGAGATGGAGTTGCTCTGCAAGCTTTCTGCCTTTTAAATCATCAATAATTAATAATGCCGACGGTATTTCAAATGATAGCGCTATCGCGCTCGCTTCTCCCAAATCTACTTTTTCTGCATAACTGTTTAGCAATGTTCTGTTTAGTACAGGCTGTACGATAACCCATGTAGGAAGCGCTTCCCCAAACTCTTTTGCAATTTCGGGGGTGGTAATCACATTTTGATAAAGCTCCTTTAAAATAGTAAAAGCACCGATTTTGTCAAGCAGGATAAAGCAACTTGTATCGGTAATAACAGCGTTATTATTTTGATATCCTTGCCACATCGGCCATTACATCTTCGAACGAATAGTTGATATAGTTTACCCCATAATTTGCCAATATATCTGCAAATTCAACTTTGCTCAACCCGGCCATTTCTGCAGCCTGGCCTAAAGATAATTTGCCTGACTCGTACAATTTGGCCGCCAAAAAACGCACGGTATCGCCATGGTTTTCTTCCAAAAAATCAGGAACTTGTATGGTCATCGTCGTCATAATGGTAACAATTTATAGGTAAAGATAAGCATTTTAACTAAAATTCTGTATCGTCTACGGTCGCGTCGCCCTTGTAGGTGTTGTCACCAACAAGCCCGGGATGTTGTAATTAATACCCCGGATAAAACTCAATTCCCCAATTAACCACTAACTATAAACCTTTTTTTATACGTTTGCACCCAATGCACCACGTATTAGATAACCCCGCTTTCAACGCCCTCATTTCGCAAAACAGCAACTTTGCCAACGGCACCCATGAGGTAAAGTACTTCCCGCGGCTGGTTTCGCCATTTGTAGCTTTTAATGCGAACACCGAAAAAAACTTTAACACCCTGCATCAAATCACACTGCACGATAAACCCGTCATCCTCATATCGCCAACTGAAATCGAGCTGCCCCCTCAATGGAAATTGCTGCGCTCCATGCATGGCTTCCAAATGCTATACACAGGCGCCACCATACCCGAGCCCCAAATAAAAGCCGGTATTGTACCCTTACGGGATGAGCATATCCCCCAAATGCTGTCGCTTACCCAGCTCACCCAACCCGGCCCCTTCGACGAGCGCACTATCGATTTTGGCCACTACCAAGGCGTTTTTGAGGGCGACCAACTAGTGGCTATGGCCGGCCAGCGCCTCCATGCATTTAACTATGCCGAAGTAAGCGCCGTTTGCACCCACCCCGACCACCTGGGCAAAGGCTACGCACGCCAACTATTGGTACAACAAATCAACCGCATCATCGCCGCGAGCGAAACCCCATTCCTGCACGTGCGTCATGATAACCACCGCGCCATAAAAGTGTACGAAAGTTTAGGCTTTGCTACCCGGCGTGAGATATTTTTTTATGTGATGAAGAAGGCAGAGTAATTCTTTGTGTTTGCTCGATGGTATAAGGAAAATATCTTCACCACTCGCCTCTCCAGCGACGCTGCATCACAACGGCATCTTCGTCCAGTTTAATTACCCCCGGGAATTTTTCAAAACGGGCTTTGCGGTCTTCAATAGTTTTATCGAAGATTTTTTTAAGCTTTTTTTCGATTTTGTCTGAGGCCTCGCCTTTTTTGATTACCACAACCATATCCAAATTTAAGCATTTTTAAATTACAATTTTTAATCTCAAAAGGACAAAACACGTTATTTCATCGTTTGTCAATGGTCTTTCTGTTGCCGGTATCCTCAAACCACTACAAAACATTTTTAACCCATTCCATTTTTCAAAAATATCATTACTTTTGGGCATCAAAAACAGTGTAATGAGTAATACAACAGAACAAGCAAACAACCCCAGCCATTATATCCTTTTAACCGTTGCCATTATCATCGGTATTTGCGGTGTTTACCTGCGCTTTTTAGGCGAGGCTCCGGCTTTTAATTGGATATCAAACATCCTTTTGGTTATCGGTGTAGTTATCGCCCTCAAAGCGGTATTCACCATCATGAAATAGATTTTCCTTTGTGTAATTCTGCGAAAACCTCAGTGTTCTCTGTGGTTAAATTTCGTTTGAGTGGTATATCAACCATTTGTTTCAGGCAATATGCCTTGCAGCGCTGTATTGTTTTTGATGGTTTTTAAGCCTTCTTCATATCCCATCCAATAAATTTCATCGGCAAATTTAGTGTCAAATATGCCATAGCTGCCCAAACCGTGCGGCTCAATCACTACATCGCACATCGCTTTTCTGGGTTCAAGGCCGGCGTTAATGGCCAGCATGGCCGAACGGTCAACCATCTGCCCGAACGAATGTATCTCGGTAACCGTACCCATATTGTTGCAGCTCGAGCCGATGATAAAATCACAAACACCCACCAAAGGCTCAACCGGGAAGTTGTTGAGCAGCCCGCCGTCAACATACATATGCCCGTTCATCACAATAGGCCTGAATATCCCTGGTAAACAGCACGATGCCAGCAGGCATTTGCACAAATCGCCATCGTTAAAATAAACCAGTTTGCCTTCACCAAAATCAACGGAGGCGATGTTGATAGGTATCTTTAATTTTTTGAACGAGTTTTCCGGAAAATACTCTTTTAAAAAATCCTCGGCATGGGTAATCGATACAAAGCCCGTACCGCCGATCGATGGGCGCAGCATCCTTAACAAATGCGCTTCAACAATAATTTTTAGCGTTTCTTTCGGTGTAAACCCCTGCGCAAAAAAAGCCGCCGCAATAGCACCGGCACTGGTACCCGATATATGTGCAAACGTGATGCCTTTATCGGTAAGCGCTTGCATAATGCCTAAATGCGCCACGCCGCGTATGCCCCCGCCCGAAAGCGCCAGCCCTATTTTCGTTGGTTTACTTTGGTTTGTACCTGGATTCATTGAGTATTTTTTGAGCGTCGTCCATTTCCATCAATTGGGCCGGCGTTACCTTGGGGTGCCTTTCCATATACTGCCGCACAATTTGCCAGCCTGTCCATACCCCCAATTTCGGTGCCGATTCATTTTTTTCGCCCAGTCCCGGTGTAAAAGGGGCTTCGGTCAGGTATTTCTGCACTTTGGTATAATCGCTTTCGTAAAGCAGGTTTTGGTCCAAAAACCAGGCCCATACCTCGCTTTTAAAATCGTCGCACCATTTCAATTGTTGTGCAGTATAACCAATTTTGGTGGAATCGGCAACATCAGGCAATACCTGGTCCATCAGGTACATAATCTTTCCGTTATACACCATCCGCGTCAGCAATGTTTTGTCGTCGCTTTCCTTTTCGGGGAACATGTTCTCGCGGATAAAACCTTCCAATACCCTAGGCGCTATATTATCCGGCGTAAAATTCCGCGACACATAATGCGGAAACTCCTCAATAATGGCCGGGTAAAACTTACTGTTAGCGCCCAAAAACTGGTCGAGCCCGATGCCATAATACTGGTCGCCTAGAGCGGTCTGCGCCCTAAATCCCGAAAAATAACTGTAAATTTTAGGTATTTTGGTCTGCGGGAAATAATACTTTACCCGGCGGAAGGCATCCGTTAACTGCTCGTTTTGTAAGCTCAGGTTCGGGTAAACCGAATCTACTTCCAGTTTCAGCGCCATATAATCAGGACTGGCCAATATGGCGCGCACCGTTTTAAAATAACCCGTGTCGCGTATACTACCGGCCTGCAGTATACGTTCAATAAAATCCTGGTAAAAGGCGCCGTACTTGTTTTTCAGCAATTCTGCCTGTTCGGCCATGGGTTTGGTGCGCATTTCATCAAAATCACGATCAAAGCGTGCTATATCCACATTAACAGGTATATTGCCCACATCAATTTTTTTATTGCGCCCGCAGGCCGCGAACATAAAGGCGATTAAAAAAAATAGGTAAATTTGTATGCTACGGTTATTGGACAAAAAAGTACACCTCATGCCGCAAAATTAATTTTTTAAACTTGTATTATTTAAACTATACCGTGTACTACGTTTATATATGATAAAAATTGCTTTGGCCCAACGTAATTATCACATTGGGAATTTTGAGTCGAACACCAATAAAATTATCCAAACCATCAAAGAGGCCCAATCTCACGGTGCCGATTTGGTAGTATTTGCCGAACTATGCGTATGCGGTTACCCCGCCCGCGATTTCTTCGAATTTAAAGAGTTTATAGACCTGTGCGCCCAATCTGCCCAAAAAATTGCTGCCGTTTGTACGGATATAGCCTGCATCATCGGCCTGCCCACCTATAATTTAAAAGACGAAGGTAAGGACCTCTTCAACTCCGCCTATTTTATAGAAGGCGGCAAAGTCAAGGCCATCGTCAACAAAGCCCTGCTGCCCAATTACGATGTGTTTGATGAGTACCGCTATTTTGAGCCCGAAACCGAGTTTAACTGTATCGATTTTAAAGGCTATCGTATAGCCCTCACCATTTGCGAGGATTTGTGGAATACCATCGAAAACCCGCTCTACATTACCCGGCCAATGGATAAGCTCATTACCCAGCAGCCCGATGTAATGATCAACATCGCCGCGTCGCCCTTTGCCTATAACCACGACGAGGAGCGTATAGACATACTGGGCAATAACGCCAAACAATACCAACTGCCGCTGTTCTACGTAAACCAGGTAGGTGCCCAAACCGAACTTATTTTTGATGGCGGTTCCCTGGTTTTTGATGCCGAAGGTAAACTCATCGACGAACTGCCTTATTTTAAAGAACACGTAGCCTATTACGAGTTCGAAAAACAAGCCGGTGTGCCGAAGGTGAGCTTTAAGCATCAGCATACCATCAAATCCGAATATACCAGCAACATCGAACAGATACACCAGGGCCTGCTCCTGGGTATCCGCGATTACTTCTATAAATCGGGTTTCAGCAAGGCGATATTGGGCCTTTCCGGTGGTATCGATTCAGCCGTCGTTTGTGCCTTAGCTGCCGAAGCCCTTGGCCCGCAAAACGTAATGGCTGTTTTGCTGCCCTCGCGCTTTTCCAGCGACCATTCCATTACCGATGCCGAAGACCTGGTAAAAAACCTGGGCTGCCTCAGCGAAACCATTTACATCAAAGACATTACCGAAGCCTTCGAAGGTGCCCTGCACCCGCAATTCGATAACCTGCCCTTCAACATCGCCGAAGAGAATATACAGTCGCGCAGCCGGGCCGTTTTACTCATGGCCATGTGTAATAAGTTTGGCTACATATTGCTCAACACCAGCAACAAAAGCGAGGCCGCGGTAGGTTATGGTACCCTTTACGGGGATATGTGCGGCGGAATATCCGTACTGGGCGATGTATACAAAACCCAGGTATACGAACTGGCCAATTACATCAACCGCGAACAGGAAATCATACCGCAAAACTCCATCGTTAAACCACCCTCAGCCGAGCTGCGCCCCGGCCAAAAAGATTCCGACTCGCTGCCCGAATACGATATCCTCGACACCATCCTCATGGAATACATCGAAAACCGTAAGTCATCCAGCGAAATCATTGCCCTGGGTTACGATGAGCAGGTAGTGCGCCGCGTCATCAAACTGGTAAACGGTGCCGAACACAAACGCTACCAAACCCCGCCCATCCTCCGCGTATCGCCCAAAGCTTTTGGCATGGGCCGCAGGATGCCGATAGTTGGGAAGTATTTGTCGTAAACTACCGATCTCGAATTGCAAAATCATGCCCCATCGGGGCTACCTGTTTGTAGAAATATCATGAAAAACAATTTTGCCCCGTAGGGGCTACACTCACCGCCCGATCAGGCGTCCACGCCTGATCGCACCCAAATGTGAGCGTCCACGCTCACGTATCAGTAAATTACCTTTAACGGGCTCTCCGCATTAGCGCTGCTATACCAATACTCATGTGCCGAACCTACAAAGCCAGCCCTAACCGGATTCTCATGAATATAATCAATCTTTTGATCTATTACGGCAGCAGAATATAACACAACAGGGTAATTGCCATTCTGCCAAAACTGATGGTCTTTATTCTGAGGGTTTATCCTGCCTGCCTTTTCAAAAGCAGCAAGCATCCAATCACGGCGGCTTTCTGTCGCATTAGTCGCAATCAACTTTGTCATTTCCTTCGATGTATAAGTTTTGAAATCGCGAAGAACATTACCAAGCGAGCCATTTTCTACATTCGCAACCATATGAATATGATTGGTCATGATCACATAGGCGTAAATATTCAGACCTTTATTTTTCTGACAATAGGCCAGGTTTTCGATAATAAATTCGTTGTAAATTCTTCGTGTAAAAACATCTATCCAGTCCGTTACGGTTAAAGTAACAAAGAACAGTTCATCTGTAGAGGCATTGCGGGACATTGGTATAAAAATACATTTTTTATTTTAAGATAAGATCGCCTGTTCAGGCGTCCACGCCTGAACATCTCTAACTGTGAGCGTCCACGCTCACGAAACCAATCATTCCGGCATCGCAAGCGTAGACGCTTGCAATCAAAGTCATTCAGGCGCGGACGCCTGAACGGGCGGAGGAAAAGAAATAGTTTTCGCAAGCAGTTCAAGGTTTTCAAATCAAAAAATCATGCCCCATCGGGGCTACCTGTTTGTAAAAATATCATGAAAAACAATTTTGCCCCGTAGGGGCTACCCTAATTGAACTATCAATCTTATCTGCATTGTTACTTAAGCAAGGCAATATTTTTAATGATTGCGCCGTTACATGCCCCAATAGCTGGTTATTTTATCAATAAAGGGCGAAAACGAAAGTTAAAGAACGTTAAAAAACCCGATTGATTTGAAAAATAATGCATCTTTGCCTCAGGTAAAAAACCAGCTAAAAATATTGATAGCACTAAACACATTAATTTTATAAACCTTCACAAACAGATACGTTGAAAAAGACCTTACCATCACTGTTCATAGCCCTAATATTGTTCGCGAGTTGTAAAAAATCATCCACAACCGACCCAACCGCGCCCACAGTAACTACAAGCGGTATAACTGTAACCAGCTCTGCCACGGTTACGGGCGGTGGCGACATAACAGCAGATGGTGGTGGCACCGTTATGGCCGAAGGCCTTATTTGGAGCACCACGCCAAACCTCAGCACCGCGTTAAGTACAAAAACCAACGATGGCGTTACCGATGGCATCTTTACAAGTACCATTACCGGCTTAAGCCCGCACGTTACATACTATGCGGTAGCTTATGTAACAACCAACGGAGGTACAGCTTATGGTAACATGGTAAGTTTCACCACATCAGGCTTGGTGAGTACCTTTGCAGGAAGTGGTGCTATTGGTTTTTTAAACGGGCAAGGCACAGCGGCAACGTTCTTCTATCCCTACTCGGTAGCCGCCGATGCAAACGGCAATATTTACGTGGCCGATTTAAGTAACAACGCCATCCGTAAAATAACCTCAGCTGGTTTGGTAAGCACGCTGGCAGGCAACGGCACCGCCGGTTTTGTAAACGGGCAAGGTACAGCCGCTTCGTTTAATTATCCGTACGGACTGGCAGTTGATGCCAATGGCAATGTTTACGTGGCCGATTTAGGCAATCAGGCTATCCGGAAAATAACCCCCGCAGGTTTGGTAACCACGCTGGCAGGCAGCGGTAGCGCCGGTTATGCCGATGGACAGGGCACTGCGGCATCATTTAATAACCCGACAGGTTTGGCGGTTGACGCCAACTACAACGTTTACGTAGCCGATATAAAAAACAACGCGATCCGAAAAATAACACCTGCCGGCTTGGTGAGCACATTGGCAGGCAGTACCGCTTTTGGTTTTGTAAATGGGCAAGGCACAGCCGCTACCTTTTTTAACCCTACCGACGTAGCTGTTGATGCCAATGGTAACGTTTATGTAGCCGATTTAGGTAATCAGGCTATCCGTAAAATAACCTCAGCAGGAGTAGTAAGTACACTGGCAGGCAGCGGAAACGCAGGCGCTTTAGACGGGCAAGGCACAGCAGCCTCGTTTTATGGCCCAAGTAGTGTAGCGGTTGATGCCAATGGCAATGTGTACGTAGCCGATAAACAAAACAACAGTATCCGCAAAATAACGCCGGCTGGTTTGGTAAGTACGCTGGCGGGTGCAGGTGCGCAAGGCGCGTTAAACGGTTCATCGGCATCTGCCTCGTTCAGGTATCCAACAGGCGTGGCAGTAGATGCCAATACCAATGTTTATGTAGCCGATTCAAACAATAACCTTATCCGCAAAATAACGCAATAGGGGCAAAGGCCCATTACCTGCTGTTTAAAACCGCTCACATTTTAAACGGCAGGTTTATACCCTAATGCTGAGGTGCTGCGCATACGGCCCTCATTTCTTTCTTATCCCAACATTCATTAAGTTTGGATAACATCTAATCACAAATGCGTAAACTGATTTTTGGCATCCTTTTTATCGCCGCTTGTTCGCCCGGCAAAAAGCAGACCGCGACTGGCGATACTATTTTTATCTACCGCGAAAAAACAAAAGACCATTACTATAAAGTCTACATCGACCCAAACAAACAATCAGCCGACCGCCAACACCTTTTGGATTTTCAATTCGATAAAGAAGAGCAAAAGGAAATAACAGAAGACTATGTAAACATTAAACGTGAATTTTGTACACCTCTAAAAAAGTACGACTTATCAAACTTGCCAAGCGAGTGGCTACCCCTGGTCTTGCACAAAGGCAAATACTACATCTATTATCCTTCCGATTACGGTTGCACCGGCCGAACGACCATTACCGATACGATGATGATTTACAGGGGATTTGAGATATTTCAAAATCCCTTGTTGTTGACTAATAAAATTAACATTCACAAATATCAGTTGAAGATAGCCGGACGGTATCCGAACGAGAAAGACAAACAATTAACCATTTACATCATCGACGATAAAAAGAAAGTAGCCGTTTGGGAAGATATGTCGCAACCTATGGCCAGCCGCTATGGCTTATACGTAGCGCGCGAAGGCGCAGCCAGTTTCGATATGGTAGTCAACAGGTGCGAACAGAATAAGGTGATGGAATATCAATTCGATAAGGTGGATTATGCGGGTCTTATTAAGGGGAAATAAACGGCAGAAAATCAAGTCGGCACCACTTTTTTGGGCACATAACCTGAACGTACAAGGTAATTTCTGGTCAAATTGTATTGCAATTTAGCGTTGTTTTTGTATGTTCAACCCAAAAATACTTAAATGATATGTACCCGTTTCGGTGCGGTTTGTAGCAATATCCGGCGACTGCTCACTATCGCAGGTTTTACTCTTATTGTCCTTCTTTCCGCCTGTGCTGGCCATAACAAGGGCGTTCCGCTCGAGAGTGGCCCGGCTCCCATACTCTTGTTTAACGGCGCCGGAACTTCCCCTAACGATGTTACGGCAGTCGAAACAATCCTCGATAGCTTACGCCTCAGTTATTCTACCATCAATTCTTCGGAACTGAACAGGATGGGTCGTGCGCGGATGATGAAATACCGCCTGCTGATTATGCCCGGAGGGGATTTTATTGATATAGGCAAAAGCCTCGATACTGTTACCGCCACTAACGTACGCTATGCGGTGCAGCATGGCTTGAATTACCTCGGCATTTGCGCGGGAGCTTTCCTGGCGGGCCATTTGGCGCGTTACAACTGTTTCAATCTCACTTCCGGCGTAACTTTCGGCTTTTACTCAGCCGAAAGCAAGGGCATACGGAAAGCAGCGCTGGCAATTACCAGCCTCGGAGCGCCAACACTCGATCAGTATTGGGAAGACGGCCCGCAGCTTTCGGGCTGGGGTGCTGTTGTAGCTAAATATCCCGACGGTACACCGGCAGTTGCAGAAGGAAAATGCGGTAGCGGCTTTGTGCTTCTCACAGGTTTCCATGCCGAGGCCCCGGAAGGGTGGCGGGGCGGTATGGTTTTTAAAACTCCGGCAGACGTTGATCATGCTTATACGGCCATGCTTATTCAAGCCACGCTGCAGGGCGTATCTTTATCACATTATTAATCCCAAGCCCGCTGTTCGATTTCTCTGACTTCGAACCAATATGCCTGTATTCTCCGACTACAGAACCGAAAAACTCATCAATCCACCCCGCCATGGCTCACCACCACATCCTTCTTACTCACCTTATCAGCTACCACCGTAACCGGGCAAATATGCCCCTCGCCATCAAAATCATTGGCGTATAGCAGCCCGCTTTCCTGCACAAAAACCGAGTAGCTGCCTTCGGGCAGGGCAATGGCGTATTCGCCTTTATCGTTACTTTGCGTTTTGGCAACCATTTGCGTTTGTATGGTATTGTAAAAATTGGTAACGCCGCCAACCTGTTTCAGGGTGGTGAGCTGGTACACCAACACCGTGCGGCTAACGGCTGCGCCTTTGCCGGGTTTGCGGCCGGGCACGGGCATCTGGTCGCCTTTTTGCAGATAAATTTTGCCGCTTATGCCCTGTTTAACAGGCGCGTCTTGCCGGGCGCTTGCGCCAAGCCACAGCATACAGAACAGAAAAACTAAACCTTTCATACCTTTTTTAAACGTGTTTCGTTTACTAATAGTCTTTATTGGTATATTACCCCATTGTAGTTTATATGAAGAGACTTTACCCCGCGTTATACCTTACGTTTTTACTTGTTTTTTTTGCGCTCGGGGCAAAATCTCAGGCTTTACCTGTAAGCGCGGCTCAAATTAAGCAATTATCAGATATTTCCCTAAAGGCCGATACCCAATACCGCAACAACCGCACGCAATTAATGGCGCTGGCCGCGCAAAAAGGCTGGGCGTTTTATAAAGTGTCTAAAGCAGGGCAGGTGGTATCGCTGCAGGGCGTAACCAGATCGGGTTTCCCTATCTATGCCAAAACGGTTAATAATATTATTTCAGCAGCAACCACGCATACCAATACCGTGCAGCCGGGCGGCACATTGGGGTTAAATTTAAGCGGTTACAGCAGTTCTATGGCCAATAAACTCGCCATTTGGGATGGCGCCGCCGTGTACGCCGGCCATCAGGAATTTACCGGCAAAAACGTGCAAAGTAAAGACGGCACCCTCAACTACATTGATCACAGCACCCACGTAGCCGGCACCATGATAGCCGCCGGGATATACGCTCCTGCAAAAGGTATGTCGCCGGGTGCCACCACCCTCGCATCCTACGATTTCAACAACGACATCGCCGAAATGGCCGCCGCAGCAAGCGGCTTGCTCATCTCCAACCACTCGTACGACCATGGCGGCGGCTGGTATTATAACGATACCCAAACCCGATGGGAGTGGGAGGGCCTTCCCGGCGATACAGTTGATTACCAGTTCGGCTTTTACGACCAGCTCGCCCAGTCGTACGACCAGATAGCCTACAGCGCGCCCAACTACCTCATGGTGTTCGCGGCCGGCAATCATCGCGGCGAAACAGGTCCTGCCGTAGGCGCTACCTATTGGGGCTATCAAAGCCGGACAAATTCCACCATCGTCAACAAAGGCGCGCGCCCGGCAAACCTTAGCTCCAACGCGGGGTACGATGTGATAGACGCCAGCAATACCGCCAAAAATATCCTCACTGTCGGGGCTGTCAACCCGCTGCCTTACGGGCCCAATAGCGGTAGCGATGTCAGTATCGCCTACTTCAGCAGCTTTGGCCCCACGGATGATGGCCGTATCAAACCCGATATCTGCGGCAACGGGGTAAACGTTTTATCCAGCGGAAGCAGCGCGCCCGATGCCTATTTGGTGCTGTCGGGTACCTCCATGTCAACGCCCAATATCAGCGGTTCGCTATACCTTTTGCAGGAATATTATGCCCAAAAAAATTCGGGCAGCTTTATGCGCGCCGCCACGCTCAAAGGGCTGGCCTGCCATACCGCGCTCGATGCCGGTAACCCCGGGCCGGATTATATTTACGGCTGGGGCCTGCTCGATATGGCCAAAGCCGCACAGGCCATTACCGACAACGGCACCAAAAGCCTCATCACCGAAAAAACGCTTGCTCAGGGCCAAACCCAAACGTTTAACGTGGTGGCGTCGGGTAATGGTCCGCTTATTGCGAGCATATCCTGGACCGACCCTGCCGGTACGCCCTTCGCCACCGATACCATCAACGACCGCCAGCCCAAACTGGTAAACGACCTCGACATCCGCGTAAGCGACGGCACCACCACCTTTAAACCCTGGGTGCTCGACCCGAACAACCCCGGCGCCAGCGCCACCACCGGCGATAACATTCGCGACAATATTGAGCAGGTGTACATCGCAGGCGCGGTTCCGGGCCGAAGCTATACCATTACGGTAACCCACAAAGGTACCCTGCAAAGCGGCAGCCAGGCTTTTTCGCTCATCGTTACCGGGATAGGCGGCACGGCTTATTGCGCGTCGGGCCCAACATCCAGCGCCGATTCACGCATCAACAACTTTACGCTATCAAACATCAACAATACCCCCGGTCCGGGCTGCACCGCCTATTCCGACTATACCAACCTCACCGCCACACTCGAGCAAGGCAAAACCTACGCTTTGAGCCTCACTGCCGGTACTTGCGGTGCCAATTTTAATAAGATAGCCAAGGTTTATATCGACTATAACGGCAACGGCGTTTTCGATGCCAACGAACTGGTGGCCACATCCAACGTTATCTCCGCCACGGGCACGTATACAACCAACATAACCATACCTGCAACCGTTGTGCCGGGCAATTATAGTTTGATGCGTGTTGTCCTCTCCGAAACCACCGACCCCAGCACCATCAGCCCCTGCGGTTCCTACGCCAAAGGCGAAACACAGGACTACCGGGTAAACTTTGTAAAATCTAGCATCGATGTAGGTGCAACGGCCATTAACAGCCCCGCGGCAAGCGGCACCTGCCCCTCGGCAACAGCAAGCGTGTCCGTGCACATCAAAAACTTCGGGAGCGCATCAGTCAGCAGTATCCCGCTCACGGTAACCATAACTGCCGCAGGTTCGGGCACGGTTACTACGCTTAACGAGACCTACCCCGGCACCCTGGCGCCCTTAGCCGAAGACGATTACATTTTTGCAGGTACTTTTAGTGCCCTTGCGGGGAACAGTTATACCATAACTGCCACCACTAACCTCGCCGGCGATATCATCACCACCAATAATCAGGTTACTTCCACCGCGCTCATCAATACCTCGCCATCGCCTGCTAACCTGTCGGCCTATTTTTGCAATGCCGATACCACCTACAACCTCAATGCCACAGGCAGCGGTACGGTATTCTGGTACAAAAACATCGGCGAGGCCTTGCCTTTCACCTTCGGCTCAAGCCCCATAACCAAAACAGCCCCGGTAAACAATACCTATTACGCCGCCCTCAACGATTTTAGCGGAAACATCGGCCCCGCCACAAAAAATGTATTTGCGGCAGGAGGCTATAACCAGTTTACGCCATCGGTAAACGTGTATACCAAAGTGCCTTTGGTGATAGAAAGCGCGCGACTTTACATCGGTAATTCCGGCCAAATCACTTTTACGGTAACCAACACCGATGGTCTGCCGGTATCAAGCACCACCATCGATGCCATAGCCACCCGCACCACGCCCGCCGCAGGCGCCCAAGCCGACGACCCGCTTGACCAAGGCAAAGTATATCCCCTCAACCTCACCCTGCCCACTGCAGGAGCGTACACCATCGCCATATCTTATGCTGATGTGGCCACCATATACCGCAACAACGGCGGGGTAACGGGCTATCCTTTTAGTTTGGATGGCTTGTTCAATATCACCAACAACACAGCCACCAACCCGCCCGATACCACCTATTACCGCAACTTTTACTATTATTTTTATAACATGCATGTGCGCAGCCTCGGCTGCCCGTCGCCAACGCCAAGGGTGGCGGTGACTGTAACCAAACCCTTCATCACGCAAAACGGATTAACGCTGTCGTCAAACTATACGGCCAATAACCAGTGGTATTTAAACGGCGTGCTTATCCCCGGTGCCACCGGGCAAAACTATACGCCCTTGCGCAGCGGCATCTACAATGTGTACGTCACCTCATCAAGCGGTTGCGTTTCCCAATCCGATGGCTTTAGTTTTGTGCTCCCCGTTTCGGGCAGTAGTTTAGGTTCCGATATTTCGCTGGCCATATTCCCAGTACCGGCCGCCAACCAGTTGAACGTCGCCTTTAACGCGTTAAAAAACGAAGCCTTATCAGTATCTATCCTCAATGCCCTCGGTCAACACGTGTACGATGATACCCGGCAGTTAACCGCCGGTCCCTTCAACACCATCATCAACACCTCCACCATCGCCGATGGCGTCTACTTCATCAAATTGAAGATCGACGATAAGATTTATACGAAAGAGATTACTGTGCTGAAATAGTGAATGGTGAGTAGTCAGTGGTGAGTAGTCAAAAAAACATTCATCACTCACTATTCACCACTCACCAACTCACTTAAAAAATATACTTCAATCCCACTGCCGGTGCCAAATCAAAAAACGGCCCGGTAGCCAGTTCCAGCCGTGGGTTAAGGTCCAGGCTAATAGCTAATGGCGCATTGGGTATCCTGTATTCCAAACCCAGCACCGCATCAGCACCCAGTAGCAGGGTATTGCTGTTAAAATTTTGGTTGCCGCCACTGTAGGTTTGGTATTCACCATTTATTGAGCCCAAGTGCGCGCCAATACCGTAGTACAGTTTAAGGTCGCTAACGCCAAAGGCTTCCTGGTTTTTCTCATACAGGCCGGTCAATACAATACCATGCGAACGGAAGCCCAGTACCCCTTCCAGCGAGATGTCTTTTTGCGTAAAGTATTTTATCGATATACCGTTTTCATACCCGCCAAATTTTGCGCCGATGGCAGTTTGGTAGTCCTGCGCTTTTAATGATAATGCAGTAGATAAGAGGGAAATAACAATCAATACAGATAATAAGGTCTTTTTCATAGGGTGTGTTTTTTTTACAGCTGCATTTAACAATTTTTATGCCACTCGCTAAAAAACGGTAATATCGGCCACAAATTATGTGGTTTTTTGCGTGCGGATAAAAAAATTACTATTCATGCATAGTAATTTTAATTTATCAGGTAATAAATTTTGTATATTTGGGTTATGAGGTGTTAAGCCAAACCAATTTTTTGTTAACCTTGTTTTTTTGATTTATAATACTTGCTGCAATGGCCATAACACGCGTTTTCGATCTGCTCCCCTTTAACCTCAAAAACTTTCCGAAGGCCGATATGCTTGGCTATAAGCGTGCCGGTGCCTGGCAAAAATATGCTACAGATGTGGTGGTTTCCACCATCAATAATGTAAGCCATGGCTTGCTGGCGTTGGGCGTAAAAAAGGATGACAAGATCGCCATCATGTCGCCCAACCGCCCCGAATGGAATTTTTGCGATTTCGGTATCATGCAGATTGGCGCCACGCAGGTACCCATGTACCCCACATTGAGCGATACCGACATCGAGTTTATATTAAAAGATGCCGAGGTAAAAATCATTTTTGTATCTGATAAGGATATCTACCATAAAATAAGCGAAGTAAAAAAGCGAGCAAACCTCAATTTCGATATCTATACCTACGATACGGTTGAAGCTGCCAAAAACTGGCAGGAGATTGCCGACCTCGGCAAAGCCAACCAACAACCCGACCTCGACGCTTACCGGGCCGAAGTACAACCCGATGACCTGCTGACGCTGATTTACACATCAGGCACAACAGGTACGCTAAAAGGGGTAATGCTCACCCATGCCAACCTGGTAAGCAACGTGCTCGAATCGTCAAAACTATACCCGGCCGAAATAACGCGGGCGCTTAGCTTTTTGCCCATGTGCCACATTTTCGAACGCATGGTTATTTATATGTACCTGTACCTGGGCATATCCATTTATTACGCCCAAAGCATGGATACCATAGTGGCCGATATGGTGGAAGTAAAACCCCACGTATTCACCACCGTGCCCCGCCTGCTCGAAAAAGTGTACGACCGCATCGTGGCCAAAGGCAACGAACTGACAGGCATCAAGAAAAAAATATTCCTTTGGTCGCTCAAATTAGGCTTACGTTTCGAGATGGACGGCCGCAATGGTCCATTGTACGGCCTGAAACTAAAACTGGCCCGTAAACTGGTCTTCAGCAAATGGAAAGAGGCCCTGGGTGGCGAGTTGATTGCCATTGTATCGGGCGGCGCTGCTTTACAGCCCCGCTTGGCCCGGGTTTTTTGGGCGGCCGACATCAAAGTATTAGAAGGCTACGGCCTCACCGAAACATCGCCGGTTATATCGGTAAATGGCCCGCGCAAAGGCGAAGCCCGCTTTGGCAGCGTTGGTCCGGTAATAAAAGGCGTAACGGTAAAAATCGCTTCCGATGGCGAGATCATGGTAAAAGGCCCCAACGTGATGAAAGGCTATTACAAACGACCCGATGCCACTGCCGAAGCTATTGATGCCGACGGTTTTTTCCATACCGGCGATATCGGGGTATTCCTCGATAACAAATACCTCTGCATTACCGACCGTAAAAAAGAAATCTTCAAAACAGCGGGTGGCAAATACATCGCGCCCCAAACCCTCGAAAACAAGTTTAAAGAGTCGCGCTTTATCGAGCAGATCATTGTTATCGGCGAAAACCAGCGTTTCCCGGCCGCGCTCATTATACCTGCTTTCGATGCCCTGAAAGATTGGTGCGTAAAAAGAGGGGTAGAATATACCACCAACCAGGAAATGGTAAAAAACCGTCGCGTTAAAGACAAGATACAGCACGAGCTCGACCATTACAACGAAGGTTTTGGCCACTGGGAGCAGATTAAAAAATTCGAACTCATTGCCGACGAATGGAGCATCGCCACCGGCGAGATGACACCAAAACTCAGCCTCAAACGCAAGGTGATCCTAAAAAAATACGAACACTTGGTGGAGGAAATTTATCGTACGGTAATATAAAAGACAATTTACATGTGATAAGTCTCGCAATACTTATATTTGATTCAAAAGATTACAAATATGAATGTATTCAAAAGCGTATTCATTTTATCTGCAATTGTTTTGCTTCAAGGTTGTGGTGGTAACCTGATAAAAAATAAAGATACATCACAGGAGAGTGCCAAATCCGAAACACTTGCAGTTAATAAAGCCACTGCACCAAACCAAGCTACAACCAATCTGACCGTTAGTGATACAAAAGATATTTTGGGCTACTGGGTAGGTATGTTTAAACCGGATAAGAATGCGGGATATATTAGTACAGGAGAAGAAGACGCATGGAATTTTGAGAATAAAATAAATTTATCGATCGATCAAATTGATAACGACCAGGTTAAGGGTCACAGTGTCGTAGCCGGTAATGATCGCCCGTTTGCAGGTAAACTGACAAAAGACGGGAAGATATTCCATTTTTCGGTAAAAGAACCAGGTGATGACAAATATGATGGCGCATTTGATTTTTATATTATACAGGGCGATAGTACTTTAACAGGGACATGGAAAGCAAATAACAAAATAAATATACCAAACCGGCACTATAATCTTAAGAAAACGATATTCAGATATGATCCAAATGTCGAGTTGGATAAGGGAAATCGCTATATCGATTGGGTAAAAAACAAAAAAGTCTCTCCTAACGACCGGCAATACCGAGCAGCTTATGATGTATCCTATTTTACAACCACTTATGACTTATATAAATATAACCCTTCCGACAGTTTGCTAACTGTTGAACAGGTATCCAATCTTAAAAAGGCCGATCTTTTCATCCTGCGAAATTCGATATACGCGCGGCATGGTTATTCTTTTAAAAATCAGCAGTTACGCGCTTATTTTGATAGAGAACCCTGGTATATACCGATAAGTACAGATGTTAAGAGCGAATTAACCGACATCGAAAAAAAGAACATCGAACTGCTGATGCGTTATGAAAAAAACGCCAAAGAGTATTACGATGTTTTTGGCCGGGGCTGATCTGAATGGAAATCGCAGCAAATCTATACCTCAACAAAATTTGGCGTATCGTTTGGTATGCGTTCCTCGTGTTTTTTAGTTACCTGATGTTGCTAATCACGTTGCAATACATTCCTTTGCGAACGGACGTGGCCTTTTTAAGGGTCAAAGAAGAAATTGCCGACAAATTATATTACCGGGTGGCCTTCTTCTCGCACGTATATACCGGCATGTTTATATTGCTCGCAGGTATGTTGCAGTTACCGGCCTATATCCGGGCGCGCTTCCCTGCCTTTCACACTTGGTGCGGAAGGGTTTATGCTTACGGGATAATTTTGGTTACGGGCCCGGCAGGTTTAATTATGGGTTTTTATGCCAATGGTGGCTGGATAAGCAAAATAGCCTTTTGCCTGCTTGCTTTTTTATGGGTTGCATTTACTTATAAAGGTGTTGCTGCGGCAATATCCCGCAACCTGGTTGTCCATCAAAATTGGATGTACCGCAGCTACGCTTTAACCTTATCCGCCATAAGTTTAAGGTTATGGAAATGGGTCATCGTGCTGTTATTTGAGCCACGCCCTATGGATGCTTACCATATCGTGTCGTGGTTAGGCTGGGTTGGCAATTTGCTGATAGTCGAATTTTATATATACGTGCGATCAAGGGAAAGGTTTTTTGGAAGTCAATCTGTTATTCCGCAAGGCTAATTTTCGCCATCCTTAAAAAATTTAAAACTTTCTGATACAATATGCTTGCATAGTAAATTTCCATTACTTACATTTGTTATGCTTGCATAGTAATAATGAACCATCAGGAAACCATTGATTATTTTTTAAAGGTAGTATGGCAAACGGTAGCAAACCGCTATAACCAGTTGGCTTCCGAGTTTGGCATCACCCAATCTATCGGGTATTTGTTGATCAATATAGACGAAAACGAAGGTACTACAGTGAGCGAAGTGGCCGGCTTGTTAGGCCTAAAGTCGACAAGCCTTTCGCGGATGCTCATTAACCTGGAAGATATGGGATTAGTTTACCGCGAGTCAAACAAAGGGGATAAGCGGTCTGTTAAAATATACCTGACACCCTTGGGCAAAGAAAAACGGCACCTGGCAAGGGTTGTGGTACGTAAGTTTAACGACTACCTCAACAGCCACATCAGCGAGGCGGACAAACATCAACTGACCGAAACGCTCAAAAAAATTAACCAACTGACCATTGATTATAAACCTGAATAGCCTCATTAAGTCCTCCTTACCGGGGAGGATTTAGGAGGGGCTTACATTTACCAAATGAAAAGACTAATAAAAAAAGTAGCGGTTTTAGGATCAGGGGTTATGGGTTCGCGCATTGCCTGCCACTTCGCCAATATCGGTGTGGAGGTTTTGCTGTTGGACATCGCGCCCGCAGCGTTAACGCCCGACGAGCAGGCCAAAGGCCTCGCCCTCGATAACCCGAAGGTAAAGAACCGCATCGTCAATACCGCGCTCGAAACGGCCATCAAATCCAACCCTTCGCCGGTGTTTACCAAGGCGGTGGTCAGCCGCATCAGCACAGGCAACTTTGATGATAACATGAAGGATATTGCCGGCTGCGACTGGACGATAGAAGTAGTGGTAGAAAATCTTGAGATAAAAAAGAAAGTGTACGACCAGGTGGAGCGGTTCCGTAAAGCGGGCACGCTCATCACCTCCAATACATCGGGTATCCCCATCCATTTAATGGCCGAGGGTCGCTCTGAAGATTTTAAAGCACATTTCTGCGGAACGCATTTTTTTAACCCGCCACGCTACCTGCGCCTGCTGGAAATTATCCCGACCCCTGCAACCAACCCTGAGGTTGTCGATTTTGTGATGCACTATGGCGATAAGTTTTTAGGTAAAACCACCGTTCTCTGTAAAGATACCCCGGCCTTTATCGCCAACCGTGTGGGCGTGTATTCTATTATGCAACTGCTGCACTTGGTGGAGAAAATGGATTTGACTGTAGAGGAAGTCGACAAATTTACCGGCCCTGCATTGGGCAGGCCAAAATCGGCCACTTTCCGCACCAGCGATGTGGTGGGTCTGGATACCATGATCAACGTGGCCAACGGCCTCTACAATAACCTGCCCAACGACAAGGCGCATAACCTGTTCGTGCTGCCCGAATACGTAAAAAAAATGGCCGAAAACAAATGGCTGGGCGATAAAACCAAACAAGGCTTCTACAAAAAAGTAAAAAATGCGGATGGCAGCAGCGACATCCTCGCGCTCGACCTGAAGACCTTGGAATATAAACCGCAGATCAAAGTAAAATCGGCCACGCTGGATGCCACCAAACCCATCGAAAACCTGCGCGAACGCATGCGCGTCTACGCCAAAGGAACCGATAAGGCCGGTGAGTTTTTCCGCGCCTCGTTTTATGGTCTGTTTGAATATGTAAGCGACCGTATCCCCGAAATATCGGACGAGCTATACCGCATTGACGATGCCCTACGGGCCGGCTTCGGCTGGGAATTAGGCCCTTTTGAAGTTTGGGATGCCCTCGGCGTAAAAGCCACCGTTGCCGCCATGAAAGAAAAAGGCAACGAAGCCGCCGCCTGGGTACACGAGATGCTGGACGCCGGGAATGAAGCTTTTTGCAAAGTGGAAGACGGCATCAAAAAATATTACGACATCCCTACCAAAAGCTACAAAGCCATACCGGGTGCCGAAAGCTTTATCATCCTCGATAACATCCGCGCCAATAAAACTGTTTGGAAAAACAGTGGTACTACCTTGACCGACCTGGGCGATGGCATATTAAACCTCGAGTTCCACACCAAAATGAACACCATAGGTGCCGAAGTTTTGCAGGGCATCAATAAAGCGATAGACATTGCCGAAAAAGATTATCGTGGCCTGGTCATCGGTAACGATGGCGCCAATTTCTCGGCAGGTGCCAACGTCGGTATGATATTTATGATGGCCGTTGAGCAGGAGTGGGATGAAATAAACATGGCCATCCGCATGTTCCAGAATACATCCATGCGGATACGTTATTCGTCCATCCCCGTGGTATTGGCCCCGCACGACCTGGCTTTAGGCGGTGGCTGCGAGTTTTGCCTCCACGCCGACCACGTACAATTAGCTGCCGAAACCTATATGGGTTTGGTGGAATTTGGCGTAGGACTGATCCCCGGCGGCGGCGGTACCAAAGAGTTCGCGCTGCGTGCATCGGATGAGTTTAGGGAAGGGCAGATAGAGCAAAATGTGCTGAAGGACCGTTTCCTCACCATTGGCATGGCAAAGGTCTCCACATCAGCTGCCGAAGCATTCGATTTGGGTTACCTGCTCAAAGACAAATACGCCATCAGTATGAACAAAAGCCGCCTCATAGCCGATGCGAAAGAAAAAGCTTTGGAACTGGCCAATGCTGGGTACACCCAACCCGCCCATCGCAAAGACATCAAAGTATTGGGCAAATCGGGACTGGGCATGGTTTACATCGGCGCCAACTCCATGTACTCGGGCCATTATATTTCGGAGCATGATAAAAAGATATCCGAAAAATTAGGGTATGTATTGTGTGGCGGCGATCTGTCGGCGCCGACGTTGGTAACAGAGCAATACCTGCTGGACCTGGAACGCGAAGCGTTTTTATCGCTCTGCGGCGAGAAGAAGAGTTTGGAACGGATACAGAGTATATTAACCAAGGGGAAAACGTTAAGGAATTAGGATAGTATTGCGATATGCGTATAGCGTATTGCGAAGGAAACAAAGTATAGTTATCGCACTACGCAATATGCTCTACTCAATACAAAAAGAAAAACCGGACTGTATCGCTATACGCAATACGCTCTACTAAATACTAAAAAGAATGCAGGAAGCATATATCATAGCAGGATTTCGCACAGCTGTAGGAAAAGCACCGAGAGGGGTATTAAGGTTTACCCGACCTGACGATCTCGCTGCCGATGTCATCCGTCACCTCGTAGCATCAGTACCCGGTCTCGATAAAGAACGAATCGACGACGTAATCGTAGGCAATGCCTCACCAGAAGCGGAGCAAGGCCTCAACGTGGCACGTTTGATATCATTGATGGGTTTGGATACCGATAAGGTTCCGGGCGTTATCATGAACCGTTATTGCGCGTCAGGATTGGAAACCATCGCTACCGCGACAGCCAAAATACGTAGCGGTATGGCCGATTGCATTATTGCAGGTGGTGTCGAGAGCATGTCGATGATACCGATGGGTGGCTGGAAGATCGTTCCCAACCCCGCTGTGGCTATAACGCACCCCGATTGGTACTGGAACATGGGCCTCACCGCTGAAGCCGTAGCGAAGGAGTATAAAGTAAGCCGTGAGGACCAGGACGAGTTCTCCTACCAATCGCATCAAAAGGCCATCAAAGCCATGGCTAATGGCAGCATGAAACATGGCGTGGTGCCCATCACCGTTAAGGAAACCTACCTTGACGATAACATGAAAAAGAAAACCCGCGAGTATGTAGTGGATACCGACGAAGGGCCGCGCGCCGATACCAGTATAGCCAAACTCGCCACCCTAAAACCCGTTTTTATGGCCGATGGAGTGGTAACCGCAGGTAATTCATCCCAAACTTCGGATGGTGCAGCCTTTGTACTCATCGTATCCGAAAAGATGCTGAAAGAGCTCAATGTAAAACCCATTGCCCGCCTGATAAGCTACGGCGTAGCAGGAGTGCCGCCCCGTATCATGGGCATCGGCCCTATATACGCCATCCCGAAAGCACTGGCGCAGGCGGGTTTAAAACTGGACCAAATCGACCTGTTCGAACTGAACGAAGCATTTGCATCGCAGTCGCTGGCCGTAGTCCGCGAACTGGGCATCGATCAAACCAAACTGAATGTAAATGGTGGAGCCATAGCACTTGGCCACCCGCTGGGTTGCACAGGTGCCAAACTGACGGTGCAAATATTAAACGAGTTAAGAGAAAGAAAACAGAAATACGGCATCGTAACCATGTGCGTAGGCACAGGTCAGGGCGCTGCAGGGGTGTTTGAATTATTATAGGATAGTATTGCGTAATGCGATATGCGTATTGCGACAGGAGGGATGATAGGTTAGATGAAATAGCATAATGCAAGGTACGCGAATTACAATTAAGAATTGACAAACCATAAATGTAGCAATTAACAAAACAGAAGATCGCAATACGCAGTACGCACATCGCAATACCAAAAACAATACTCAAATCTCAATACTAATTACCATGCACAACATTAAAGAACTTAAAATTTGGAATAAGTCAATTGATCTGGCAGTTAAAGTTTACAAAATATCTGCAGGTTTTCCATCTGATGAGCGCTTTGGGTTGGTTTCGCAAACACGTCGTTCAGCCGTTTCAATTCCGTCTAATATTTCAGAAGGAGCGGGGCGAAATACCAAGGGTGAGTTTAAACAATTTTTAGGAATTGCAAATGGTTCATCGTACGAGTTACAAACTCAAATGGTTATTGCTAACAGATTAGGATTTGTAGACAATGAAGTGTGCGATGATGTATTAGATAATATTGACGAAATCCAAAAGATGAATTACAATTTACAAAAAACATTAAAATAGTACAGAGTAGTGCGATATGCGTATTGAGATAAATATTTTCAATCAAACGCAAAAAAATCGCAATACGCAATACGCATATCTCAATACCGAAAACTATGGAAGCAATAGAGAAAAAAGTAATAAAAGGTGGTGAATTTATCATCAAAGAAACAGAAGCCACCGACATCTTCATCCCGGAAGAATTTGACGAAGAATCGCAAATGATCCAAAAATCATGCGAAGACTTTTTGGCTGCCGAGGTATTACCCAACCTCGACCGTATCGACGCGCAGGAAGAAGGCCTGATGCCCACGCTGATGGACAAGGCCGGCGAATTGGGCTTACTCAGCGTTTCTATCCCCGAAGAATACGGCGGCTTTGGTAAAAACTTCAATACCTCCATGTTGGTAGCCGATGCCGTTGGCGCGGGATATTCCTTCGCGGTGGCTTTATCTGCCCATACCGGCATAGGCACATTGCCTATCCTATACTATGGCAACGAAGAACAAAAACAAAAATATATACCCAAATTAGGCACGGGAGAGTGGAAAGCGGCGTACTGCTTAACCGAGCCTAATTCCGGTTCCGATGCCAACTCAGGCCGTACAAAAGCCGTGTTGGATAAAGATGGCAAACATTACCTCATTACCGGGCAAAAAATGTGGATCACCAACGGTGGCTTTGCCGATGTGTTCGTGGTATTCGCCAAGATAGACGATGATGCCAATCTGAGCGCATTTATTGTAGAACGCGCTTTCGGTGGTATCACCATGAATCCCGAGGAACATAAACTCGGCATCAAAGGCTCATCAACCCGCCAGATATTCTTTAACGACTGCCCCGTGCCGGTCGAAAACCTCTTGTCCGAAAGGCAAAACGGCTTTAAAATAGCGGTGAATATCCTCAATATAGGTCGTATTAAGTTAGGTGCCGCGGCTATTGGTTCGGCGCGTATGGCTTTAAGTTATGCCATCAAATATTCTAACGAACGCATCCAGTTTAAACTGCCTATCTCAAAATTTGGTGCTATACGCTATAAACTGGCCGAAATGGCTACCCGCAACTATGCTTGCCAAAGCGCGGCCTACCGCGCCGGGCAAAACATTGATGATACTTACGAGCATTTGGTTGCCGATGGTATGGACAAAACAAAAGCCAAACTAAAATCGGTGGAGCAATTTGCCATCGAGTGTGCCATCCTGAAAGTTTGGGGATCAGAAATGCTGGATTACGTGGTAGACGAAGGGCTGCAGGTTTATGGCGGCATGGGTTATAGTGCCGAAGCGCCAATGGAACGTGCTTATCGCGATAGCCGCATCAACCGCATATTTGAAGGCACCAACGAAATCAACCGTATGCTCATTGTGGATATGCTGCTCAAACGCGCCCTAAAAGGCGAACTCGACCTGATGACACCTGCCATGGCCGTGGCAAGTGAACTGATGGCCATACCCGATTTTGCACCCGATGACGACGCGCCATTCGCCTACGAGAAGAAGATACTCAAAAACCTCAAAAAAGCTGGCTTGATGATCGCCGGATCGGCTGTGCAAAAGCTGATGGCCACCCTGGGCAAAGAGCAGGAAATACTGATGAACATTGCCAATATGGTAGGGGAGGTGTACCTGGCCGAATCGACCATCCTGCGTACCGAAAAGCTGGTGAAACAGCGCGGCGAAGCGGCGTGTGCCGGTCAGTTGGATATGATGCGCATATACCTGCACCAGGCCACCGATATTGTTTACGTACAAGGCAAGGAAGCCCTCAACTCGTTTGCCGAAGGCGATGAGTTTACCGCCATGATGATGGGCCTTAAACGCTTTACAAAAACCCAGCCATTTAATATAAAAGAAGCAAGGCAGCGTGTGGCAAAACAACTCATCGAGGCCAACAAATACTGCTTTTAGGCCATAAAAATTAAATTATTAAGTGACCTTTATAGTAATGCCGGCCGTTATCCATTTTTGGGTAACGGCCTTTGTAATTATTTGCCATTTCTGCGTTATAGTAGTTATCCGGCTCGCATGTCTTGGGCGCGTTTTGTAATTAAAATATGTTAAAAAGTGTTAAGGTTCGGATATTGTGTTTTAAAAAGATAAATTTGCGTTTTATTATGATGGGCAGGATACTGTTAATTGTTGTATTATGCGGTTGTTTGGCAGCATGCTCAAAAAGCGATACACCTCTGCCAGGGGCTATTTCGCCGCAGCAGTTGGCTGCCGATACGGTTTTGATACGCAGCTATATTAACAGCAGCAATGCAACGGGTTTTTTGCCCGATGTAAGTAATGGGGTAGCTACCGGGGTTTATTATAAGATTGATACATTGGGAACTGGCAATGCTTTGTTTACCAGTTCAACATTAGTAACGGTAGGTTACCAGGGCAGTGTGATGGGGAGCAGTACGATATTTGCGCAAACAAGTAACTTTCATCCTTCGTTTTCATACGGACAGATGATATTAGGTTGGCAATACGGCATACGGCATATAAAAACAGGTGGAACGGTACGCTTGCTCATACCTTCGGGTTATGCATACGGGCCATATCCGCAATCAACATTAGGTTTACCGGCTAACGCGATACTTGATTTTACAATAAAACTATACAATATAAGTAACTGAATACACATAAATGAAGAGAATATTTTATACCCTGGTCTTGCTGATTGCTGTTGGCCTGGTATCATGTAAGAAAAGCAACGAAGTTTCTATCCTACAGTTTGATGATAGTCAGATTCAGGGCTATATACAACAAAACAACATCAAGGGCATGGTGCGCGATACATCGGGCGGCGATACCACTGGCATATACTACCAGATATTGAACGCCGGCACAGGCCCCGTTGTTGATTATCCGGATGAAGTGTCATATGTTTATACTTACCAAACTTTTGATGGTGAATATTCCACTACCGATACAATAGCCAACCATGCCTATAATTTTCTGGGGCACGTTACGCCACCGGCCATTCAGCTCAGCATAAAAAACATCATGAAACGCAAAGGTACCAAGGTACGCTTGCTCATTCCTTCGAGGCTTGCCTTTGGCAGGGATGGCTATTTTGCCGGTGCTATTCACATCAACGGCAACGAATGTCTCGATTATACCATCAACTTATTAGATGGTGATTATGATGCTGTAGCCAAAATCAACCATCAGGCCGTGTACGACCAAATAAGTATCCAAAAATACATGGCGGCTAATAGTTTGACAGGTTATACACAAACACCCTCCGGTTTATGGTATAAAATTACTCAGGCGGGCACCGGTACAGCTGCCATTGGTATGAATTCAACAGTCGGCTTGCAATATACAGGTTACTTGTTTAATGGGGTAGCGTTCGATACCGAAACCAATACCGATCTTACCGTATCGGCAACAACATTTTATACTCTATATTCCCTCATACCCGGTTTTTCGGAAGGATTAAGCCATATTACCCAAGGGGGAAGTATCTCCTTGATTATGCCGTCAACACTGGCCTATCAAAATGGGGGGTCAACAAACAGTATAACAGGTGTTACCGTACCCTCTTTTAGCAGTTTGCGATTTGATGTTTATATCGTATCGGTAACTAATTAGCGTCTATTTTGATACAGCTTCCTTAAAAACTTTGAGGCAACGCTCACGGGCAAAAACATGTTCAATAATGGGTTTCGGATATTGGCTAAAGTCGGCATACTCCGGAACCCATTTTTTTATGTACGCCAATTGCGGGTCAAACCGCTTTAATTGCAACTCGGGGCTAAACACCCTGAAATAGGGTGCCGCGTCGGTACCGCTGCCAGCCGCCCATTGCCAGCCGCCAACATTGCTTGCCATTTCATAGTCCAATAGCTTTGCAGCAAAATATTGCTCGCCCCAGCGCCAGTCTATCAGCAGGTGCTTGCTTAAAAAGCTGGCAGCAACCATGCGCACACGGTTGTGCATATAGCCTGTAGCGTTCAGCTCACGCATGCCGGCATCAACCAGCGGGTAGCCCGTTTTACCTTCACACCAGGCTTTAAACTCGTCTTCATCGTTGCGCCACTGTATCCGGTCGTATTCCGGTTTGAAGGCTTTCGTGGCCGTATGCGGAAAATGGTATAATATCATCATATAAAACTCCCGCCATATCAGTTCGTTCAGCCAGGTCTTCTCTTCTGATGCATAAGCATCCGCAGCCAAAGCCCTTATGCTTACCGTACCAAACCGCAGGTGCAAACCAATATGCGATGTTCCCTTTAGCGCAGGGAAATCCCTATCTCGGGCATAATGCTTGATGATGCCGTTATAGTTTTTACCCGGAAAAGTTATAGCTGTTTCGGTAAAACCCATGTCGCTTAGCGTTGGTAGGGCTATTGCTTTAGTTTGTAGCAGGTTGGTCAAGTATTTTTGGGTAGGATATGGTTTCAAATAAAATGGCTTCAGTTTCTCATACCATTTGCGTTTATAAGGCGTAAACACGGTATAAGGCTTGCCGTCGTTTTTTGTTACCTCATCCTTTTCAAATATTACCTGGTCTTTATAAGTATAAAACGAAATATTCCTTTGGCCGAGCATCGTTTTTACTTCGCTGTCGCGCGAATGGGCATAAGGCTCATAATCATGATTGGTATATACAGCAGCCACATCGTAAGTGTTTAACAGTTCGTGCCAGGCATCAGCTGGCTTGGCATATTTTACCAATAGCCCCGAATGGTGCTTTTTCAATTCTTCGTATAAACCTTCAACCGTTTGATGAATAAATGTAACCCTCGCGTCCGCTTTGTCCTCCAGCTTGTCCAGTATTTCCGGGTCAAAAATAAACAAAGGCAAAACAGGGTAGGGGCCTTTAAGGGCATGGTATAGCCCCGCGTTATCATCCAGCCGCAAATCTCTGCGGAACCAAAATATACTGACTTTTTGCTGCATTTGTGTAATTGCCTTTTTGGGCAACGCATAGTTAATTAAAAGCAATTACACTAAAAAGCAAACCAAATAATGTGACAAAAAAATAACCCCAGCCTTTTTGGGGCAGGGGTTACGGGGATATGTTGAGGAGTTTACTTTAGTCGAATTTTACACTGCTGTAATTGGTTTTTATCGAAATGGTTTTATCCGCATCGCCTTTACCAATATGCCCTTTGTAGATTTGGGTCGAGTTCCAGCCGCGTTGACTATCATCAGGTGTTTTTTCGGTAATACTTACCGGGTGGCTGCCATAATTAAAACCGCCGTAACGTACACTTACATCAAAATTAAGGTTCGGCTCGCCCGGTAAACCCAATGTTACGCTCGCAAAATCTGAGCTTACCGACAAGCTTTTAAAACCCTTGTCAAGCGCGGCTATTTTTAAACCACCACCATAATGCAGATTGATATTGCCCGATGTTTTAAGCAGGGCTATTTTCGCAGGACTGAATTTGATCTCGGCATTCAGGTTATCGCAGGTGCCCAGTTCAAGGGTGCCGTAATCAACTTTTAGGTTGCTGCCATTTAAGTTTTCAATGTTTGTATTGATGAACTTGGCGGTGATATCATTCGCCGGATTGCTTAGTTTTTTGGCATTAAAAGTTCCATAACTGTTGTTAATAGTTAATTTTCCATCAAAATCGGGTAAAGTTGTCGTACCAAAACGATTTGTAATGCTCAACGCGTTTTTTGATGGTAAATACACGGTATAATTGATCTGTACACGATGGATGGTATACTTTCCGTCATCCGAATTGGTAAACCACGAGTGGTTTTTTTCGGCAAATGTCGTTTTAAAAGCGATTGTTGAACCATCTTTACTGTCATTTATCGATACGTCGTCCAATATCTTTTGGGCTTCGGCTTGCTCATTCGCATCGGCTTTTATTTCTACATCAACCTTAAATTCGTTTTTGTCCCACGTATTTACAGTAACTTTACCATAGCTGTTTTCAATGGCAAGCTGGTCGCCTTTACCAACGGGGTAGCTTTTGGTATAATTTTTTGTCAATTCTTTTATTTCGCCGCTTTTTATCTTATCCTGTAAGGTTTTGTCCGCATCATAGTTGTACCCTTTTCTCGGTGCAGCAAATGCCCTGTCAAAGCTCCTCGCATCGGCATCAGCCCTGTCTTTCATCATCCTTTGCATACTTTCTGTACGCGCTGCCGCCTGGGCTTTCATTTCCTCGTTGCGCAAAGCATTCATTTGCTGGCGCAATTCGGTCATTTTAGCATTTAGGTCGTTCATCTTCTTGCGGTATACCGAGTCTGTTGCCAGGCTCTTCTTACGCCCTGTGTCCGATTGCAAATAGTCCATGCCATAATACGTTTGCCCCGTCGGGGCCATACCTGCCATAGCTACCATAGGGGTAACCGACGACATTTGCCCCATCGGGACCATCACGCCTTTTTTCATCTTCATCGGCTTCGCTGGTGCCATGGAGGGCATAGCTACCATAGGGGTAACCGACGACTGTGCCATAGGTGCAACAATAGCTGTGTCGGCCTTGGCCGGTGGGAGTGTGGTACTTTGTTGCGCCACGCATTTATAAACAGGTGCCAGCGCAATAAATGCAATCAGGGCTGATTTAAATATTCTTGTTTTCATGTGTTTGTTCTTTTTTCATTTCATTAAACTGTTCAATTACCTGTAGTTGTTGATTGAGCACCTCTGTTTGTATTTGCAAATTCCGGATCATTGCACGTAAAACAAATTCCTGGTTAGGGCTGGTGGCCAAATCTTTATTCAGTTTTTTATAGGTCGAGTCCATTTTGGCTATCTCGCCGCTAAACTCTTTGTAAAGTTCAGGGTCGCTTTTGGCCAATACTTTTAATTCATTACGCTTATTTTGCACCAACGATGCGTATTGCACCTGTTGTTTGGCTTCCTCGGGGTTAATAGTGGCCAGATTTACCGGGCGGTTTTGTTCGCTCTTTAAATAGAACGCGAAACCAGCCCCCATCACCACTACAATAATGGCCGCTACCTTTAACACAAAATTCAACGTAAACATTTTTGCTTCCCTTTTGGGGATGACTTCTTTTGGGCTTAATTTTTGTTCGATCTTGTCCCACAGATCATTTCCCGCTTCCAGGTCATCAAACTCCGCACGGTTCGTTTTGATGAAGTCCTCTAATCGCTTGCTCATGATGCTATTCCTCTCTGTTTCAATATGTCAATTAACTTTCTTTTTGCCCTTAAAAACTGCGTCCGCGATGTGTTTTGGTTAATACTCAAAATTTCGCTTATCTCCTCGTGGTCATATCCCTCCAGTAAATAGAGCGACAATACTAAGCGGTACCCCTCGGGCAGTTCTTTAATGGCTGCTTTTATTTGTTCTACTTTATAAATCGTTTCCTCGTCATCGTAAACCTCTTCATTAGCAATTTCTATTTGTTCGTCATCAATGCTCACCAAATCCATTTTGCGCTTGCGCAACAGGTTAATGGCACGGTGTACAACAATTTGTTTTAGCCATAAACCAAAGGTCGTCTCCTGCCTGAAGTCGTGTATCCTGGCAAAGGCATCCAAAAAAGCTTCTTGCAGCACATCCTGTGCCTCATCCAAATTGTCAACTATCCTGAAAGCGGTGTTTAACATGGCTTTCGAATACAGTTTGTACAACTCGTAATGCGCTTTTTTACTTCCCTGCTTGCATTCAACCACCAGGTTGTAATGCTTGTCAACGTAAACGGCTTCCAAATTTTAAACAGCTTTCAGATTAAATGACACAGCGTTTTTTAAAACGTTGCACCAAAGCTTAAATTTAGTGAAGAGAATTAAGAAAATGGTCTATTGCACCAATGGCGTTCTGGTATCTTTCATCGTCCAGGCCCGATATAACGGTGTATTCAGCTTTGATGGTCTGTAGTTCGGCATGCCAAACGTCCATAAAATGTTCGCGCAAAGCAGGGAAATCGCGCAGCGGGTCATCTTCCCAGGGCATATCGATGTTTAGCAGCAGGTAATAATCGTAATGATGGCGGCCAAGCTCCTCAACCACCTCGGGCGGCGATTGTCCGAATATATGGTCGCTCCAAATCTTTACGGTAATAAAGGTAGTATCGCAAATCAGCAGTTTATTGGCTTGGGGCAAAAACTCGTTTTCCAAGGCCAACTGCCCTTTAAACATATTGATCTCATCCTGCCAGGTGGGTGGCTCGCTTAATTTCTCACAATACTCGCGCGCATATTCGGGCACCCAAACCGTATGGTAATGTTTGGCCAGATAAGCCGCCATGGTCGACTTGCCCGTCGACTCCGGCCCAACAATCGCTATTTTGATAATGGGCTTGGTCATGATGGTAACAATTGCTTTTTATATTGCTTGCGCCAGTCGATATACCCAAACAAGGCAAGGCCGGTATATACCAAAAACAGTATCGCTGTTAAATGCAGGTCTTTCATAAAATACACGCCAATGTATATCACATCAACAAATACCCATATCAGCCAGTTCTCTAATATTTTGCGGGCCAAAAACAATTGCGCAATTAAACTGCAAACGGTACAAAAACTATCGAGGTACGGAAAAGCTGCCGGCTTGTAATGCAACAACGGGGCCAGCCTCACCAACATAAAGCCCAGTGATGGTGATAATATAACCACAGCCAATACCGACCATATTACCTGTTGTTTTGATATGCGTACGATGGGTATCGCCTTTTCTGTTTTTGGCCGGCGGCTCCAATAGTACCACCCGTATATATTGCTGATGAACAGGTAAACATATTGCCCCATATCAGCATACAAACTGCTTTTGGCAAAAATGAAGATGTAAATGCCCGTGCTCACAATAGCGAATGGCCAGTTCCAGATGATGTTTAGCGCCGCCAATAAAACGCAAATAATACCCGTTACAAAGCCAATACGCTCCAATATGCTTTGCAATTCCCACCACGATTCAATGGTCCTGATAAATTCCATCAAATTTTTTTAGTAGATGCCTTGAAAAAAGCCCGATAACGACACATCAAAATAATAACAGATTTTTCGCAACGTATCCAGTCTGATGTCCACCTTACCCGACTCAAGCCGCGCGATGTTGATATTCGTCTCGCTGTAAAACTTTTCCTGGCTCACCTGGTTCTGTCTGCGTAGCCGCTTAATTTGTAAAGCGACTTTCTTTTTAAAAGCTATTTCGGATGTGTTTAGATATTCAAAATCTGTTAATAGCATAATTCATCAGGTGATTAATCGATAAAAATAGGTAAAAAACAATATTAATTGAATAACCACATCTTTTTTTAAAAAAATTATTGTTTGGATTAAACCTTTTTCGCCGCTGGTTGTCATATAGTTGTATCAGTTTTGTTAGAAAAGGTATTGCAATCCTGACGTATTAGTATTTGTACCTTAAGCCTTCGGGTTTTACCTTTGTTTAACAAAAGTGAGTTCAAAGGCATTTTGCGAAAAGTATTACATCTACCTATGAACTACTTTTCTTTGTTTTGAGTCCTCAGACGCCCAGGCTGAGTATTTGTGTTCTTTGTTTTGGGTTTAATCAATAGTTTAAATTAATTAGGGGAAAGGGAGCTTCAAAAGAGCTCTCTTTTTTTGTGGAAACATTTTTACTATGCATGCATATCATTATATTTGATTCAAATTTTAGGTTACATTTAGCTACAAACTCCAAATTATGTATTTCAATTTATCCGAAGAACAGCTGATGATTCGCCAGGCCGCGCGCGATTTTGCCCAAACCGAATTGAAACCCGGTGTTATTGAGCGCGACGAGCACCAAAAATTCCCTGCCGAGCAAGTTAAAAAGCTGGGGGAACTTGGCTTTTTAGGCATGATGGTGGACCCTAAATACGGTGGCAGCGGTATGGATGCCATATCCTACGTGCTGGTAATGGAAGAACTGTCAAAAATTGATGCTTCGGCTTCGGTAGTTGTCTCGGTCAATAATTCGCTGGTATGCTACGGCCTCGAAAAATTTGGTACCGAAGAACAAAAACAAAAATACCTGGTGCCCCTTGCTAAAGGCGAAAAAATTGGCGCTTTCTGCCTTTCGGAACCCGAAGCGGGCTCCGATGCCACATCGCAACACACTACCGCCATCGACATGGGCGACCATTACCTGTTGAACGGTACAAAAAACTGGATAACGAATGGCGGAACGGCCTCAACTTATTTGGTGATAGCCCAAACAGACGCTGCAAAAAAAAGCCACGGCATCAATGCCCTCATTGTTGAAAAAGGCATGGAAGGCTTTACCGTTGGCCCTAAAGAAAACAAATTGGGCATCCGCGGGTCCGATACGCATTCGCTCATGTTCACCGATGTTAAAGTACCCAAAGAAAATCGCATCGGCGAAGAAGGCTTTGGCTTTAAATTTGCCATGAAAACGCTCGAAGGCGGCCGCATCGGCATCGCGTCGCAGGCCCTGGGCATCGCGTCCGGCGCTTACGAATTGGCCCTGAAATATTCAAAAGAGCGCAAAACCTTTGGTAAACCTATTGCCGAGCACCAGTCCATCCAATTCAAACTAGCCGATATGGCCACCGAAATTGAGGCCGCCCGCTTGTTATGCTTAAAAGCTGCCTGGTTAAAAGATAACGGTCTTCCGTATGCCCAAGCCAGCTCCATGGCAAAACTCTTCGCATCCGACGTTGCGATGAGGACAACGGTGGAAGCCGTGCAAATACACGGCGGTTATGGCTTTGTTAAGGAGTTCCATGTGGAGCGTTTGATGCGCGACGCCAAGATAACCCAGATATACGAAGGCACATCCGAAATTCAGAAGATTGTCATATCGCGCGAGGTATTAAAGTAATTGTTACACCCCGCTGACCTTAAAATGGGGTTTTAAACCTGTTTATTTATAGATTTGTGCATCAACAACTCAAAAATGAACAGGTTTATCGCTTTCTTTTCTATCATATTTCTCTTTTCGGCCAAGGCCGCCATCGCGCAAAGCAAACTGCACGACGGCATCTGGCACGCCGGTATCAAAACGCAATCGGGCCACGAAATACCTTTTACCTTTAAGGTTACCGATGTATTGGGCAAAAAGCATATCTATATCATGAATAGTTCCGAACGTTTCAAAGTAACCGATGTTAAAACCAAAGGCGATTCTGTTTGGATACACATGCCCCTTTTTGATGCCGATCTGAAAGGTAAATTTGATGGCAAAGTACTGAAAGGCCAATGGATAAAACACCTGCCCAACCGCGAAGCCACCGCCGATTTTTATGCTGTTCGCGGTAATTATCGTTTCTTTAAAACGCCAGCGCCTGTAACGCATAATGTGCAAGGCCGATGGTCGGCCATATTTGCCGGCGGCGATACCACCGTTGCCGAGTTTAAACAAACGGGTAGTAAAGTAACAGGCACGTTCTTAACCACCACCGGCGACGACCGATTTTTGGAAGGCACCGTACGCGGCGATAGCTTATACCTGTCCACCTTCGATGGTACGCATGCTTACTTGTTTACCGCTAAGATCAACAACGATAACACGTTGACCGACGGCAAGCAATACGCCGGTTACTCGGGCAAAGACCAATGGACGGCCGTAAAAAATCCCAACGCTAAACTTCCTGATGCTTACTCACTAACCTATCTCAAACCCGGTACAAAAAAACTGTCCTTTACCTTTACGGGACTTGACGGTAAAAAAGTATCGCTCAGCGACGACCGCTTTAAAAATAAGGTGGTTATCCTGCAGATCATGGGTTCATGGTGCCCAAATTGCATGGACGAAACAGCCTACCTGGTCGATTTCTATAAACAATATCACCCCAAAGGTGTCGAAGTAGTGGGCCTTGCCTACGAGCGCAGCACCGATTTCGACCGCTCCAAAAAAAGTATCGAACAGTTGAAAGCACGCTTCAATGTGCCTTATCCTTTACTGATAACAGGCTATACTAACGATAAAGCCCAGCTAACCAAAAGCTTGCCCATGCTGGCCAACTTCCTCGGTTTCCCTACCACCATCATCATCGACAAAAAGGGCGATGTACGCAAAATACACACCGGCTTTAGTGGTCCGGGAACAGGTACTTACTATACCGATTTTACCAAAGAGTTCGAAAAGTTGAACAATGACCTGCTGGCAGAGAAATAGCTTAATCCTTCTCCTTTTTAAGCTCCCTGTTGAATATCATCTTGAATATGGCCAAAACGATGGCGAATAATGCCGCGTTAAAAAAACCATGCACTTTAAAACCATTCATCCAGTTGCTCACCAGCAGTACCATACACACGCTGATGATGAACGATACCAACCCAAGGGTAAGGATGTTCAACGGCAGTGTAACAATGCGCAGCAGCAGGCCGATGGTAGCGTTAACAACCGCCAACAGCACGCCCGCAATTACAGCCGTACCATAACCATCAACATATACACCCGGGATAATGTATGCCACTATCATAATAGCGAGGCCCGTCAATAAAATTTCGAGTATGAACCGCATAAGCTTTATATTTGATGATACAATGTTAAACAAAATGGTTTTGAACACGCGCTGCCTGCCCGTATTTGTTACAGTGCTGTTTTGCCTCTCCTGCCATTCATCCACCGTTGTAAAATCCGGGGATGCTTACGTCCGCTTATCAAAAGACTCACAAACCGTTTACATAGGTGGTTTAGATTACGCCGTTTTACACGACCTCAAAACCGATACCTTAACAACCGAGGGCTGGCAAGGTTTGCTTGCGGTATATAAAATGCCTGCCGATACCGATATGCAGGACCTGCAGACACCCCAACCCGGCCAATATACAGTTACCGATACTTCCATCGTGTTTAAGCCTGATACGCCTTTCGCCAAACATCACACCTATTTTACCCGTTATTTTGGCGGCCCGCTGGTTAAAAGCGAAATGCAAGTGGTACAGAAAAAAGCCAAACTACAGGGCCAGCGTTACAGCCAATCCCTGTTCAAATTTTAACGCTCCAGCGATATTTTATTGGTGAGCGCCACAAAATCGGCAACGCTCAGGCGCTCCGCGCGCAGGTCCAGCAGCGGGTCATCACTAATCTTATCTTTCGGGATAACGGACGACACCGCGTTCCGCAAAGTTTTGCGGCGTTGGTTAAAACCCGCTTTCACCACCTGCCAAAATAACTTCTCATCGCAACCCAATTGGGCGGTTTCGTTTCGCGTTAAGCGGATAACAGCGCTCAGCACCTTCGGCGGGGGATTAAACACCCCGGCTTTTACGGTAAACAGGTATTCCACTTTATAATAAGCCTGTAAAAACACGCTCAAAATGCCATACTCTTTGCTGCCCGGTTTAGCCGCGCAACGCTCCGCCACTTCCTTTTGGAACATGCCCACCACCTCAATCACCTGCTGCCGGTTATCCAGCACCTTGAACAATATCTGCGATGAGATATTATACGGGAAATTGCCTATGATGGCGAATGGCCCGCTAAAGTGCTTGCCAAAATCCATTTCCAAAAAATCATCGTTAATGAGCCTGCTGCCTAATTGCGGGTATTTCTTTTGCAGGAATTGGTAACTCTCCGTATCAATGTCTATCAAATAGGTTTCAAAATCGGTTTTCTGCAACAAAAAATCCGACAAAATGCCCATGCCCGGGCCAACTTCAAGCACTTGTTTATAGCTCTCTGTCAGCTTTAGGCTGTTCACAATCTTTTCGGCAATGTTCTTATCCGTTAAAAAGTGTTGCCCCAGGTGTTTCTTCGCTCTAACAATGCTCATTTATAAACTTTATAATTCACACAAATAACGTCATATTTGTGCTTTGTTCGGATAACCTTTTTTTATCCGGGCCTAACAACCGAAAGCAAATCAGTGTAATCATCCTCCAAATCGGTGAAATCACTGGGCAATCGGTGTAATCACAATCATATAATGGACAAATTAAAAATAGGTATCAGCATAGGCGACGTAAACGGGATAGGCCTCGAGGTCATCATCAAAACTCTGGCCGATAGCCGCATACTCGATTACTTTACCCCCATTGTTTACGGCCATACCAAAGTGGCGTCCTTTCACCGCAAAGCTTTGGACATGGGCGAGTTCAGCTTCAACGTCATCAACACGCCCGCCGAAGCGCATCCCAAACGCGCCAACATGATCAACTGTTGGGAAGAGGATGTAAAAATAGAACTCGGCCAAACCACCGAAACCGGCGGCAAATACGCTTTCATCTCTTTAGAACGCGCCACCAACGACCTGATATCGGGCCAGATTGACGCGCTCGTTACAGCCCCCATCAACAAACACAATATCCAAAGCGATAGTTTCCATTTCCCTGGCCATACCGAGTACTTGCAAGAGCGCGCCGGCGCAACCGATTCCCTGATGTTTTTGGTGAGCGACGACCTGCGCGTAGGCGTGGTAACCGGCCATATCCCGGTGAGCGACATCGCCTCCAAAATATCACAGGAGAACATAGTTTCCAAGCTGAAACTGATGAACGATAGCCTGAAAAAAGACTTCTGGATACGTAAACCCAAAATTGCCGTATTAGGGCTAAACCCCCACGCCGGCGATAATGGCCTCAT
The DNA here is from genome assembly GCF_903893715.1 of uncultured Mucilaginibacter sp. Classification (GTDB taxonomy): domain Bacteria; phylum Bacteroidota; class Bacteroidia; order Sphingobacteriales; family Sphingobacteriaceae; genus Mucilaginibacter. Next base: position 45,544 of record NZ_CAITNG010000141.1, read on the forward strand.
CGGCAATGAGGAACAAACCACCATCATCCCCGCTATCGAACAAGCCAAAGCAAGCGGCTTGCTGGCAATGGGCCCTTACGCTGCCGACGGTTTCTTCGCCAACGGTGCCTATAAACAATTTGATGCCGTGCTGGCCATGTACCACGACCAGGGTCTTATCCCGTTCAAGCACATCGCCTTCGAAAACGGCGTTAACTTTACTGCAGGGCTCAACATCGTGCGCACCTCGCCCGACCACGGCACCGCCTACGATATCGCCGGCAAAGGCCTGGCCTCCGAAATATCCTTCCGCGAAGCCATGTTCACCGCCATGCACGTTGTAAAAACCCGCCGCGAATCTGCCCAACTGGCCGAAAACCCGCTGGTATTCAGCAAACACAGCCGCGATAGGGATTGATTTTTGTCATTAAGTCATTGGTTATCCCGATAGCTATCGGGAGGTCATTGCCTGTCGAAAAGTATCAAAAGACCACGCCATTGCTATTCGTTGGCTAACGGGGCAGCACCTTCCGCATGTAAAATAGCCCGCCAACCCAATGACTTAATGACCCAATGACCAATGACGTCTTCACGGCTTAAACAAATACGGCCTCACCGCCTTCTCCCAAATAGCATAGCCTTGGGCGTTCATGTGCAGCATATCGCTAACAAATAGCTCAGGCATCATTTTGCCGTCTTTCATCATGGGCGTAAAAACATCCACAAACACGGCCTTGCTTTGGGCGGTAATAAACTTCCTGATCAGTGCGTTGGTTGCCACCGTTTTCTCCACAAACCTCTCCCGCGAAGGGCTGGGCTTAAAGCCGATATACACGATCGGCACCTCGGGCATTTTCGCCCTGATGGCTTTAAATAAACGTATCGTCCGGTTCAGTATCGTATCCGGTGTTTCATCGGGCATAACAATATCGTTTTCGCCAACGTACAGCACAATTTGCCGGGGCTGGTAAACAAACACCAACTCGTCCAGATAGCGGATAATATCGTTCACATACGCCCCGCCAATGCCCCGGTTCATCACATTATAGGCACCAAAAGCCACCTGCAAATGCTCCCATTTCCGTATCGACGAACTCCCTACAAACACAATAGGGTGGGGCTGCTGCTGATAAACTTTATCATAGGCCTTAATGGCCTGCACCTCGTCCCAAAAAGGAGCTTGGCTTTGCGCCGATGCCGCACCAACCGCAAAAAGCAGCAAAACAAATAGGGATAACCGTTTTAGTAGCAACATGGATTTTAAATTGGACACCATCTTAAAAGTCTCCCCAACCGGGGGAGATTTAGAGGGGGCTATATGTGTAAATATGGGTGTTTATGTTTCGAATATTCAATTATAACATCAACTTCTTCCAAGTAAATTCAAAAAATCATCGGCCGTAATGACGTTGACTTTGGGGAAAGCAATGTTTTTCACGGCATCAAAATGCTTGTCGTTGGTAACTAAATAATCAGCGTCCGCGGCTACAGCTATGTCAAAGAATTTATTGTCGTCCGGGTCTGTCAAAATTGCGTTCCAATTGTAATATACTTTTTGTGCGATCACGTCGGGCGATTCAATAAATATTTCCATCACAATTGCGGCAGTTCCCGGAGCAGAGTGTTCATTTAAAATCTCTTCATATTCTTTAAGGATATCTTCCGAAACTACCAACTGATAGCGGCCATCTATAAATGCTTGCCAAATAGGCCGTAACCGGCTACGCATGCCGAGCGAAGCAACAAGAACATTCGAGTCAAGAACAATCCTCATTATTTTTGATCAAGACATTGAGCGAAAATGGCCATTTTTCAGGTCCTCATAATCACTCGCTTTAATGCCCTCTTTTTCTTCCCAATCTTCTATTGCCTCATCCAGTTGTTTCGACAATAATTTCACGGCAAGCCGGCGCATCTCTAAAAAATCCTGTTCGGGGAGCGGGTTTTTTAACAAACGCAGCATCATTACCTGTTGCTCATTCAAATGCCCTGATATTTCCAAATCTGCTGCCATACTCAAATATAATCAATATCCTGTTGAAATTAAAAAACAAGGCCGTGTTTTTTAAAATGATTAGTTTATTTCGGATTTATTTTGATGTCGGATGTCAGAGGTCCGATGTCGGAGCTTTAACATAATAAATGTTCATCCCCCAACCCCTACGACAGCGATCGCAGCGTAAATCCCGCCTGCCTGCTGTCAGGCAGGGAATGCAGTCCCGATAGCTATCGGGACGAAATGAGAAATTGCAGCGAAGAGCGCGGGCCGCAGGCGAAGTTATTTCGGATTTCGAATGTTCAATTTCGGATTTTTTCTTCGCGTCATGCCGAACTTGTTTCGGCACCTCACTCGCTAAGTATCGAGCTATTCCATCCCACCTATCTTTCTGATGGGGTCCTGAAACAAGTTCAGGATGACTGCTCGTTTGATCCCCAAACCCGCGATAGCGATCGCAGCGGAAATCCCGCAATGAAGCGCAGCGTAATGAGGAATTGCAGCGAAGAGCGCGGGCCGCAGGCGAAGTTATTTCGGATTTCGAATGTTCGAATTCGGATTTTTTTCTTCGCGTCATGCCGAACTTGTTTCGGCACCTCACTCGCTAAATATCGAGCTATTCCATCCCGCCTGTCTTTCGGATGGGTTCCTGAAACAAGTTCAGGATGACTGCTCGTTTGATCCCCAAACCCGCGATAGCGATCGCAGCCGAAATCCCGCAATGAGGCACGGCCGATCAGTACCGAATGAGGAATTGCAGCGCCGAGTGCAGGCCGAAGGTATCGCTCTGAAAATGAATTGTAAATAAGTATAATTTAACTAATTTGCATTTATAATACTTGGTAAACAACCCAATTGGACTACCAGTTATTAGAGTTAATTGTCTATTTTATGATAACGGACGAAGACCTGCATAGTAAATTGATTCGGTTAAAGATCATGATTGATAAATCAAAAAATGTAAAAACTGAGATCAAACAATTGTTTAAAAAAGCAGCAATCGAGAATTTCGGGGGCAAAGGCTTTAGCAGAAATAATTTTGAAATCCTCAGCCTTTATCGATTGAGAAACAAACTATTGAAAAAAAAAGGCACATACAGTGAAGTTTGGGCAGATCTTTTAAACAGACTTGCAGAGAACGATGATTACTCACAGGTATATCTTACACCTTTAAATATTAATAATAAAATGTTTGTCGTATTTTCTGACAAGGATTACGAAGAATGTTTTGGGATGATCTATAAGGACTGGTAAAAATATTCAGCCTATAGTCTATGGTTATAGTTCCAGCCCGTAGCCGCAGCTATCACCGTACCACCACACAGCTTTCCCGATCCAAAAGCTCAACCAACCTAATCCACGCTACCCAACCCAATCAACCACTCAAAAACACAAATTCCAAAAAACTCTTTCCACTAATATAATTTTTCCTAAATTTGCGGGCTAATTATCGCTCGTTGAAATCGCTAAAGCCATACGCAATCCCCTTTACAGGGCTCAAACTGGGTAAACACCAGTTCGAATTTGAGGTGAACGATGCCTTTTTTAATGAGTTTGAATACTCGCTGGTAAAAAAAGGCGACCTGCTTTGCAAGGTGGAACTGGATAAGCAGGAAACCATGCTGATATTGCATTTCAATATCAGCGGGACGATAGATTTGGCTTGCGACCGTTGTTTGGCCCCTTATCCGCAGCAGGTGGATGTAGCCGAGCAGCAGATTGCCAAGTTTAGCGAAGAGGTAATTAACGATGAAGATATCATCACGCTCACAAAAAACGATCACGAGATCAATGTGGCGCCGCTGATATACGAATATATAAATGTTGCTGTGCCCTTTGTAGCGGTTTGCAGCAGCGAAGGACGGACAGAATATTGTGATAATGATATGCTTGACAAGCTCGAAAAGCTGGCAGGCGGTCCCCAGGGGGACGATAACGGACAGGACAACCCAACGTGGGACGCCCTTAAAAAAATTAAATAAAATAGTAACAAAAAGTTATGGCACATCCAAAACGGAAAATATCCAAATCGAGAAGAGACAAGCGTAGAACACACTACAAAGCTGAGGCTCCAACTTTAACTACATGCACCACTACCGGCGCAGTACACTTGCCGCACAGGGCTTATACTGTTGATGGCAACGTATATTTCAACGGTAAAATTCTGATCGAAAAAGCTGCAGTAGCCTAAGTATAATTTTCTGTAATGAAGATTGGCTTAGACATTATGGGCGGCGATTACGCGCCGAAAGCAACTATTTTAGGTGCCATTTCGGCCTATTCGGCTTTGTCGCCATCCGAAACTTTGGTTTTGATTGGCGATAAGGACGTGGCTACTGCCATGCTTCAGGAAAACAACTTTAATCCCGACCATTTCGAGTACGTACATACTACCGAAGTGATCGGCATGGGCGAGCACCCCACAAAGGCCATCGTCCAAAAACCAAATTCGAGCATCAGCGTAGGCTTTCAATTGCTCAAAGAAAGTAAAATACAGGCTTTTTCTTCGGCAGGTAACACCGGCGCTATGTTGGTAGGTTCCCTGTTCAGCGTAAAAGCTATTCCGGGCGTACAGCGCCCCGCCATGACGGCCATGGCCCCCAAACTAAAAGGCGGCTTTAATATGCTGCTGGATGTTGGCGCCAATGCCGATTGCAAACCCGAAGTATTGGTGCAGTTCGGCGTGCTGGGAAGTTTATTCGCCTCGTCGGTTTACGGTATCGAAAACCCGCGCGTAGCGCTGATGAACATCGGCGAAGAAGAAGAAAAAGGCAATATCCTGTGCCAGGCCACTTATCCTTTAATGAAGGAAAGCAAACTATTTAATTTTGTGGGTAACGTAGAAGGCCGCGATGTGTTTAGCGACCATAGCGACGTCATCGTTTGCGATGGCTTTACCGGTAACGTGATATTAAAAATGGCCGAATCTTTTTACGTGGTAACACTCAAAAAAGGCTTTAAGGACGACTTTTTCGACCGCTTTAATTACGAGCAATACGGCGGCAGCCCCATATTGGGCGTTAACGCGCCGGTTGTGGTAGGGCACGGCATATCAAGCCCCGAGGCGATAAAAAACATGGTGCTGCTATCCAAAAACATGGTCGAGAGCGGCCTTGTCGATAAAATAAAACAGGCTTTTCAATAAACCCTATTTAAATGAGGAAAATTCATGCCGCTATAACGGCAGTTGGTGGTTACGTTCCCGATTATGTGTTAGATAACCATGAACTGGAAACCATGGTAGATACCAATGACGAATGGATAACCAGCCGAACAGGAATAAAAGAACGCAGGATACTCAAAGGCGAAGGCCTGGCCACTTCGGATATGGCAGTCTACGCCGTTAACGACCTGCTCAAAAAACGCGGTATCTCTGCCGAAGAAATAGAACTCATCATATTTTGTACCACCACGCCCGATATGCCTTTCCCGGCAACTGCAAACATATTGGCCGATAAAATTGGCGCCGTTAACGCCTGGGGTTACGATTTGCAGGCCGCATGTTCAGGCTTCATATTCGGACTCACCACCGGTTCCCAATTCATCGAAAGTGGAAAACATACCAAAGTTTTGGTGGTGGGTGGCGATAAGATGTCGTCTATCATCAACTACGAAGACCGTGCCACTTGCATCATTTTTGGTGATGGTTGTGGCTGCGCTTTGTTGGAACCCAATAGCGATGGCTATGGCGTTATCGATACCATTTGCAAAACAGATGGCTCGGGCCGCGCGTTTTTAAACCAGGCGGCAGGCGGTTCCTTATTACCGGCTTCGCACGCCACGGTTGATGCCAAGCAGCATTTCGCTTTTCAGGAAGGGAAAACGGTGTTCAAATTCGCGGTTACCAATATGGCCGACGTGGCCCTCGAGGTAATGGAACGCAATAACCTAACATCCGAAGATATTACCTGGCTGGTACCGCACCAGGCAAACAAACGCATTATTGATGCCACGGCCAACCGCACCGGCGTTACCGACGAGCGCATCATGATCAATATCGACCGTTACGGCAATACCACCAACGGCACCATCCCGCTTTGCTTATGGGAATGGGAAAGTAAATTGAAAAAAGGGGACAACCTCATTTTGGCTGCCTTTGGCGGCGGGTTTACCTGGGGCTCCATTTATTTAAAATGGGCTTATTGATAATAAATGTGCAAATGTATTGATGTGCAAATGTGCATATGATGCAATAAACATTTAGGAAATTAAAAACATTTGCAAATTCGCACATTTGCACATCTGCACATTAAAGTATAATTTTATCCAATAAACCACCACAACACCTAAAATGGATATCAAACAAATTCAGGAACTGATCCGCTTCGTAGCCAAATCGGGCGTAAACGAAGTTGCCATTGAGCAGCAGGATTTTAAGATCACGATAAAAACAAACCAGGCACCCACGGTAGTACATGCTACCGTGCCGGCAGTTGCGCCTGTTGCACATACCGCTGCTCCGGCTGCCGCCCCCGCTGCTGCCGCCGAGCCTGCCGTTGCCGCCGGTCCGGATACCTCGCATTACATCACTATAAAATCACCTATGATCGGCACATTCTACCGCTCATCAAGCCCCGATAAGCCGCTGTTTGTTAATGTTGGCGACGAAATATCGACCGGCGATGTGCTTTGCATCATCGAAGCCATGAAGCTATTCAACGAGATTGAAGCCGAAGTATCGGGCAAGATCGTGAAAGTATTGGTCGACAATGCTTCACCTGTTGAATATGATCAGCCGCTGTTTTTGGTTGACCCTTCGTAAATGTGCGAATGAGTAAATGTGCCGATATGCAAATGACCCGGTACATTTCCACATCAAACATTAATTAATATAATTGCTAACCATGTGCCATGTTTAAACTGCAAACAACAATATTGAACAACCGATATAAATCATTTGCACATTTACACATCCGCACATCTGCACATTAAAGAGATGTTCAAAAAAATATTGATAGCTAATCGTGGTGAAATTGCCTTGCGGATCATCCGTACCTGCAAAGAGATGGGCATTAAAACAGTGGCCGTTTACTCCACTGCCGACCGCGATAGCCTGCACGTACGCTTTGCCGACGAGGCCGTTTGCATTGGCCCGCCGCCAAGCCGCGACTCATACCTCAGCATACCCAACATTATTTCGGCTGCCGAACTGACGAATGCCGGCGCTATACACCCCGGGTATGGTTTCCTTTCGGAGAATGCCAAGTTCTCGGCCATTTGCGCCGAATACAACATCAAATTTATTGGTGCCACTGCCGATCAGATAAACGCCATGGGCGATAAGGCTTCGGCCAAAGCTACCATGAAAAAGGCCGGCGTACCCACCATACCGGGTTCCGAAGGTTTATTGAACGATGTAAAAGAAGGTATCAGCATTGCCAATAAAGTGGGCTACCCCGTGATATTAAAAGCTACCGCCGGTGGTGGTGGCCGCGGCATGCGCGTGGTTTGGAAAGATAGCGAGTTTGAAGCCGCCTGGGATTCTGCCCGTGCCGAATCGGGTGCTGCTTTTGGTAACGATGGCATGTACCTCGAAAAATATGTGGAAGACCCGCGCCACATCGAAATACAGGTAGTGGGCGACCAATACGGCAAAGTTTGCCATTTGTCCGAACGTGATTGCTCTATACAACGCCGCCACCAAAAACTGGTGGAAGAGTCTCCATCGCCGTTCATGACGGAAAAACTGCGCAAAAAAATGGGCGAAGCCGCCATAAAAGGTGCCAAAGCCGTAAAATACGAAGGTGCCGGTACAGTAGAGTTTTTGGTGGACAAACACCGCAACTTTTA
>NZ_CAITNG010000142.1 GCF_903893715.1 uncultured Mucilaginibacter sp.
AAAAGTTGGTGAGGCCGAGTGCCAAAAGCTTACTGATGCCTATATTGCCAAAGTTGACCAACTACTGGAATTGAAGGAAAAAGACATCATGACGGTTTAAAAGCAAACTGAATGTCAAATTATAAGGGAATGAGCTGATTAAGGGACCCTTATCATCAATCAAAATTAAAAAGACCCGATCCGAAGAAACTACGATAATGAGTTTACTTGAAGATGCCATCCACAGGATATAAATACAGTTAGTGAACACTTAGTTGTTTTTATTTATTAAGGGAATAAGTGTGTATTTTCATCTCTCTCCTTAAAGGGTAATCTAAATATACGCTAATAACTGGGGCCTCTAGAGGGATATTGCGTTTCAATACAACGATACGCCAATCAAACACTAAACATACATATACCATTTTTCGTGGTCTATTATTTAGACTACGCAATTTTTCGCAGTCTAAATTTAACGTTTTACTCACCTCTCGCCCAACGACGATAAAAAAACCTATGTTTCACAGCAACAATTAATAAACGACATAAAAAAAAGATAATCAACCAATTACAAAACAACCGCGCCACATTTGGGATGTGGAGGCCGCAGGTTCTCTCGCCCCTACCGGCAAAGCATCTTCTGCCAAAAGCAGGCAAAATAATTGCAGGCCATGACATAAAAAACGTCCGTTTTATAGCAGGTTTATTTTACTGTTTCTAATTTAATTGATAGTATTTTGGCTATATTTACCAAACACTATTAATTTGCTGAAGTAAACTTAGGTTAAATGGCCAACTTAAACTACTATAATATCACCTCATTCGAGGAAATAAATATTCTCCCCAAATATTGGCAAAGCTTAAAACCACAATTTAGTGTAAGTCCATCCACCGGCGAGAGTTGTTCGGAATAAGGGTGCCTATGCTATTTGTTATCTGCGTTTGTGTAATTGGCGTATTCCAAATACGTAATTCGTCTATCTCTCCTGCAAAAGGTTGCCCATAAGTTTGGCTTACTCCGATCAGGAAATTGCCCGAAGCATAAACCGTTTCTATAACCTTTGTTGTGGGTATAGCTACACCATTAATATAGATACTCATGGTTCCGGTAGTTGCGTTCCAGGTGGCGGCAACATGTGTCCATGTACCAATAGTTACGTTTTGCACTGTGCCGGTATATTTATACATCGTGGGATAGCCGGTGCCGTTCACCCACACCTCGGCGGCCACAGTACCCTGGTTCAGGTAAAAGTTGTAATCGCCGTCTTTTCGCACAATCGATTTGATATCGTTTATATCACTTGGCTTTATCCAGGCTTCTAAAGTATAACCCGATTTGCCGAGGTTTGTAATAGCGCTTGTTGGCGGCACATCCACAAAACCACTATAGCCATCCAAATTAAGCGCATCGCCCCAATTAACCACGCTACCCGCATCAGAGCCCATTGCCTTTAAAGTAACCGAACTGCCCTGGCAAAAAGTAGTTGGCCCCGAAGCTGTAATAGCCCCTACAGGAAAGGCCGAAACGTTAACAGTAACCGGTGCCGATGTAGAACTGTAACTTTTTACATAACTGTAAACATTGTTAGTAGAAATAGTAACAGAATATACGCCCGACGTGCCGACATTGATACTTTTCGTAGTTTCGCCCGTATTCCATAAATAGGTGTAATAATCCGCTGTCTGGGTGTTAGCTGTTAAAGTAACGATACCCCCGGCGCAGAAAGTGGTTGGGCCGCTCGCGTTAATAACTGGCACATTGAAAGTTACAGGTTCTGATGGGCCTGATGATATTGTATCACCTTTGATATCAGTAGCTGTAACAATAAAACTATAGGTCTGCCCGTTGGTTAAACCAGTAACAGTTAATGGTGAGTTTTGACCGCTAACGGTGGCCCCGCCGGGCGTTGCTGTTACACTATAGCCGGCAATAGATGTTGGGTATGGACCAGGTGTTCCACTTACATCCTGCATTGCGTTAATCGCGCTAAAGTTTGGTGGCGTCGGCATAACGGTGAAGGGAACTCCTGTTAAAGCCGCTATCGGCTCCATAGTGTAGAGGTCGTATTGCTTAGTATTACCACTATAAATGTCATTTAAAAATACATAGGTGTTATTTGTTGTTAAGCAAACAATTTGGCTAGGGTCAATAAAGCCGATTGTATTACCATAAAAATCAACCTCGTTGTCGGTAAAGTCAATTGTAGAAAAATCAAACATAGTAAATTGACCAGTCGAAGCATCTAAAGTCAAATATGTTAGGCTTTTATCTAAAAAAGGTAACGCTTGGGCAACCGTGGGCGCTGGAATTATCGTTTGATTAGTATAGGGGTCAAATTCGCTTCCATCGCTGTTTACACCTAAACCTGTTAACACATCAATATATGCGCCAAAAGTGTTGCTATAAGCAGCCGCCGACAAAAAAGGTGTCGCCGGGATGAAATTAACAGTAGCCTGGCCGTTAGCAGGTACAATCGATGTGATAACAGGCGGCCCTATTGGCACCTGGGCAAACACCGGGGCAGCGCTTAAAACAGCGGCCAAGCAAAACAAAAAAAGCCTTCCGGCAATACGTTGGGTAACAGTACTGGTCATATTTTAATAGGTTAAACAGTAAAAAAATAAGGAAGATGTTTGTTTATGAAAAACGACTAAACGTATTGATTATTAGTAAATAATGTTTCCCAATAAATAAATGTAGTTTTTTATAAGTCACAAAATGGAAAAAATAATTAAATAATTAACAGAGAAATTAAATTTCTTTATTAATTATAAAATACTGCGACAGCATATTTTGCGAACGCGAAAATGGCTGGCCTACAATAGACCTTCGCTATTACCTCAGTTCAGTAGCGTAGCAACACCCATATTGATAAGCAAAAACAAATGCACCGGGCGAAATGCAAGAACGATTACCAATAAAAGCCGCCAAATGATGTTAATAGGCATGCTGTTATAGCCCTGTAAAATCCGGAAATGAGGATTGATCTGTTGCGGTAAGCAACTGTACTATCGCTCTTAAATTCCACGTTTACCATTCAAATGGCGGTAGTCAACGAACTGTTAGTTTCAAATCAGAGGAAGAGCCTATCCGGGAAGTGGTAACCTGATAACTATGGTGGTCTTTCCGGCAGTAAGTGTTACAAAACAACAGTTGGATTGATATCATGACACGAAGATGAACTAACGAAACATTATCAGTAGATAGTTTTTCATAATTTTGTTCACTTCAATGGGATCGATAGACTATTGTTTAAAGTCCATCAAATAAGATTCAATTACAAGAGATTGTTTCCGAAATGTTTCAGATAATCTAAGTGTTAACAATCAATCGCATTGATATACAAGTAATTAAATTGACACAGGAATGAGCTGATTAGCCATTCCCTTTTTTTATTTTTGTTACCAATGAAGACACTCTTATCCTATTTAAAACAACACCGCTGGATCGTGGCGCTCGCGCTGCTGCTTGCGGCATTCAACATAGGTTTCTCGTTAATGGACCCCTTTTTCACCGGTAAAATAGTTGACCAGGCTATAGAAAAACGCGATTCGTTAAGCCATGCCGAGTTTGTATCAGTTATACTGAAATGGGTCGGTCTGGCAATCGGCTCTGCAATGGTATCGCGTATAGCTAAAAACTTCCAGGATTATTATACAAATATCATTACTCAAAAAGTTGGCGCAAAAATGTATGCGGATGGGTTACAACATTCCCTTAAACTGCCATATCAGGTTTTTGAAGACCAACGAAGTGGCGAAACTTTAGGGATACTTCAAAAGGTGCGCCTCGATTCCGAAAAGTTTATTACCGCTTTTATCAGTGTATTATTTGTTAGTATAATAGGCATGGGCTTTGTCATCGTTTATTCGTTAACGGTAAGCTACAAAGTTACGTTGGTATATTTTGGAGCTATACCGATAATTGCACTTGTCAGTGTTTTGTTGAGCAAGCGTATCAAAACCATACAACGTAAAATTGTAGGTGAAACAACAGCGTTAGCAGGCTCTACCACCGAGTCGCTACGTAATATCGAATTGATAAAGAGCCTTGGTTTGGCCGATCAGGAAATTGATCGTTTGAACAAAACCACTTACAAAATTTTAGGCCTCGAACTACAAAAAGTAAAATTTGTAAGGAGTATGAGTTTTGTACAAGGTACAACCGTAAACTTTGTGAGAAGTGTTATGATCGTGGTTTTACTGCTGTTGATATTTGAGCGCAGCATTTCTCCGGGGCAGTATTTTAGTTTTCTTTTTTACTCTTTCTTTTTGTTTAACCCTTTACAGGAACTCGGTAATGTGATCTTGGCTTGGCGCGAATCTGAAGTATCAATGGGCAACTTCGTTCGTATACTGAGCACGCCTATCGATGTTAAACCTGAAAAACCGGTACTCATCGAAAAGGTAAAAACACTGGAGTTTAAGGATGTAGTATTTAAACACCTTACCGCTACGCGCAATGCCCTTAACGGGATAGGTTTCAAGGTAAATACGGGCGAAACCATCGCTTTTGTTGGCCCTTCGGGCTCCGGTAAAACCACGCTGGTTAAACTGTTGGTTGGCCTTTATCAACCATTAGAAGGTAAGGTGTTATACAATAATACCGAAAGCAGCGAGATAGACCTCGATCAACTCCGCGAAAAAATAGGCTTTGTTACGCAGGATACCCAACTATTTTCGGGTTCTATCCGCGAGAACCTGTTATTTGTTCGCCCTGAAGCCACCGACGAGCAATGCTTGAACGTATTACAAAAAGCAGCCTGCCAAACCCTGATGGCCCGCGCCAGTCATGGCCTTGATACCGTTATCGGCGAAGGCGGCGTGAAGGTATCGGGCGGCGAAAAACAACGTTTGTCCATCGCCCGTGCCTTACTGCGCAACCCCGATATTTTGGTGTTCGACGAAGCCACTTCGTCCCTCGATTCGATAACCGAAGAAGAAATTACGGAGACCATCCGCGATGTATCGACCCTGGATGAACACCATATTACCATTCTCATCGCCCACCGCTTATCCACTATTATGCATGCCGACAGGATATATGTGCTCGAAAAAGGCCATATTATCGAGGCTGGCAAGCACCCGGAATTGTTAGAGCAAAAAGGCTTGTATTATGCCATGTGGCGCCAACAGATAGGCGAAAAGTATACGGCGTCCGAAACATTTGCTTTAAATTAAACTTATTTGGGTTTCGATTGTCTTTATAAACATTACTGTACAATCCTAACTTTCACAGTTTAATTCAATCGTCATGGAATTTGTTACTTCAATGGTCAGCGGTGTTGTTGGCCTCATCTTTTTCATCATCGAGTTGATACTCGTGGTGTACGCTTTGATGGATATCTTTAAAAATTCAAGTTTTAGCCAAAGCACCAAACTGCTTTGGTTTATCATTATCCTATTGATACCCATCTTGGGCTCATTGCTCTACCTGTTTTGGGGTCGTACCAAAAACTTTTTGTAAACAACAACCAAACCCCCGTGTCATTTCGACCGTAGGGAGAAAACTTTACAAAACAGACTCCCGGAGCCCGTAATGCCCGTAAAGTTTTCTCCTCGTACCTCGTCGAAATGACAGTTTTTATGCCGCGGGTTCCGGCGCGTGTATCTCTTCCATTTTCATGGGAACAAGCTTTTTTGTGTTGAGCCAGGTTACGGTAACAATCAATAAGGTCATGCCGCCACCAAAAAGCACCGATGGTATAGTGCCCATAAACTGCGCCGCCATACCCGATTCAAAGGCTCCAATCTCGTTAGACGAGTTGATAAACATGGAGTTTACCGCCGATACCCTGCCCCGCATTTTTTCGGGGATGAGCACCTGCATAATGGTCGACCGTATCACCATGCTCACACTATCGAACGAGCCTAACATAAACAGGAAGAACAACGACAGGTAGAAGTTTCTAGATAAGCCAAAACATATGATGGATATACTAAAACCGGTTACGGCAATGAGCAAATTTCGCCAGGGTTTACCCATGGGCGAGTAGCGTGTCAGAATAAACATCGTGATTACCGCCCCTACCGAATCTGCTGCGCGCATCATACCAAAACCGGCGGCGCCAACGCTCAAAATATCCTTGGCAAATACCGGCAGCACGGCCACTACGCCTCCAAACAATACGGCAAACAAATCAAGGGTTTGCGCGCCCAACAGCATGCGGCTGCTTTTATAAAAACGCCAGCCTTCCATCAGGCTTTCGGATATGCTTTCTTTAGGCACATATTCAGGGTGGTGCCTGTTTAAAAATAAGATGGATATGAGCGCTATGCTGATAAAGATGAGTATCACCAAAAAGGTTACCGTAACGCCCGCCCAGGCAAACAAAAAACCGCCCACCATAGGGCCAACTACCGAAGCGAACTGCCAGGTGGTGCTGTTCCAGATGGAGGAGTTTTGGTACTCATGCTTGGGGATGATACGCGCCATGATGCTGAATGCTGTTGGCCCGTAAAAACCCCGGCCCAGCCCTACCACAAATATCATGGCATAGATAAAAAACAGTTCCACACCATTGCTGATGTAACGTTTGGCTTGCGGCATGGTAACCAGCAGCAATACCGCCGAAGCCAGCCACATGGCCGAAAAGATAATGAGCATTAACCGTTTGCGCTCCGATTTATCAGCAATATAGCCGCCGTATAGGGCGATACTAATGGCAGGAACAGCCTCGGCCAAACCAATAAAACCCAAAGCCGACTTAAGCCCCGTTAACTTGTAAATATAATAACCGATGATAACGGCCTGCATTTGGTAAGCAAACGTAAAAAAGAAACGCATGCTCAAATACCAGCGAAACTCTTTATAACGCAGGGCCGCGTAACGGTCTTTTTTAATGGGTTTACCCGTTTCTCCTTCTTCCAATGTTGATAAAGTATAGCACAAACATACTTAACGCTATGTTGACTTGAGGTAAAAAAATAAATTGATTAGCCAGGGGTTGATTAAAATCCTACTTTTTCCGACAGTATTTCTTCAACATCCTTGCTGTCTACACCATGTTTACGGGCTATCTCGGCTAACAAGCGTGTTTGCACACGTTGATTCCGCAAAATATGCGGAATGCTGAAAAGTGTGCGTATCACCAGTACCGACAGTGCAGTCGAGATAATAAAGAAGATAATATAAGCCCAATTACTCGTCATCATAAAGCTCGTTTTTTAGGTTATGATTGTTTAAAATTCGTGATTTAAAACTTCAGCCCGTGTTGGTCTATTAAATACATCAGCGATGCCATGGCTGCCGAACCCAGTTCCAGTTCACGTTTGTTTACATTCTCGAACACATCATTGGGTGTATGGTGTATATCAAAATATCGTTGCGAGTCGCCTTTAAAGCCGATGAGCACTACGCCGGGTACTTTTCCCTGTAAAGGTTCAATATCGCTGCCACCACCACCATTGGTTAGCTTGTCGGCATCATAAGGCTCCAACAACGGCTTCCAGTATTGGTTGATGACCTTCAGCGCACCCGGCTGCAAGCCGCTAAAGCCGAATCCGCGTGGAGTAAAACCACCGCCATCGGTTTCAATGGCTGCTATATGGTCTTCTTTATTTTGGGCGGCCAGCTCAGCATATTTATCACCACCAAGGTCGCCGTTTTCTTCGTTCATAAAAAACACCACACGCAGGCTGTTTTTTGGGCGATAGTTCATCGCTTTTAAAATGCGCACTGCCTCTAACGCGCCGGTTACACCGGTACCATCGTCATTAGCACCTTCGGCCAAATCCCACGAATCCAGGTGCCCGCCTACGATGATAAATTTATTGGGGTTCTCAGTTCCTGTCAGTTCGCCTACCACGTTAAACGATGGTGCATCGGGCAGTTGCCCGCAGTTGGTTTTAAAGTAAAATTTGGTACCGGGCGACTTTTTTAACGCAGCGCTTAACTCGTTGGCCGCTATGGTAGAGATGGCCGCAGCAGGTATCTTCGGCACGCCGTCAATATAATTGGTTGTACCCGTATGGGGATAATTATCCAGAGCCTCGGTAAGCGAACGTACAATAACACCCACCGCGCCATATTTTGCCGCTGCTGCAGGCCCGGCAAAACGCTGGTCGCCGGCGGTGCCATAAGCCGCTCCGGTTTCGATGAAGCGTGGGTCAAACGGACGGTTAAAAAACACAATTTTTCCTTTTATCCCGGCCTCGCCCAATGTTTTTAATTCGTCCAAACTATGCAGCTCAATTACATTGGCAGTAAGCCCCGCTTTAGGTGTGGCTACCGACATGCCCAATGCGCATATCGCTACAGGCGTTTTCTCTGTTCCCTCAACAATAAAGCCCTGCTCCTTTGCGCCGCGTACCCAGTGAGGCACCATACAAGGCTGCAAAAACACCTTATCAAAGCCATAGCTTTCCATCAGCTTTTTGCCCCAGTCCACCGCCTTTTGCGCGTTTGCCGAGCCGCTTAAACGCTGACCAATATTTTTGCACAAGTAATGCAAATTCTGGTAGCATTGGCCGTTAACCAAAGCCTCATCGTAAATTTTTCGCAGCATCACAGAGTCGGCCTTTTGCGCGAATACGCCAATAGAAAAAGTTAACAGGGCAAGCAGGGTAAGGGTTTTCTTCATCTGTACATGGGTGTTTAAAATTTGTTCGTCGTCAATTTCTTCTGCGTTACCCAAATATGCGGTTTTTGCTCAATCTTTCCAAACCACCACATCGGCGGTATTCAGCGTGCGGCTGCCGATCAATACTTTTGCCGTTGCCGGGATAGGTACCTGGTACGCCTTAGGACTATAATTTACCCCCACCCAAAAACCATCGCGCCATTCGATGATGACACCCTTTGGCAAGTCGGCCACAGGGATGCCCGCTTCACGGTATACCATTTTTAGCACATCTTTTTCTAATGAACCATCGTGCGTATCCGGCCCAACAAAGGTTACCGTGCCCTTGCCCAGCTTGCGGTTTATAACCGCTGCCCTTCCGGCATAAAACTGGTTGCTGTATTTGGCCCAAACCTCGGTGCCGGGCATAGGGTCCAGCACATCGGCCCAGGTGTTCCATTTATAGGTTTTGTTGAGCATTTTTACCGTGCCTTGTACTGTATCGGGCATCAAATCGTAAAAAGGGACTTTCGCGCCTATCAGGTTGTAAATCGGTTCGGCCCATTTCATTTCCCAAAGCTTAGCGTTTCGGTCCTTTTGGCCGGTGCGGCAGGTAAGCACCAGGTGCCCGCCGTTCTCCACGTAAGTTTTCCAGCGTTCCACCAGTTTGGCATCCAGCAACTCATAGGCCGGGGCTACCATTACCGGGTATTTGGCAAAATCTTTGGCTTCAGTTATCACATCAACGGGCGCGCCCATTTCTTTCAGCGCGCCATAGTAACGCATCACGTGCGACTCATAATCCCATTGGTAGGTTTGGGGTTGGTTATCCTCTTCCCAACGGTTATCGGCGCTCCAAAGCACAGCCGCCTGGCGGTTATGGTAAGCTGCCGGCACCTGCGCGTCGGGCTGGTAATAGGGTTTTATGCTTTTCAGTTCCTTTATTACCTTAATATACTCCAAACCGCTCGTGGTTGGTGTTACCCCATCCGGACCTAAAATGCCGTAATGGTATTGCTCGCCGCCCACCAAGGGTTCTTTAAAGCGGTAGTTGCACACAAACTTGTTGCCTCCCGCAAAGGCATGCCATATCCACATACGCACCACGCCGGGCATCGGTATAGGGTTAAACTTTCCCCAGTTTACCTGCCCGGGCTGCAATTCCATTACGCCGGTAGTACCGTTAATGGAACGGAACAAATCATTCGCGAAAGCGATGCTGGTTGGCGAACCCATCCTAAAACCTTGCGGACCGAGGCCTTTATCATACCCCGCAACCAAATATTTGGTATAGGTTGCAAAGTCAAGGTTGGTCATGCGGGTCGGGTCAACAGGCGCGTGCTCGGGCATCAGGTTGGTGGTTATCCACTGCTCGGGCAGGATGTATTTACGCAGGATATTATATTGCAGGCCCAGGAAATCGGTCACCTCGTCGGATGAGAAACGTCTAAAATCCAACACCGCGTGCGGACTTGGCTGCGCGATCAGCTCTTTACCATTGGGGATGCGTATCTGGTCGAAACTGCTGTAGCGGATGCTCCAAAAGGCCGTGCCCCAAACTTTGTTCACCGTATCGATGCTTTTGTATTTATTCTTCACCCATTCGCGGAAGCGTACCTGCGCGGCGGGGCTGTAATCGTATTGTCCGTAGTGCGATGGCTCATTGTCTAACTGGTAACCCCAAATGCGCTTATCGCCCGCATAATGTTTGGCCAGTGCCGTCACCATTTTGGCCACATAATCGCGATAAACCGGGCTGCTCCAGCTGCATTGCTGCCTTGAGCCATGCTGCATCGTCATACCATCTTCGTTCACCACCAGCACTTCGGGATGCTTTTGCTCCAGCCATGCGGGTGGGGTAGGCGATGAGGTACACATGATCACCTTGATGCCGTTTTGATGCGCCAGTTCAACGGCCTCATCCAGCCATGTAAAATCAAAATGCCCTTCTTCCGGCTCTATAAAGGCCCAGGCAAACTCGCCGTAATGCGTAAAATCGAAACCCACCTCAGCCATTTTTTTGATGTCGCGCGCCCAATACTGGTGCGGCCATTGCTCGGGGTAATAGTACGAGCCGATGGGCATCAGATCGCTTTTGGGGAAGAATTTATCGGCGCTTTGCGCGGAAGCGGTATTTGTTATCAGCCACAGCGACAAAAAACAAAGGCACAGCCGGGTTATGTTGCGAAAGGGTTTTACTGAAAGCATGGTGTTGCGGTTTAAGGAGGCAATTTATTAATTATTATTGTCAGTTTAACAATAAATGTCGGGAATTATTAGATTTGAAAAAGCATTATTACAATGAAAAACATACCTTTCTTTAAACTATATCTATATTCTCTTTTTGCTGCAATTCCACTTTCTATATTTATAGCTTTTCTATCTTTATTCCACGCGTTCCCTATTCAATTCAATGATAAACCTACATTTGGTATCGAGGGCTTTATAGTATGCATTGTTTTCACACCATTTTGGGTATTCTTAGTTAATTGTTTGAATTGGTCTGCCCTAAGTTTTGGCCGTTGGTTGTATATTTTATTTTGCAAAGTTGCCAAAATAAAATCAGATGAGATTTCAACAGAGGAAGACGATCTAAAAGCTTTTATAAGTAAGGGCGACCAAAGATAATGAAGCCGTACGTTGGTCGGAATTATAATCCCCGACCCTGAGAACTTTAGAGTTGCAATCCCCGAATGGGAACCATCCGCCTCCTACGGTTTCACCATACTCTTAAAAAACTTTACCACTACGGCAGTCGCTTCCTGTGGGTAAACGTGGCCGCCGGGGTGTACATACAATACGGTTGGGGTATTGGTAGTGGAAGGGTACAGCGTAGCATATTGCGCGCCATAACTCTGACCCTGACTTGCATTGCAACCGTTTATTTGTAGTACTTTATCGCACATTAATTTTTGCCATTCGGGTTTTACCAGCGGGTCGGTTTGGCCCATAATATGCAGGGCAGGTTTGGGTTTCAGCCGGCCGACGATCTTGCCCGCCACTGCCGATGAAGGCGCTACGGCAGCAAAAACATCCCCTCGCATGGCCCATAGCAAATAGGTAAACCCACCCCCGTTGGAGTGGCCAGTAGCGTAAATACGCTTGTCGTCAACTTTATAATCTTGCTGCAGGCTTTTCAGCATAGTATCAAAAAAATGGATATCGCGGTCGCCCATATCGCCGGGGCCTCTTTGCCAACCGGGCACATTGCCGGCGGGGTCGGTAAGCTGTCCGGGGGTATTCAAACCCTGCGGACAAACAATAATAGCCTCCGGCCAAATCTTCTCAAACCCGCGGCCTTTAAACATGTTTTGCATGGTACCCCCATGTCCGTGAAAAAGAAAAACCACCGGTGTAGCCGTTGTTTTTGCCGTTGCCGGGATGTACACCATCGCCTCGCGGTCAACACCGTCAACAGTCCAGTGCACCACACTCGTCACCGGGTCGCCCGTTGGTTGATACGCTGATGTGGCCATCGCCATAAAAACAAAACAGATAAAAAACAAGCTGCGCAACGCCGCGCGACGGTTGATATGGGCTAAAGGTTTGTGCATATTGTTTAGAGTTGAAAGGGGGATAAAGGTTTAAGCGGGTACAAATAAGCTATGTTTAGATTAAAAATTCAGACTAACTGGAATGCCAAATCAGTCGATGAATTTCAACGCCTCTTTTGCATTATACGAAATCAAGAAATCGGGATTGCTACAATAGTCTTTAATCATGTTATTAATTCTGTCATCTCTAAATAGACTCAAATAAGAAAAGGCGAAAACAAGATCCCATTTTTTACTCAGTTTTTTAAACTCAGCAAGCGCTACATCAGTCATTTCATCTTGTTTGGTTAAGTTGAATATTGCTGAGGCTATTATAATTTTCTGCAATCCGATCTCGCATTTTTCCAATGACTTCAACATATCAGGAACTGCCTCTGTTGAATGCATGTACGAAAGTGTTTCTATAATTAGCGTGTCCTCTGGATAAATCTGCAACTTGGCAATTAATGCATCTTCAACAACTTTTTTCTCGTGTTCATTTAATTGATTTATCAAATGACTATTAGAAAATTCATTCCTATGTTCATGATCATTGATCGGAATTATTTCTTCTATTTTTTTATTTAAATCCATGATGTAAATAATCTAAATCATCAATTGTTCAGGACTTACAATCCTACTGCTCCACAAAATGCCAGCACACCCCCGCAATATCAATCAAATTCACCTCGCGGCCATAAGGTTGCGGTATGATCCTGCTCATGCGGATGCCGTATTTTTCGGGCAATTGTTTATCCAGCACCATTTGTCTGAAATCGTCCACACTATCCACCTTTACGCTCAGCATAAAGTTTTCGGGAAAGCCCGGCACATCATAATGCTGCAAGATAAAACGGCATTCATCGCGCTGAAAGCCCGCATACCCCGGCTGTTCCCAATTGATATGGAAACCCAGTTCGATAAACAAAGCTTTGGAGCCTTCGTAATTACTGCCCGATGGCACAAAGGGTTCGAGGGATAGGAATTTCATGGTGGTGGCATTTGTTGGTTAAATATAAACGACAATTATAAAAACCACAAGCCATGCAGAGATAAACTTTAAGCGACGTTTAACAAAAAGTAGTGTTGCAACAACAATTTAAAAGGCTTTTTCTGACAACCCACTACCGAAAAAATAATGTAAATGTCGGACTTACTTAAAATACGAAAGCGGTATAATCTTCCACATACCATGTGCCAGGCCACCGGTAAGCAACTCATAAACGATATAAAGGGGCCAAAAAAGATAGCTCAGCAAGAGGTACAGCAGGTTATGGTTATAGTACCAGTTTATCATCAGGGTATAAATCCCTAATAAAAAGTAAACAATACTGCTGTCGCGTTCTCTTTTTGCCATAATTAAAGTTATGGATAAAACGAGGAATGCGCAAAAACGTTTTTATTTATTTCAATTAAATGCCTAAGGCTTCGCAAGCCCTTTCGGCGGCTAATTTTTCGGCGTTCTTTTTGTTGAACTCCTTACCCGTGCCCAGCACTTCGCCATCGATGCTTACCTGCATGGTAAATAGCTTGGTGTTTTCGCCTTCCTGGTTGGGGTACAGGTCGAACGAAACATCCTTACTATGGCGCTGGCACCATTCTATCAGCTTGCTTTTAAAGTTGGTTTCGGTTTGCTCCAGCGTGTGGATGTCGATATGCGATTTGATGATGTGGTTCACCAAAAAGTCTTTGGTAAAATCGTAGCCTTTATCTAAATATACCGCGCCTATCAGTGCCTCAAAGGCATCGCCCAGTAAACTACCCTGGCGGGTGGAGTTCACCATGCGGCTGTCGTACTCTATCAGGTCTTCAAAACCCAATTTGCGGGCCAGTTGGTTCAGGTTTACGCGGCTTACAATTTTTGAGCGCAGTTCGGTTAAAAAGCCCTCATCCTCGTAAGGGTAAAGCTTAAATAATGTTTCGGCAACAACGCTGCCTAATACGGCATCGCCCAAAAACTCAAGGCGCTCGTTGCTGTTTTTTACACCTTTTTTTACGTTTTGCGCGGCCGACCGGTGCCTGAAAGCCAACCTGTATAAACTTAAATTGCCCGGAACAAAGCCGAGCAAATTTTTTAATGACTTAACGTACTTGCGGTTAGGAGAAAAGTGTAACTTATATAACCGGATAAGTGGCATTCAAAACGATTAAGCCTGATACTTTTTGAAGATAACCGACGCATTGTGGCCACCAAAGCCAAAGCTGTTGCTTTGTACAATGTTTACCTGCCTGGCCTGAGCCTTGTTAAAGGTGAGGTTGATGCGCGGATCGAAAGCCGGATCGTCGGTAAAGTGGTTGATGGTTGGCGGAACGAGGTTGTTTTGCAAGGCCAGTATAGCAGCAATGGCTTCAACAGCGCCGGCAGCACCCAACAAGTGGCCTGTCATCGATTTTGTTGAGCTGATGTTGATGTTATAAGCATTTTCACCAAAAACTTCCTGTATCGCTTTTATTTCCTGCGGGTCGCCAATCGGGGTTGATGTTCCGTGAACGTTCACGTAATCAATATCGGCAGGGGTTAAGCCCGCATCTTCTAAAGCTGCTTTCATTACCAGGGCAGCGCCAAGTCCTTCGGGGTGTGGGGCCGTCATGTGGTATGCATCGGCACTCATGCCTCCGCCAATCATTTCGGCATAAATTTTTGCACCACGTTTTTTGGCGTGCTCCAGTTCCTCCAAAATAATGGTACCTGCGCCTTCACCGGCAACAAAGCCATCGCGGTCAAGGTCAAATGGCCTCGATGCGGTCGATGGGTCGTCGTTTCTGGTCGATAAGGCGTGCATGGCGTTAAAACCACCAATACCCGCTTCGTTTATGATAGCTTCTGAACCACCGCTGATGAACATGTTAGCTTTACCCAAACGGATATAGTTAAATGCATCGATAAGCGAATTGTTGGATGAGGCACAAGCCGAAACGGTTGTGAAGTTTGGCCCGCGCAGCCCGTATTTGATGGAGATATGCCCGGGGGCAATATCGGCAATCATTTTAGGGATAAAGAAGGGGTTGAATTTCGGGACACCGTCGCCTTTGGCAAAGTTGGTTACTTCGTCTAAAAAAGTTTTAAGGCCACCAATGCCCGAACCCCAAATTACACCGATACGGCTGGTATCGAGTTTTTCAAAGTCCAAACCGGCATCCTTAACGGCTTCTTCGGTCGAAAATAAGGCGTATTGAACAAAGGGGTCAAGCTTCCGGGCGTCTTTACGACCTAAAAAACCATCTGCATCAAAATTCTTTACCTCGCAGGCAAACTTTGTTTTGAAATGGGTGGTATCAAAACTTTTGATCATGGCGGCACCACTCACCCCATTAATCATCGCTTCCCAATATTCAGGAACGCTGTTGCCTATCGGAGTAAGTGCTCCAAGCCCGGTTACTACAACTCTTTTAAACTCCATTTAGCTGTTTTAAGGAGCTTATTTAACGTTTTTTTCAAGGTAAGCGATCGCTTGCCCTACTGTACCAATAGTTTCAGCCTGATCGTCAGGAATAGCCACGTTAAATTCTTTTTCAAACTCCATGATCAATTCCACGGTGTCTAAAGAGTCAGCACCAAGATCGTTGGTGAAACTTGCTTCAGGTGTTACTTCTGTTTCGTCAACACCTAATTTTTCTACGATGATAGCTTTTACTCTTGAAGCGATATCAGACATACTCTTAATAGTTTAATGATTAATAAATTCTGTGCAAAGAAAAATAAATTCTGTCAATTATCAAATCTAAAATCTTTTGGGCAATTAATAACATTTTTTAATGCCCCGGATGATTTTAATTTTTTTGATTTTTGGTTCGCAAATGTAAACAAGTATTGGTTTATTTTTCGATTTGTTTTACACGATAATAAAATATTGTGTTTGGTGGTTTCATTTGTATTTTTACTGCCTATTAAAGGTAGTGTTATTTTGAACAAAAAAGTACTGAAATTTGAGATAGACCTCGATTTTGAGCTGATTGCCATCACCTCATCATTAAAAGACTATCGTTTATGTTTTTTGATAAACAGGGCGCTGAATTTTGATTTTGCAAAAACCGACGACCTGCAACTCGACCTGTTGCCGGGCCCGGGCAAGGCTTTCTTTTCGTTTTATAAATACAACCAGCGCGATAACGGCGCCGAGTTTTTTTTGATATCGAACAAAGGTACGGAAGGCTACCTGATACCCGAGATGAACAAGACCGATTATTTGCTGATGATAAAAAATTATATTGATGAAAATGAGCTTGAAGAGCTTGTTACAGGCCTTAACCGGGTGCCCGAAATAGTGGCCGCTGTAAAGGTTGATCCAAAAAAAATAAAATCACGAGAAAATCTGTTATTTTAGCGCCGCATTTACATGGTGTATTTAGTACACTATTAGCTTGATTTCCTTAAAAACCAAAAATACTCAAATGAAAGTTTCAAACAACCGGACTAAAATTGTTGCCACACTCGGTCCTGCGTCGGTAAAAAAAGACGTTTTGCTGTCATTGATCAAAGCAGGCGTTAACGTTTGCCGCCTAAATTTTTCGCATGGTAAAGCCGAAGACCACCAGGTTGCTATCGACACCATTCGCGAGATAAATGATAAATATAAGATCAATGTGGGTATTCTGGCCGACTTACAGGGCCCCAAAATACGCATCGGCCTGGTGAAGGATGGCGGTATACATTTAGTGAACGGTACACGCATCAACATTACCACCAACGAGTGCATTGGCGACGATAACCAGATATACATTACTTATGATACTTTCCCTCAGGATGTACATGCCGGCGAAATTATTTTGCTGGATGATGGCAAGCTGCAAATGAAGGTAATTACCACCAACAGAAAAGACACCGTAGTTTGCGAAGTGGTGCACGGCGGTATTTTAACATCGCGCAAAGGGGTTAACCTGCCCAATACCAAAGTATCTATACCAAGTTTAACCGAAGAGGATTTAATAAACCTTGATTTCGCTTTGAAAAACGATGTGGAATGGATTGGTTTATCTTTCGTGCGTACCGCCGAAGATATTGTTGAACTGAAACGCATCATCAGCCGCAGCGGAAAGTCATCGCGCGTGATTGCTAAAATTGAAAAACCGGAGGCCATTGCCAATATCGATGCTATTATAGCGGTTACCGACGGTGTGATGGTTGCCCGCGGCGATTTGGGTGTTGAAATGCCATTAGAAGAAGTACCATTGCTGCAAAAAATGATTGCCCGTAAATGCCGTGCGGCATCAAAACCGGTCATCATTGCTACACAGATGCTCGAATCGATGATCACTACCCCTCGCCCTACACGGGCCGAGGTGAACGATGTGGCCAACTCGGTATTGGACGGCGCCGACGCGGTAATGCTAAGCGGCGAAACATCGGTAGGCGAGTTTCCGCTTATCGTTATCCAAACCATGGCCAAGATTGTACATAATGTGGAAGAATTAGGCTACCCTTTTAACACGCCTAAAGACAAATCGCCATTGCCGGGCAACCTGATAGGCGACGCCATTTGCAGCTCGGCTGTTTATCTTTCAGAAGAAACCAACGCTGTGGGTATTGTATCCATGACGGTTTCGGGTTATACCGCTTTCGAAATTTCGAGCCACAGGCCAAAGGCGGCTACTTATATCTTTACATCAAACCGTAACCTGCTGAACGCGCTGAGCCTGGTTTGGGGTGTAAAAGCTTTTTATTATGATAAGCTGGAAAGTACCGATAAAACCATCAGCGATGTAAACAGCATCCTGAAAACAGAAAACCTGATCGAGAATGGTGATATTGTGATCAACACGGCCGCTATCCCGATTGCCAAACAAGGCAAAACCAATATGCTGAAGGTGACTGTGGTTG
The DNA here is from genome assembly GCF_903893715.1 of uncultured Mucilaginibacter sp. Lineage (GTDB taxonomy): Bacteria > Bacteroidota > Bacteroidia > Sphingobacteriales > Sphingobacteriaceae > Mucilaginibacter. The sequence continues at coordinate 17,892 of NZ_CAITNG010000142.1, forward strand.
AATAAACTCTCCTTTAAAATATGAAAGGCCTTCCCGATAGCTATCGGGAAGGCCTTTTTGTTTCTGTATGTTCCGCCTTATCAGACCTGGCCGTTTGATAGGGTATAAGAGCAACGATTGTTAAGAATAATTGTTTAATTTAAATTCAGTTTAGCAGATTTGAGAAACGAATAAAATCATGGAAATAAACTTGTTAAAAGATATTAATATAGATAATGGAGCACCCTCACCAAAAATACTATTTAGCGATTCTGCCTTGTATCTATTGTTTTATAAAAATAACACTGATGATAAAATTGACCCTGCCAAAGGAAGAGATAGCCTTATCAATAAAGGAATCGGAATTGTAAAATTCAAGAACGTACTTTCTTACAAATTTGGGTTACCAAATGATGAAACATTGGTGGGGCATACTTTATATAAATTTGGTCTGAAATATTATTCAGGCCAGTACATAGAGAAGTCGCCTTGGCTTGAAGAGCTAATTAAGTTAAATAGCGTCCACCCTTACCATAATCCTTCATCTTTTGACAACTATAAACATTATATTTTTACTTTTCATGATGATACATTCGAATGTATTGCCAAAGGATACGATGTAAAATATAAGAATAAAGCAATGTATGATTTAGCAAACGAAATTTTACATGAGATTTTTATAGAAGAAATTGGGTAGTATATTAAAAGTGTTGTCATTTAGTTGCCCTATCAGAAGCCTACGCCTGATAAGGCGTACTTGTTAATACACCCCGGCCATGCACACCTGCATAAACAACCTATCCAGGTTGCCAAAGTAATAGTTCCAATAAATTATTAAAAGGCTCATGTTTTTCATTCTTAATGTATTGGTTCGACTGTTGGTTTAGATGATGGTTTAACAAAAATTGTTACGTAAGCCTAATAGAATTTAGTTAGTTGAAGGAGTTTCGGAATGCTAAAGGCGAAACATTGGTTTTTGTTTTAAACAGCTTACTGAACGATTGCAGGTGTTCAAAGCCCAATTGATAAGCGATTTCGCTTACAGTTAAGTTGGTGGTGGATAGTTTTTCTTTTGCCAACTCAATCAATTTATCATGCAAATGTTGCTGGGTGCTTTGTCCGGTCAACGTTTTGAGCAGGCCGCTTAAATACCCGGGCGATATGTTCAAGCTCTGCGCAATAAAGGTCACGGTGGGTAAACCGCGCGTTGCTAAGGCGCCGCTTTTAAAATAGGCGGATAGCATGTCCTCCAAACGCGCCAGTATTTCATGGTTTATCACCTTACGGGTGATGAACTGCCGCTGGTAGAAGCGATCGGCATACGTTAATATCACCTCTAACTGGGCGATGATCACGTTCTGGGTAAATTTGTCGATATTGGAATGGTACTCCTGTTCAATATATTTTGCAATGCCCGTAATCATGGATTCTTCTTTGTCCGAAAGGTACAGGGCTTCGTTAGCGGAATAGCTAAAGTATTCGTATTGTTTAATGGTTTTTGCCAGCGGGGTGTTCCATAAAAAATCCGGATGGATAAGTATCATCCATCCGGAAGGTGTTTTTGTTGAGTCTTTATCAAACTCCACACCCCAAATTTGCCCCGGCGCCATACAGAACAGTACCCCTTCGTCAAAGTCGCAAGTTTGTTGGCCGTACTTTATGTGGGTGTTTAAGTCCCTTTTTAACGAAATACAATAAAAATCGAAAATCAAACTAATCGGCTCCTGAATGTCTTGCGGTCTTAAGGATTCAATATTGATTACACTGATCAAAGGATGCTCGGGCTTTGGAAGCCCGGTTAACCTATGGTACTCTGTAATCGTTTTGATACGATATGGTTGTACGTTTATCATAGTCCAATATAAGGTTTATTGATTGTAAACAGCTGCAAATTCCCTGGCAAAATCTTTCATCTTTACTTTGCCCATTACTTTTGGCTTATTTAGGTAATAATCCTCGTTCACCAAGCCGTTGTGCATGCCGGCATTCATATCAACGACGCCCTGTGCCCTGGATTGGGGCATGCCGAACATTTTTAAACCGCCCAACATATCTTTATCACTCATCAACGACCATTTAAGATAGGGTTTGCCAATAGCTTCACCTAAGATTTTCGCAATCTCGTTGCAAGTCAGTTCTTCGCTGGCTACATAGCGGAATTTCCTTTCCACAAAGGGTGTGGTCAATTCTTCGGCAATAGCGGCGGCGATATCAACAGGCGATACCCAAGGCATTTTATCTTCGGCGCCATAGTTTGCCGCGATAACACCTGTTTTTCCGGTTAACAAACTTGCTATACCCGAAAAACGGAGTGTTAAAAATAATCCGAGAAAGCCCTTTCCTTTAATGGTATTCATAAAGTCGTAGAGGTTGGTATAAAAACCTACAGGACGTATGTGCTTGATGATGATGTCCGCGGGCAGTTCCTTGAAAATACTTTCGGCGAGGTGATGGAAAGCAAGCAACCCGTTGCCTTTATCGGTGTGGGCTCCGATACTGCTCAGGTGTACCACTTGTTTTACACCCGAAGCTTTTATGGCCGCGGCATAGTTGCTTACCTGCCTGCGGGTAGTTTCCATAATGTCGAGGTCGGGATTAAAATAATCAAATGGCGGCAGCATACAATAAACCGCGTCGGCACCAGTAAAGGTGGCAGTCAAAAAATCGACATCCTCAATTGAACCGATGGCCGCGTTGGCGCCTAATGCTTCAATTGCTGCTTGTTTTTCGGGCTTGCTACTGATAACTGTTACCGAGTGCCCTTTTTGAACCAACTCTTTTGCGAGTGGTTTGCTGATGTTCCCTAAAGAACCTGTTACAATGATTTTCATTTTGTTATGTTTTTTTTGTTGAAACAAATGTCGGCAGGGGCAAGGAGACCGATTTAGCCGTATCCGCTTTTGATTTAGCCAAAAATCAGATTGGTTTTTTTTGTAGATTTTTAATCAAAATGTTGATTGACTAATCGGAATAGATGTATTAAAATGATCGGCATCATTTTTACTGTTTTTATAGTTTTCAACAGCAATAAGCCATTGTACGTTAATTATTTAAGCACCGTTATAGGGTAAGTATACGGGTAGTCAACAGGGTGTGGAAAACTCTGAATAGTATTGCGTTAATGAGAAAGATAAATTTGGATTAAAACACCTCTAATATTTGGGGTGCGTTCATCTACTTCAAAAAAATACAGATATGGGCAAAAACGACGCAAAAAAAATGGCAGGACAAACCGGAAAAGGTTTGAAGCTAGACAGGTACTTCAGTAAAGAAGGTGTTGATGTATATGACCTGTTTAAATACGATAAACGTTCGTCGGTTATCCGTAACCCTTCGGGCGATGCCGTGTTTGAGATGAACGATGTTGAAGTGCCCTCAAGCTGGTCGCAGGTGGCTACCGATATTTTGGCGCAAAAGTATTTCCGCAAAGCGGGTGTGCCTTTGGCCGATGGTATCACCGGCTCCGAAAAAAGCATTAAACAGGTTGCCCACCGCATGGCCAACTGCTGGAAAGACTGGGGCCAACGCTATGGCTACTTCGCGACAGCAAAAGATGCCGATATATTTTATGATGAAATAGTTTATACCATTGTTGGTCAGTTGGCCGCGCCAAACTCGCCGCAATGGTTCAATACAGGCTTGCATACTTCGTATGGTATTACCGGCAAGCCGCAGGGGCATTATTTTGTGAACCCTGTAACCGAAGAGCTTGAAAAATCAACCTCGGCTTACGAGCGCCCGCAGCCACATGCCTGCTTTATCCTTTCGGTGGAAGACGACCTGGTAAATGAAGGCGGTGTGATGGACCTTTGGGTACGCGAAGCACGTATCTTTAAATACGGATCGGGTGTGGGTACCAATTTCTCCAAAATCCGCGGTGAAAGCGAAAAATTGTCGGGCGGCGGCTATTCATCGGGTTTGATGTCGTTCCTGAAGATTGGCGACAGGGCAGCCGGTGCCATCAAATCGGGCGGAACAACACGCCGCGCCGCTAAAATGGTTTGTTTGGACCTTGACCACCCCGAAATAGAGAAATTTGTAAACTGGAAAGTTGAAGAAGAGAAAAAAGTAGCCGCGCTGATAGCAGCCGGTTACCCATCGGATTACGAAGGCGAAGCTTATGCTACTGTATCGGGCCAAAACTCCAACAACTCGGTGCGCATACCCAATACCTTTTTTAAAGCCTTAGAGCAAGGCACCACCTGGGATTTGACCAGCCGCATGAGCGGAAAGGCCATCAAATCGGTATCGGCACAAAAACTTTGGGACGATATCGCTTTTGCTGCCTGGGCCTGCGCTGACCCGGGTGTACAATATGATACCACCATTAACGAATGGCATACCTGCCCTGCCGGTGGCCGTATCAACGCCTCGAACCCATGTTCGGAGTATATGTTTTTGGACAATACCGCCTGCAATTTGGCGTCTATCAACTTAGCGCACTTTTTCGACGAAAAAACCCGCGTATTTGATGTAAAAGGTTTTGAGCACAGCTGCCGCGTATGGACCATAGTATTGGAAATTTCGGTATTGATGGCACAGTTCCCTTCGAAAGAAGTGGCACAATTATCATACGATTACCGCACTTTAGGTTTAGGCTTTGCCAACTTAGGTTCGGCATTGATGGTAAACGGCATCCCATACGATAGCGATAAAGCCCGTGCCATTGGCGGCGCCATTACCGCCATCATGACCGGTACGGCCTACGCTACATCGGCCGAAATGGCCCGCGAGTTGGGTACTTTCCGCAGGTATGATGATAATAAAGACAATATGCTGCGTGTAATGCGCAACCACCGCTACGCGGCTTATAACTCGGTGGAGAATTACGAAGGTTTGGAAATAGCGCCTCCGGGCATCGACCCTAAGTATTGTCCTGATTATCTACTCTCTGCCGCATGCAACGCCTGGGACAAGGCCGTTGAAATGGGCGAGCAATATGGTTACCGCAACGCGCAAACCACTGTTATTGCCCCAACAGGCACCATAGGTTTGGTAATGGACTGCGATACGACCGGCATTGAGCCTGATTTCGCGCTGGTGAAATTCAAGAAATTGTCGGGTGGTGGTTATTTTAAAATTATTAACCAGGCGGTGCCTGCCGCTTTAAGCAATTTGGGTTACAAAGAGCACGAGGTTACCGCCATCATCAATTATGCCAAAGGTGCGGCTACTTTAAAAGGCGCACCACATATCAATCTTGATTCGTTGAAGGCCAAAGGCTTTACCGATGACGAGTTGGAAAAATTGGACAAAGCCGTTGTTTCGGCTTTCGAGATAGGTTTCGCGTTCAATATATGGACCGTAGGCGAAGATTGCCTGAAACGCATGGGCTTTACTACCGAGCAATATAACTCCGGCGATTTTAACTTATTGCGCGCCTTAGGATACAACCGCCAGCAAATTGCCGATGCCAATGAGTACATCTGCGGCACCATGACTGTTGAAGGCGCGCCTTTCCTGAAAAAGGAACACTACCCGATATTTGATTGCGCCAACAAATGCGGCGCCAAAGGCGAACGTTATATACACGCACACGGCCACATCAAAATGATGGCATCGTCGCAGCCATTCCTTTCGGGAGCGATATCGAAAACTATTAACCTGCCTAATGAGGCCCTGGTTGAAGAAATAAAGGATTGTTACCAGCTATCATGGCAATTGGGCTTAAAGGCCAATGCACTTTACAGGGATGGTTGTAAATTATCGCAACCGCTGTCTACAAAATCGGATACGAAAGAAGAACTTTCCGACGAAAAGCTGGAAACCGTTGAAGAAGTTTTGGGCGAAGCCGCTAGCTTAAAGCTAAGCGACCTTACCCCCGACCAGGTATTGGAAGCGGCCATAGCCATTATGGAGCAAAGCAAGGATACCGATTTTATGCGTCAGTTGAGCCGCGTGGTACAGAAGAAACGCCTGCCTTACAAACGCCGAGGCTTTACGCAAAAAGCCAGTATTGACGGGCAAACCGTGTTTGTGCGCACCGGTGAGTATGAAGATGGTACCTTAGGCGAAATATTTGTGGATATACATAAAGAAGGCGCAACGTTCCGTTCGTTGATGAACTGTTTTGCAATTGCTGTTTCGATAGGCTTGCAATACGGCGTGCCGTTGGAAGAATATGTAGAGAAATTCACCTTCACCCGCTTTGAGCCGGCCGGTATGGTGGGCGGGCATCCGAATATCAAAAGCGCTACGTCCATCATTGATTTTATCTTCAGGATGCTGGGCTATGAGTACCAAAACCGCACCGATTTGGTGCATGTGATCACCGAGCAAAACGGTTTTGCAGGCAACCCGCAAATGGGCGACGAAGACCTGAACCCCGATATGAGTAATGTGTACGAACCGGTTAAGAAAGTAGCAGTTGATAGCGGCAGCGGCAGTCAGAAACAATACAGTGTGGATTTGAGCATGGGTGCCCAAAGCGACGCGCCAAGCTGCAATGTTTGCGGACATACCACTTTACGTTCGGGTACTTGCTATAAATGTTTGAATTGCGGTAACAGCATGGGCTGTTCGTAAAATAAGTTTTTTCTGCTTTTTTTTAGTTTGATGTATTAATTAATGGAGCCCTTTCGCTGTTATGGCGAAGGGGTTTTTTATGAAAGATCGATTCAAAAGCAATACCCCATCGAAATACTGAATGACCGCAATTTGGCATCTGTACTGTTGTTGGTGCTTAGGTTGGTAAGGGCCACGCCGTAGCCTACGCTGAGTTGGAAGCCATAATTAAAGGTAATGCCGCCCAGGGTATTAAAGCCGTAGCTTGGGTTTTTGAGTTCGGTGCCAAATTGGGGCGACAGGTTGTTGTGCGTTTCGGTGCTGTAGGTAAGGTTGGTTTGGTCGAGCGTGTTGTTATCTGTAGCCGCGAGGCCAAAGTCGACATAAGGGCCGCCGCCAAAAAATATTTTCCCTTCGCCATGTATGGGTATGTTCACCAAAAAATTGAGCGGTACCTCTAAGTAATCAACCGTTAACTCTTCGGTGCCGTGGTACGAGTATGGGTTGGCTGAGCTAATATTGACGTAGTATATTTCGTTTTTTCCGCCTTTTACAGTAACGTTAACACCCGGTTGTAAGGTAAACCAACCCCATTTGATATCGGCGAAAGCGCCTGCATGGTATCCGGTTAAATTATGGACCAACTGTGTTTGCCAGCTCAGGTTTTTTGCCTGGTACAACCCGTTGTTATTGCTGCTCATGTTCACGCCATCAACGCCTGCCCTAACTTCAAAGCTAAGCGATTGCGCCTGCGATACGCCGACCCAGGCCGAAAGGAACAGCATAAACACTAAATTTTTCACGCCGGTTTTTTGCGCAAAGTAGCATTTTAATAAAATATTAACTAACAATGCATTGTAGCATTATGATGACAATATAAAAACGAGGGATGGCGCGATAGGATGTGGCAGAAACCAGTCAGCTGTGTTTTTTTACGCTTGCTTTGCGCCGGATTTTTTTGAACAGCTTGTAGCAATAAAAAAACAGCACCGACCAACCCATCAGGCATATGATATCGCCAATAAAAAAAAGCGCGCCCGTAAATATTTCTTTATGAAAAAAGCCCTCGATGCCATGCAAAGGGAACAGTAAAACATTGGCTGCAGCTTTGCTAACGGTGACCGAAGGCCCATAAGGCATGGCGCCTTCATCGTACCAGCCTATTAGTATCAACACCAAAAAATTGATGGGCAGCAACACTGTGAAGATGATGAGCATCAGTTTGCGGGGTGGTATTGCGCGCCTTCGCCTCATCATATCAAAACAGTCCGGTTAAACGTTCCAAAGCCATACCTCTCGACCCTTTAATTAAAATTACCGCGTTGTTTATAGGGGCCGCTTTTAATGCAGCGATAGCATCTTCGGCGTTTTGATAAAATACAGCCTTTGTGCCCCCCTTTTGGGCATAAAACTGGCTCCCAATAAAAATGCGTTCGTTAACGGGGGTATGCATGGCTTTATCAATTACGGCGGCGTGCTCGGCTGGCGAATCATCCCCCAATTCAAACATGTCCCCTAAAATAAGAACTTTATGTGTGGCATCCAATTTTCCGATATTATCGATAGCCACCAACATGCTACTCGGGTTGGCATTATAATAATCGCAGATTAGTGTATTGGTTTGGGTTTTTACAATTTGGGAGCGGTTGTTTGATGGCGTATAAGTTTCGATTCCGCGGTTTATTTCATCATCCGAAAGCTTAAAATAATGCCCGATGCAAATGGCCGCTAAAATATTATCAAGGTTATACGCACCAGTGAGTTGAGTTTGTGCTGTTTGGTACGCACCGCCTTTTAACTTCCATTGTAGTTTGAGGAAGGGCGCGTTTTCGATGAGTTGCCCGGAAACGCTGTTGTTTTCGTTTGTGCCATAATACACCGTATCGGTCAAACCCCGCTCGTTTGCCATAGCCAACAGCACGGCGCTGTCGGCATTTATAAAGGCCGTGCAGTGATGCAGTAGCAGGTAGTCGTACAGTTCGCCCTTGCCTTTTTTAACGCCCTCGGTACCGCCAAAGCCCTCCAGATGCGCCTTGCCGATGTTTGTGATGAGGCCATGCGTTGGCTGGCATATATTGCTCAATAAGGCTATCTCTTGTTGGTGATTGGCCCCCATTTCTATCACGGCAATTTCAACCTTGCTATCAATAGCCAGTATAGTAAGGGGCACACCGATATGGTTATTGAGATTGCCTTGTGTGGCGTAAGTTTTAAAATGTTGGGATAGTACGGAGTTGATAAGTTCTTTGGTGGTGGTTTTTCCGTTCGAGCCGGTTAAGCCTATAACGGGGATATTTAGTTGCGAACGGTGGTATTTGCCCAGGTTTTGCAGGGTGGTCAAAACGTCGTTCACCAATATTTGCTTGTCGGATGTTTGGTACGCGGCATTATCGATAACCGCGTAGGCGGCACCGGCCTCAATAGCTTGCCCGGCGAAGGTATTGGCATCGAACTTATCCCCGCGAAGGGCAAAAAATATGCTGCCCGGGCTTATCTTGCGGGTATCGGTACTGATGACAGGATGTTTTATATAGATGCTGTATAGCTCTTCAATGGTCATTACAGTACAAGTATAAAAAATTGATAGTATTTATCAATTTATTTATTTTAATTGAAAGTATTGTCGTAAAGTTTAATGGTTTTTTGCTCAAAAGCGCTGAGCCGCGGAGAAGAAAATAGTTTAGCTTGCCGGAACTGTGGTTTCTACCTCTACCAGGATAACCGCTTCGTTGGCTAAAATCATGCTGGTATCGCCAATGCCAAAATCGAGGCGGTTGATTTTAAAGCTGCCTTTAAATACAGCGATATTGCCGTTTTGTACAAAAGTGAAAGGGAAGGCCACTGTTTTGGTTTTGCCTTTTATGGTAACATCAAATTGGCCGATAAAGTTGTTACCGCCTTTTTGCTGAAAGGAAACCGACTTCATCACAATTTTGGGGTAATGGTCGACATCAAAATAATCCGATTTGCGGAGGTGTTCATCGCGCATATCATCTTCGGAGTTGACGGTTTTGGCCTCAACCGATGCCTCGATACTGCTGGTAGCCAAATGAGCCTTGTCGAATTTGATATCGCCAATAAAGCCGCCGAACTCGCCGGTAGTAGTGAAGCCCATGTTTTTTATCTGGTAGCTTACCGAAGCTTTGGTAACGGTTTGCCTGGTTTGCGCAAAGGCAAGGGTAGCAGACAGCAACAATATAATCAGGGCAATTCTTTTCATCGGGACATTAAATATTTTCAAACCTAAGGATTAGACGGGAAATTTGGAACAAGGTTTTAAGAATGTTACCTATTGTTATGGAAGATGGAAAATGTAAGACGGAAGATGTAAGGAATAACTCTATTTTATCCTGGTGTAGCTAACTGAGGGGGTATCGTAACCATCGATGCTGAGTGAAAGCTGATTGCCATTTAAGTAAATGATATTGATTAGGCTGGTATCCCTATCAAAAATGATGGTATTGACCATTTGCTTCTGAACGATGGAGAACTGCTGGGCAAGTGTATAAGTGCCGCTTTTTACCAGGCTGCCGCTGGTAAATGTTTGGTATGTATTGGTTGTAAAAACAAAAAGTTGCCCGTTACCAGCGGGATAGGTGGTCAAACGGCCAGTATTTCCATTTGTAGCGGAGGCTAACTCCCAAGTACCCGGCAATCCGGTTGAAGTGGTAACCGGAGTAGACTGCGTAGGCGCGCTTGACAATTCCTTTTTGCATCCGACCAAAGCCAGCAATGAAAAAACAAGAAGATAAGCTTTTCGAATAATCATGATAATTATCTTTAATTTAATTGGTTCATCTGCCGTGCTTTAGCAAAGTAAAGTATTATTTTGATGATTATAAAAAATATCTACGATCCGTAATCAGTGAAATCACAAAACAATCGGTGTAATCCGCCAAAATAATTACTTTTGAAAACCATGAGCGACCGCCATAAACTTTATTTCGCCTCTGATTTTCACCTGGGTGTACCCAATTACGCCTTGAGCCGCGAGCGCGAGGATAAACTGGTGCGCTGGCTGGACATGATTGGACAGGACGCATCGGAGATTTTCCTGATGGGCGATATTTTTGATTTTTGGTTTGAGTATACTACGGTGGTGCCCAAAGGCTATATTCGCCTGTTTGGCAAGCTGGCACAATTAAGCGACGCGGGAATCAAAATATATCTATTTAAAGGCAACCACGATATGTGGATGTTCGATTACTTTCAGCAGGAGTTTGGCGCCACCATTATTACCAACGAACTGGAAATTGAGCGCAACGGCAAAAAGTTTTACCTGCACCATGGCGATGGCCTGGGCCCGGGTGATGCCAAATATAAAATGCTCAAAAAATTCTTCCGCAGCCGTGTTTGCCAATGGCTGTTTGAGCGTATACACCCTAACCTGGGCGTGGGCGTAGCCAACCGCTGGTCGCACAACAGCAAAGTGATGCAGGCCAAAAACGAAGTACGGAAGATATTGGAACAAGAGTGGCTGGTAACCTACTCGCGCGAGGTGCTGCAAACACAATATTTTGACTACCTGATTTTTGGGCACCGCCATTTGCCTTTGGATATTAAACTGAACGAAAAAAGCCGCTACATTAACCTGGGCGATTGGCTGAACCATTTTAGCTACGCCGTTTTTGATGGGGAGGAGCTTTATTTGAAATATTTCGAGAAGAAGACGGAGGACTGAGGTCAGACGTCTGATGTCGGTAATAGTTCTGAAAATTGAGACCAGTTGTTAACCCGCTGCGTTTTGCCGAAGAGATTGGCTATGATGGTATAAATATCTGCCGGGCTTTTGCCCTGTTCGCGTAAGTATTTTATAGAGGTATCGCCCGCTGATTTGGATAGTTTTTGGCCATCAGGTGCCATTAATAAAGGATGATGAAAAAAGGTGCTATCCGCGAAAGCGTTATTACCCAATTTAGCGGCCAGTTGTAGTTGGGCCAGGGTAGAGGGCCACAAGTCGAGGCCCCGGACCACCAGATCCACACCAAAATAAATATCGTCCACAACCGAAGCCAGTTGGTATGCGGGTAACCCATCTTTTTTCCTAACGACAAAATAGTTCATTTCGGCAGGCAACATTGCAATTTGTTTTCCCGATAAGGTATTCACAACAATTTCGCTGCCATCGGTAATTAACCGCAAATTGCTATCGGGTGTATTTAATGGCAGGTTTTTGTGCAGGCAGGTACCCGGATAAACATTGCCATATTGCTGCAATTGCGCCCTCGAACAGGTACAGGCGAACAGGTGGCCGCCTTGTTCGAGTTTTTTTAATGCGTCCTGATAAAGCTCAAGCCGGTGCATTTGTGACCATTCTTTTCGGTACTCTTCGGCATTACGCGGGCCTTCATCCCAGGGAATTTCCAAAAAGTTGAGGGTATCAAAAATATCCTGAATGTATTCGGGCTTAACGCGGTCGCGGTCAAGGTCGTCAATGCGGAGTAATATTTTGGCCCCGCTTTGCCGGGCAAGCCCGGCGGTAAGCACAAACGAAAGCACATTGCCCAGGTGCAAATAGCCGCTGGGTGTTGGGGCTATACGCGTTTTGTTGAATTTTAAGCCGGGCTGCTGCATTTACCTATAAATAAACAGGCAATAAAATGATATGCCTAATTGGCATGCAAAATACGTTTATTAGTTGCTTGTTGCACAGTTGTGGATTTATTGTTGTCATTTATTCATTTTAAATTTTTTAAACACTTATGATAAAAAAATATTTTTATTTATTCGAAATAATAAATTATTATTTATTAACTTGGTGGAATAAAAAAACGGAGCCCTAACCCTAATGCCATGCTTAAATATCTAAAAGCTATAAATTTTGTTGTTTTTCTATTCATTTTGGTAATAATCTACTCTTGCAAAAAGAGCCCAAATGCACAAAATGAACTAACCATTGGTAACCCACCGACGGATTCCAACTTTGTAAGCCTTTCAGTTGCAATAAATGTAGCTACCCAAGCAGGCAACAGCTCATTAGTGAGTAAAATATCAAGTAAAAACGCAGCTAATTTATTAACAGTTGCTTCAGCAAAAAAGAGATATTGGATACCTTAGCAGTTCCTGATGCAATTAATCCATCTTACTATATCTTTAACTATGTTGGCGGAGGATTTGTTATTGTACCCGCTGACAAGAGGGTGGAACCTATTATGGCCTATTCAGATAGAGGATATTTTATAAAATCAGGTAAACTGCCTTCAGGCTTGATCAGTTGGCTCAGTTTGAACCACAAGAATATGCAACTATTGAGGAAAAACAGCACCTTAAAAGCCCCCGTTCAGGTTACCAAGCATTGGAGCGAGTTTCAATTAACTTATGATAATGGTAACCCGGGCAGTCCGCGTATTTTACAACTCTTACCAACACCGCCACCCTGTCAGGATGAAACTTATATTACATTGGTTGGCCCTTTGCTACAAACTCAATGGGGGCAGGGTTATCCGTATAATGCACTTTGTCCCGCAGGGTCTTATTCTAATTATCATACACCTACGGGCTGTGTGGCAACTGCCATGGCCCAGGTGATGTATTATTGGCAATACCCATCGAGCTACAACTGGAGCATTATGCCATTAGATTATACAAATAATGGTACCACAGAGTTGGCCAGATTAATTAACGATATTGGTGTGTCGCTTGATATGGTGTATGACGATAGTGGCTCACACCCGGATGGGGTTTCCGCTGCACAATCATTTGTTAACATATTCCACTATTCATCCTCAAACGAAGCTGATTATGATTATCAGGCTACAATAAATAATTTAGAGTCTCATGAGCCAGTTATTTTATATGCTTCAACAGACAACCATACATTTCTTTGGTGGGATTGGTATAATGACGGGCATGCCTGGGTTTGCGACGGATTTGAACAAGTGGATTGGACTACTTGTGCTACGGTCGATCAACCGGCAATGGGAGGGGAGTCGCTAATTATGCACATGAATTGGGGTTGGAACGATTATTGGGTTGCAAATAACAGCAATGGATGGTATGGCTACACTGACTGGAGTGTTTGGAATGGCCCTGAACTTGAGTTTTATCAATATAATTATGAAATGACTAATAATATTCACCCTTAAGCAAAATTTTATGAAAAAACTTATGGTACAAGTTATAGGAATGTTAATCATTTTTAGTTCGTGCAAAAAGCAAGGCGTCAATGAAATTACCGACCCTGCACCAATCGATTTCGAAATTATTGGTAAGGATGGCAGTAGTATGGTTAAGTCGAAACGGGATAGTGTTACTATTACCTATATTGACAACAATGTAACTAAAGTATTTAGGCCAAGCATATCGCGCCTACAGGTTTCTATAACAGATACGAGTACTGCGTCAAATTATAATGGTTTGTTTATTTCGGACAATGCCATCATGAGTGGTTTGAGCAGCCGATCTCCCAACCCTATCTATTCATATAGCTTAAGCTTAAACGGTGTAAGTTTAGGTACTATATATGTAAATTACTGGCAATATCAGGATGCATACCCGCAACTATCTTCCCCGGCATTTACATTTAACAATATACCTGTTGTTGAGGATACAAAGCCGTATTTCCTTTATGGCTCACCACTTAATCTATTGAAAGTTCAGTAGCTGTCTTCGATTGAGTAAAATTATCTGTACAGGTTGTTCGAGTGCAAATAACTTGTGCCATCCCGTCATATTTCGTATACCTCCTTGGCCAACAGTAGGGATTATCAATTATTTGTCTAAATTCCGTACTTTTGTATGATAATTGATGGAGATGTTATTGAGGTGTTGGTTATTATGTGTTTAGTTATTGAATACCCATAATTACCCATTTCTATTGTCATTAGTCATTGGGTCATTAAGTCATTGTTTGACGGATATGATAAAAAAATAAAATTTAAAACACCCATATTTACCCATATAGCCCCCTCTAAATCTCCCCCGGTTGGGGAGACTTTGAAAAGAGTAAATTGGTGAATAGCGATATATTTGATAATAGGGGCTAAAAATAAAATTTAAAACACCCATAAATACCCATATTTAGTTGCCGGATGGCGGGAGGGTATTTGTGAAATTGATAAAAGAATGTTAGATAAGTTAGAAGCGATAAAAGAACGCTGGCAAGATGTGGAGCGCGAGCTGAGCAGTCCGGATATTATGAAGGACATGAAGCGTTTTGCCCAAATGAATAAAGAATATAAGGACCTGACCAAAATTGTGGAGGAGTACAATGTATACGCCAAGGTAATGAGCAACATTGACGCCAACCGCGACATTTTGGCTACCGAAAAGGACGAGGACTTCCGCGAGATGGCCAAGGCCGAACTGGAAGAACTGTTGCCCCGGCAAACCGAGATGGAGGAAAAGATACGCCTGATGCTGATACCGAAAGACCCTGAAGACAGCCGCAATGCCATTGTGGAAATACGTGGTGGTACAGGTGGTGATGAGGCTGCGCTGTTTGCCGGCGATTTGTACCGCATGTACATCCGCTTTTGCGAAAAGCAGGGCTGGAAAACCGAACTGGTGGATTGTACCGAAGGTACTGCCGGTGGCTTCAAGGAAATCATCTTCAACGTACTGGCAGAAGACGCTTACGGTACGTTGAAATATGAATCGGGTGTGCACCGCGTACAGCGTGTACCCGATACCGAAACACAGGGCCGGGTACATACCTCGGCGGCATCGGTGGTGGTATTGCCCGAGGTTGACGAGTTTGATGTGGACATCCATGTGAACGATATCCGTAAGGACCTGTTCTGCTCATCGGGGCCGGGCGGGCAATCGGTAAACACTACGTATTCGGCTGTAAGGTTAACGCACATCCCGACCGGTATTGTGGCCCAATGCCAGGACCAGAAGTCGCAATTGAAGAATTACGACAAGGCTTTGGCGGTTTTGCGCTCGCGTATTTACGAAATGGAGCTGCAAAAACACCTGGAAGAGATATCGAAGAAAAGAAAAACGATGGTATCTACCGGCGACCGGTCGGCCAAGATACGCACCTATAATTATCCGCAAGGAAGGGTTACCGAACACCGTATCGGCCTCACTATCTACAACTTACCCGAGGTAATGAACGGCAGTTTGCTGGAAATAATGGAGGCCCTGCAATTTGCGGAGAACGCCGAAAAACTGCAGGAAGGCAGCATAGCCTAACAATTTCACATTTTATTTGTGGATTGAAAATTGAACCCTATATTTGCAGTCCCAAACGGAGTGGTAGTTCAGCTGGTTAGAATACATGCCTGTCACGCATGGGGTCGCGGGTTCGAGTCCCGTCCATTCCGCTGATTATGTTATCAAAAACATCAAAATGGCCTTTAATCGTAGATTAAGGGCCTTTTTTGTTTTACTACCTTACCAAAACTCGCATTAAAACACATAATTCTATTGCGTCATTCATTGCGTCATTTCAAACTCGAAAAAAGACGCAATGAAAACTGCATAAAGAATTGATAATGAGCATGTACAGCGCGTGGACATCTTGTTTGGATGATGATCTAAACCGACATTTGTTTAACCTTTAAATGTTAGTTTATGTTAGAAAAAAGCTTCGGACTGCTTTTTTATTTGAAACAGTCCAAAAATCAGAAAAAAGGCCCCCTTTACATCTACCTTAAGATTACGGTAGATGGTAAATCAGTTGAGCTATCTTCCAAGCGAAAATGTGACCCTACCAAGTGGAACTCTGCTGGTGCAAGGGCAATGGGGACGAAGGAAGATGCCAGAGAATTAAATTATTTCCTGGACGCATTAGAGCTGCAAATTTTCCAGGCTAAAAGATCACTTATCGAAGCTGATCGTGAAGTTTCCGCACAGGCGATAAAGGATATTCTTACCGGTAATGTTGAAAAACGTAAAAAAATCCTGGAGGTATTCAGTGTGCATAATGCCCAGATGAAAGCATTACAAGGAGTTGACTTCGCCGCAAGCACCATGCAGCGCTACAATATTTCTTATAACCACACGAGGGATTTTATAAAGTGGAAGCATGGGACTGACGATAGAGATATTAAGGATCTTGACCATGAGTTTATTTCCCAGTATGCTTTCTGGTTAAAAACCGTTCGGAATTGCGATCACAACACCACAATGAAATATTTAGTCAATTTTAAAAAAATAGTGCTGATCTGTGTGAAGAGCAAATGGCTTCCGGGAGATCCATTTTCCAATTTCAAATTAACGAGAAAGCCCCTGGAGAGAACCGCATTGACGGACGCAGAACTGCAACGGATAACCGAAAAGGATTTTGAAAACGTGAGATTAAGTAATGTCAGGGATATTTTCCTTTTTAGTTGCTATACCGGGCTTGCTTACATTGACGTCAAAAATTTAAAACGGGGAGACATCCAAAAGGGTGTAGACGGGGAGCAGTGGATTTTTATTAACCGGCAAAAGACAAATGCATTATCAAGAATTCCCTTGTTAAAGGAGGCAATGAGAATTATTAAAAAATATGATAAGCACCCTAAATGTATAGTCAATGGCGTGGTTTTACCAGTGCTGACCAACCAAAAAATGAATTCTTATCTTAAAGAAATAGCCGACTGCTGCGGCATTAAGGTAGAGCTGACTTATCACATAGCCCGGCATACATTTGCAACTACGGTGACCTTAAATAACGGGGTACCGATAGAGACGGTGTCGAAAATGCTGGGTCATGCTACAATAAAGCAAACGCAGCATTATGCAAAGACACTTGACTTTAAAGTGAGTGAAGACATGAACAGGCTTAAGAAACGGTTGGTTAGAAAAGGGTCGGTGTTAGTGTAGTTAACCACAGGCAGCATAAGATCAATATCGTCTTATGCTGCCTTTTAAACAATTAGTAAAGGGATTGGGAAGTTTGCCGGAACGGCATTTTTGAAGAGAAGAGTTAAGCGAAGCAGCCCATTGAATACTAAGGGATAATCTCAATAACGCTACCTGAATAACAGTCATAGGTAGGCCGGTAAAGAATGTATCCAAAATCGCAAAGTTGATTAATACATTTATGGTATGTTGTTATACTGCCAAAGTGAGCCTTTGTCATTAATTTTTTTCGTGAAATTTTCACTTGCTTTTTGAAACCGGCTTGTTGCCATAAAATAAGCATGGTAACATACAGACTGATATGCCATACTGTTACACGGGGATCTTCAGTCATCTTACCATAGAGTTCTGAAATAATGTAAGTCTGAGGCATCATTTAATCAATTTTCCACTAAGCATGTTTTGAATGTCGGTGAGGTTATAAAAATGTATTCCACCTATTTTTTGGGATTTTAGCTTCCCGGTGATTCGTAAATTCTGAACGGTTCCTGTGGAAACTTTAAGCATTTTCCTGACATCTGCACATCTAAGCCATTCTTTAGTTTCGGTTTTATTGTTGGCCAACAAAGCCCTAATGTCATTCAACAGTGTTTGTCGAAAGGCTTCGAGATCGTCTTTAGTGATTATTTCTATCGCCATGGACTATAAATTAAAAATTGGATACGATACCCGGCTACTGCGGGATGCTGTTATGAGCCGGGTCTTTACCCCGGATTATGGAGATGTGATCTATTTAGAGCCATCAACAAATTTCTTTTTTGTTCTGGCGCGTACCAGGTCATATTTAGGAGGGATAACCTCCGCATAAAATCCCCGGTAATTGAACCTGTGTTCACCACGCAAGTAGCGATTGACAAAAACAGTGTAATCTTCATCGGGCGTTGCAACCTTCCTTCGATAGTGTTCCTTTACGAAATGGACCATCTGCTTTTTATTTTCAAACTTCATGAGTGAAGTTTTATACAGCTCCGAAAGTATTTGAGGCTCTATTGGCACGATCAGGCCTATGTTGTCATATTCTTTAATATAGATAGACCATTCGTAATACATTGACATGGCGACTTGATAGGACATAGCGATCAGTCTCATTACCTCAACGATCTGTTCTTTAGGTAATAAGGTAACCGCATTGGGAGGCATCGTATAATTAGGATGCAGTGAGATCGGGTTCGGTATTTCTGTAAAAGACAATTTATCCGCGTTTTCGACCTTAGTACCTATTGCAAAAAAGCCCTTATTAAACTCGTAGCCGCTTTTAAAACCATAAAATGCCTCGGTTTTCTTATTGTAAAACGCGGACGAAATTTCATAAGCATATTGAAGTTTAGACCTTAGAGATTGTTTCGTGCGGATATCAAGCTGCTTGACCTTGTTGAGTTGTATCGTTTCCTCGAATGTCATTACTTTGATGTTCAGATCAGGGAAAATTTCCGGCGTAGCCTGTAGATCGGTAAAGGGCCTGAAGAATCTTACACGATTGTTTAACGCATCGTCGCCGCCAGCCATCAGATAAGCTTTGTCGAAATGGTTACGTGTTACGAGTGGCAGGTATTCGGCCAGCCGCATCTGATTGAAATTCTGCTGTATCATCAGCATGGCCCATTCGAGACGGTCGATAAAGTCCGTACCAATGAAATCGTTGGTAACAGCCTCACCGAATTGCTCTTCTGAAAGCGCCAGGTCTTTATTCAGTAAACTTGCATTTTTCATAAACAGTCGGATTATAGTAATTATCATTAGATGAGTTATTATTGCGCTAAGCAACGGGGGCTCCGTAGTTGGAATTGATCCGGAAAGAGGTTTATCACACGCCGTTCCTACCGGCCGCGTTTATACGATTGGTTTTCAGTGTTCAGAGAATTTCCCGCGGCAAGCCTTGTGTTGTTCTGAATGTATTCCGGCAGCCCCGTTTCTGATAGCGGGGTTACCTTTGCCTTCAGGTTCATTTGAAAGGGTGGTCATTTAACAAATCAGTTTCTCCTATGCCATATTCCCTTGCGACGGCAACGGGATCGAGCTTTGCTTCACAAGGAATTTCAAGCACGACCACATTTTCCGGCAACTCCAGGAGGTTTTCGTCAGGTTCAAATAATTCGTGGGTTTCGGTATTGTAAAAACAAAGGTATTCTTCACCGTTATCGGACATTTCCAAGCTCTGCAAACTGATGTGCTTCCAGGGCAATTCCGTTTCACGGAGTTCCTTCAGACGCCAGTCTATGGTAAAGTCGGTACCAGCAAGGTCGATATGGGGTAATTTACCGGACAGCCGCATTGCCAGGCTTTCATCACCCAGGAAAAATCCCCATCCTTCTTTCTGGCTCATGCGGTTCAGATCGTTTTTAAGTACTGCGGTTATCAAACCGTTGCTCTCGATGATAAGGGAAGGTATGATCAGGTCTATTGTCACATCCCGGATTTTGTCCAGGTCGATCCGTTCGTATACGCCGATGGCTTTGCCTGTATACCGACCGGAATAGAAAGGGCCTTCATTTTTGAGGTGATCAAACGGAATTTTATATTCTGGCCGGTTAAACCGGCGTAATTCCCGCTGTGCTGTATCGATGATGAAAGGAGCCGAACCAATGATCAACAATGTTTTTTCAGTTGTCATCATGTCTGTTTTTTAATATTGCACGGCGGGGTAAATGCCGGTAAGGGAGATAAGAAAGGCTGTAAAAATAGAAAGTCCCTAACGCTCGCCGCAGGGACCTTCAACCTAAACCTTATCACAATAGCGGGCAGGTTGCCCGCATTTGAATTCGCAAGTTATAAAATAATATTAAATATTTAGAATTCCCGGTGAAACGCGCTGTTGCGCATGTATTCATTAAACCGCTGCTGGTATTCCCGCTCGGCATTCAGCCTGCGGTTGATCACCCCGCAGCGCCAGAAGCAAAGCACCCATGCCAGCAAAGCAATACTTAAACAGGTTAACGTTTCCTTCCGTGATTCGGCATTTTGGGCAACAGTAGGCTTTACAACCATAATTGTGTTGCCGATCTTCTTTACGTGCTGCCTGCGACCAACTGCGCCGAAAAAAGCAAAAGTGGAAATCAGACAGGCCAATAAAACGTTTCGTACGATGGCTTTCATGGTATAAATTGTTAATATAAAATTACTAATTTAGTTAGTAATATCCAAGTATTTTTTAATTTACTTCATAAATTTGGTTATGTTTCCTCGCTTCCTGTACCCTATCGCGGATGGTATCAATTATTCCGGATTCAGGTATCCCCCGCAGCCATATCATCGGGTTTTCAGGGTCTGTGCTTTTAAGCAGCAAATCCATCAGGCGGAATAATTGAAGGGAAAGCGGCTGCATCATCACATAATCTTTAATTCTATACATTTCCAGTTGGTCTACCCGCTTAAAAAATATACCCCGGCTTATGCGGATGTATTCGGCGGTAACCAGGTATTCGATAGTTCGGATATAAATGATTCTGTACCAGGCCGCAAGGCAAACTACAAAACTAAACATGATAAAATAGGGAGATAGCCACCATGCCAGTAAAAGCAGTGTAAGGCCCAATAAGGTTAACGGCAATGCTTTAAGAAAAGCAAAAAGAAATGCCGGTTTTAATATAATATCATCGGTATGTGTCATTTTTCAATTGGTCTAAGAATGTTAATGATTTAATGGGTTTTCGCGTCCGGATTTTACCGCGAATACCAAAGGCAAGCTGAAAAGCATGAAAGCTGATAACGTCTTCATCGAATACCCGTAGTTTATCCCGGCGATAGATAAGTACCTTGAAATTACTATGCTGAATCCGTATCGGGATATTCTTCAGGCCCGCGCCTAATTTGATATCGGTCAGATGCCCAAGCAGGTCACAACCAAATACTAGCGTGAATTTTCGTTTTTGGAACTTCTGCCTGATCCAGTTTGCCTGTTCTTCCTGTAATTTGTTGCCAATAGCGACAAAAGCCAGTTCCTCCAGTTTAGGGTAGCGCTGGCGGTTGATGGTTATAAAAGCTATTGCCTCCATCGCACAATAGGTAACAATTACTTCCAAAGCAGTTTCTTCACCGGCCATCCATAGGTTAACCGTTGTTGGGATTTTATGGAACCCTTCGCCGTAATGTTCATTGGTATCGCCGTACTGAAAAGACAACTCCTCAGAAATATTGAAAAAGGCCTGGATATCCATAGGGACACCCAGCCTTGTCAATAGTTCGTTCATTAGCGCGAGCCGCCACTGCGGGTATAGGAACGGCTTTCCTGGTTAGGCACGAAACCACGTTGATTTTCAACATCTTTTATGGCATTGTAATAACCGGGACTTAGTTTTTCGGCAGCTTTTTCATCCCTCTTTTTGTTAAACAGTGCGTTCAGTCCTTTGTAAACCATATAGGTCAGGCCGCCATCGATCAATATGGATGCAACAAGCGCGATCTTGTCAGAACGGATGCCGTGCTGATCGACTGCGGAATAATTGAATTTAGTGCCATCAGCCAACTGCACCTGTTTGCCTTTCCTGTAATTTTCTTTTTGGGCGGCGGTAAGGAATTCGTTGTTTACCATATCCGGCGCAAGTACCTTTTCGGTATCGGATACGATATATTCCCTTGTGTCGGAATCATACTCGACCAGCATTTCCTTTTTATTTCCTTTATTGTCAATAGTGATTTTCAGGAAGTTTTCAACTTCGCCTTTTTGCAATTGCCTGGCTTCGTTGTCATCGAGGAAATCAGGGGTGGTTCCCCTGCGATATATTGGATGGATCAGCAGGTCTACTTTTCCCTGCTCGTTGTGCCGCAGCGAAATTTTGGCGCTGATGGATTTGATCTTGATATTTTCAGCTTCAAGGTCATGCAACTCGAGCAGCCCTGTGCGGCGGCCTGAAAGCAGGGCTTTCAGGTCATCCACATTTAAAAGGAGCTGGCCGTTAGCGGCCAGCCCTATGGTCTCCATATCCTCGACAGGGAGATCGTTTTCATCAAAATTTACGATATGCATATTATCTGCCTATTTTATGGTTTTGTTTATTTTCCAGCGACTGGCCCTGTCCTTCGTCCATCGCTATTTCCAATTCCCGTGGGTTATTTTTAGCTTCCAAAAGGGATGAGTACAAGCCGTCAGTTGGCTTTACGATCTTGCGGGTGCCGGAGGCATCTTCAACTTTGATGCTTTTAGTTTTATACATATCGATAACCTTATAGGAATTATGCATGTAGGCGATCTCGTCGCCCTTTTGAAAACCTGCATTGGTACCGTTGCCTTGTTTTTGTTCGCGTTTTTGGGTGACACCTAAAAGCAGGCCAGAAATCCGCTGGGCATCCCTTGAAGCTTTGGCGATCTCAAATGGCTGGTCCTTCAATATTTTAACGAAGTTGTTCATGTAGGCAGCCTGCTGCCCGAAGTTGTGGCCGATCTTTAATTCACCGCCTATCAGGATACCGGCAATCGCGGCACGCATTTCTTCGTGGGCATAATCCAGTGAGCCAAGCTTTCCGTCCATTGGGCGGTTCAGGCGGCTTTCATGCCCTGACCAGTGTGCCAACTGGTGGATGGCAGCCTGGTAGTACTTGGTTTCATTTTCAAAAGTTTCCTTTTCCGGCAGGAAAATTACGTCCCTAAGCTTGTCGTAGTAAGCTTCCTGGCCGCCGTGTATGATGGTGGCCTTACTATCAGCGATCATTTTTTCAGCACGTTCGATGGGTGACAGCGGTTGTGCCTCATTTTGTTTTTTCAGAAAGTCCTCCAATGGTGGCATGTCTTTTAGCTGCTCACCATTAAAAAGGAAGGGTTTGGCCTGCTGCGGCTTTTCAAAAGTCACCGTCTTTGTTTGGGTGACGCCTGCATCATCCTTAATTCTTCCACCCTCGGCGGTACGAATGGCCTGGATATCCTTTGTTTTCGGAAATTCGATGAGCGTTCCCTTTTCATCCTTTTTTACCCAGTTGCCTGCATAGCGTGCAGCATCAGCCGACATCCAACGCGGGTCATCATGGCGCTGCATCCCTAAAATAAGCGCGTTCATGGCGCTGTAGCCCTTTCCTGTTGTCGGGTTAATTGGTGTTACGAAAGCGGGCATCCCGTTTTCTTTTACCGGTTTTTGAAAAAGAGAGTTTCCCTCTTTGATTTCCGCTACCAGTCTATTCGACAACTGGATCGGAAGCGCTTTGAAATTTTTGTCGTTCATAATCGTTTTTGTTTAACAGTTCATATAAAAATTTAATTGGATTGATGTATTTGTGCTTGTAGCAGATACAGAAATGGAGGTGCTCGCCCGTG
This sequence comes from uncultured Mucilaginibacter sp., assembly GCF_903893715.1. Taxonomy (GTDB): domain Bacteria; phylum Bacteroidota; class Bacteroidia; order Sphingobacteriales; family Sphingobacteriaceae; genus Mucilaginibacter. The sequence continues at coordinate 41,410 of NZ_CAITNG010000142.1, forward strand.
ACCCTTCCCGTTGCACCGGTAATCGCTATCGGTTCGCCTGCGAAAACGGTATCCTGCGGCCCCACCAGAATTTTGCTGAGATGGCCGTAAACTGATTCGAAATCGCCGTGGCTTAGCCGGATATGGATGCCGAGGCCGTCGTCGAAGCCAATGGAACTTACAAAACCGTCAAGGACGGCATAAACGGTATCATGCCTGGCTTTAAAGTCTATTCCATAGTGCATGGCGTATTTGCCCGTAAGCGGGTGGACGCGGTAACCATAGCCCGAATTTATAGTAAGGTGTTTGAGGGGGAGGCAGACCAGGCAGATGCTGATCAGTGTTTTCATCTGGCATAAACTTTTTCCTGCCCGATCTTTTCGGTGTGCCTGACGTTATCCAGTGCCCTTTCCCAAATTCCGGGATTATCACGGGCAATTTCGAGGGCGTCATAGGTGCCCCTGGAAGTTCCCCTGTCCTGGAGCAGCATAATTTTGTACATGGCCTTAAAGTCGTTTTGTTCCATTGACGAGCCGTTGGCCATCAGGTCATCAAATATCTCCTTCTTATCTTTAAGCTTAAACAAGGTATCCCAGGAGTATATTCCTTCTTTACCACCGGGAAAACTGACATACATTTCATTCAATTCTCTCGGATAGGTCATAACCCCAACTTGTCCCTGCATTTGCACAGGGTCATTTTTAAAATCCGGATGCACTAAAACAAGCGATCCGGTTAAAGTTCCATTTTCCATAATATTTAATATTTAAATTTTTACCTGCCTATTTTTCGTGGTGGGGCAAGGTCAATGACTTCATTCAGCCGGATAGTGGCCAACCGGTGAAGTTCGGGGTCGTCTTGCAACAGCTTGAAAGCGGCTTTCATTTGTTTGTCCGATCCGAATGCCTGCAGTGCAGCCAGTATTTTAAGATTTTCAGGTAACGGCGGCCATAACCATCCCTGTTTGTTTTCAGCTAATTCGTTTAGTTCGTCAGCATTCTTCAGGACAAAGACGGTTTTGGAACTGAAACAATCAACTTCCTCATCTTCAAATCTTATCCAAATGTTGTCATCCGTGAAATCTGTAAATTCGATTTTACCGATACTACCTGCATAATCAGAAGTCCAGAGGACCGGGCTGACCATCACGACCAAACCCATAGCGTCTTGCTCTTTCATATTCAGCGATTCAATTGTAAAAAAATAAGGTGTGAAGACCGGAATGCAGGTTTGCAAGCGGCCACGCAGATCAGGAATCAGCGTTTGAGTCCTTTGCTTTGGTTTAATCCTATGTATTCGTCTAAGCCGGTTGTAGCGGCATCAAGGATATTTTGATTTTTTTGAACTAATTCCATCGAAGTACGCATATACGGTTTAGAACCATAGTCCAATAAAAGGGCTATATTTTTTAGTTCCCTAAAATCGTCATTGGACAACAGCAACGCATGTTCGTGCATGTATTCATAAATACTTTCAGGTGGCTTCAATAATAAGAGCGCATTGGCACTATATAACCCTACCTGGGCATCATCGAACCCTACAATGAACTCGTCGGTATTCAGGATGGCTGCCGTGATGACACCGATCTGTCCCTGCCTGAAAACAGGATCATCTGTAAGCCGGGGATTAACCAGCACATAATCGGGGAGCTGTACTTCACTGTTATCGGTAATCATTTTTTCATCGAGGCTTTAATCGGTACGGGCGGTGTAGGCGGCTTAAATGCAAGCACCATTTCCTGAATTTCATGGGTGATATGGTTGAAATTCTGTGTGAGCTTTTCATGCAGCTTCCCGCCGAAATCATAAAAGGCCGGCAAGGTCTTATAAGCCTTTTCTTCGCGCGCGATTTCTGCCATATCTAAATTGATGCGGCAGTTTATCGCAGAGGTGTCAAAAGCCCCGGTAAATTTCTCCTGCGCATCTGCGGCAATAACGCCGACCATTTCACCGGAATTAAGGGACGCAATTTTACCTGCCGGGATCAGCGCTTCCAGCTTTTCATTAAGGGAAGTGGATGTTTTATTGCGGTCTATGGATAAACCCTCACCCAATTGTTTAGATTTTCCGAAAAGGCGCTCCAACCATTCCAATGTGTCTTTGTTGCGGACAGAACCTGCCAATACATTACCGACTACGGCGGTAATAGTAGCTGCGGTATCTTTACCATATTGTTGCTGCAATTGCGGCAACTCCTGTAAACCCATTACAAAGGCGACTTTATTGCTCCTCGCGGTTGCTATTAAATTTTCCGCCTTATGAGTAAAAATTGTAGGAATTTCGTCGATGATAAGGGCAGACGGCAGATTCCCTTTGGAATTGATCAGCTTAGTGAGCCTGTTAAGCACGATGGAATAGCAGGCAGAATTGATATTCTGTGTACTCGGGTCATTGGCCAGTACGAGCATTCCCGGATTTTCTTTGGCTGATATTTTTAAATCGAAATCATTTCCAGAGAATACCCAAAATGTTTCTTTAGTGGCCAGCCGGCTGATAAATATTTTCAGCGTGCCTATTTGCCCTTCTAATTGATCAAACGCCTTTGCGTTATAGGCAGTCATAAAAGGAGACAGCAAAGACCTAAGTTCCGGTTCGGAGGTGAGGGCATTAAAAATTTCCTCGTAGGAACGGTTCAGCAGGGCAAGCACATGTGGAAAACTTGAATACTTACCATCCTTGTATTTACTCATAAAGTAAACGCAGGAGGCAAGGAAATTAACCGCTGATTGCGTAAAGAACTGGTCACTTCCCCCGGAGCGGTCTCCTTTTTTTAAAGCTTCCACTAATGCTTCGGCTGTCTCGGCGGCATCCGCCAATGAACGGATATAGTCTGCCCGCCAGGGATTGATGCGGCGGCTTTTTTCAATATCGTTCAGGTTGATGACATGAAAGGTAAATCCATTCAGTTTACCGTTTTGCTTGGCAAGGAGGTAATGGTAATAAGCAATTTGTCCGAGGTCGGGAAATTTGAAATCGTATAAGCAAACCGCAAACTCTTTGGCGATTAATTGCCGGATAAATGGGTTGATGATAGAAAAGCTTTTACCCGATCCGGGGGTGCCGATAACCATCGTGCCGCGAAATACATTACAGATATTTATCCAGCCATTCCTTACTTTGCCTTTATAGTAGAACAGCATCGGAATATTGACTGAATACGGCGTATCCAATCGTTTGACCGGCTGCATAAAGCTCTCTGCTTCTGTATTCCATTTGTCCTTGCCCAGCCCCGACCTGATGAACTTGGAGATATTGTCCATCGAAACGCTCACCATGAGCGCGCCGATAAAGGAGCAGACCATATAAAGCAGGTTATACCAGCTCGTATAATCAAATGCAAGCGGTGAGGCCCGTCCCTGGCAAGCTATACTGCCGAAAAATAAAAACAGACCGAGCGCCAGCGGATAGACGATATGGTTTTTGGGGTCGAGGTCTGTTTTCTTTTTTGCCAGCGTACCTATACTGACCAGGCAGATGAGGCCAAACGTCGCCAATTTGCTATAAACCAGTTTCGAGTAAATCAGCAGGTGACTAAGCTTGTGAAGCGGTGAAATAAAAATGCCCCAGAAAGGGGCATTGGGGTAGATAAAAATGGCCGCTTCTATAATTATTGAAAAATAGATGGCGCATTGCAAAAAGCCGTGCAGTTTTTGCTGCTCACGCGTTTCTTCCATAATATTTGTTTTTTAATGGCTGGAAGGAGGGCTTCGCCGTTCTTCCACGATAAAAGAATATTTGGTAAAATCCCCGCCAGTGGCTTACGGGCGGATCAAGCTAATGGAAGACATTAGCTAAATGTATTTAGGCTCCTTTTTGGTTTGGCGTATATACCGTTTGATAACCTTTTTAAGTTTTGCGCTCTTGGGAAGTTTTGCAAATACAATATGACCGGGCAATTCGTCCAGGGAGTGTTTGAGCGGAAGGTCGTAGGAGAAAGCAACGTTGTGGTTATCTAAATTGATATAAAGCCCAAACCGTTTGTTTTTACGCATGATATGGTAAAAGCCTATTGAATTCCATAGGTTGTTGATCTCGCGAAAGCAGCCATCTTCTTTATCCACAAAAAACTGTCTCCCGGCAATATCAATCCCCTTAACATTGTTGGGTAGCTCGGAACGCCAGTCCGGGTTCAATTCGTCGAGCCTTCGGGATGCGCCGGCTGGGTCAAGGGCATCGATGGAATCGAACCAATATACCTGAATATGTTCGGGCGGTGTTTCACCGTGATCGCCTCTATATATATTCTTTATTAAGGGGTCATACCACAATTCAAGGTGGTCGCCACAGGACCGCATTTCAAGACAGTCCATTTCATTTTCAGGATCGCCGACCTGTATCAATTTCCGGTTGTCGGCATCAATGTAAAAGGCTGTTCCTTCCAATTCAATAACCGGGCGCGGCCTTGCGTAGGTGCATACTTTTTTCATAAAATCGAGTTTGTTTTTTAACGTTTTAACTGGCTGGTTGCTATTTCAAGGTTTTCTTCATCTGTTTCTTCCGAAACTTCCTGTTCATCAAAAATTTGCTTTCCTGCCTGTTCTTTATCCTTTTCAGCGATCTTGCGGCTGATTTCCAGTTCCAGTTTATCCAGTTCTTTTTTCAGCGCAGCCAACTCAAATTCCTGGTCGAATTGCCGTTTGGTGAGTTCAAGGATTTCAGGGATTTGCTTATTGAGGTCGGTCAGCTCTTTTTCATAGCGCTCGGCCATACCGATTACCCGGTCAATGGAGCTTAGAAAGTATCGTGCGGCCAGTTTCGGATTATCAATAGTAGGCGCGCCGCCGTTCTGCATGTATTTTATCCCTGTCGCACGGCTTTCCGCGTACATCGAGGTCACAAAGTCTATACGTCCCGACAAAACGCCTTCTATTGTCTGCAATTTCCGTCTGATATAAAGGTCAAAACCATACAGCTCACCTATATGGAGTTCCGGCTTGTTGTAATCTTCCGGCGACCAGTTGGTATAAAGGTCAATTAGTTTTTGCCCTATGGCTACCGCATCTGCCTGCGGCATATCTTTCAGCTTTAACGGGTTCAGCTTGGTGCCATCCCCGTCATATTTTAGCACCTTTTTGTAAGCCGATTCATCCGTATGAACCATATCAAGGGTTGACCGGGTATCACGGCTTTTCTTTTCCAGGTCTTCCAGCAGGTATCGGCTTCGGGCAACTTCCTTAAAATGGGCTGATTTATAACCCTCCAGTTCCGCTACTTTTTTTTCGACGCGAGTTTTTTCCAGTAGAGAAGTGTCACCTGATAAAATGGCGATGTATTCCGAAAAATTCATGCCGCTTTGCTCGTCCATCGCGCCTTCATCGAGGGTGCGGACGGCCAGTTCATTATTTTTCATCTGGCTAATGAAGATCTGTTTGTTCTTTAACAGGTTGAACTTATAATTATCCAGTGATTGTTCTACCGCATAAATAAAGTTGCGGACCTTGTTGCCGTAAAACATTTTGGCCAGCCAGTTACCCTGCCTTGCACCCCTTCCGTCGCGCTGTTCCAGCTCCGATGGTTTCCAGGGTATATCAAGATGGTGCATGGCTACGATCCGTTCCTGTACATTTAAACCCGTACCTGCTTTTTCTGTGCTGCCAATCAGAATCCTGATCTCCCCGGCATTCATTTTTTTAAATAGCTCTTTGCGCTGTTTATCCGTTGACCAGTTGTGGATAAAGGTTACCTGGTTTGCCGGAACTCCAAACTCGTTAACTAATTTATCCCGCAGGGCATCGTAAACGTTAAATTCATCGGTCTTAGGCGTTCCGATATCGCTGAAGATGATCTGCGTACCTTTGTGAAGTGCACTTTCGTGATAAATTTCCGCAACGTTCTTTGCACAGATATTTACCTTGTTGCCGGGGTCGTCCCCATATTTTTGGGGGTCGACCAGGCGCATATCCACCGCCATTTTTTTGGCATAGTTGGTGGCGATGAGCATCCGGCCTTTGTCTTCCTGCCTGGTCAGCGGCCGTCTGCCAATAAGCGTGGCATCACCGGATTTGGCGAAACCCATCAACTTTTTGATAAATTCCTGCTGGTCTGTGGTCGGCTTGATATTTACCAGTACCTCATCAATTTCGGGTTTATCCAAATTGATATGTTTGGCCGTTTTATAATCCGTTATCTGGTTATAAAACAGCGCCAGTTCAGGCACTTTGATAAAGTGTCGAAAACGTTCCTTCGCCCTTATCTCATTGGTTACCGTAAACTCAAAATCGACCGTTTTCCGGGCGTAAACCGCTGCCCAGGCATCGAAGTTTGAAATCTGTTGCCTTTCGAGTTCGCGGGGACGGAGGTATTTGAAGATCAAATACATTTCCGTCAGGCTGTTGGAAATCGGTGTGCCGGACAGAAAGGTAGCACATAGGTCGTTATCCTGGCGGTCCTGTAAAGTGCGAATGGCAAAAAGCATGTTGAGCGCTTTTTGACTGCCCAAAAGATTTCCTAATCCTGCGACGCGTGTATGCCGGGTGGTAAAGGTGAGGTTCTTGAACTTATGCGATTCATCAATGAACAGGTGGTCGATATTCAGTTCCCTGAAATTGATGCCTGTGTCCTTTCGCTGATCAATTGCTTCGATGATACCCTGCAACTTCGCTTCCAGGTTTTCCTTACGGATTTCCAAACCTTTCAGCATTTCGCGGGTAATTTCATCACCGGAATTTTGAACCGCAAATAGATCAAGTTCCGTATTGTCCAACTCTATTTGCAGTATTTGACGCTGTATTTCCGGGGCCTGCGGGATTTTCCCAAATTGGTCGTGCGTTAAAATGATGCAGTCCCAATTATTATTTTTTATCTCGTGAAAAATCCGCTTGCGTTTAGCAGGTTCAAAATCATTTTCGCCCGGAGCGAGCAATTTCGCTTTTGGGTAAGCCAGCCGGAACGTATCTGTAATCTGCTGGATATTGGCTTTCAGCGCCAGGATCATTGGTTTGTGGACAATTCCAAGCCGCTTCATTTCCATTGCGGCAATGATCATCGTCAAAGTTTTGCCGAGTCCGACCTCATGGTCTATTAAGCCGCCGTTGTTTTGGATGACCCGCCAGGCGGCATCCCTTTGTGAGCTGAATAACGCCGGAATTTTAAGCGCTGGTAAATCCAGCCCCGGAAACGTCAGGTGGCTGCCGTCATACTCCCTTAGCCGGTAACAGTTGTAGGTATCATTGTACAGCTTTTCTAAGTGCTGTTTATCCTCATTAGGCAGTTCTAATAACCAAAGGAGGTAGCGAGCGCGGATATTGTCAATTTTGCGATGCGCGGTTTGGATAGCTTCGGTGTCCGGCACCCGAACGGTTTTGTCACCCATATCCACCTCATAAGTAAAATGAGGGTTGGTATTTAGCAGTGCATATTCCAGCAAACCCCTTCCGGTGACTTTCGGGCTTTCCTTCGGGCTTACCGAAAACTCTTCGTTGGTAACCGTATTTCCCTTTTTTGCATAGCTGACCTTATAGGTATCAATGGAACCAAAGAAATTGACTTTAGTATCCAGCTTAAAAAGATCAGAGGCAAAACGCTGGTAAAACTCAACAGGTACCCACCGCTCGCCGAGGTTGAAATCCAGTAACTCGAAAGGGATTTTTTCTGGTTGAACACGGCGGATAGCCGCCAGGCTTCGGGCAAATTGCAGGTTTTCCGGTTCTGCTTCCCCAGCTGTTTCAGCGATCTTTAACTTTTCAACTACGTTTCCCGATAAATAATTGTCCGTGGTTTCCCATGCCAGCGTTTTCGGGTTTAGCAGTATTTGTTTATCCAGTTGAAGGATAGCTTCGTCTTCGGTCAACCCGGTGGCCTGTGTAATCATGGAAAGGTCAACCCTGCCCAGGTCATTCAGGCACCGGGCCAGCGCTTCCGAGGGATTATCCGTTTTCAGCAATTCCTTTTGCTGAAAAAGCGGGCCGTAAAATATATCCGACCTCACGAATTTATCCTGTTCCTTTATTTCAAGGGAAGAAAGGATCTTAAAACCTAAAGCGGCGTCATTAAAAATCCGGTTGCGGTTGCTGTTTTTATTGAGTTCGCCATATTTGGCAACAAAGCCTTCGTAATAAACATTCAGCGATTGGCGTAATTCCGGGAACTGTATTTTGTGTTCAGTTTCATTTTCAGAAAGCTCCAGGTAAATATCCCTAAGAACGAGGTAGTCCTCATAAAACGGCAACTCCGGCTGCTGCTCGAGGGGTTCAAATTTCGCCTCAAAATTCTGCGGTTCGCCTATTAGTCCAAGCTTACCATTAAAAATGACAAGAGTATCTTTTTGGTAAAACGGCTTTAGGTTGGTAAAAGCTTTGGGCCTGTCGGGTAAAAGTTTAAAAGCAGGCTCCAGGGTAGCATCGCCCTCATAGCGGTAATCATGGCCGTAATGTTTCAGTTTCGCAGAAAGCGCATCTAACTCATGCCCAAGGCCCGCCCCGTTTAACCATTTGGCCGGAAAAGCAATTTCCCCGAGGTTGCTATAAAGCTTATAGATGAAACGGTTATTGCCTTTCGCTTGTGCCGTTAGCAGGACGATGCTGTCATGCAGCGGTTTGGCCGTAGTGCGAATGGTACTGATCAGCCGGGCCGATGCTGCATCAATGAATTGCTTGTCAAGATCGTCCAAATAGGCCAAAGCTTTATTCTCACCGGCTGGTGGCGCATCAAACAAGCCCAATTGCCCGAAGTTTAAGCCCGGTTTTTCCTGCTTTTTTTCAATAACCGGAACCGGCAGGAAGGTGAATTGCCTTAGCGGACCTTCCTTTTTATCAAAGGAAATTGCTTCCCATTTGGCGAAGTCTAAGTTTGCAAACCCCGCGATGAGCTGTTCCTTTAGCATGGGAACAATCTCTTCGATGTTCCCGTTTTGCCAGGCAAGCCTTGAAGCTTTCCCCCTGGCGTTTGTGCCTTCGATGATCTCATCGGCATAAACGAGTTCGCTTTTATCAGCCAGCCAGGCATTCAGGTAGTATTTGCCAAAAGTGTTTTCCTTTTCAACGGTTTCGATCAATTGGCTTTCAGCTTCAGTCAGCATTTCCTTACTATCGTTTTTTTGCACCAGGATCAGGTGCATACCCACTTCCACGTTGGCGTTTTCCTTCATCAGGTTAGCCGGCAGCACAGCTACGCTTAACAGGTCGGCTGAGGTAAATAAATACTTTCGAGCGGTTTCATTGGACGGATTGTTTAAAAAGGCATCGGTGACAATGTAAGCCAGGATGCCGCCGTCCTTTATCTTGTCCAGCCCTTTAGCAAAAAAATAGGTATGCACCTTTGCGGAGATGCCGCTTTTGTTATAGGCCGGGTCGTGTACCGCAATTTTCCCGAAAGGGATATTACTGATAACGATATCCGATTGCGCCTTTTCAGTGGCGCTGGTTTCCTCCAGCTTTTTGATCTGGACATCAACCGGTACCGGGTGTGCCGAGCAAATGGCTTTCAGTATTTTCCCGGTCAGGATATCCTTTTCAACTGCGGTTACCTGTTCAATTTTATCAAATGCTTTGATTGCTTCATCGACAAAGATGCCTGCACCGGCGCTCGGCTCATATAACCGCTTGGGAAATATATTGCTTGACTGCATCGCCGAATAGATGGCTTCCACCAAAAATCCCGGTGTATAATAAGCGGTTTGTGAGCTGCTCTTTACAGCATCTATGGCCGTCTTATAATCCTTTACGGTTAATTTTTCCTGCAAAAGGCTATGCAATTCCATGACCTGCGGATATAGTTTCAGGTCAGCCTGCGAAGCATTGAGATTAACCCATTCCTCCTGGTTTCCCGGTGGAAATAATACCGCTTTGAGGCCGCCGAAACCGGCATATTTTCTTAACGTTTCCAATTCTGCTTCAGATAGCTGCTGGCCGGAAAAATCCAGCGCGATCCGGATGGCTGCGATATTGTCTGCCATCTTCCTTACAGGATTAAATGCCATATTAAACCTCCTGTAAATAAGCTGCGATGGTGCCGATCACTTCATACTTCAGGAAGCGGTCGTCCTCGTCAAGCCCCCTGATCAAAGGCGAGCATACTTCGAGGATATTGGTCAGTTCATAGTGTAAAATGCCGTGGTTGGAAAAGCGCAGATACGTCGCCAAAAACTCTTCCTCCAGCACCAGTTTTACATAATCATAGGCTATGGAATCAGTCATAAAAAAGAAATGGTAGGTTAGTTAGGGAGGGTATCGGCGTTAAGGATATCCTTGTAGGAGATATTGAGCGTAATAATCCGCCCTGATATCTGCTGTTCGCTCAGCTCAACATGCAGGACTTTGTTTCCTGGGAATGTGAGCTTTTTAAAGACAAAGACGTTGCGGTAATACTTTTCAAAAGACGGCGTTTCCACCAGGATATATTCCGGCTTGAGTTCCACCGATTGCACGTTAGAGGCTTTGGTGATTTTTTTGTCCTCCACCTTAAAGCGGAACTCATCTATATCATATTTAAGCCGCGTCTTATTTTTATAACTGACATCCAAAAAGATATAATCTCCCAGGGTATAAACATGGTTCAGTTGTCCTTTGATCCCAAATGCACTGACTTTTTCAACGCTGCCGCCAGGTTTTTCGGCCATTAGGTTCAGGGTCATTGCCTTTAACTGATTTTTTGAAAAGCCGATACCCGCAATATCCAGTGGCCGGGTATCGGCCGGCATAATGTTTATTTCTGTAGGTGCAGCAGCGCCGCCGGGAACAATATGGTATTGTGCTATGAATGTCTCACCGGCTATGGTGATAACGGCATCTTCAAAGTTTTTGGTGGAATCTTTCAGTTTGATCCTTACCACGTTTTTGAGCGGCAAGTCCCCGGCAAGCGCCTTGCTGGAAATATCTACGTATTGTACCGGCTCGGGCGAAATGAAATGGACGGTCAGGTTTTTTGGTAGCTGCACGGTCGGCAGGCTGTCCTGAGCATGAACGGTAACTGAAATCAGCATAGTGATATAAAACAATAATTTTTTCATCGGATTATTTTTTGAATTAAATGGAATGGTTATCGGCATTAACTGCCGGTTTAATAAGATTTTTGGGCGCTTTTTAAAGCGTCCTTATCTATCAGGTAGATATAGGAATTGTATTTAAGCTTGGCTTTGTTCTTCCGTACCAGTTCTGCGATTGCAGATGAGGTGGACTGAAACATTTTGTCAACGGAACTCATAATGAAGCTGGTTGAATTTCCATCGATGGAAACGCCCTGCACCGTATTGCTGCCGAGGTCTTTTGTGAAATCCCGGAATGCGGATGATGGAACATACAGGCCGGGCATTCCGTCCAGGTCGTAGATTTCCAGTTTGACCGGTAAGATTTTCCCGTTCGACAAAATGGACGTAATGGACAGCTTTACCCTTTGTTCCGAGAACCCGCTTATGAGGGCATATATGTATGTTCCTTTGGGGATCAGGTTGGCACCGGCTTTGATGTCCTCGAGTAACCTTAGCCGCAATCTTGATCCCGCATAACCGGTTTCATTTTCATCTATGGTGGCCATAATGAATTTGTCGTCAGTTGGTGGTTTTATCGTATTAAAGTCGTCTGAGGCCGTAGCAGCTTTTACCACTGTATAGTTTACTTCGGATGCCTTTTCCTGCGCCGCTTTTTCGGCGGCCAGTTTTTTCAGGCGTTCGGCTTTGTAAGCCGGGTCGTTTTGTTTTTGGATGCTGTCCATGTAGGCCATCTGTGCCTTAAACATCTCCATCGGGTCTTTCTCCTTCGGCTCTGCGGGACGCGGCTGTTGCTTTTGCCTGTTTGCCATTCCGGAAATCGCGTTGGCCAGTTCCTGGTCATGATTGACGGCCCTGGTTTTGCTAACCGTTTGGGGCTGGCTAAATTTCGCTTTCATGGCCTGGTTAATTGAATCCAGCGTTTTCTTTTCCTTGTCGGAATAGTTGTCATGAAAGGAGGCATTACTGGTAGGCTCTTTTTGAATCGCGTTTACTGCGGTAAGGCCATCGGATTGCTTAAAGGTGTTTCTGTAAGCATCAAGCTTATCTGCAAGATCTTTTTTGCGTACATCGGCCGAAACATTGCCTACACTTCCATTAAGGCCGACGACCTGTTTAACCTCCTTTTTTGGTTTAGAGAAACCGCTGTGCCAGACAAAAAAGAACAGGCACAAAAAAGGCAAAACGATGAGTGGCAGCACATATTTGGGCTGTTTAAAGTTAATTTTCATGTTTTTTGATTTTGTTTGAAATGAGATCCCTTTGTGGGTCACCTATTTTTATTTTGGTGATTGTGAATTCGCTGCAATTGGCTTAGTGCGCTGTCCAGCGATGTACTATCCGCCTGGGTAAGTTGTTTTTTGGCGGTAATGCTGTCAACCAGTTGTTTCAGTTTTAGTGTTTGTTTGATCTCCCCGGCGGTCACCATGATCTGCGTAAACCCATCCTGAATCGGACTGGATTGTGTTTTGGTTGGCATTTGCGCTTTGACCGGCTCATGATGCCTGAAAACAGTAAAGCTCAGTGCCAATGAAACTGCCATCAGCGTGACCATGCACCCAAAAAAGAATTTGGGATAACGCTGCAAAAGATTTTTACCGGCACTGTTTGCCTTTCCAAAATAGGGGCTGAACTCCTTTTTGAGTTCGCTATAAATCGTGTCCCTGGGATCACGATTAGAATGAATTTTTCTCCACATCTTGCAGGTCCTTATTTTCTAGTGTTTTCCAGTTGGTGATCAACACGCCATGCGGGTTGTTGTCACTGCGCGGTATATCCTGCAGATAGCCTTCTGTTATCAGGGAGCGGATTACCGTCGAACTTCGGCGGTCGATCTTCAATTTGCCATAATAGCGGAAATACCTTTTCGGTATATCCAGGGCGATGGAATCGGTTTGCAGCGTCAGCACAGAGCTTGATGAAAGGATAGAATTAAAAAACCCTTTTTCCTTCAGGTCATTGTATTGCTGCATACCGGATTCATCTACCAGGTACATCGCCTTTTTCATTTGGTATTCCATGAACTTATCGTCGGGCGTTAATGAAAAAAACAGCGAATGAAAAAGGTCAACGTCAGCCCGGTATTCTGCGGGCCTGTTCATTTGGAGGTCTGTTTGCCGGGCCAGTATGGGGATATTGTTATCCAGCAGGTAAATGCTTTTTTGTGAATTGGAGACCAGCCGGTAGCAAAAGAAACAGGTTGTCCCTACGATGGCGAGCGCTGTTAAAAGGCTGCCGAACGCAATAAAAGTGGCCAGCCTGATTTTGGCTTCAATGTTTTTTATGATCATAAAATTGAGGGTTAAAAAAGGGCCGCACAGATCACCATGCAGCCCGGAGTCAGGGGAAAGAAAAAGGGTTTATCAGAAAAAACTACCCGCAGCCCTTCTGGCAACGGCTGTTACCGTTCCCGCGCTTCTGCCGAATGTAGAAGTGGCGGAACTGATACCGGAGGTAGAAATGATCCACGTTGAAATACTGGGCACGGTAAACATGCAAATGGCACCAATCAGGAAAACGATAATCACCGTTCCAAATGAAAGGATACCGTTGCCTGCAAACCATGCCATTTGTTCAAGGTTGGCGGTGGTGCCATTCTGTCCAACCAGTTCCTGATATTTGCTGATTTCGGAAGTCATCGCGTATTCCTGCATTAAGCCACAGAGGTACATGATCAGGTAAGCAATTCCTGAATACAGGTTTACAGAAACAAATCGGGCAATCCAGGTACTGAAGCTATCCCGGAATGCCGGGAGAATACTCACCGAAACGGCAAACGGCCCAAGAATGACCAGTATCGAGGAATAAATGATTTGCAGCATAAAAATAATATAAACCGCAATCCGTAATATCCAGATACCGAGCAATTCCAGCATCTGCGTAAAGAGCAACTGCATCCCAACCGTCAGCCTGTTTTTCAGCTCGATCAGGGGTGAAACCACGGCGCTGATACCTTGTTTGACGGTACTTGTCACGGCATCCCATGCCTGTCCGTACCATGTGTCACTTTCTTTTTCGGCCACATCGGTTTGCGCCTGGAAGGTATAAAGGGAATTGGCTACGGCCAGCATTAAGTTTGCGCGGGTAAGCCGCAGGTTATCTACATTTACCTGCTCACTCTCGTACATCTGGTCAGTTTGAGCTGCAACCAAATCGGTAGGAAATGCAACCATCTTTACAAAGGTGCCCCACCATAAAATAATCATGGCCAGGCCAAAAGGCCTTAACAGGGGCATAATCTCCATTTTTTTATCCCCTACCATCATTTCATAGCTCTTGATGGCGAAGTAGATAATCATAAAAATGGCGGCAAGGGCCTGGGCATCGACAATAAAAAGGTCAAAATGTGTCCAGATGGAATCTTTAAGCCCCTGGAGAAAAACCATAACGCCATTTTCATAAACCCCGTCCCCCTGGAGAAATTCAAGGGTTTTGTTGCTGCTTGCGGTATCAATGGGGGCCGGTGTAGTCTGCGCGAATCCTGCCGTTACTCCGAGCAACAGCAGGAACATTAATATAATTTTCTTTTTCATTGGAGGTGCTGTAATACTTTATTGGCTATGGCGACATCGGTATGAGGGGTCCAGCCGGTAATGGTTACCTGCCCGTTTTGCAGTTTTTGTTGTTGAGCGGCCATATTGAGCGTGCTTTGGGCAGATGCGGTACGGATAGCCCATACCCCTGAAATCTTTTTGTAATCCTGCAATAGCCGGAAGTAAGCCATGATCCTTGCTCCCCTATCCATATCGGTAGTATGTGCTCCTTGTATTCGCTGCTTTAATCTGGACAACTCATTAGTGTACCAGGTGTAAGTTCCTTCGGAGATCAGTTTGGCGCTTACCTGCGGGGAGAGCCCGGCAAGGATTGTAGCCATTGAATAATTGAGCACCGGTTTAAATTCATCGTCATAATATAAAAGCCAAAGCGGGTCAGCATCGGTTATTGCGCCAGACTGGTTAGCTATCTGTGACAGCGCCGTATTCCTTACGGTATCAGACTGTAATTTATAGCTGTTATCGATGCTATTCATGGTGCCCACCAGCGCCAGCCTTTGGGTTTGAGGCCCGGTTGCACTTAGCGGCCGCAAATCAGTTTTGTGGTAATTTGGATAAAACCAGCCCCAGGTTAGCCAGTAATAAGGGTTGAGGCCAAGAAAGCCGGATGTTGGGGTGAATTTATTCTGGTCCCATTGCTGGAACACCATTCGTTGTTCCTGGTACCTGAGGCTCTGGTCGTTGATTTCTTCCTGCGCATTTGCGCGGGCAAAAAGCAACAGACAAATCGTTATTAGAAATAATAATCTTTTCATTGTTGTAGGTATTTAGCGTTTTGAATAATCCGGGAGACAATTGCTTTGTCCCTGTTGATAAAATTGGCGTAAGGGTCTAAGGAGGCAATAATCCCGCGTTCCTTTGCCCAATACATAGCGCGCCACGCGCCGTAGGCCAGGCTGTCCAGTAGCTGTAATTGCTGGGTAACTTTCCGCATGAGCTGATCACGGGCATTATAATCGGCAAGGACGTTGTTCCCTTCTTTTAACACATACCCGGAAATGTCGGTAACAAGCATTAAGGCATGCTGCTTCATTTCCGAGGCGATATTATCCGCGAAAAGTAACAGGTAGGGCTGCGCTTTTGCCAGTTCAAGGGCCTGGTCAATATAAGAGGTCATATCTGCAACGATCACCGCCATGTACTTCACTTCAAGGCCGTCTTTTAAAGCAGAATTGACATTAGCCAGCCCGTTATAAATGATAGTTTGGGCCAACACCACAGAACCAACATTAGTATTGAGGTCATTGATATTCGTATTGATCTTTCCAAGATATTGGTCATGTGTCGATTCGGCTGAGCTTCTAACCACGCCATTTTCAGTCACCGAAACGAAATGCTGCGGGTCAAATACGACTTCCTGTGCTGTTGCCATTTTCGAGGCGAAAAACAGCAGTATAATTATTCGTTTCATTTCAGGTATTTTGCGTTTTGAATGATGCTTTTGCTGATAGACTTATCGGCATTAATGAAATTCTGAAAGGGATTAGCCGCTTTCAGCAAAGAGGCCAGGCTGGAGTATTGCATCATATTGACCATGTTTCCGGAGAGCTGCTGTAAGTTGCTCAGTTGGGAAATCACGTAGTCAAAAAGCATTTTGCGGTCGGAGGCCTTCATCTGGTTGATATCCCCATAGGAGAGTATCAGCCCCGCAACATAACCTAACAAGCTCTTTGCTTTTTCAGCAAATAGAACTTCTGATTGGAATCCTATAGCAATCAGTGCGGGGTTCTTTTCCGCAAGTGCGACGATCTGCGCCTGGTAACTGACGATCTGGTCAACCATTGGCGCTGCATAGATGCCAACATCGGCTACGGTTATTGCCGTGCCTAAAGTATTGTAACGTTGCTGTAAGGTGCGGTAAGTTCCTTTAAGCTTTTCGAGCAGGGTGAGATTGGCCTGTTCATTGGCTGTTGCCGCCGCTTGCTGGTTCCTGGCCTTTACCTGCAATTTATTTTCGGAGGTTGATTCATCAACCAATTGATGGATTCCTACAATATCTAATGTACTTTGTTGTCCAAAAACCTTAGTTGTCCCGGCAATTAAGGTGAGAAATAATAAGATTTTCATTTTCATGATGCTACTGGATTTTTTTATCGTTTTTATGAAATACGGTCCAGCCCGGCCTTGTTGTCCAGCCGTAAATCTGAAGCTTAATTGCCCAAGGAAATTCCTCTTCGAGAAATTCATAAGCGCTTTCGGGCTTTGCCGACCGGTTTTTAACCGTGCCGGTAAAATGTGAATCAGCCATTTTGAGATACCGATCAGACAGTTGAGATTTTTCGCCCTTATGACAGACGATGAGAAATTCTATCGTCTTTTTATCGCTGCCTCTTTTCCATTTTGGCCTTACCCAAATAAATGACCCACGGGCTGTGTAGCCAAGGCGGGCCATATATTCCCTGCAATCTGTAGCGTACTTTCCGGGTACCCAAACAAAAACCATATGCTCATCGGCCGTAAAATCCCTCAGTATATGTTGAATGAACTCAAAGGCTTCAATGGATCTGTTTAGTTTTGGTGGTAAATTATCGGGAAGGCAGGGCCCTCTCGTTCTGAAACGATTAAATCGTTTCCATGGTGGGCAGACCATGATAAGATTAAAATTCATTGTTTAAGGTATCTGGCATTGTTGATGACACTGTTTGCGATGCGCACATCCTCGTTCTGCCATGTCGCCCACGGATTCAGGGAGCGGAAGATCCCGTTCATTTGCGCCCAATACATAGCCCTGTCCATCCCGTAAGCGATGCCGCGGAGTATCCGCATTTCAGAAGCGATATGGTTCAGCAGTTTGCCACGCTCGCCGGAGTTCATCAGGTTATTGCTGCCGCCTTTCAGGACAAATGCACTGACATCGGCAGATAGGGTTACGGCGCGGGTTTCAAAGTCCTGGGCCCCTTTTTGGGCAAAAAGCAACAATACCGGGTCAGATTTAGCCAGTACCAGAGAGGCTTCTACATCAGAAACGATGTCGCTCCCGCATTCTGCAATTTCCTTTATGGTGGTTAAGTTGCTTAATACCGAAGCTACCTGGCTAAGCCCTTTATAAATATCATTTTGAAGTGTATTAACAATGGTCAACTGCCCTGTTACTGCCAACTGGCCTTTTTGGATAAGGTCCAGTTTGTTATTGGTTGTATTGAGCTGCCCGTTAATGACACCTGCATTAACGGCTATGGCGGCGGATGTAGTAGGGTCGACCACCAGTTCCTGTGCGTGGCTTGCTTTGATCGCAAAGCAAAACAGTAAGATGAATAATGCTTTCATAAATTTAACTTTGATTTACTCGTGTAATAAATGCCGGCAGCGATAAACCGCTTGCGGCAAGCGCTGCGACAAAGGCATCCAATCCTTCGGGGTAAGACCCAAACTTATTGGTAAAGCGCTCTACCGCAGATTTCTCCGGTTTTTCCGTAGTGTAGGTAAGGTATTGTTGCAATGACACCTCTACCCCATAAACTTCACCAACAGCACCCCTGCGAATATAAACTTCCTTAAAGCGGCCTCGACCGTCGGTATTGTCGAGCTGGTTAATGGTGAAAATTTTGCGCCGCTCGGTTTCATTGATAGATAAAAGCGCAGCGATTTCGTTGTAATTATCCTTGAACTTGGTCTGGTCAAGCAGGCAAATCGTATCTGAATTATTGATGATGCTGTCCTTTACGACGGCGTTGCCAATGATATCCCCCAATTCCTGGGTTACCACAATCGCTTCCCCCCAAAACTTACGGACAGTTTTATAAAGGTAAAGCAGGTAGCCGGCCATGAGCGGGCTGGCGATGGCTTTCCAGGCTTCCTCCACTACAAGCGTTTTACGGTGGTCAGAACGGTAACGCATCTTCTGGATGAAGACATCCATGATGATCAGCGTGACGATGGGAAAAAGGATTTTGTGCTCCTTTATGGAATCAATTTCGAACACAATAAAGCGTTCAGTGAATAGAGATTTATCCGCTTCCTTGTTTAGGATGGGCGCAAACTCACCGCCTTTATAGAACTTTTTGAGTACGTAACGAAACTCGTCAAAATCGAAAACGATCCTTTCTTCCGTTTTAATTTCGGGTATTTTTTCGAGCGCGAACTCGTAAAAGGTATCAAAGGTCAGTTCCCCATTTTCGGCAAAAAATTTACTGTAATAGGCAGAGATCACATTGGAAACCACATCACGTTCGACCGGGCTGAACGACCCCTCTGCACCTTTCCAGGCTACACCAATCAGTGTACATAAAAAGTCTTTCTTTTCAATATTGTATTCCTCTTCGGTAATCCGGAAAGGGTTCATGGTGATCGGGTTTTTATCTGAATAGGTGATATACTTACCCTTGTAATAGGAGCACAAGCCCGAATAAGAATGGCCGGTGTCCACGATAACCATGTCCATATTGTAGAGCATGTACTGCTCTATCAGGGCATTCATAAAGAAACTCTTGCCGGAGCCACTTGGGCCCAGTACAAACCGGTTACGGTTATTGATCCGCCCTGTTCTCATAACCAAATCCGAAGGGTCGATACCCACCGGTATTCCCTGCCTGTCGGTAAACCTGATCAGGAAATCTGACGGCTCATCTTTTGGCAGGGACTCTTTAAAAAAGAAACAGGCCGCCGCATCGCAGGTGGTTAAAAACCAATCGTAGGGCTTTAGTTCGATGGCATTTCCCGGCAGTGCGCTGCGGAACAGTTCCAGTTGGTTGTAGGCATTTTTACTTGGGATGATCCCTAACTGAAAAAGGGAACTTTCAATAAAATTGCAGGCTTTTTGTAAGGCAGCCTCCGGGGCAGAAACCAGTATATTAAAATGGCAATTCACCAGTAGTTGGTTTTCCCGAGCAACATCATTCAATAACAGATCGATGTCTTCCACACAAAGTAGATTAGCGGGGTCGGGAATACCTGAATGCCTCTTTTTCTTTAGCTCCAGTTTCCGTAAGGTCATAACCTGGTTTGGAATCTCGATCACCTGGTTATAAATGATGATATCGCAACCGGGAACCTTAAAAAGAAAGGAAAGGAAATCCACCGGGAAACCCCGCATACTTTCCTTTTCGTTTAGCTCGATATGGGTACCTACTTCCTGGGGAAGGTCTATGCTGTCAATATTGACAAGCGTGATATTCCTGATGGATTTATCCCCGATTTTAATTTCTGTTTCTGATGGAGAAAGGTTATTCAGACTGATATGGCTGCTTTGGAAGTCCATGCTTAGCATTTGCATCAGCAGGCGGTTAATGCGATCTTCTTTCAGCACTACTGACCCAGAAAGGATGTCCAGCACTTTGCCAATGGCTTGCCGGAAGTCGCGCAATGCTTTGGCATCGTACACATAAAAAGCGCCCTTTTTTACCTGTTGGGTAATGGTCAGGTAAGTGTCCACCTTCAGGCATTCCCTGCCTTCAAAATGGGAATTGAACTTTTGTTGCAGGTATTCGGTAGCCGGTTTAGCCTTGTAGGATGAGCGGCTGATAATGTCCTGTTTTTGGAGTACATACCCGTCGCCTAGAACTTTAACAATGTTGATCAGCAAATGGTGAAACTCTTCATAACCTGCCGGGTAAGCGGAGTACCTGATCACCGGGTTTACCATTTGGATAAGCACCGAACATTCCCCGGTTGTGCCGATGAGCAGGTCATATTCTCCGCTTTTATCTACCCCGACAAATGGGATATTAAATAAGGTCTTTGCGGCCATAATGATTCAGGATGTAAATTGATTTGGCGCGGCTCTTATCGTGAAGGCCGCCTTTTTGTTTGCCTGCGGTATAGAATAAGCCGCCTACCATGCTGCCGATGAGGACAATTGCGCCGAGCCACATGTTGACCAGCGACATCGTTAATGCCCCGAAGACAAGGCCGGCAAGGATCGAGGCTAAACCCCAGTAAATGAATTTTCCTTTAAAGCCTTTGAATATAAGGGGCTTTTGAAGCCCCTTATAAACGGCGTAACGCCTGGCCATTAGGTTAATCCAAAGAATGATTTGATCACCAATGCGGAAACGACGAGAAAGACACACGATCCTCCCCAACCCATTAATTCCTTATTGATATCCTGATCTCCACTGTTCCATTTGGAGTAGACCCGGATGGCACCTACAATACCAACGATGCCGCCGATAACCAGGGTAATATTGGTTACAGGGTCTACATAGGTCTGAAGGGTAGAAGTGGCAGTGTTCAGGCCATTTACACCGCTTTGTGCAAATACCTTAGCCGAAAGGGTCATCAGCACGGCTGATGCCCATAATTTTTTTGTTTTACTAAACATGAAAAAGGAGAAAAAATAAAAGGCGGAGATCTTTTAAGGCTACCTGGTAGATAGCCGGCTATATTGAAATGCGTTCAGATCACGAACAACGCAAAAGCAATCAGGCCCGAAATGGTAAAAACGGTTATCAGCCGCGCGGTTAATCCTGCACGCAGGATCGATTTAAAGAATGTTAAGACAGAGAATCTTTTATAGCTCCCAGAGAAGAAGCTGCTTGAAAAAATGGGCGTTCAGATTCCGAACAACGCCCTTAAAAATGCACCGGCAAGCACCATAAACATCGCGGCAAAAAACCATGCCGCCACATCTGAATCAATCCGCTCTTTGCCCATTTGCCAATTGTGGTATATCTTGACCGCCCCGTTTAAACCGAGCAGGCCTGCGATGACCATTGAGCAGTTAAACGCTGAAAAAAAGGTGGAGGACAGATCGGATTGGGCCTGCTGCATTTCGGAGATACCGGGTTGTGCAAAAGAGATAGCCGATAACAGGCAGCAACAAAAAGTCAGGGAAAATTTCATTTTTAAAAGCTTACAGATTTAATGTATTCAACTGACTCTTCGCGGGCCAGATTAAAAAGTTGTTTGAGGCTGACACCTCCCGAAAAAGCAACGGGAGATTCCTTTCCGGAAACGGTCGATTCTTCCGGGTATGATTTTTCGGGCTCGATGTCCTCCACGAATGTCAGCTCGTGTTTACTATTTTCAGGAGTACTGCGGTTACTCCGCAGGTAGTCCCAAAAGATTATTCCGGCATAATAAAAAGTATAGATGCCAAGCAGCCAAAGGGCAAATTTTATCCATGTCATAAGTCAGTGTTTTGTATAAATTGTTTAATGATTGTTTTAATTTCCGGGTAAGTATCGAAGAAATGTTTAACCGCAAAGGCGACAAACTTAGTTACATCCACATTCGTTGCCATCTTGAATTTATTCATGACATCGACTGTTTGTTTATCAAAGCGGATATGCACCATACTTTTGTTGTCGCTGTTGTCGTAGGCAACGAGCGCTTTTAAAATGGTCGATTCAATTATTTTATCCGCTTTCCGTTTGGCCTTTTTTTGAATGTCTTCATCGGCATTGGGTTGTACGCCATTTCCCTTTTCAACCGGTTTGACCATTTTCTCCCGGAGCTGGTCGGCTAATGATTTCATTTTTTCCATAAGCGGTCTGCAAAAATTTCTTCAAATACCGGGGTGATCACCGGGTAAAGTGATAGCGGGGTTTGATAGGTAGTTATCCGCTGAAAGTCTATACGGTCAGGGATAGCACTGGTTATCTGGCCGAATTTGGAAAGTTGCTCATTCACCTCGCTCATGATTTCAAACTTGACATTGGCTTTTATCCTGTTGGGAATAAAAACAACATCAACTTTTGGGTTCACTTTTTTGAGCACAACGGTAAATAGTACGGTGGATTCAAATGTAAATTCATCATAAGCGAACGGGCATATCACCAGGTCGGCTGATTTAAAAACGGCAATCAGCCCATCGTCATCCAGTTTACCGGGAAGGTCTATAAGCACCGCGTCCTTTTTGTTTTTCGAAAGAACATTATTGAGCACCGGGAAAGTTTCCAGGTTGGCTGGCAGAACCTCATATGGTTCCTCATTTTCCAGCACTTTAGCCTTGTCGTATTTTTGTGAAATAGACTGCTGATAATCCATATCAATAATGGTCACCGGCCAGTTTTTAGCCAGGCTCAGGTAATTCCCTGATAGGACGGTGAGCGTACTTTTTCCTACGCCTCCTTTTTGGTTTCCAAATAAACATATCATAATTTTTCAATGGTGTAAATTGTTTTTAAATGGTATTGAAGCTATCATGAGCAGTAGCTCATGATAGCTTCATGGGTTTTCCCTTAACGGGTGTTAGTTCTTGCTTTTTTTTGCCTGCGGCGTTTCATGCCCAGTACCTGCTGGTCATCTACATCATGTGCGATAAAGATTGGACCTATATAAACAGGCTCTGTTTTATATTCATTGGAACCCGAATCATCTGATAAATAATAGTCGCTGTTTTTTAAATAGGTTTCGTCGCCTTGAAATCCTTGTGCCGTTTTTTCAGTGACGCTAAACTCAACTCCATCAGCTAAAAGATATTTAAGGCTTAGTATCTCACTACCTTTAAAAACCTGCCTTGTTGCATGGTCGATAACGGAATAACCGTAAGGTTTTTTTCCTTCTGATGAATGAAAAACTAAATCAAGCTGGTATTTAGATTTCATCAGGCTGATAAATTCAGGGTTCTTTTTATGAACCTGGAAGAGAGCTTTTAATTCCGTTATTCGCTGCTGATCGGGCCGGTAAGCAGCCAGTTTTTTCTGCAATTTCTTTTCATTGATATAATCCTTGCCTAAATAGCCGAGCCTTTCCAAAATCAGGTAGAATTGGGCCTTAGTGCTAAAATTGTATTGCATCGCGTTGGTATAGCCCAATACTTTATCAATGTTCCTGACTGCTCTTACTTGTTCATAATCACGGTCGATCTGCCGGCCATTTCGATCAATGCGTGAGCTAACGATATGTACATGGTTGTTTCCAGTATCCTTATGAAAAACCATGAGATATGGCTGTTCGCCGTAGCCCATTTCTTTGAGCCATAAAACGGCCACCTGGGTTAGTTCGTGTTTGTTGTAGGTTTTCCCCCGGCTTGAAATGACTGCATGAAATTGGGTATTGGCTACATTCTTATTTTGAGCGGCTACCATCAGCAGATAGTTTACCAGGTCCTGCGGCCTTGGGTTCCTGAGTGCTTGTATTGGGCCGAAATTGGCTGTCAACATCAATTCACCTTTATTACGGTCAACCTTATTGGTATTGTATTTCACGCCTGCAAAACTCCTGGAGGGTTTTTCGAGGATATGTGCAATCATAGGATAAGGAAAATTCGTTACTGTATAACCAGCTACCTGTATAACAGCATATCTGTATAAGTTTGTAACCGGGTAACTAAGTACCTTTGGAAGTGTATAACTAAATAACCCCTTAACAAGATATCCTGGTAACGGTGTATCAGCCAAACAGTATAACCATATATCACGGTAACCGTATATCTTTATATCGAAATATCACCCTAACAATCTATCGGAATAACAACCTATCTGTATATCAGGATAACTTTGTACCGGTGTATCGCTGTAACTTTATATCTGGCTATCATTAGAACAAGCTAACCGTATAACTTTGTACCTGTATATCTTTATAACGGAGTAACCCCATTTTAAAACTCAATTTCCCATAGCCCTGATTATTTTTCGTAACGCTACTTCCAGCATTTGCTGAACCTGGATGTAATCCTCAAATAGTTGATTGAACTTTTCAGCAACCAACGGACTAAGCGCACCCTGAAGTTTAAGCGTGTTGGCATGTTTGGCTAACTGGTTGATGTTATTGCCTACCCGGCCCATTTCAGCCCCGATGACATCAAGGTTCCTGATCAGCTCTTTTGAGTTGATGACAGTCCTTTTGGCATCGGATAAAATCCGCATCCGGATCAGCTCCGTCTTAGAAATGGCCAACTCTTTTTCCAGGTCGCTGACCGTTTTATATTCGTCTTCAGTAAACCGCACGTTGATAAATTTGGTGCGTTTCCCCTCTTTTAATTTGGGCCTCCCACTTAGCTTTTTAAGGTCATCCATAGAAAAACGAGTTGCGAGTTTTTTAAATCCCCCCTGGAAGGGCAAGAGACTTTTTGTGTAACAAAAAGACATCTTGCCGTTGCAAAAACAACGGAATTTGGGATTATTAAATTAGCCGTTTGGTGTCTGGCAACACAACTGTTAGGTATAAAATAAGAAATTCGGTGGGGGCTCCGCCGCTATCCGCTGCCTGGCAATTTTTACGAAATCAACCGGCTTTATCTTGTGGTGGTAAGCGCCACTGTTTTTCTCAATCCCTATAAACTGACGGGATTCCCGAATGGCTGCAATCAAAAATGAACCGCAGCCACATGCATTATCCAAAACAATGGCCCCTGGTGTCGTAAACGTCCTGATGAGGTACCGGCCAAGGTCAACCGGCTTTTGAGTCGGGTGGTAGGGCCTTGTTTCTTCATGTTCACAGGTCTTGCAATAAAACCAATCGTCGGGTTCTTCCTCGTCAAAAAATAAAATATCAAAGGGGTAACGATTGCCATCGCTGATCGCATGTGACGGGTTATATAAACCATAGCTTCCGGTTGTCTGCTTTTTACGCCACCCTTTATTATAGGCTTTCCCAGGAATCATTTGAGGGTGGTATTCGGGTTGTTTGTTATAAAATATACAAATATCCTCATGCCTTCGCAATGGCTGTTTATTTGCATTGAGGAAGTTGGTGGATTTCGATTTAATCCAAACGATCTTGTATTTGAACCATGCCGGATTACTAAGCATCAGATAACCGGTAAATATGCCGGCCGATGTCAAAGCAATTGCACCATTCGGTTTGATTACCCGCGTGTACTGCTGCCAAAGCAAATTAAAATCGATGGGAATATCCCAGGGATTGTTGGTGGTACCATAGGGTAAATCGCATAAGACCATATCAACAGACTTATCCGGAAAGTAACTCATGACCTCTAAACAATCTCCCTCTGTTACGCAATTAAGGTAAGGCGCAAGCGAAGGAATCATAACTACCGTTCAAAAGGAACCTTTATACCGGAAAAGAATTCACTGGTTTTCCTTTCGTCAACCACAGCTTCGTTGAGTTGTGCCTTAATTTTGTCATTGTAATCGTTGTAACCCTCATAGGCTTTTGACCGGTCGGTTGCATAAGGCAAGGACTTTAAAAACTCTTTGGTCGCCAGAAAACCCTGTTTATCCCGGTCAAAATAAATGTCGATGGAAGAATAGGCTTTGGCCTTTTCAACTCCCCTGGTCAGCATGGTGATCGTGTTTAAAACGATGATGGAATGGTCTGCTTCTGGGTTTTCAAACCGCCAGCTTAGATAATCAATAAAACCTTCAAATATGGCCGCCTTTTTTTCATGTCCCCGGATAACGGTGATGTCCTTCCGACCAATACAGCCCTTAAAGAATTTATTACGGACCTCCCACCCTGAACTTTCGTTTTGCCAGCCGGCAGCAAAGAAATGCTTGCGAACGCCTTCGTCATCTTCAAGGTAGTAATATACTTCGCGAAGGCATTTTTTTGCGGTTTCAAATATGCCGCGCGTTTTAAGGTAGGTAGTAATTGCCGGATGTGTGCCCAAGGCTTTAACCTGTTCTACAATATGATAGGGTACTCTGGGCTTTTTTTCGGGCTTAAACGTCGTAGCGGTTCCCGATTCGATTTGGCAAGTGTCCTGTAGTTTCCTTACAACCTCATTAAATCCAAGATGTTTCCAGTAAGCCAGTCCAAAATCAATGATATTGCCGCCTTTGCCAGTCCCATGGTCAAACCAAACCCCAAGTTCGTCATTAACAGAAAACGATGGGTCGGTATCATCTTTACGCAGCATACTGACATACATTTTTTCTCTACCCCGTTTGGGCACCGGCTGGTACCCCAGGCGGCTCAACAGTTCGACTATTGAACCTCTTTCCTTAAGCTCTTTTGCAGTTAGTAAATTGGACATAGTATTTTATTAATTAAGTTTAATATTCAAATTGATAGGTATATCGTTTTAAAAAACGTGGTACCGGCAGCGGGTATCGAACCCGATAATTCATTTCTGCCGGTATATAAGTTCGGGACTACTCACGTCGAATTCTACAATTCGGGCTACTTGCCTGCCAATGCGTTTTCGGTTTGATATGATCTCACCTTCGCAAAATTTCCTGGTGCTAACAGGATAATGCTTCATCCCCAGATGTCAAAGACCTATTGTTTGCCGGCAAGCCGGCTGACCACCGCCAGTGCAGATGGAAATGTCCCTTCAGCAGGCATGCCGGAAACCCGGTATGCCTGCCGTTGTTCACGTTATCAATGTTCTGAAGGAGATGCTTTGCTGCCAAAAAGAAAATAACCCAGACAGCGTAATCATTTTTCGTGCGGACATTCTATTCACCGCGGTTGATAGACAACCATGGAGAATTGCGTTTTGCCGTTTGAAAAATATATTGTGCAGCTTCATTGGGATCAAAATTGAAGCTTATGGAGATGGGCTTTTCACTACCTTTTCGGTAGTACCGAAAATTAAATTTCCATTAAAAACAAAAAAACCGGCCGCGATGAACCGCCGGCATATATAAATCGTTCCTATATTGTTGATCAGGCAAGATCGTCTTCCATTTTCTTTAAGATCACTGCTTTCATCTGATCAATAAATTTAGTGCTGCTCAAACGTTTGCGGCTTTCCAGTTCGGAAAAGCGCTTCCTGAAATTCCCTAATTTCACGGCGAGGACATTTTCGAGCCACCTGATAATTTCATTCAGGCTGGCGTTGCCTTCATTGAGCTGACCGGTCAGCCAGATTCCATAAGCCAACTCGATTAGGTTTGCTTTATCACCAGTCCATTTTATTGATACCTCCGGTCTGTCTTGTAAGTGGTTTTTAACTTCCGGCAAATAAATTGCCCGTAACAAGTATTCCTGAATTTGTTCATTGGCGATAAACCTTGAAAAGAAATAATCCCCTATGGTCGTATCCCGGCTGATGTCGAGTGGCTGATCGATGATGGGTTGGGTGATTTGTCCGCCAAGTGTGAAATAGGCTTTATCCAACTCTGTCCCCTCATGCAAATAGTATTGGTAAAGAAACTGGTGTTTAGCAAAAAAATTCCGGATATATTTTAGCTCTTGCTCGTAATAGCCGAAAATCGCGTCCTGTTCGCCGACCGGTCGGCCGGTTTCAATTTTAAAGATTTCGGTTTCGTAAATATAGATCGCTTTGAACTGCGGTTTTACGGTTTTAAAGAAAGCAATTTCCTCATCGTCGTCCTTAAACAGGTGGCTGTCTAGTTGCAGGGTCAAATCGTTAAGGGCGTTTCTTACACTGTTCAATTTCCCGCGCACCTGTTGGGCAGGCGGGATACCCATGTCGTTAAATTCTTCCACGTCTTGCCTGAGTTCCTGCAAGCGGGTTATTCCGTTTTTTAAAATC
>NZ_CAITNG010000143.1 GCF_903893715.1 uncultured Mucilaginibacter sp.
ACGGTTCATTATCCATTCCCCCTGACTAATATCATCATTATATTTCCCGGCCGGAACGGAATATATTCCCCAGTGAATAAACATTCCGAATTTGGCCATATGCCACCAATTCATTTTGGGATCATTCTCATTTGAAACAGCATTTGCTAATCCGTTTTGCGCAAAGCTGCTGTTAGACGCAAGTATTGCGACCAAAAAAACGGCTAGAGTTTTAATTAAATATTTATCCATATATTGAAATTTGAACTTTTAATGGGAACGCATCATCTTAATTTTTTTTCCTTTGTACGATGATATATTGACCTTGAATAACCCACCTGCATCTTTGCTTTTTTAAAATTTCATCTAAAACTTTAGACAAGTTTGTGTTTTGAAAATCCGCGGCTAGTTTTTGCTGATCGTTGATAAGTTGGTTATTATAAAATACGGTTAACCCAGTTTGCTTTTTAATTTCCAAAAATATTCCGGCTAGTGCTACTTTTTTTTTATGGTAAGAAAAATTCCATGAAGACTGATTATTAAGAGGACGATATGCTATTAAAACAGCCCATAACAATAAAAGCGAGAATGTTAGAAAGGTTTTTATGATTTTTTTAAAACAAAACATACTTTAACGACAGGATACCGCAATTTAAGGGTGAACTAAAAACAACAATTTGTTTACATTATTTATTACGTTTTCATCTTTGTTAGAATCCATAGTTTTTCAATTTATTAGAGGCTTTAATAATTTTGCTAGTTTTCATGAATGGTGATACCGGCATCAATTTATTTGGATGCATCATTTAATAAGCCTGACTGTATTTTAGCATTCGAAAAGCACCCCTGTTTTCACCAAAGATCATCTAACCATAAGAAAACAGGGGGTGTTCTTCCGGGCGGGCATAGCCCGCCGCCGGGCAATTTTAAAAATAAGGGGGATTCCTCCCCCTCATTAGTAATTTAGTTATATATCAATGCTTCGCTTCCCTGCGCCGCAAAATCACGGCAAAGGTTAAAAGTAGTTTGTGCCCGTTGTTTGGCAGTTCCATCCATGATGGATTTAAACTTTGCTTCATCACTTTTAAAACTGCGCACATTTTGAAAGTAGCCCGTTACCGCATTATAAGCACCAAACACCGTTCCGGCGGTAGTTTCTAATTGCTGGGTGTGGTTTGCCAAAGCATATTCATACACATTATCTACAATGTTGGTATAATGGGTAGATAACAGGTCTAATTTACCTTCGGCTAAATTGGTCAGCACTTCTTTGTTAGGTGCCATTGCAATTTGTATTAATTTTTTCACTTCGGTATCGGTGATACGCGCCTTTGCCCATTCGTTGAATAAGACCTCGATTTCACCCGCTAAAACGTGGCTGATTTCCATAAGCGTATGCGCCTGTTTTAAACGCTCCCCTGCGGATGCGGTATGCCGTATTTTAATGGCGTTGCTATTGCTCTGCATGGCAGCGTTAAGCGTATTGTTACAAACTATCCTTATAGGGGTAAAAGCGGCGGTAATGCTCCCTAAACCATCGTGTGAGGTGGTTAAAAACAGGTATTGCTCAATCATATCTTTTCTGCCTACCTTAATATAATCGGGTAGTTTAGCGGTTATAAATACCCGTTCGCCATTGCCTAAAGCCCCCGCTGTTTCGTATAAAATACCCTCGCCACCGTCTACGATAGCATCAAAAAAAGAAAAAGCATCCCGGTTTTGCATCACTTCATAATCATTACCCACAACACCCAAAACCTGGTCCGTGTCGGCCCGAACGGTCGCAAAGAAATTAGGCACTGCTATTTCAGGAATAATAATATTATCTGCCGTTTTCCCGATATGGTTTTCCGTATCGTAAGTAAACAAAGGGCGTTTTTCAACGATATAGTCCAGTCCGGCGTGTTGTATCGCTTCGCTACTGGTCGGGTAACGGTCTATCACCTGCCCGAGGTTGTGCCAGGCTTTTTCCTTTACGCTCATAAAGCTGTCTTTGCCTGTTTTCTGATTGAAATTTATTTGATGTGCCATGATAATTTTAATTTAAGGGGTTTTAGTTTTTAACTGCATGATCTCTGTTTTCAAAACCTTAACTTTTTTGGTACTGCTTACCGTTAATTGCGTTTTCGTTTGCAGTTCCTGTATCGCATCGTGAATATCCTTATGCGTGGTTTTGATGGTTATTTTTAGTAGCAAAAAGATTTTATCTTCCATCGCCTTAATTTTGATAGGTGTTTATAAAATCATTTAACTCGAATTGAAATTTTACCGGATTTTCCTGTGCTAATTGCTCTGCGTAACCTTCCCAAAATATTTGGTTGGTTAACTCTATAAATTGCTCGTACATCGGATTAACTTTTAAGGTGAAATTTAAAAATGCCCCCGTCCGTTGGCTAACGGAGGGAGCATGGGGTTGGTTAGGCATTTGGAAAAACGATATTGGCTTCAATTTCCGCCAGTTTGTCGCTACAAGCATCAAAAATGTATTGGGATACCAAACGGATCAAGCCCGGTGTGGTGGTAATAAATTCCCGGTTCTTATCATCTTTGATAATGAGTTTACAACCCTGATACGGGTTATCTTCCAACTCGTCATTTTCCTGCGCTAACGCCACCTCAAAGGCAGTTAACTGGTTGATACGTGCAATGAGGTTTACCCGTTGGATGCTCCTGCGGTGCAAATCATCCACTGCCTTTAGGGTGCTTTCTAAGTTCAAAGCAAATTTTACGGGTTTTACTTCCGCTATTGGTTCTGCCACTTTTACCGCTTCTGCCTTTGGTTCTTCTTTCAATTCGGGCTTTTCGGGTTGCCCGTCAATGTGAGCGGGTTTGTTATCCACTGTAGCGGGGCTATCGATCTTAATTTCGGCGTTGTGGGTTGCCTCAACTTGCGGAGCTTGGGCAGGTGCTTGATTTTTAACGTTTTCATCTTCTTTGGCTTCCTTTTGGGTTAAGCTTGGGCGGTTTTCAACTCGGTTTGCTGTTTGGTTGTTTTTTGCTGTTGCACCTTGTACACCGTTTGCATTTTTTTCTGCTGTTTTCATTTTTTTACTGCTTTTAAAGGGTTAAAAATTTGTTTTTTTGTTTCCCTCTTTTCCCGAAGACTTTCCTAAAAAGCTATTTTTCAAAAGAAAAAACGGAAAAAAAGAAAGCAATTAAAAGGTGCCCGCAGCAGGCAAAAGGAAACGGAATAAGTCCCGCAGGGTGAATTGGCGAGGGACGAGCTATTTCATTATGCCGTAGTCTTTTGCGGATATTTTTGAAGTCTTTAAGTAATGCGGGCAAAACCTTAGCTGCCTTTTTCTCCGTTTCGATTGGAAAATAGCTACTTAAAGTGTCTGATCTTTTGGCAATAAATTAAGTGCAGAGAGAAGGCAAGCGCAGCTTTTCCCGGCGCAATGCAATGGAGCGGGTAAACAAGTGCAGTCTTGAATGATGCTCTTAATTGCATCTTCCGGCAGGTTACCGAAGCGGATGCTTTTGCAGCATAGCGAAAATGCAGGAGCAGGATATTTAAGCAGTTGGTCTTTTAAAATCCCCTTTCAAGGATAGCAGCGGCATCCTTTCAAGGAAAGATATAGCGTATAGCCTGGCCGTAGGGACAGTATCAGAACGAATAAAAATATCTTAATGCTTAAAATATCCATCATTAAGTCCATTTTTATCCATTAATGATGGAATAAATAATCATTAAACGTTAACGGCAAAAGACAGGGTATAAATCGGAAAGACCTACTGGAAATAGCCAAAAAATGACCATAAAAAAGCCCGATGAGATCATCAGGCAGATCGAAAGTATCCTAAAACTATGGCCCTATTATGCAAATCAATGTGATGTAGCAACTGTTTTACAAAAAGCAATAGCTTAAACTTTCTTATTTCTGAAAGTTTAACTTTCCTAAAGCCGGTTCCTCAAACGCGTCGCATTGCTTCAAATATAGTTCCATCTTATCCATATCTTCCTGATGTACGGTCGCACTAAATTCATAGGCACGTAATAACATCCTGATGTACGCAGCCGATTCTCCCTGTTTGGTCAATTTTTTTAAAGCGCCCATATAATCTTCCCGGTAAACGGTAGGGATGATAATTTTGGATAATCCTTTTGACGTTAGTTCGGCGTTCATCATCACCCTGGCTATTCTTCCGTTACCGTCTAAAAACGGGTGAACTTCACTGATCAGGAACATGATATAGGCAGCTTTTGAAAAGGGATTTCTTAGCATAGAATACAACTCAAACCCTTTTTTAAGCGTTCCCTGAACAAGTTGCCAATCTACAAATTCAGTATTACCGGCCCGGTTATTCTTATCTTTAAAATGACCAGGATTTTTTGAGGGACGGGCACTTAACAAAATAGCGTGCCTGTGCCGGAGGATACTTAATAACTGTTCCGGCGTATCAGGGCAACGGTTCATGTCTTTTCTATCGGAAACAATTTGGTACGTTCCTAATACATCATGTGAATCTTCATCCCGTGATGGCATCGGCGTAGCGGTTAAAACAATTTCTTTGGCTTCTTCAATTTCGAAAATGGTGCCTTCTATGTAATTAGAAAAGTAGCTCTCATAAAAGGCAAAGTTCTGATAAGCGTGGATCGTAGTATTTTGATCTTCATAAACAGGGTATTCATTTGCCGCAAGTTGTTCATAAAGGTGGTTGAACAAATCAATCCTGGACGGATCATAGGGAAAGCCTGAAAGCCTCGCTTTAGTTAGCGGCGATGATAAAATTTTGTTACTGTTACTCGAAAGTAAGGCGGCTACAAGTTTATTAAATCGGTCAAACTCCTTTTTCATATCGAGTTCGTCTGCAACAAGCCTTGCCTCGTCACGCAGGCGATTTAATTCTTCTTCGCCCCTGATACGGACAATGGCATCCAATTTTTCTTCTATAGCTTCTTTAGATAGCACCTTTGAACTATCTTCTTTTTGTGTAGAAGATTGCATGTTTTCCAGATATGCCCTTGCTTCCTGGGAAACATATAAGTCTTTAAAAAACGAAGTATCACCATTAACAGGCCCTTTGCCTTTTAACGACCGGATCGTTATACCGGGCAATACAATATTTTTGGTGTATTTATAGGTGATGAATATTTCGCCCGATAGAGAGGGCTTAAATTCTAACGCGCTGCGGTGGCTTAATAATGCCCCCGGATATTGATGTGCAAGTATTTTATACCAGTTTCTTTTGACCAGCACTTCGGGCTGTTCTGTCAGATTAGAAGTATAAATGCGTGGTGCTATTTTTTTAATCTTACCGGCTTTTTCCAACCTGCTAATTTGTTGGGAAAGCGCCTTATCAGAACTTCCGAATAAGATCTCGTCTATGGTTGATTGTAGATTTTTTTCTATTAGTTGCTTTGACATATGCTAATTTGTAGATTTTTTTCTATTAAAACAAGATTTATGTAGAAAAAAATAGAATATATCATGTCTATGACCAACTAAACGAGTGCAGCAAGCAATGTTCGCCACTTATCAGTTATTCAATAAAGAAACAGGTCTGTACAAGACCTGTTTCCGAAAGCTCAAATTAAACTTTCATTTTTGCTTTACGCGACTGCTTTTTTTTTGGCAGATCCTCCGTTGGCTGCTCCCGTTGTTTTAACGTTTTGGTGGCCTTCTGTTCCGGTTGCAATATTTCTTCCCTTTTGATCTTTTTCATTTGATGGTCGTACAAATCCACTGTTTTATATTGCGGATTGGCGGTCATAAAATACTTTTGTTCGGAGCCATCACGGTCAACGGTAACCTGTTGGGCATTACCTTTTCTAAGGGAACGCATCAAATCCTCCTTACTTTTGGGGTCATCCAATTCTTTTATACCCTTGCCGGCAATCACCTTGTCTATGTCGTAGCCATAGTTTTCATGGTAATGCTTAATTTTCTTATTGCCGTTATCGGTCAGGTTCTTATCATCAAGCTGTAACCAAGCCTGATATTTATGCCCTTCCAGGTTGTACAGTTGTTTGTGAACCGCCCTGCCTTCCATTAAGTTAAAGGCTTCTTTAGCGGTTATTCCGCTCCCTTTATTGATAAAAAATGACTGGTTCACATCTTTGGACGGATCATCCTTGTGGCTAATCTTTGCATCGTATTTGTTAAAGAAATACATATCCTGGTTATCGCCAGCTTTAAAATGAAGCGTATAATCAATGGTTTTCTGGTTAAACTCATGTTGCATATCCAGCGTAAACTCCGGTGTTTTCGCCTCCATTTCTTTGTCCAGTTCACCATTTAATTTGTCGCCAAACCCCAGGTTCAGCAAGCTTTTTTTCAAAAATTCAGAATTTTGCTCGTTCATGTTATTATTATTTAAGTGTTTAAATGAATTATTTTTAGCTGTATCTTTTAATTTGATATAGCATGTTTCAGCGTTATATTGCTATCAAAAAAACTTGAAAAACCGCCCATCGACGCTTCGATGCCTGTCAATGTTAGTGTCGAATGATCGTTATCAAAATGTAGCTTCATGAGCAATTTATCCTGTTCAAAGAGCAAAGTCTGTTCAACTTCAAATGGGCTACCACCGAGCTTTGCAAGATGTAATATTTCAGGCATCAAGGGTACCGCATCCAACCCTAAGTCATTCAACTGCCAGGCTAACTTTTCAAAGCCCTGTTGTACCCGGCCAGTAACCAATCGATAGTCTTCACTGTCGTTTATCACCCCGTCTAAATCAGGCGTATTATTATTAATTACTCCTTTCATAACTCTCTTTATTTTGTAAATCGTCAGCTGAAAGTGGACCGATTGGGTGCTAAGCTTGTGGAGTGTTTCCAAAGATTAATTAACTTTAAGACAATGGAAACCAAGAAGAAACAAACAGCAGAAAACTATATCAAAGAGATTCGCAGTAAGA
>NZ_CAITNG010000144.1 GCF_903893715.1 uncultured Mucilaginibacter sp.
AACTCTGAAAGCAGATTCATCATCGCATTGATTACAAGGTTTTAACCCTAAAGCAGGTGCCGTCAACAGCTAACGGCACCTGCTTTACTTAATTAATTTTTGGCTGGAACTTTTAAAAATTAACACAATGAAAAATTTACAGTTATGCATTTTGTTTGTTGTAGGGCTTTTTTTACAAAACGCTATAGCGCAAAAGCCACCTATGGGTATATACCTTACCCAAGCCGATTATTTGAACCACAAATTGAGTTATGTTACCCAAGAGGGCAACATCAGGCTGAATAATATGTTTAAAAGCAGCAATATAGTGGTGAACGATGCCGGCACAAAAAAGGTATTGATGAAAAAAGAAATATTTGGCTACCGCTCAGAAAATACTGACTACCGTTTTTTTAACAACCAGGCCTACAAAATAGTGGATGGTAAAGATTTTTACATCTATACCCATCCGATTTTGGTGCCCGACCAGAAAGGTTTAAAAAGCGTTACCGCCTATTACTTCAGCCCAAAAGTTACCGACACCATTGAAGCATTGACCAAAGGCAATGTGGAAGCGGCGTACGCGCAAAACACAAAATTCAGGTACATGGTCGAGGGGCAGTTCCGGTCGGACGATGACCTGGCGGCTTATGACAGTGTAATCAAATCCTTTAAAATCAAGTACCTCTACGCGGAAAGTACAAAATAATTACAAACAAACCGTATAAAGTTTGTTTAAAGAAACATGAACTGGTTAAACTAATTGTTGTTTATTAGTTTGATTGATTGAGAATCTGAGTTCATGAGTGAGTGCAAGGGGGTGGGAGCATCCCCTTGTGTTTTTTCTAAGCTTCTCGATATACAGTTTGTTTCATTATGGTTTCACCCTTATCGGGAAAACACATTGTATTTAATGGTACAATAAATAGCGCGGAAAGCGTCTTTCATACCTATCTTTTTCCCTTCCTCGTAGGTACGGCCGTAGTAGGATATGCCCACTTCATAAATACGGATGCCCGGTATGCGCGATATGCGGGCGGTTACCTCGGGCTCAAAGCCAAAGCGTTTTTCCTGCAATTTGAGCTTTTGTACCAGCTCGGTCCTAAACACCTTATAGCAGGTTTCCATATCGGTCAGGTTCAGGTCGGTAAAGGCGTTTGACACCAAAGTGAGGAAACGGTTGCCTATGGAGTGCCAAAAGAACAAGATACGGTGCGGCTTGCCGCCCATAAACCTGGAGCCGTACACCACATCGGCATGACCTTCCAATATGGGCCTTAGCAGAATGTTGTACTCGTTAGGGTCGTACTCCAAATCGGCATCCTGGATGATGAGGTATTGGCCTGTAGCCATTTTTATACCGGTATGCAGCGCCGCGCCCTTGCCCTGGTTATAATCATGTTTGTAATATTTGATATTGACATCCGCATTGTTGGAGGCGTAGTTGTTGATAGCATCTTCAGTGCTATCGGTGGAGTGGT
Source organism: uncultured Mucilaginibacter sp. (assembly GCF_903893715.1). Classification (GTDB taxonomy): domain Bacteria; phylum Bacteroidota; class Bacteroidia; order Sphingobacteriales; family Sphingobacteriaceae; genus Mucilaginibacter. Next base: position 1,461 of record NZ_CAITNG010000144.1, read on the forward strand.
CGTTAACGATGATGATTTCCTTATCCAAACCATGGATCAGTTGCACCGACTTGACCTTGTCGAGTATTAAATGAATGGTCCTGCTTTCGTTATAGGCAGGGATAATGATGGATAGGGTTTCGGCCATATTGAATATCGGGTGCATGCCCGTTTTAGCGGACAATATCAAAGTGGCAAAGATATATTTTATTTTGAGAACCCCTTTTTGTACGAGCCAATTTTGGGTATCCGCTTTAATAAACAGCTATAATTTTATACTGCTTTCCGTTCATATCAAAACTATCGCCCGCCTTGCAACCCGTTAGTTTGGCTCCAATCGGCGATGCTTGCGATAACGCGAAATAAGTTTCATCATCAATCATAAAAGTACCCGCACTGATAGCGATGTAAAAATTACCGTGGTCGGTATGCACCAAACTACCTGGTTGCGCAATGGCCGAGGTAGCCGATATCGGTATACGCTTTAAGGCGGCCATCAGTTTATTGGCCTCGTTGAGTTGCCCGGCATTGCGGTCGGCTTCCTGTTGCGCCATAGCGCGGCCGGTTTCGTACCTATCGTCGGCGCTGCTTTTGGTTTCTTCGTTGGCCGATTGTTGAGATGCATGGATGGCATGGGCGACAGAGTCGATACGGTTTTGAACATAATCAATGCAATATTGGTGCAATACTGCTTTCAAATCGTACATAACGGATAACTTCTTTCTAAAATCATGGGCGAAAAATTTCTAAAAACTATGCGAAGATGTACATTTACTGCAACCAATTGTAAAACCCGGTCAAATATTTAAATCGAAAAAAGTGTCGCAAAAACAAATTATAGCAGAAATATAATTTTTTTGCAACAATGATAGTAACATTTACAAAAAGATAACTGTATGATTGACGATATATCAAATTTACCGCCATTTTATACAAATTACGGGCTTTTATTAGCGCCTAAGGATGCAAAAAGCATGACACTACAGGATGGCTCATCCAACTTTTAATTATAAGTTCGTAGCTACAATTATTAACCTTCTATAACAATAGAAACAAAAAAGTACGAAAAGTGTAGCCTTTACATTTAATTATTTTTTTCTTAAAAGGAAATTATGGTTAGATTTTGCAGCTTACCCTTTTACAATATACATATAACCAAGCAGATACCATATTTTTTATAAAATTAAACTAAACAGTTTTAACTGTATATTAAATTTATTGTTACGACCAATTAAACTAAATGAAACCCAAAAGATGAAAAAACTCTACTTATTCATTTTCATGATTGTAATGGCCCTATCGCAAAACACAGCGGTATATGCCAGTACTTACAAACCAGTTACCGCAAAAGTAATTGCACCACCTGCCGCGCAAACCATTACTTTTACTCCATTTACCACCCCGCAAACTATTACTGCGGTTGTTAACGATGTAACCTTAACCGCTTCTGCTACTTCGGGTTTGGCAGTAAGTTTTAGCAGTAGCAATACTGCCGTTGCAACAATAATAGCGGGTAAAATACACCTGATAGGCCCGGGTACAACAACCATCACAGCCTCGCAGGCCGGTGATGGTGTGAAGTGGCTGGCAGCAACAAACGTTTCGTACACGTTAACAGTAAACGCCGGTGTACAAGCGGTACTTAGTGCATTTCCAAGCGTTTCGGTTGCTTTACAATCTGCCGACCTGGCTTTGCCGGCTGTTAGCTCTTACGCGGTTGCAAGCTTTCCGAACAATCCTATTATATATAGCATAACCGGCACAAGCGGGCCAAATGTGGCAACCATTATAAACAACCGTTTGCATATGCTGGGCACGGGTACGGTAACCATATCGGCAACACAACCGGGTAATGGTAAATTTGCCGATGCCGCCGCGTTAAGTGCTACTTATACTTTGACAGCACCGGCCATACCCGTGTTTACCCTCACTATTGGCAACAAAGCATTAGGAACTGTTGATTTTGACCCTGGCGCTACATTTGCAGCCACGGCGTGGACATCCACCATTACCTATTCAACTACCAGTTCGAATATTTCTATCATAAATAATAAAGTACACTTAATCAGTGTAGGTACAGCAATTCCGATTACAGCGACAATTACCTATCCTTTAGGAAGCGGTGGCACGGCAACCGTATCATCAGCAGTCAATACCACTTTAAACGTTACGGCGGCGGCCGTGGTAGCATCCCCGGTGATCAACTTCACCGCACCGGGATCGAAAGCATTTAGCAATGTGGATTTTACACCGACTATTACCAGTACCAGCACATCAACTTCGCCCATAACATTGACCAGCAGTAACCCTTTAGTGGCTACCATAGTTAATGGTAATATACATTATGTAGGTGTGGGTACATCTGTTATCACAGCAGATCAGGGCGGTATACCTTTAGGCGTGCAAGGATCGCTTCCGGCCGATGTTTCACAAACCTTAACGGTTACTGCACCAACAATTACGTTAACAAACCCAGGCGCAAAAACAGTAAACACTGCCGATTTTGCTCCCGCGGCTACCGCATCGTTAACCAATATCCCGGTAACATTCAGCGTATCACCTGCCTCTATAGCTGTCATGCTTAATGGCAATATTCACTTAACAGGAGGAACGGGCACAGTAACGCTTACAGCAACACAATCTGCCGCCGCAATTGCTGCCGGTTATCCCGGCCCTGCGGATGCGACAACTACATTCACTGTTGGCGCGGCCACCACTACCATACCGTCCTTTACATTTGCTGCATTAGGAACTGTTGCCTTTACAAGCACCGATAAGGCTGCACCATTAGCGACTTCTACAAATACAGTAATACCCATTACTTACACCAGCAGCAACCCGAACGTAGCTGTTGTAACCAGCTCCGGTACGTTACACTACGTTGGCGCACCACCGGCACCAAATAATACAACTATCATTACTGCATCACAAGGCGGCGGCACGCTGGGTTCGACCACTATCCCACCGGATGTACAAAACTTATTAACAGTTACACCACCGCTTATCACATTCCCTACTATCGGTACAAAACCGTATACCGCTACAGATTATAGCCCCGGTGCAACCAGTAACAACGCGGCCAACTTTATTTATTATACCAGCAGCAACCCTGCTGTAGCCACTATCAACAATACCCTTACCGGTACGTTGGCCGGTGGTACAGGCTACACTAACGGCACTTACAATAATATAGCTTTGGTTGGAGGTTCGGGTAGCGGCGCTGTTGCAGCTACTGTAATTGTGGCCAGTGGAGTAGTAACTACGTTTATTGTCACCACACCATCAGTACCAACAAGCCCATCAAGTTATGCAGCCGGCGATGTTTTGACGTTGGCCATCCCCAATGCCATAGGTAATGGCAGCGGTTTTTCGTTTACAGTTACCGGTATTACCAGTTTGGTACACTTTAACAGGAATGTACCTGCGGCCCCAAACAATACTTCAGTTATTACCGCTACACAAGGTGGCGGTGTAAACGGTATCCCGTACGGTTATATTAACGGTAGCAGCACCATTGTAGGTGGTTCGGGTTATACAAATGGCACCTATACCGGTGTACCGCTGACAGGCGGCTCAGGTACCGGTGCTTTAGCAACAGTGGTTGTAAGCGGCGGCGCTGTAACTTCGGTATTGGTTACCACAGGAGGTTCTGCCTATACTATAGGTAACGTTTTAAGCGCAGCGGCAACAAACATTGGTGGCACGGGTACAGGCTTTAGCGTTACCGTATCGAGCACTACAGCCCTTGCAGCCGATGTAACGCAGGTTTTAACACTAACCACACCTGCAATCAACTTCCCGCCATTAGGCACAAAACAATTTACTACTACCGACTTAAACCCCGGTGCAACAGGTGCTTATTTGAGCACAAACAGCGTTGATGCCGTTAGTATAGTAGCCGGAAGCGGTTATACCAATGGCAACTATTACAATGTTCCACTGGCGGGCGGTACAGGTACCGGTGCTACAGCAAACATTACCGTTATAAACGGCGTTGTAACCTCGGTGCTGATTACCAATCCGGGCACGCAATATTCAGTAAACAATGTATTGACGCCGGCTACGCCATTCAGTGCTACCGGATCGGGCTTTAGCCTTATTGTTAGCTCCGTAAGTGCAAGCTTGCCTGTAACCTATACCAGCAGTAACCCTGCAGTTGCTACCATTGTTAACGGCTTTATACATTTTACAGGCGCGCCTGCTGCGCCTAATAATACTACGGTTATTACTGCATCGCAATCGGGCCCGGCCAATGGCACCAGTTTAGGCGCATTCGCAGTACCTGCTCCTGTATCGCAAACATTGACCGTTACCCCACCAACAATTACTTTTAACCCTTTAGGTACAAAAACTTATTCGGCGACAGACCTTAACCCAGGTGCATCGAGCCCGGTTAATACATTAATAACCTATACCAGCAGCAATACAGCTGTGGCAACTATCAATAATAGTGGTATAGCAGGTCTCAAGTCTTTAACAAATAGCAATGGTCAAAGCATATCAGGTGGTACAGGCTATACTCCTGGTACCTATATCGTACCGTTAACTGGCGGCACAGGTACAGGCGCAACCGCCCAAGTGATAGTAGGGCCAACATCCAGCTCTACTTCAACCAATTTGGCCACGTTAATAACAACTACAGTATTTACATACGGCGTAACATCAGTCAACATCTTGAGCAGCGGTTCAGGTTATAGTGTTGGCGATATTTTGACCGTTCCGGCAGCAAGTCTAAACAGCGGCAGCAATGTACCTCCAGCGATAGGCTTTTATGTTACCGTATCATCCGTAGGTTCATTCATACATTATATTGGGCCGGGCACTACAAACATTACCGCGTCGCAAGGTGGTGGCGCTACCGGAACACTTACCTTACCTGCTGATGTTACCCAATCGTTAACTGTAACATCACCGGTAATCACATTTGCCGCTGTGCCAACACAAAAGTTACCGGCAGCCGACTTAAACCCGGGTGCCATAAGCACGCTTACCACCACACCGATAAGTTATACCAGCAGCAATACAGCAGTAGCTACCGTATTAACCTCAAGCATCACTGGCTTCAACTTAAATCCAAACTATGCAGGTTCGGGTTATATAGTAGGCTCTTATCCAAATGTGCCACTTACAGGCGGTACAGGAACCGGCGCTACTGCCACCATAACCGTTGTTGGCGGTTCGGTATTCAGCATAACTGTTAACAGCGGAGGAACTGGTTATACCGTTGGCGATGTATTAACAACATCGAATGCCAACCTTGGTGGATCTGGCGTTGGATTTGTTGTGTCGGTTGCGTCGGTTAGCGGTGTATTACACTTCGTGGCAGCAGGTACAACAAATGTTACCGCAACACAAGGTGGCGGGGCAACAGGTACAGCTACCTTATCGGCCGATGTTACCCAACCCGTAACCGTTTCACCGTTTACCATTACATTCGCAGCACTGGGTTCAAAAACATTAACAGATGTTGATTATACCCCAACTGCAACCAGTACAAACACCAACGTTCCTATTACTTACACCAGCAGCAATCAGGCCGTTGCTACTATTGTTGGTGGTAACATCCATTATATCTCCACTGGTACTACCACAATTGAAGCAACTGAACAAAACAGCCCAGTTGGAACTGTGGCTCCTGCCACCGGAACCTTACCGGGAGACGTTGCCCAGGTACTAACCGTAACTGCACCGATATTAACCTATCCAACACAATTTGGCGCAAAAACTACATTAAGCACAGATTTTGCACCGGGTGCAACCAGCACGCTTACAAACACTGCTATAAATTATACCAGCAGTAATACCGCGGTCGCCACCATTACTCCATCAAGCCTGATTAAGTTAAGTGTAACCAATCCGGGTATCAACTATGTATCCGGTACTTATGCCAATGTGCCTCTAACCGGCGGTAGTGGCTCTGGTGCTACAGCTAATGTCACCATAATAGGTGGCCTTGTGGGTACGGTAGCCATTACAAATGGAGGCACCGGCTATAAAAACGGCGATGTTTTATCGGCTACGCCGCTAAGCCTTGGTGGTATTGGTACAGGTTTAGTTATAAACGTAGTAACGGCTGGGCCTGTTGTTCACATTACTGGCCCGGGTACATCAACCATAACCGCAACACAAGGCGGTGGCGCAACAGGTACAACTACATTACCTGCCGATATCGCGCAGACGGTGACGGTAACAACACCTGTAATTACGTTCCCTGCGTTGGGCACCAAACAATATTCGAATGTTGACCTTAACCCGGGTGCCAGCAGTACAATTACAAGCATACCAATTACCTACACCAGCAGTAATGCTGCGGTAGCAATAATCAATACAACGCTTACCGTTAGTTCATCGTTCGCTATTGGTTCGGGCTATACAAACGGTACTTATCCGGGCGTTGCCTTAACTGGCGGTAACGGTGCAGGTGATATCGCCACCATTGTTGTGGCCGGCAATGTTGTACAATCGGTAACTGTTACCACAAGCGGAACAGGTTACCTTCCCGGCGATTTACTGACTGCTCCGGCAGCAAGCATCGGCGGTACCGGATCGGGCTTTAGCATTGCTGTAACGGGCTTTAACAGCTTTATACACTTCAACCCTAATGTACCGGCCTCGCCTAATAATACAACTACCATCAAAGCATCGCAAGGCGGCGGCGCTACAGCTTCCAACACTTTACCGGCCGATGTTTCGCAGGTGTTGACTGTTACCGCTCCTACCATTACCTTCCCGGCTTTAGGTTCGATAGCATACGGTAATGCGGATATCAACCCCGGCGCAACCAGTTCGGTTAATCTGCCCATTACGTACACCAGCAGCAACACTGCTGTAGCTGCTATTACAGCTGCAGGGCAGATAAGGCTGATAAACGCGGGTACTGCTACTATTACCGCATCGCAAGGTGGTGGTGCTACCGGTTTGCCGGGCATACCTGCCAACGCTACATCGACCTTAACGGTAACTGGCGGACCGCTGATTACTTTTGCCGCATTAGGATCAAAAGCTATAAATACTACCGACCTTGCACCAGGTGCAACGAGCACATTAACAACTGTACCGATTGTATATACAAGTACAAACCCCGCGGTAGCAACCATTGTTAATGGCAATATCCATTTTGTTGCAACTGGGACTACAACTATCGAGGCTACCCAACAAAACAGCCCTGCCGGTACAGTTGCTGGGGCTACAGCAACTTTACCAGCTGATCAAACACAGGTTTTAACGGTAACAGCACCTGTTATTACTTTTACTACAGCACAATTACCTGCAACAAAAGCAATACAAAGTGTTGATCTTGCTCCAGGCGCAACCAGTACATTAGCAACTGTGCCGATAACCTACACCAGCAGCGATGCTACAATAGCTACCATTGTTAATGGTAATATTCACTTTGTTGGCTTAACCGGCAACGTAACAATTACAGCATCGCAAGGTGGTGGGGCAAGTGGCACCGCTACCCTTCCTAAAGATGTAGCTTTAACTGTTGCGGTAACCGCACCAACAATAACCTTTACAGCTCCTGGCACTAAAGCATTCGCTGTGGTTGACTTTACGCCTGTTGCTACCAGCACCTTGCCAACCATACCGATCACCTTTACCAGCAGCGACCCTAATGTTGCTACTATTGTAAACGGCAATATCCATTATGTAGGCTTGGGTACGTGTACCATTACTGCTTCACAGCAAGTGGCCGCAAATGCAGCAGGTTTACCTGCGCCACCTGATGTACAACAATCGCTTACCGTTACTGCTCCAAGCGCCCTGGTATTTACAGCATTAGGTTCCAAAGCGTTTAGCTCCACTGATTTGGCTATTATCGGTACGGTTACCAGTTCGTTGAACCAAACGGCGCCGATAACCTTTACCAGCAGCGACCCAACTGTTGCTACCATTGTAAACAACCAGCTGCATTATGTAGGTATAGGAAGCTGTATAATTACCGCCAGCCAGGCGGGAATAGGTAATATACCTGCTCCACTTAGCGCAACATCAACTTTAACGGTTACACCTGCGGTACTTACAGTAGCCCCAACATCGGCATTTGGAACCCTACCAATTGGCACTGCCGATGCGACGTTAGCGTATACAAGCACCATCTCTACAACTACCTTCCCGGTAACTTATACCAGCAGCGACCCAACAGTTGCAACTGTTATTGGGGGCGTGTTACATATTACCGGAACCGGAACGTGTGTAATAACAGGCAACCAATTTACAGGTACCAACTACCAGCCATTGCCAACACTTTCAACTTTGAACGTTACTGCAATACCAGCCACACCTACCCCTACTATAAGCTTAACCGCTTTAGGTACCAGGCAGTATAGTAACAATGGTGATATTACGCCAACGGCTACCGTAAGCAACGGTACAACCGTTACGTTTACCAGCAGTAACCCTGCCGTGGCAACAATTGTTAACGGTAACATACACCTTACACCGCCAAGTTTAATTAATGGTGTGTTGACATACCCAAGCCCTAACACAACAGTAATCACTGCTACACAAGGCGGTGGCCCAACGGGCGTTCCGGGATCGTTGGCAGCTGATGTATCGACTACATTGACAGTTACCCCTGCTGGTATCCTGTTCCCTCCGTTGGGCGTTCAGAAATTTAATACGAACGACCTTGCACCGGGCGCAACCAGCACGTACATTATTTTGAACTCCAATAACATTGCGCAGCCGATAACTTATACCAGCAGCGACCCGACTGTAGCGACCATCTTAAACGGCAATATCCACTTTGTGGGATTAGGCACTGTTGACATTACTGCATCATTAGGTAATGTGATAGTACCCGATGTAACGCAAACCATGACCGTGGTAGCGCCGGCAATAACGTTTGCTGCTACCGCTTCGAGGCCCTTTAGTTCATCCGATCTTCCCGGTAATCAAATCGGAGCCACCAGTACATTGGCTACCGCGCCTATTACTTATACCAGCAGCAACCCTGCCGTTGCTACCATTGTAAATGGTAACCTACACTTTGTCGGTGTAGGCATTACAACTCTAACGGCATCGCAACCGGCTGTTGGTAATTCAACAGCGCCATTGAATGCCACGCAAACTTTAACTGTAACAGCGCCAACGCTTACTTTCGCTGCTACCAGGACACAGGCATTTACTTTAACCGACCTTGACCCAGCCGCAACAAGCACGCTGACTACGGTACCAATTACTTACACCAGCAGCAACCCTGCCTTGGTAAGCATTGTGAACGGTAAACTGCACTTCCCGGTGCCAACGTCGAACTTAACCAGTAATACAGCTATTATCACAGCAACACAGTTAGGTACCGGTAATATACCTTTGCAAACCGCCATCCAAACGCTAACGGTAACCCAGGCTATACTATTCCCGAACCCGTTTGTAAAAGCTTACGGCGATCCTGACTACAGCCCTGCTGTTTCAACCTTCGGTACAGGGTATCCGGTTGCATACTCCAGTGCAACAACTACTGTTGCAACAACAGTAAATTCTGGCGGTGTTACCAATGCTTTGGTGCACATAGTTGGTACAGGTACCAGTGTTATTACAGGTACACAAGCGGGCGATGTACTCACCTCTGCCGCAGCATCAACAACTGCCACACTAACCGTAACCCAGGCACCAATGACCATTACGCCTAAAAACGTAACCATAACTTATGGCAGTCAAGCAGTTCCTGTGTTGCCAGTAAGCTATTATGGCTTTAAAAGCGCGTCGGGTGGTGTTCCTTTGGACGATAGTACCAAGTTCTCCACACAGCCTACAGTGTTTGTTAACGGACAAACGCCGAATGGCAACTTCGCTGCCTTACCGGTTGGTACTTATACGTTAAATGCAGCAGGTGCTGTGTCGACCTTGTATACCTTTACCTATGGTACAGGCACATTGACGATAGTAGCCGCACCTCAAACATTAACCTGGCTGCCTGGTGTTACAACAATTACTAAAACTTTTGGCAGTGCTGATTTTGACCCATTAGCCAGGAGCACCGGCGATCCGCTTGTTTACACTTCTTCGGACCCAACTGTAGCAACCGTTAATGCAAATGGAACCGTACATATTGTTTCTACAGGCACATGCACACTTACGGCAACATTAAACCCAACATCGGGCAATTACACCGGTTCGGCTGTGTTGACCAAAACATTGGTAGTTGTACCGGGCAATCAAACCATAACGGTAAATAATATTCCTGATTTGTTAAGAAACGCGGCACCTTATACACCAACCGCTACTGCTTCATCGGGTTTACCGGTTACAGTTAGCGTTACCGACCCATCGTTTGTTAAAATTGTGAACGGCAATATTGTACCGTTGCACGTTGGCACTACGCAGGTAACCTTTAGCCAGGCGGGTAATGCAAACTGGAATCCTGCTACATCGGTGTTGGTTTATGTAAATGTTGTTGACCAAACCGGAAGCAATGTATTGGTTCATCAGGCGGTATCCCCTAACGGCGACGGCGTAAATGATTTCTTGTACATAGAAGGTATATCAAACTACCCTGTAAACCATGTTAAGATTGTTGACCGCAATGGTGGTAATGTTTTTGAAACTGACAATTATGATAACAAGAACAATGTATTTACCGGCAAATCGAGCCATAACGGCAATAAATTACCGGGTGGTACCTACTTCTTCATTGTTGATTACAACATAGGTGCTCAGCAAAATCATATAACAGGTTATTTTGTTTTAAAATATTAATCAAGTTTTACAAATCCATGTGGGCACTAAAAGCCCACATGGATTATACCATCAAAAAGCAACAAAATCATTTAGCAAATAATCATTAAGATGAAAAAACACTTATATATAGTATTACTGGCAGGTGTGGCACTACAGCTGTGGAGCAACAAGGCAATGGCTCAGGAACCATTCACTTTTACCCAGTACATGAATGATATAACCCCTATAAACAATGCCTACTCTACTATGGACAATGCAGGCAATTTAAGCGCAGTTGGACGCAGGCAGTGGATTGGTATTAACGGTGCACCCTCATCGTTCCTGTTCAATGGTAGTGTGCCTATTGCCGGTATTGGCGGTGCCGCGGGACTTTCCTTTTTACAGGACAAGATAGGCTCGGAAAATCTGACCGAAATAAATGCCTTCTTCGCCAAAAAGGTACAATTATCGGGTACCAATTTTTTATCGGCATCTATTAACGCCGGTTTCAGGAACCACAAGATTACCTATTCCACTTTAGACCCAACCGACCCTTCGTTCCAAAACAGCGATGTAAACGAAACCATACCCAACCTTGGTTTTGGCGTAATGCTTTACGGCAGTAACTATTATGTTGGCTTGTCGTTGCCACGTTTATCGTTAGGTGGGAATACTTCTCAAGGCTTACCGAACGATTATTATCTTACTTCGGCATATATCACCAACCTTGGCTCCGATTTCAAACTTAAACCATCATTATTGTTATCTTATCAGGGAACTGCCCTGCCGCTTGAATATAATATTGCTGCAACTTTGTATGCTAAGGAGGTGCTTGGCGTAGGCATTAGCTATCGTAACGATAGCGCGGTAGCAGGTATATTGTCGGTGAACATTAATAACAACATCCAATTTGGTTACAGCTACCAATTTAGCGTAGGCACCTATGCCCTGGGTGGCCTCAATAACACTTCGCAGGAACTTACATTGAGCTATCGTTTTGGCAAAAATGTGGTTACCAAGCTTTTGTAAGCTACTACACTTAAAACAAAAAGCCCCCGATAAATCGGGGGCTTTTTGTTTTTATCCTCTTTTGCAAATTTTACATAGAAACCCTTACGGCGATTATAAATTTGCAACTTAATGATTAGGTAACAGTATATTTACTATTCGATGGCAATTTTTATTGCCTAAATCCCAATTTACTCCAATTTCTTTTTGGATTTTTGCCGACGCTTTAAAATCATTTATGAAATATATATTACTGATCGCATTATTCTTTTTTGCTTATCCATTCGCTTACGCTCAAACAAATAATGCCGGTGTTAAAGGTAAGATCACAGGCAAAGTAACCGATGCAAACGATAAAACGCCTGTTGAATATGCCACGATAGCTATTTATAAAGAAGGGAGCAAAACCCCAATAAATGGTTCAACAACGGATACCAAAGGCGATTTTACCATAAATAACTTGTCTTTTGGTGAATACCAGATCGCAGTTGATTTTATCGGATACCAACATTATATCATAGACCACGTAATTATTAGTGCGGCCAAAGCAAACGTTGTGCTCAATAACATTTCAATTGTACCTGTAAAAAGAGAATTAAATAGTGTAACTGTAACAGCCAAAGTAGCGACGGTTGAAAACAAAATCGACAAAATGGTTTACAACCCGGCAAACGATCTTACATCGCAGGGCGGTGTTGCTACAGATGTATTACAAAAGGTACCTATGGTTACGGTTGACATTGATGGCAATGTTAGTTTACAAGGCAACTCCAATGTACGCTTCCTTATCAACGGAAAACCATCGAGCATATTTGGGGCAAGCCTTTCGGATGCGCTGCAATCTATACCGGCCAGTCAGATAAAGAGCATAGAGGTAATTACCAGTCCGGGTGCTAAATACGATGCCGAAGGCACAGGAGGCATCATCAACATCATATTAAAAGACAGCAAGATTCAAGGTGTTAACGGCAGCGTTAATGCCACCGCGGGTACGCGATTGGAAAACGGCTCGTTTAATATAAACGCCCGCAAGGGTAATTTTGGTGCGGGGGCTTATTTTAGCGGCAACGAAAGAATAAACAGTACCACGGTTAACACCAATGACAAAAGCTCTTACAATGCTAAAATGGACTCGCTGGCACACCTTTACCAAGTTGGCAATAGTGCGCTTACCCGAAGTGGCTACCAAACCGGATTAAACCTTACCTGGACGGTAACGCCAAAAGACGAGTTAACCGCCTCATTCGGTTTTAACCACTTTGGCAGGCAAAATAACGGGCTTACCAATACCGACCAACAAACCACCTATGGCCCAACATTTACCGATTTGATGAGCAACCTGAACTCGTACAACAAATTCAAGTCGAACTCGAGTGATTATAGTTTGAGCTACAAAAAGACGTTTGCTAAAGACGGGCAGGAATTGGATGTGTTGTATAGTTCGAGTTACAGTAACAACACTGATTATTTTACACAGGCTACGCAATACCTCAATAGTACGCAAAAACCTTCAGGTTCGATCGCCAATAACCCGGGAACGGATAACCAAACCAATATTTCTGTTGATTATACGCAGCCGGTAACCAAAACCTTCACGATAGAAACAGGTGCCAAAGCCATTTTTGAGACATTGAGCAACTCGGTGTTGACCGATACACTGCTGAATAATGGCGATTACGGTTTAAACGCTCACCAGACCTATTCATTTAACTATACCAGGAATATTTACGCTGCCTATCTATCGTTAACATTTACCCTGTTTAACGACTTTATAAATGGTAAAGCGGGTTTAAGGTATGAGCGTACTGATACCCAAGCAGATTTTCAAGGGGTTTCTATCCCGAGCTATAATACGTTCGCGCCATCGTTTGTATTATCGCATAAAATTGATGATAGCCAATCGATAAAGGCCAGTTTCACGTACAGGTTGCAAAGACCGGGATATAACGATCTGGACCCGTTTTACAACATCAGCGACCCGCATAATATCAGCACAGGCAACCCCTACCTAACACCCGAATTAGGCCATAATTTTGAGCTGGGTTATAATAAAACATTTGATGGAGGCGCTAACATCTATTTTGCCGGATTTTACCGTTATAATACAGACGATATACAATCGTTCACTACCTCCTACCCTAACATTGTTATAGAAGGTACGAATTACCCTAACGTATCGCTTACGCAACGCTTTAATTTAGGTACTGAAGCGTCAACGGGTGCCAGTATATTTGGCTCGATACCTGCCACTGACAAGCTAAGCTTTCGCTCGAACATGTTTTTTATGGACCGGATAAGCAAAGAGCCCGGTTTGCCAACTACGAGCGGCTTCGGTTATCGTATCAACTTTAACGCGAGCTACACTTTTCCGAAGAGTTTAGTGGTAGAAGCTTTTGGCAATTACAACTCATCGCAAACAACCATACAGGGTAAAAGCCCGGCGTTTGCGACCTACAATATTGCCATGCGCAAGTTGTTTTGGAACAAAAAGGCGAGCCTTGGCCTTACAACAACCGATCCGTTTAGCCAGTATCTGGAACAAAAAAACATCACTTCGGCAGCTAATTTTAACCAAACCAGCATCCGTCAGGTGCCATTCCGCTCTTTCGGCATCAGCCTGAGTTATAAATTTGGGAAACTTGAATTTAAGAAGGATAAGGACAGTAAGGATAACAAGGACAATGGCGACGAAGACAAGGATAATCCAAATACGGTACCGCAAACCCCGCCGGCAGGGCAACAACAGGGCAAACAAAGCAATAACAAACCTTAACTGCTAAACTACTTTAGCAGGTATATTTCTAATACCAGGTCAACTCGCCACGCAGGTCTTGTTCCAACATGCGGGCTACTTTGTGCGGGTCGTTTTCCAGGCCAAGCACGTGCATTGTTTTGGTGATGGCGGCTTCATAGGTCATATCATAACCATTAGCAACGCCCATGTCTTTTAGTTGTTTGCTGGTTTCGTAACGGCCCAGTTCAACGGTACCTACCTTGCATTGCGATATATCGAGGATAACTTTACCGCCATCAATGGCATTTTTCAGCATATCAATAAACCAGGCATCGGTGGTGGTATTGCCGGCACCAAAGGTTTCCATGACGATAGCCCTCACATCTGCCTCAAGTATGGTGCGCACAACTTTAGCGCTTATACCCGGATAGAGCTTTAAAACGGCTACATCGTTCGATAAATTTTTGTGCACCTTAAATGGCGCGTCTATTGGCTTCCTGATGTAGTTTTCGCTAAACTTAAGGTGTACGCCCGACTCGACCAAAACAGGGTAGTTAGGCGACCTGAATGCCTCAAATTTTGAAGAATTATATTTAAAGGCGCGGTTACCGCGAAAGAGTTTATAATCAAAGTAAATACCTACTTCGGGCACCTGCGCGCGGCCATCTTTGATAGAAGAGGTGATCTCGATAGCAGTCATCAGGTTTTCCTTCGCATCAGTGCGGATGGCACTGATTGGCAATTGTGAACCGGTAAATATTACGGGTTTTGCTAAATTCTCGAGCATAAAGCTCAAGGCTGATGAAGTAAAGGCCATCGTATCTGAGCCATGCAGAACAACAAAGCCATCTACCCTATCATAATATTTTTCAATAATGCCCGCCAGTTCGCTCCATATTTCGGGATTCATGTTTGATGAATCGATGATATGATCGAAAGAACGTACTTCAATTTGACAATTGAGGCGTTCCAATTCGGGCACGTTATCCATGATCTGCTCAAAGTTGATGGGCTTGAGCACTTTGGTTTTCGGATCGGTCATCATACCTATCGTTCCGCCGGTATAAATGATCAGTATCTTAGTCATGGATGGTATTCAATTATACTATTTAAAATCAATTTCCTTTTATACTCCAAAAATGGTTTTGGAGTTGTCTGTTGTTATAGCCGCAACAATACTTATATCTACCCGTTGTATATCGGCAATTTTTTGAGCAATATAAGTGAGGTACGAACTCTCGTTAGGTTTACCGCGGTGCGGCACAGGTGTAAGATAAGGAGAATCTGTTTCTAAAACGATATATTTTAAGTCAATTTGTTCAATTATTTTATCCAAACCCGAGTTTTTATAGGTAACTACCCCTCCTATACCCAAATAAAAGCCCAAAGCAATTACTTTTTGTGCCTGTTCCAATGTTCCGGTAAAACAATGGAAAATCCCACGGAGCTTTTCATCCCTTTCATCTTCCAAAATTGCGTATACCTCATCAAAGGCATCGCGGCAATGGATCACAATAGGTAAACTAAGTTGTTTGGCCCATTTTATTTGCCTGCGAAATGCTTGTTGTTGTTCGACCAGCAAGGTCTTGTCCCAATACAGATCAATCCCAATCTCGCCAATGGCGTATATCTTACGGGTATCTGCAGCTTTTACAATTTGATCGAGCTCGGTTTGCCAGTCGGCCTTTACATCGCAGGGATGCAAACCCAACATTGCAAAACAGTTTTCAGGATACTCACCTACCAGTGTATCAATCATTCCGATAGAGGCTACATCAACATTGGGCAAAAAAAGCCGGGTAACCTGGCTGTCAAAACAGCGCTGCATCAGTAGGGCGCGTTTGTCGGTATCTGTTTGGTAATATTGATGTGTGTGCGTATCGGTTAACACCATGGCGCAAAACTAACAAAAAAATGCCTCCTGTTTGTACAGAAGGCATTACCTTATTACGATTTCTTTGCGGTCGTCGCCGATTTTTTTACGCCCGGCTTGGTTGCGGCAGGTTTCTTTACCGCATGGTGTATCCGTTTCACCTTTACCAGTTCGAGGTCGAAGACCAATGGCGTAAAGCCCGGTATGTCGGCACCGGCACCTTGCTCGCCATAAGCTAATGACGATGGGATAACCAACGTTGCTTTTGCACCCTCGTTCAGCAACAACAAAGCTTCGTCCCATCCGGGGATAACTTCGCCTTTGCCTATGGCTACTTTAATGGGTTCATATTTACGGCCAGGTTGTTGTAAACCTGCAGCTGCTGCAACAATTTCGATGCTCGAGTCGAACACTTTACCGTTAACAGTATGGCCTGTGTAGTTTACATAAGCCGTATCACCCGCCAACGGTTTAGGTTTTAACGATGGTTTGGTTACAATATATTTTAAACCAGTTGAAGTTGTTTTGTAAACTTTGTGGCTTTCGGCAACATATTTGGTGATTGCCAGGCCCTCGGCTGCTTTCATTGCCTCCATCGCCTTGTTACGTTCGGCTATGGCGTCGTCCAATGATTGCACTCTGCCAATTTTTAATAAAAACACCACATTGCTGCCTTTTGGGAGGTATGGCGGGCGTTGGTCTTCGTGGCCAACAAATATCGAGTCGGATGGTATTTTAACCATAGCGCTGTCGTTTAAGGCCAACAGTGGGAAAATATCCATCAAATCGCCAATGTTTTGGGATGCCTGCACCTGCAACTTAACCGGGTGCCCTTGCACATACGAACTGAACAGAATAGAATCTTTGCCTGTTTTTTCAACCACATCAAAGGTTATTACATCGTTCAATTTAATTTTATCGCCTGTATTGCCCGTAAAAATATGGTACGATGAGCCTTTAGGGCTTAATTGAAAAGTTATCGGCGCGGCATTTTGAGCATTTACTTTATACAAAAGCAGGATACTCAAGGCAGTAAGGAAAAATGTTTTTTTGTTCATTGCTTATCAAATAAAAAGCCTCTCCGAAACGGAGAGGCATAGTATCATATTGTTTAATTGTTACTTTTTGGTCTGTGGCTGTTGCACTTGCCCCTGTGGTATAGTTGGCAGCACAGGTTTTGGTGCATTGGGGTTAGGGTGTTTAACGTCCACTATCTCCATTTCAAATACCAACGGGGTAAACGGACCAACCAAACCTTGCATACCTTGCTCGCCATAAGCCAAGCTTGAAGGGATAATAACCGTTGCCTTAGTGCCTTTTGGCAATAAAGCCAGGGTTTCGTCCCATCCGGGTATAACAGCGTGTACGCCTACAGGTATACGTACCGGTGCGTAAGGGCGGCCCGGCTGTACCCTTTTGTTTTGTTTGGCCACATCAAGTATGCTGGTATCGAACACTTTGCCGTTCAAAAATTTACCTATGTAGTTAACCACGGCTGTATCACCGTTTGCTGCTTTAGGCCCGTTACCTTGCTGAGTTATAACATAGCTTAAACCCGATGCAGTTGTAACAACGTTTAACTTGTTATCGGCAATGTACTTTTTGATTTTGATAGGCTCATCGGCTTTTATCTTATCGTTCAAGCTTTTGAAATATGCTGATATCTTTTTATTGAAAACAGAATCGGGTTGTTTTTTATCCTTAGCAAAAACTTTCTCGATCCTTACACAATAAACATAGTATTTACCTTTAAAGCCCGGAGGTTTAGGTTGACCCGACCTTTTACTCGCCGTATCGGCATTGATCTTGAGTACAGCGCTGTCGCCTTCGCTCAACAATTCCAAACCTGATATCAAGTCGCCTTTAAATTGTGGCTTTGATACCTGGGTAGCCCATTGGTGGCCCATTTCATAGGTGCTCGACAATACAGAGTCTGCCTCGTTTTTGATTACACCATTGAGGCTTATTACATCGCCTTCTTTAATTTTGGGGCCACTTTTGTCTTCAACTATATTATATAGCATCCCTCCATCGCCTTGTTTAAAATTTTTGCAGCCTGCCAAACTCGCAGCGGCCACCACTAAAAGCACTAACTTTTTTTTCATTTTTACTGTATTAATAGTTTTTTGTATTCCGGTAATATGGTTTTAAATTGTTGAATTACGTTTTCTAATGTATCGTCAGAGGCTCCTCCGGCCGCATTGCGGTGCCCGCCGCCGTTAAAATATTTTTTACATATCTCATTGGCCGGAAACTCATCCCGCGAACGGAGCGAAAGTTTCACTTTATCAGGGCGTTCTACAATAAACGCCGCTAATTTAATCCCTGCAATCGACAATGCGAAATTAACTACACCTTCTGTGTCGCCGGTAACAATATCAAATTGTTCCAGCTCTTCGCGGGTAACTGTGATCAGAGCCGTACGATACTCGGGCAACACTTCGAGTTTGTTGCTCAGGCAATGGCCCAAAAAGCGCAGGCGCATTTCTGATGAATTGTCATAAACCAATTGATGTATTTTCGAGTTTTCGGCACCGGCATCGATGAGGTCGGCAACAATGCGGTGCACCGTGGCCGTAGTAAGTGGCAGGCGGAATGAGCCGGAATCGGTCATGATGCCGGTATAAAGGCAGGTAGCCACATCTTTGCTCAACAAATCCTTTTCGTGCATGATGTTTACAACAAACTCGTAAACCAATTGTGCACTGGCGCAGGCATTAATGTTCCATACCCGGTAATCGTCAAAATCTTCGGGTTCAAGGTGATGGTCGATCATTATTTTTATTGCGCCGGTTTGTCTCACCACTTCGCCCATTTCGTTGATGCGGGACAGGTTGTTAAAATCGGTACAAAAAATAATTTCGGCATTGTTGATAATCGCGTCAGCCTGCTTGATATCATCAGTGTAAACCAAAACATAGCCATTACCGGGCATCCAGCTAAAAACCTCCGGATAATCTGTGGGGGTAATTACCTTAACATGATGCCCCTTTTGTATCAAATAATTATACAAACCAAGTGCCGAGCCCATAGCATCGCCATCGGGCTTGTGATGTGTTGTAATTACGATTTTTTTAGGGCTGGCTAATAATTCTTTAAGCGAGGCGATATCTAACATTAACTTGAAAAAGAATTGCAAAGCTAAATAAATTAATGAAATACAAAACCACCAGTTTAGTTGAACGGCTTTATTTTTCGGTAATAAAAGCATACTTTTGCGCAGTTTTTAAAGATAAACAATGGATACCAACAAAACCTTTACCATGATAAAGCCTGATGCTGTTGCGGCAGGCCACATCGGAGCTATTTTAGATAAGATAACCAAAAGCGGTTTCAAGATCGTCGCTTTAAAATATACGATGTTGAGCAGCCAAAAGGCCGGTCAGTTTTATGAAGTACACAAAGATCGTCCGTTTTATAAAGACCTGGTGAGCTTCATGTCATCGGGACCAATTGTAGCCGCAATTTTGGAGAAGGACAACGCAGTTGAAGACTTTAGGAAATTAATTGGCGCTACCGATCCGGCAAAAGCTGAACCTGGTACCATCAGGAATTTATTTGCAAAATCAATCGACGCGAACGCTGTTCATGGTTCGGATTCGGACGAAAATGCGGCCATTGAAGGCAGCTTCTTTTTCTCTGCTTTCGAAAAATTCTGATTTTTTTGTAAGTATTTGATTTTTAACGAAACTTTTGCGTAGCTTTGTTCGTATACGGGGGTGTATTAGTTAAATTCATCCCTGTATAATTAAAATAAAAAAGCCCCTAAATACTTCTTCTACTCGATAGTAACACTATTGTTGTGTTTATATTGCTATAATTTCTACCATTTTCACCCTGAAATCCAGTTCGTGTTTTTGGTTCCGGGCATTTTCCTGATGTTATATTCATCTTTCCTTACCGACATCCGTGCCAAAGATCGCGCGGCACTTAGAGGAAAATAATTTCGTCTACCAATTCGTTTCCAGCTTTTTCGTTTATTTTTTGAATGATTTGCGTATGCATCATCTGTATCTCTTTTTTGATTACAGATGATTCTATTTTTAGGAAGAGTTTTTTGTTGTAGATGTAAATCTCTTTTGTGCGGTTGGCTACCGATTTGCCCATTAAATCGGGCCAGGTGGCAATTACCGACGTTTCATCAAACTTACGTTTGATTTTGTAGACATTCAGCATCTGCTCGATCGCTTCTTTTATCGACTTATCATTAGTCCTGCCCATGTGCAACTTCTCCTTTGTTAACATTAAATAACGATATAGCTATACCTAAGCCATTAAATATGTCCTTAATACGGGCCGCGCTGGTATCGGTAATAAACACCTGCCCAAAATCATTGTCGGATACCATTTGCATCAATTTACGGGTACGGTCCTCGTCCAACTTATCAAAAATATCATCGAGCAACAGCAATGGCTTATAACCTTTTTGTTGCTGCAAAAAACTATACTGCGCCAGTTTAAGCGCGATTAAAAAAGATTTTTGCTGCCCTTGCGAACCAAATTTTTTCATGGGCATGCCATGTATGGTAAACTCCAGTTCATCTTTATGTATCCCGCAGGTGGTGCGCTCCAATATCCTATCCCTTTCAACCGAACCGGAAAGCAGCGATGCAAAATCATCCGTCAGCAATTGTGAAACATATACCAACGACACCTGCTCCGCATCATCGCTAATATATTGATAATGCTTGTTGAATATCCCGGTAAAGGCATCCATAAACGCTTTACGTTTTTGAAAGATGATATTGCCCGAAGCAATGAGCTGCTCATTATAAACTTCGAGCAAGGTGGGGTCGTATCTTCCGGTATCAGCTATCAGCTTCAGCAGCGCGTTGCGATTGATGAGGGTTTTATTATACGTTATCAGCTCATCGAGGTATTGGGTATCGGTTTGCGATATCACATTGTCTATAAACTTCCGCCGCTCCTCACTTCCATCAATAATAATGCTTACGTCATATGGTGAAATCATTACCAGCGGGAACAGGCCGATATGATCGGCGAGGCGTTGATATTCTTTCTTATTGCGCTTGAACTGTTTTTTTTGATTGCGTTTTAGCCCGCAGGCTATCACTTCTTTTTGATTGTCTTTTTCGAATACCCCATTTACCATGAAAAAATCGGCACTTTGCTTTATCTGCTGGCTATCGATGGGATTAAAATAACTTTTGCATAACGACAAGTAATGGATGGCATCCAGCAGGTTGGTTTTACCAGCACCATTGTTGCCGGCAAAGGCATTTACCCCGGGCTGAAAAGTTAGTTCGGCCTCGTTATAGTTTTTAAAATTAAGCAGCGAGAGTTGTTTTAAGTGCATGGTGTATATTCCTCAAAGTTACTATTTAAGGCCGTGAACGGGCTTAAAAAACAGGTTAAATATTTAACATAAAAAAGATATTGCTAAAAAAATCTAAAACCGTATTTTTGCACTCTTAATTTTAGACGAAAAATGCCAAATACAGCAGTGAATACTCCTATTAATACCGCAAACAAAGACCTTGGCCTTACCGGCAAATTTGTTATCGACAATCAAAAAAGCCTCATTTTTATCGCATCAGCCATTGTTTTGTTGGTATTGGGATATTTTAGTTACCAAAAGTTTTACCTCGCACCACGCGAAACAGAAGCGACAGAACAAATGTATGTAGCACAGGATTTTTGGGCAAAAAAAGACTGGGACAAGGCGATTAAAGGTGATGCAGGTTACCCCGGCTTCGAAAAAATCATCAGCGATTACAGCAATACAAAGGCGGCCAACCTGGCTTATTTTTATTTGGGCACTGCTTACCTGAACAAAGGTGAGTATTTGAAAGCCATTGATAACCTGACCAACTTTAGGGGCGACGACAACATTATATCGGCAGAAGCTTTTGGCGAAACCGGTGATGCTTATGTTGAGTTGAAAGACTACAGCAAAGCTGAAACTTATTTTAAAAAGGCGGCCGACAAAGCAAAAAACAATTTTAGCAGCCCGTTTTATTTGAAAAAATTAGGTTTAGTTTACGAAGCTGAAAACGACAACAAATCGGCTTTGGAAACTTACAAAAAAATAAAGAGCGATTACCCTACCAGCACCGAGGCGCAAAGTATAGATGAATACATTGCCCGCGACGAGGCAAAGCAATAAGCACTAAAAAGGGTATTTAGCAAAATACCCATATTTACCCATAATTTGTGTTGGTGAGGGATAGGGAAATTCGAAATCGGAAATCAAAACAACACCCATATTTACCCATATTATAAGGACAATCGGTTATTAAAATGGCAACACAATTAAAAAACCTGTCTGATTTTTCTGATACCGATATCCCTTCGGCTATCAACTACAAGTTCGGGATTGTTGTTGCGGAGTGGAACCCGGTTATTACCAATGCGTTGTATGGCGGCGCGTATCAAAGTTTAATTGACCACGGTGCCTTGCCTGATAATGTTTATACCTATTCGGTACCGGGCAGTTTTGAACTAACTTCGGGCGCTGATTTGCTTTTGAAAAACCTAAAATTGGATGCAGTAATTTGTTTGGGTTGTGTGATACAAGGCGAAACTCGGCATTTCGATTTTATTTGCCAGGCAGTGGCAAATGGCATTAGCAATGTGGCTATTAAGTATTCGAAACCTGTTATATTCGGCGTTTTGACTACCGATAACCAACAACAAGCTGCCGACCGGGCGGGCGGCATACATGGCAACAAGGGCGTTGAGGCGGCAGTAACTGCTATTAAAATGGCAAATTTAGCTGAAACATTAAACAATTAATTTCGTTATATTGCGTTATATTTCTCAAATTGTTGTGGTATTATGAAAAGATTGATTTACATCGCCATTTTATTAATTGCATTAGGTAGCACTGTATCGTCATGCAGGTCGCAACTGTGTGCTGCATACGGTTCCAACCATAAATAAACAGCATCCTGTCAAATTTTTTCAATTATGCTCCCCCAGCATAATTATTGGCTTATTTTTGTATTGAAATACAGCACAACGCAAAATAGTTATGACTAATTGGACATTATTGGAATCGGCCGGGCAGATAGACGAGATAAAGAAACAAGCCGGTTACAGCATTATTTTTAAACACAGCACACGTTGCTCCATCAGCATGATGGCTAAACGAAAGTTTGAAATGGAAGTGGGTGACCTTCCGGATAATATCTCACTTTACTTCCTCGACCTGATAAAACACAGGGACCTGTCAAACAAAATTGCGACCGACTTTCAGGTACACCACGAGTCGCCCCAAATGTTATTGATTAAAGATGGCGAGTGTATTTTAGACCAATCGCACAGTGAAATATCAATTGAAGAAGCGGTTACTGTGATGTGATGCGCAAATTAGTAAATGTGCGTATATGCAAATTGATTTGCTCCTTTTCATTTGCACATTTACCGACTCGCATAGCTGCACATTGGTAACTACCAACCGAAATCAACAGTCTTAACTAACTTTTCGCTTAAGCTAAAATAAACCGGGCAGGTTAAAGCCGCGTCTTCCAACAATTTTTTTTGTTCATCGGTATATTTTATCGTGAATTTAAATTGAACCACGATTTCGGATACGCGTCTAGGATCGGCAGCCATAATTTTGGTTACGGCAACGGAGGCATCGTCTAAATTGATACCATGTTTAGCTGTCCTGATGGCCATGGTGGTGAGCATACAAGTACCCAATGAGGTTGCCAACAAATCGGTTGGCGAAAACGCTTCGCCTTTGCCCTGGTTATCAGTAGGTGCATCGGTAATAATTTGGGTGCCCGATTGTAAGTGAGTATTGTTGGTGCGTAAGCCGCCAACATAAACGGTTTCGATAGTTGCCATAATGCTTGATGTTTTTTGGAGTACAAAGATTATCATTCGTTGGTAACAATTGAAACGATTGGCATAATTTAATGTTATTTACCTATTTTTGTTACCATGATTGATTTACCGGTTGTACCTACAAACCAAAACCAGCGCAAGCCAGATTGGCTGCGCGTTAAGCTCCCTGTAGGTAAAGAGTACGCGCACGTGCGCGGTTTGGTTGATAACCATAAACTGCACACCATTTGCGAAAGCGGAAACTGCCCTAACATGGGCGAATGTTGGGGCGCCGGCACAGCTACATTTATGATACTGGGTAATATCTGTACGCGCTCGTGCTCGTTTTGCGCGGTTGCTACCGGAAGGCCATTGGCTGTTGATTTGGATGAACCAAACCGCGTAGCCAATTCGGTAAAACTGATGCAGGTAAAACATTGCGTGATTACCTCGGTAGACCGCGATGATTTGAAAGATGGCGGATCGATTATTTGGGCCGAAACCATCAATGCCATCCGTCGCGAAAGCCCGCAAACTACTTTGGAAACTTTAATACCCGATTTTAGGGGTGTTTGGGAAAACCTTGACCGTGTAACAGCAGTAAGGCCAGAAGTTGTATCGCATAATTTGGAAACCGTTAGGCGCTTAACCAAAGAAGTACGGATACAGGCAAAATATGACCGTAGTCTGGAATGCTTGAGTAGGATTTCGGCAACCGGTTTAAGAACCAAGTCGGGCATAATGCTTGGCCTTGGCGAACAGGAGGAAAATATATTAGAAGCAATGCAAGACCTTTTTGCAGCAGGTGTACATATTTTGACTTTAGGACAATATTTGCAGCCGACAAAAAGCCATCACCCGGTAGTTGATTGGATAACCCCCGAAAAGTTTGAACAGTACAAACAAATCGGACTCGAAATGGGTTTCAGGTATGTAGAAAGCGGGCCGCTGGTAAGATCATCTTATCATGCGGAAAAACACTTGTTTGATTTTTAAAAAATCCTTTATACATTCACGCTATTGACTAAGAAACGTAAAATATCCCTTTCAGAAGAAGATTTAGTGCACTCGTTGCGCAATCGCGAGAAAATTGCGATTGAAGCTTTATACGATATGTACTCAGGATCACTTCTTGGCGTTATAACGCGGATAGTTATCGATGAGGCTGTCGCTGAAGATGTTTTGCAAGAAACATTTATAAAAATTTGGAACTCATTTCAAAGCTATAGTACAGAAAAAGGCCGTTTATTTACCTGGATGGTAAATATTGCCCGTAATATGGCGATTGATAAAATAAGATCGAAAGATTTTAAGAACCAAAACAAAAACCAAGAACTTGAAAATAACGTAACTTTTATAGACGAACAAGTAAACACAGTTTATAAGCCGGAGTTAATGGGTATCAAAGACTTAGTTGAAAAACTAAAGCCCGAACAGAAAGTAATATTAGACCTTGTTTATTTTAAAGGCTACACCCATGTGGAGGTAGCTGAGGAATTAGATGTACCCTTAGGCACAGTTAAAACCCGTTTGAGAATGGCGATAATACAGTTACGTAAATATTTTAATTGAGAGTGGAAGACATAAGGGCATATATAGAAACAGGTATTTTGGAGCTTTATGTTCTGGGCGATATAAGCCCCGAAGAAAAGCTGCAAGTGGAGGGGATGGCCGAAAAATATCCGGAGATCAAAGCTGAAATAGCCGAGATTGAAAAAGCATTGGAAGCTTACGCTTTGCAAAATGCGGTAGAACCTTCAAATCAACTGCGCGAACAGGTGTTAAATAGTTTAACAACCGGGTTTGCAAACAACAATAACAGAACTTAAAAAAGACACTGTAGACAATATTGTACCTTTTACCAAGGCTAAAAGCGTTAATTTTTATAAATATGCTTTTGCGGCAAGTGTGTTGGCGTTGGTTGCCTGTATTTGGGGATTGATATCATTGAACAGCCAGTTAGAGCAATCAAACTCCGTCATCGCATCGTTGCAGGTTAAAAACCAAAGCTTTGCCAACAGGGTAAATTTATTGGATAACGAGGTAAACGTGTTTCACGACCCGGAAATCAAGTTGGTGAAACTGCAAGGCCTTCCAAAAGCCCCTGGCGCTAAATTGACATTGGCCTGGAGCCCGCAAAAAAAGAGGGTAATGATTGATCTGCAGGATATGAAACTGGCCGCCAACGACGAAGCCCACCAATACCAGTTATGGGCCATTGTTGATGGCAAACCGGTTGACTTGGGTGTATTTGATGCAGCAAAAAGCGACACTACGGGCATGAAAGAGATGAAGTCGGTAGCCAATGCAGTAATGTTTGCCGTAACTTTAGAAAAACGTGGTGGCGTATCAAGCCCTACTATGGACCAAATGGTGGTTTACGCCAAGATATAATCCCAAGCTAAAATTTATTCTTCCACATCATACTTTCAACGGGCCGGGTTGTTGGGTTATTGTATTTTGCGTTGCCTTTCGTATTATAAAGGGTTTCAATTTCGCCTTCTACCACAAAGTATATCAATTGGCCAATAGGCATACCGGCATATATCCTAACGGCTTGTTGGGCCGATATCTCCAGTGTCCATGTATTGCAAAAGCCAACATCGCCTTTGCCTGCTGTAGCATGTATATCGATACCCAAGCGCCCGGTGCTCGATTTCCCTTCTAAAAAAGGCACGTGCTGGTGAGTTTCGGTATACTCCATCGTTACACCGAGATACAATAAATTGGGTTGTAGTACAAATCCATCCTTTGGTATTTCAAAATGCTCTATCTCGTTATGCGCTTTGGCATCGAGCACGCGGCTTTTGTAATTGGCGAGATATTTCCCCAAATGAACGTCGTAGGAATTTGTGCCCAGGTTCGTCCTGTCAAATGGCTCGATGATAATGTTTCCCTTATCTATCTCTTCTAAAATACGTTTATCCGATAAAATCATATACTTACAGCAGTTGGCCTAAATTAGAATTATTTGATATAATTTTGCATGATAATTTCAATTAAACTTTATGGCCGTCGCCTTTAGAATGCGTGTTGATGATGATACAGAGTTTGCGCTCTGGAAAATAGAGGAAGAGGCCGAAGACCTATACAAGCAACTACAACTGAACGACCAGGAGAAGGCAGTTGTTGAAACATTAAAGCACGGTAAACGGCATTTGCACTGGCTCGGTACGCGGGTATTGTTACGTACCATGTTGAACACCGACGAATACATCGATTGCCAGGTTGACGAGCATGGCAAACCGTACCTTGTGAACATGCCTTACCATATATCGCTGAGCCACTCATTTGATTATGCTGCGGTGATGCTGAGTAAAAGTAAGCCTGTCGGTATCGATATTGAGTTGATAAGTCCAAAGGTTGAGCGTATTGCCCATAAGTTTTTACGCAAGCAAGAGCTAGCCTATGTCGATCCGGAACATAAGGTAGAGAGCTTGTATGTATGCTGGTGCGCAAAGGAAGCCGTTTATAAATGCAACGGGCGCAAGGTGATATCTTTTTTAGATCATATCCTGCTTGAACCATTTACCGGATACGATGCCGGAACTATAAAAGCAACCATAGTTAAAGGCGATTTTAACCAAATCTTTGATGTACACTATATGCATTTTAACGATTATATGTTGGGCTACGTGAAAGGGAAATAATGAAGAACAAACAAGTGATATTTCAGGATTGGGGCTTAACAGATTACAAAGTGGCCTGGGATAGACAAGAGGCTATGTTAGCCGACACCGTAAAGTTGAAAACCGAAATAAGGGACCTCAAAATGGAGTCGCCGGAGATACTTGTCGATATAGCTACCCCAAACTATCTTGTTTTTTGTGAACACCCGCATGTATATACCTTGGGTAAAAGCGGTAAACCCGAGCATTTGCTGTTAGACGAAAACGGCCTTAAAGAAAAGAACGCGACCTACTACCCTATTAACCGTGGCGGCGACATCACCTACCATGGTCCAGGTCAGATCGTATCGTACCCGATATTGGACCTTGACAACTTTTTTACCGACATCCACCTTTACCTGCGCACGCTGGAAGAAGCTGTGATACTCACTATGGCGGACTATGGGCTGAAAGGTGAACGCTATCCCGGCTATACCGGCGTTTGGCTCGAACCTGAAATGCCGGAAAAAGCCCGTAAAATTTGTGCAATGGGCGTTCGTTGCAGCCGATGGGTGACCATGCATGGGTTGGCCTTCAACGTAAATACCGACCTCGATTACTTTAAAAACATTGTGCCATGCGGCATCGATGATAAAGCAGTAACCTCTATGCAGGCTGAATTAGGCCATGTTGTTGATATAAATGAGGTCAAAAAAAACCTAAAGCATCATATATCCGTATTATTTGAAATGGATATGGTATGAAAACCCTTTTCTTCTTCTTTTTAAGTATCGCAAGCCTGGCAGGTTGCGCTCCGCAAAGCTCTGATTTCCAACCTTCTGTTCAAGCAGATACTACGAAGCTCAAAGGCCCTTATCAATACCTTGCTTTAGGCGATTCGTATACCATTGGCCAATCGGTCGATACTACCCAATCGTTTCCTTATCAGTTAAAACTGCAACTGCTATCTCGTGGCTATCTGGTAAACAACCCGAAGATTATCGCCACCACCGGCTGGACTACCAACGACCTGATCAACGGGATCACACAAGCCCGCTTAACCCAAACTTACGATTTTGTAACCCTGCTTATTGGTGTAAACAACCAATATCAGGGACTAAGCCAGGCTGACTACCGCACCCAATTTGTGCAGCTCCTCAATTCGGCTATCGGTTTCGCCAAGGGCAATAAGCTGCATGTATTTGTACTCTCGATACCCGATTACAGTGTTACACCATTTGCCAATGGCCTTAACCAGGCTAATATTGCCGCACAAATCAATCAATTTAACTACATCAATCAGGATGAGAGCACTAAGGCAGGCGTAAACTACCTCAACATTACCGATATATCGCGTATGGCAGCTACCGACCCAACGCTTGTCGCTATTGACGGGCTCCACCCGTCCGGAAAAATGTATGCCTTGTGGGATGCCCAGCTCGCACCCTTGGTTGTCGCGCAACTTAAATAGCTAACACTCCGGCAAACTCAAGGGTATGTTGATGGCTAAACCACCATCAGATGTTTCTTTATATTTCGAGTTCATATCCAGGGCGGTTTGCCACATGGTGCTTACTACAGCATCCAGGCTCACTTTAGCATTATCCGGGTTGCTTTGTAAAGCCAACTGCGATGCCGTTATGGCTTTAATGGCGCCCATGGTATTCCGTTCGATGCAAGGTATCTGCACCAATCCGCCAATCGGGTCGCAGGTGAGGCCCAGATGATGTTCCATGGCAATCTCTGCCGCCATCAATACCTGCCGCTGCGAGCCCCCCAAACACTCTGTAAGAGCGGCTGCTGCCATGGCCGATGAAACACCTATCTCAGCCTGGCAACCGCCCATAGCGGCCGATAAGGTGGCGCCTTTCTTAAATATGCTGCCTATCTCCGAAGCGATTAGCATAAACTTGATGATGCTATCTTCGTTATAGCCATCGCAAAACACAATATAATACTGTAATACTGCCGGTACAACACCTGCTGCCCCGTTTGTGGGGGCTGTAACCACTCTGCCGAAGGAAGCGTTTTGCTCATTCACCGCCAGTGCGAAACAACTTACCCAATCCAATGTATATTTAAAGCCGCTGCCGCCATTGCGAATGGCTTGTATCCAGCTTGGGTAGTCGCTGTACTCTGCATTGCTCAACAGCTTTTTGTTTAGCGATGCTGCCCTGCGGGCAACGTTCAGCCCCCCCGGTAAATTGCCCCTAGTATGGCAGCCCAGGTATATGCATTCGTTTATTATCCTGAAGATATTGAGCACCCCATCGCGGGTCTCTTGTTCGCCGCGCCAGGCCAATTCGTTCTCCATCACTACGTCCGACACCTTGAGGCCGGTTTTTAAGCACCAATGCAACAGGTCGTTGGCTTTATCTATCGGGAATGGCAGGTCAACTTCCTTTTTTGATGATGACTGCTCATCTTCGCGAACCACGAACCCACCGCCAACCGAATAAAAAGTTTCGGATATGGCCTTCCCCGTACTCAAAAATGCCTGAAAAGTGACCGCGTTGGGATGAAAAGGCAAACTCTCGTTATACAAAAATATCAGGTCTTCTTCTTTTATAAACGGTATGGTAGTAGTACCACCCAAACATAACCGATGACCATCCTGTATGGCGTCAATTTCAGTCCCTATGTAGTGGATATCAAAGGTAACAGGGTCAAAACCACTCAAGCCTAACAGTATGGCAATATCGGTACCATGCCCTATGCCCGTTTTAGCTAATGAGCCATAAAGCAGTATCTTGATTTGGCTCACATATTGCAAACAGTCTTTATCCAGCAAAAGCTGCACAAACTGCTGTGCCGCGCGCCAAGGGCCCAGGGTATGCGAGCTTGACGGGCCTATCCCAATCTTAAAAATATCGAAAACCGAAATCTGCTCTCTTTGCATGTATCAACTTTTTAACATTAACAGTTTCGCAATCAAAAATCACACAAGGGGGGAAAAAGTAGGAATTATTAAAGCTTTTCACCGTTCAATCATTCCTTCAATCCTTGGCAGGGGGGAAAAAGTAAGAACTTTTCTATGACCTCTTTCTTACGCTTTGCGCGATGCGCCCAACGCTCTGCTCTAAACAAAAATACAAAATTTCGAGCTGATATTCGCTATATGGTGGTAGGGAATTTAACCCCTGCAGCTTTCAGGTCGCGCAAAATATGCTCCTGTAAAGCGTAATTGGTGCTCAGGTAAATATTGGTATTGCACCATACTTTCACAGCTACTTTTACCCCATCTAACTCTATTGCCGATACGCCAACTATTGGCAAAGGTTTTGCTAAAATATGGTCTGTTTTTTTTATGGCCTCCCGTATGATATTTTTTACCTGATCGATATCGGCTGCATGGCCCAATTTTATTTCAAAATCCAGCCTGCGCTTGCCTTCGCGGGTTACATTGGTAATCACCTCGTTAAATAATTTACCGTTGGGTATAATCACCGTTTTGTTATCGGCCGTAAGCACAACCGTATAAAACAACTGTATCGAAGTTACCACACCATCAACTCCTTGGGCTACAATGTTGTCTGTTACCGTAAAAGGTTTTAACAGCAAAATAAGCACCCCGCCTGCAAAGTTTTGGAACGTGCCCGATAAGGCCAAACCGATGGTTACCCCACCGGCGCCTACTACGGTTGTAAATATGGTGGTAGGTATACCAACAATATCCAACACAATAATGAACAGTAATATATTGAGCGCAGTTAAAGTGAGACTGATGAAAAATGGCTGGAGCGATGAATGTATCTGCTGTTTCGACATCCGGCTTTTGATAAGCCTTTTGAGCAGTTTTATCAACCAAATACCAATAACCAGTATTAATATACCGGTAACCAGCCGCGAGCCATATTGCACCGACCAATTGGATGCTTCATCATAAAATTTCTGAGGATTCATGACGCTAAATTAGCCATTTTATAACAACGATGGTTTAGTTGCTGAGCACTTTAAACTCGGTTCGCCTGTTTTTTTGGCGGCCTGTCGGGTTATCCCGCCCGTCGGGGAATGTATTTGGCGCGATGGGCCTACTTTTACCATAGCCCATGGCGATGATACGCGAAGGTTCGACACCTCTTGAGATGATATAATCCACACAGGCTTGGGCCCTCTCTTGCGACAGGGTCATGTTATATGCATCGTTACCAAACGAATCGGTATGTGAACTGAGCTCGACCCGTATTTTAGGATTGTCCAACAAAATCATAACCAGGTCGTTCAAAATTATTTTTGAGTCCACCCTTAGCGTAGCTTTGTTAAAGTCGTAAAATATGTTGTTGATAATAATGGGCCTGTTTACCTGATAGCTCTGCTCGCAGACAGTCGGATTATATAATGTATCCGACTTGGTTGCCGTAATAGGCGGTATGGGGATGTTTTTTGTAAAGTACCCTGGTTTCTGTAACCGCAATATATAAGTATGTTTGGTAGAAAGCTTAAATGAATATTGCGCTGTACGATTGGTGGAAATCGAATCGATAGGTTGTTTTGTCAGCGAATCAATCAGGATAACTTGGGCATCACGCAGTAGCTTATTGGTTGCGCAGTCAATTACAGTTCCTGTTAACAATGGCGAGTAAAAGTATACCTTGATCAAATTCAGGCAGCACTCCGATTCGCGGTCAGAACTTACGTAAACCGTACTTTCATCCTTATCATCAGGATAATAGTATAAGTCGTCTTTGGTGGAGTTGTAAGGGTAGCCCATATTGAGCGGCGTGGTCCAATGGCCATCCGTGTCAAAACTTTCAAACAAGTCAAAACCGCCCATCCCTACCAGGCCTTTCGAACTATAAACCAGCCTATGCTCGTTTGGTTTGTAATATGGCCCTTGCTCATCGTCGGGGGTATTAATGGTATTGCCTAAATTAACGGCATTAACAGGTTGCCCGTTGGCATCAAGGTCGCTTTCCCAAATATCGGTCCCGCCAAATCCACCGGGTTTGTTCGATGCGTAGTAAAGACGTTTGCCATCCGGGGTTACAAATGGCGTCATCGAACTATAACCCTCGGTATTTACAAAACTGTTTAGTTTTTGCGGAGTAGACCATGTTTTGTTGGTCAACTTGCTTTGATATATCTCCACCACGGCCTTACTTCCTTTGGCATACCAAATAGTGAGGTACATTATTTTACCCGATGCATCGAGGGATGGCGTACTGTATTGTGCATCTGCTTTTTCCACTGTCTGGAAATCCACCTTCGTTACTTGTACGGCCGTTTCCTTGTTGCGTACATAAATCTGATTGGTATGCCTTGGGCTACCGGTGATGGTACGCGATGAAGTGAACCAAAACTGGCCGCCACTTACACTGATACCAAAATCCCCGGCATCCGCATTGAAATTGCCTGGCATTTTTACCGCCTTTATTAAAGGTGGCTTAATCATTTGCGCTTTTGCGAACAGGGAATTGTTTAATTCTTTGTTGGCAGTTTTGATGTATTCCGGTGTAGGTTTTCCGGCGGCTATGAACAGCTTTAGCTGCGCGATGGATTCATCATAATGATTGTTCGAGCGGAGGCATATGCCATACCATAGGCGCGCCAATGGATAACTGGCTTCGTATTTATCGACAACCGCTTTGTACCAGGGCTCTGCTTGCCTGTCGTTATGGTAAAGTCGGTACGATTCGGCGAGGTTGTAGGTAATATGCCCTAATTCCTTTTCCAGTTGCTTTTTGCTCAAACCTTCCGAAAAATAGGGCACCGCAGTTCCTTTTGATGATGAACTTTTATCGTTTAGTGCCTTGTCGTAATAATAGGCGGCCGTGTAATAGTCTTTTTCAGCGAACGATTTGTCGCCCATATCTTTGTAGGCTTTTACCTGGCCCATAGCAATATTGGCCATCAGCATCAAGATCACAAAGCCTACTTTTTTCATAAATCAAGGTCTCATCAAAACCTCGGGCATATCTGTTCGCGGTTGGCCAGGCGGTGTGTTAATACATAACTTAACGAAAGCTCGTACCCACCTTGCCCGTTAATTGCCGTTTGTAGCGGCGAATTATTAAAATCGTAACTGATCCCGATGATCATATTTTTTAAGTGAAAGCCGGTATTGGCTATCGCGGCGGCGTTAACCTGATACATTCCGCCTATGATAAAGCTATAGTCTTCCTGCATCCTAAACTCAACGTTTAAGCCTGTTGCAATAATACGATTTTGTTGCTCATTTACATACATGGCATGCGGGGTAATTTCAGCATTATTTGCAACTTTTATGCGGGCCCCGCCATGAACGGTATACCTAAACGGCATGCGGCCATTTAATCCGTCGCTTGTCAGCGTACTGTTGGTCGGTACCAGGTGTGCCGCGCTTACACCGCCAAACAAGTTTACCGTGCTCGATGGGTCGCCATTATAGTAAAATACGCCTGCGCTCGAGTCAAATACAAATGCGTTTGTACCTGCAATACCGTCCGTACCGGCATTTGGGTCATAGCCTACTCCCGGGGTGTATTGATTATCCAATTGCAATTGGCTTGAGTTAAAGCTACGGTTTATAAAACCAGCTTGTACACCAAAATTTAGTTTTTGATAGCCGTTTCTCGAAACAGGGATCTGATAAGCAAATGACCCGTATGCGGCAAAGTAGTTAAAACCAGCGCTTCCGGCTGTTTGGTCGATTACATTAAGGCCTAACGAAACTTTGTCCGATGTCCGCATATCTCCCGAAAAAGCTGCTGTACGGTACCCGCTGCCCACTCCGGCCCATTGATTTTTAATATTGGCGGTAACGCGCGCGTCGCCATCAATTATACCGGTTAAAGCGGGGTTTAACCACAGTGGATAAGCATAATATTGCGAAAAATGAGGGTCTACTTGTGCATAAACATTGTTTAAGCAAAAACCAAGTAGCAATACGCTGATCAGTATTAATTTTTTCATCTCAATAAAGTTATTGTTCCTCTTTTACTTACTTGTTGGCCGTTATTCATAACAGCGCTCACATAATAAACATAAACGCCTACCGGCTCTTTGGTCCCTTTAAATGTGCCGTCCCAACCATCGGTTAAATTGCTTGTGCTGAATATCATTTCGCCCCATTGGTCGTATACCGAAAACTTCATCGTTTTGATGCCTTCGCTGTGTACGTGTACCATATCGTTTTTACCATCACCATTAGGTGTAAATGCATTTGGCACATATATAAGGTCAACCTGGTTTGGTACGGTAGCTGTAACCGCGCCTGATACCGCGCTAACCTGGCAACTCGAACCGCCAAGCGTCATCACCAAAATAGTAACTGATTGGTTTATCTGTAAGCCGCTAACAGTGTGCGACAAGCCGGTACTACCAGTACTTGGGTCGCTAAAGGTCAGCCCGTTATCTATGCTCACCTTGTACCCGGTAGCACCTGCTATCGGGCTCCAATTAAAAGTGATGCTGTTATCGGTAATGGTACCGGTGCTAACCACCGGCGCTGGTAATGGTTGTAAAATATGTACCTGCGCCAACTGCCTGCTTGAAACGCATCCTGTAATGGTATTTGTTGCTTCTGCATAATAACTGGCATCGATGTTTAACACTGGTGTGGTGAACGTGGTGCCGGTAAACAACGGGGTGCCGCCTGTAGCTGCCGCATACCAGTTAATAATAACATTGGCACTACTGCTGCTTGCTGTTAATGTTGCACTTGAGCCCGGGCAAACCGACACATCTTGAGTGCTAAACTGATCGGCAGGTGGTATCATTACGTATACAGCTGTCCTTGTAGTCGAGGTGCAGCTCCCGGCATTCGTAGCGTCAACATAGTAAACCGCATTGGTAAATAAAGCGGGGGTGGTAAAAACAGCCCCGCTGAATACTGACGAACCTCCGCTAGGTGATGAATACCAGTTATAGGTAAACCCAGATTGCGGGTTTGATACACTCAATGTCGCCGACGAGCCATTGCATGTTTTTACCGTATCGGCAACTAATGTAGGCGCCGTTGGAGGTGGCGCCAAATTGACCTATACAGTGGCCAACGTGGTACTTGAACATGTACCGTTAAAACTCTCAACGTATAATATGATATTGGTGGTAAGGGGCGCGGTTGTATAAGTAGTTCCTGTATATAATAAATTGGTTTTAGCCGGTGAATCGTACCAATTGTAAACTACACCAGCCTGCGGGTTGGTAATGGGCACGGTTACAACACTACCGGTACAAGTTGGTATTGCCGATTGTGAAAATAAAGGAGTCGCCGGAATAGGCAATATAGTTAATGTAACCACATTACTGGTCAATGGTACCAGGCACGATCCTGAAAGCACAATGCGACGGAGGTAACTTGTGGCGATAAGCACTGGGGGTGCAAAGTCTGCCGAGGTAGCACCTGGTATATCGGTAAAATTTAAATTATCGGTCGAAAATTGCCATTGATAGGTGTATCCGCCATTGCCGCCAGTAGGTGTACTTCCCAATATGGCAGAGGGGCTGCCTACTACGCAAAAGTTGGTTACTGCGGGGGCCGTAATAACATTGTTGCTTACTGCAGGTAAAATATTGATAATGGCCACATTACTATAATTAGGTACCGAACATACCCCTGACGTTACCACACGACGATAAAATGTTGTTATAGAAATTGATGGTGGATTATAGCTGGAGGATGTGGCACCGGCAATATCAGCGAAATTGATAGCGTCGGTTGATGACTGCCATTGATAGGTGTAAACACCGCTACCACCGCTTGGCGTATTACCCGTAATAATAGCTGGCGTGCCGCTTGCGCAAAAGCTGGTTACTGCAGGCGAATTAATGGTATTGTTAGCCAAAGCCGTAATTATGGTAATGCTTACCGAATTGCTTACCGAGGGCAGTGTACAGTTGCCTATTACAATCCTACGGAAATATGTGGTTGCAGTAACTTGTGCAGGGCTATAATTGATACTGTTTGCTCCGTTGATATCTGTAAAATTCACGTTATCCGTCGAGCTTTGCCATTGATAAATCAAACCTCCTATACCACCTGTAGGTGTACTGCCTGTAATCAACGGCGAGTTGGCTACCGAACAATAGCTTGCTACAGATGGAGCCGATATCGAATCGTTGGCTATAGGCGCCGTGGTAAGTACGGTTACGTCATAAAAAGAGTCGTATGCGGTTACGCCCGCGGTTATCGTCATCCGCCTGATATCATAAATAAGATTCCCGCTGGTAGTGTTTACCAATAACGATGGCGGGTAGTCGGCTGTATTGTTTATGCCCGGCGCGGCTACCCAGGTGCTGCCTTGCAAAACCTGCCATAAAAAGCTGTCGGGCACAGTTGTTTGAATATCGCCTTTGATAACGATTGACGCACCTGAACAAATAGTAATGGGCTGCGGGGTAAATGCATTGTTCAATTTGGTTTTATTTACCCACAGTTTATTTGCTCCCGCCACATCCGGGCCATTACCCGCCACTTTATTTGAGGGCAAGGCAAACAGCAAATGGGGAAAGCTCAATAAAAGTACAAACGCGGTGTATATAAATCTCTTTTGCATGCTTCAATTTTTTAAAACAGGCCAACAAGTAAAAAAATGTTCTGAATGTTTCATTACTGACCTTTTACGCAGCTGTTTATAAAAGGTTGCAAACCAGCGGGTTCTTTGCATTTTTCTATTTTGAATATTTTTTGAAACTAAAAGAAAAAACATTTCGTAAAAGCAAATTGACATGATTTTAAACAGGCACATTAGTCCAAAAAATGCGTTTTAACGCAATTTTTCCACTAAAATGCTTAATAAGCCGCTGAGAGTTCTTTGTATTTACAAACAAATGTTAATAACCCTAAAAAAATGTTAATAACCTATGCTTTATAGCGATGGTTATTAACATCATAACAATAGAAATAGCCTTTAAATTTATTGTCGGCATTTTAATACACCAGTTTGGTAAATACA
Organism: uncultured Mucilaginibacter sp.; assembly: GCF_903893715.1. GTDB lineage: Bacteria > Bacteroidota > Bacteroidia > Sphingobacteriales > Sphingobacteriaceae > Mucilaginibacter. Next base: position 38,994 of record NZ_CAITNG010000144.1, read on the forward strand.
AAACGAATTGATGATTCACCTAAACTATTAATTTGATGGAGCTATATAATGTAAATGATGAAGTAATACTTTTAGGCGATTTTGAATTTATCTGCTATACCCTAAATACGGGCGAAAAGGTTTTTCAGCATACCCGCATTTTAAATATTATCATGGCCGACTATTCCAATCAAAACCTCCACAAGCACCTCGCCGTTCTTATTCCATACCTGCCATTTCTTTTTATCCAGCGAAAAATAAGACTAAGCATCGTATTCAATAAAAACGGCCTTAAAACCAGAGCCATATCATACGCCGATTTTAAGCTGATATGCGAAGCTTTTACAAAAGCCGATAAAGACGGGCAACTGGAGCCCAAATTCTTTTTGGCAGCTATATTGAGCAAATTGTTTCTAAATTATGATAGGGAGCGCCTGGTCTCTGATACTGCTGTGGCGCAACCATTTAAATAAACCCTTCGTAAGCACTGAACTTAAACCTATGAACATCAACATGACAACTTTCGGAACCTATAAAATAAACGATAAGGTTATTTTACTGCTAACCAGCGATGCTTCAAACGCCAGTTTTTTTTGCGACGCCACACATATGCTATATCATCACATCAATGCAACAACAAAAATTTTTCCATCGTTGTTTAGTTATCAGCCAGGCACCATAATTATAGATTACGATTTTATAAAAGACGATTTTCAAGGTTTAATCAGACGTATCCGCACGAATATGTTTTACAACAAACTTAAAATATGCTGTTTAAAAACCTCGGCCAACATGAAAACCGATGATGAGTTGCGTGTTATTGGGGTCGATTTTTTTATATATAGAAAAAGCATCGCTCCGTATGGCCGCTATAACATTAACATATAAGCCGTAATTGGTGGGTAAATTGCTGTTATAAATACGTTTAGGCTTTAAAAACAACGTTCTTAAAGATTTTTTATCTATATTTAAATCCGAATTGATTTAATTGATGAGAAAACGGTATTGGCTGGCCGCGCTTTTTACTTTATTAATGCATGTGGCCTCAGCGCAGAATAATTATTGCGATGATTTATCGCGAGATACCGATGCGGTTAGCAAGGCTATTAGCTGGCGTAGCCCCGATTTAAATATTTCCCTAAAAAGTACGCTTACAGATACTACTGTTCAGGTTTGGGCCAATTTCAATATTAAACAGCAATCAGAATTTATTGCCGAAGAAAACGGGCTATTCATCCGCTTTGACGATGGAAAATCGCTCAGGTTTTTTGGGCAGCGCGTTACGCGCAAATACATCAGCGCCCGCGAAGGTTTTTTTTATGAAACAAGTTTATTGCTGAACCCCAAAAACTATGAATGGTTTAAAACAAAGAAGATTACTAAGTTTCAGATTGCCGGTGTGGATGTTGATATTGCCGATGACCTCGCCGTGCAAATCGAATCGTACGCCATTTGTATGAGTGGGATGAAATAGCACACCTTAGCTACTTATCCATCCTATCGAAAAGCATCTTTATTACTTGAACAGGGTTACAAACACGTGTGGACCCTCTACTATCATCCAAACCATTACAAGGCTTGATATGTTTTTTGTTTTTTCACTTATTGCTTTCATGTCTGTTGTATATCAAACCTTATGCCCGATATTACCTGATAGACCTTTTAAAGCGAAATACGTTTAATACGGGCTTGTAATTTTTAAAATACCCGCTAAATTCCCGTTTTGTATCCGATGAATTACAAATCTCACAACCGGCTGCCCCACAAAAAAGAAATCCCTGTCTGTAATAACAGACAGGGATTTACAAAATGTATGTTTACGGCAACCGGATGATATTACATCATGCCGCCCATGCCACCACCCATTGGGGCGTGGTTATGGCCACCGGCAGCATCATCAGATGCTTCGTCTGCCAATACAACTTCGGTAGTCAATAGCATTGCTGCAATTGATGCTGCGTTTTGCAAGGCTACGCGGCCCACTTTAGTCGGGTCGATAACACCTGCACCAATTAAGTTTTCGTAAACATCGGTACGTGCGTTATAACCATAGTCGGCTTTGCCTTCTTTAACTTTTTGCACTACTATCGAACCTTCGATACCTGCGTTTTCGCAAATCTGACGTAAAGGCTCTTCAATTGCACGACGGATAATTTGGATACCAGTATTTTCGTCTTCGTTAGCCCCTTTAAGGTCTTTCAAAGCTTCAACTGCACGGATGAAAGCTACACCGCCACCAGCTACAATGCCTTCTTCAACAGCGGCACGGGTTGCGTGTAATGCATCATCAACACGATCTTTCTTTTCCTTCATTTCCACTTCCGAAGCAGCACCTACGTAAAGTACAGCAACACCGCCCGATAATTTGGCTAAGCGTTCTTGTAATTTTTCTTTATCATAATCTGATGTGGTAGTTTCAATTTGAGCTTTGATTTGGCCAACACGTGCTTTGATTTCTTCAGATTTGCCCGAACCGTTGATAACGGTTGTATTGTCTTTGTCAACAATAATTTTTTCGGCAGTACCTAAGTAAGTCAAATCGGCATTTTCCAATTTGTAGCCTCTTTCTTCAGATATTACAGTACCGCCTGTAAGGATGGCGATATCTTCCAGCATCGCTTTACGGCGATCGCCAAAACCTGGTGCCTTAACAGCAGCAACTTTTAACGAACCACGGATTTTATTCACTACCAAAGTAGCTAACGCTTCACCATCAAGGTCTTCAGCAATAATCAACAATGGTTTACCGGTTTGTACTTGTTTTTCGAGGATCGGCAATAATTCCTTCATCGAAGAAATTTTCTTGTCGTAAATCAGGATGTAAGGGTTTTCCAACTCTACTTCCATTTTATCCGCATTGGTTACAAAGTATGGCGATAAGTAACCACGGTCAAATTGCATACCTTCAACAGTTTTTACTTCTGTTTCAGTTCCTTTTGCTTCTTCAACGGTAATTACACCGTCTTTACCAACTTTGGCCATAGCTTCGGCAATTAACGAACCGATAACTTCATCGTTATTGGCCGAAATTGAAGCAACCTGTTTTATTTTATTGTTGTCTTCGCCCACTGCTTGCGATTGTGATTGCAGGTCTTTAACAACAGCCTCAACAGCTTTGTCAATACCGCGTTTTAAATCCATTGGGTTTGCCCCGGCAGCTACGTTTTTAATACCTGCGGTTACAATGGCCTGGGCCAATACAGTAGCAGTTGTGGTGCCATCACCGGCTATGTCAGCAGTTTTTGAGGCTACTTCTTTAACCATTTGAGCGCCCATGTTTTCTAAAGCGTCTTTCAGTTCGATTTCTTTAGCTACGGTAACACCGTCTTTAGTAATGATTGGTGAACCAAATTTTTTATCGATAATTACGTTACGGCCTTTAGGTCCTAAGGTTACTTTAACCGCGTTTGCTAAAATATCAACGCCACGTTTTAATGCGTCGCGTGCTTCAACATTGTATTTAACTTGTTTTGCCATTTTTTTAATTTTTTGGATTAATGATTTTTGATTTATTGAACTTTTTTGAGTTAATCCATTCTTCGATAACTCAATCAATCAACAATTACAACACTGCGTAAACGTCAGATTCACGCATAATTAAATACTCTTTGCCTTCGTAAGTGATTTCGGTACCGGCATATTTTCCGTATAAAACCTGGTCGCCTACTTTAACTGTTAAAGGCTCATCTTTTTTTCCTTCGCCAACGGCAACAATGGTTCCGCGTTGTGGTTTTTCTTTGGCAGTATCCGGGATGATAATGCCCGATGCGGTCTTTTCTTCGGCAGCAGCGGCTTCTACAACCACCCTGTCTCCAATAGGTTTAATGTTTAACGACATAGTTATACTAATTTATTTTATTAATTGATTATGATTAATTTTCAAGGTGCAATGAACACGAATAGTGCCAACACGTATTAATTGTACAAATTGACGCCTGTGTTGTCAAAATTTCATTAAGGTTTTAGGCTACTTAACATTAACTTGATATTGCCGTGCCATCGTGTCAGTATAAAAAAACAAAAAAGGGCTTAAAATTAAGCCCTTTTTAAATATCAAGATGTGCCTTGATTATGGTTTTTTAGCCGGTGCAGGCGCCGGCGTTTGCTGCAAACCACCAAAAGGCGATGCGCTATTTGGCGTAGATGCCGGTTGCGAAATCTTTTTCACCTTGTCGTTGTCAATGCTTCCATTATCCGATTTTGCTATACCGCCTTTACCAACAACGTTGATCAGTAGCGACAGGCACATTAACGCTATAGCCAATATCCAGGTGCCCTTCTCTAAAATATCACCTGTTTTTTGTACGCCCAACAATTGGGATGAGCTCGAAAAATTTGACGACAAACCTCCGCCCTTAGGGTTTTGTATCAAAACGATAAGTCCCAACAAAACACAAACAATAATGGCAATAACTATTAAAAAATACATTTTATACTAATTTAATTGATTTTTCTTTCCAACAATTCAATCTGGGCCACAAAGTAACTGCTTTTTTCCGGGAATTTCAACAATAATTTTTTGTACGTGGCAATGGCCTTATGATACAGCATCTGGTCGATATAAATACGCGCCAAAGTCTCAGAAACAAGTGCATCCTGATCCTCGGCACTCTTTTTCGCTTTGTTCTCGTTGTCTAACTTGTCATTGCTCGGCGGCTTTATCTGTGGCTCTTCTTTAATAAAGCGTTCAATAATCAGGTCTTCTTTTTTACCCGCATCAAATGCCGGTTCCTGTTTACTTAAATGTTCGATGCTTCCAACATGAAAAATATTTTCGTAGTACTGCTGTTGCAATTCGCCGGGCACTTCTTTGTGCATTATATCGGGCGTAACCTGTTTATATGGTGTATAAGGTTGATAAGTACCCGAATGCTCGCGACGGGTTTTATCTAACCACCACATAAAACTGTAAGGCATTTTATCATCGTGATATTTTGACACCCTTTCGTCGCCGACCAAGGTATATTTGTTGGTGTGATGAGCAACAACCTCTTCAGGTTTAGCAGCATCGCCGCCGGCATCTTTGTCTGTAATTGCTGTGGCCGCTGCCTTATTGTTAAACTTATCGCCAAAGGCAAAGAAATCCGTGGCCGCAATGTTGCCAATTATCAGCTTTTCCTCTTCGTTCAACTCATCGCTTACCATTGCCACAGTTGGCTGCACGTCGGGGATTGCGGCCATACCAGGACCGATATCTTCCGGCTCTTCAATTATGGCTTCGTGCAATACCAAACCGGTATCGTCATCTTCCTCCTGAACCGTTTCGTCAGCATCACGGGGTATAACCCCGTCTTCTACAATTAGTTTAAAGGAATCCTGTTCAAATTTAATATCGTCGATGCCGGTTATTTCATCAAACACCTCATCGTCTATCTGCGTTTCGGGCACCGTTTTATCAACCGGCAAAGCCGTTTCTTCTTCAATTGCCGAATCATATTCTTGTTCATCCGCGATCGTATCGTTTTCGGGTACGGGCAACAAAGCACCTTCAGACTCAAGCTTAGGTATCTGCGACTCTAATACCGCAATATATTGATCTTCATCAAAAGTTCCGTCCTCGGCGGGTTCGGGTTCAATAGCCTCCGTTTGCGGCAAGTAGCCATTTTCATCGTCTAAAGAAGTCTCTATTTCCCCTTCTTCTGTATCTATGGGTTTAGCAACATCCAATTCATGGTTTACGCTTTCAACTTCTTCGTCAGCTTGTCCTTCTGCTGCCACCATTGGATCTTCACCTAATGGCAATGGTATTTCATCACTTTGTTCCCGCTCATCACTCAACTCATCTTCCCGTTCAAGGGCTTGTGATTCGTCTGATGATGGTGCCGGTATATCTTCAACCTGTCCGTCCCTATCAATTGCGATCTCCTCAAGCTCGTCTCCCTGCGGTTCCTCTATCATAAGCTCAGAATCGCCCTCTTCTCTTTGCTCCTGCTCTTCCGGTTCTGGTTCTTCTACTGGTGTATGTAGGTCGACTTCGTTATCAACGGGCTCTTCTTCCAACCTATCGGCCATCGTCTCTTCTATTGATTGGTCGAATGGCGCTATTTCATCGTATACCGGCTCTTCTTCCTCTGTCGGGGCTTGGGCCAACATCGTGGTTTCTGTCTCTTGTATTGGTTCGGCACCATCCGACATAAAAGCTATCTCCGGTTCATTTGCTGGAAGGTTAGTAACATCTTCTGTCGCTATTTCAACATGTTCATCAACACTTGATAGTGCGGCCCAATCAGAATGAAGTTTTTCCGGCTGATTGATAATTTTGTAAAGCACTGCCCTGTCGGATGCATAAGCCGACGCGCTTTTCAGTTTTTCGTTAAATTCTGATTCAGAGGTATCTTTGTAAGCACGTGCCAATAGCGCGCGCAATATTCCAACATGCGGATATTTTTTTACCAGACTTTCCAGTTTTTCAGCTTCATTATGGCTTACCTTTTCGGGATTGGAAAGGATGCTGAAAAAAAATTCTGCCTGGTCACTGTTAAATAAGTTCTCCACGATGTTAAAGTAAGGATTTGGTTACCAATTTGCAAAGGCCTTGTTAAATATATCTTCTGTTAGCTGTTTATTGATACCTTGGATAAGTGTTTGCTCCTGCGGAGCCGGGTCGCCGGTAAAATCCATATACCGCGAAAAAGTCACGTTTTTGAAGTCGTTTTTCTTTTCCGGGCTGGTATAAGTAACACTAACACTAATGGTTAAACGGGTTTGCCCTGCTACGGGGGCCCTGTTATCAGCAGTTGCTTGTATGGCTACGGGGGCAAAACTATAACTTGTAATTATACCTTCAAGAGTTGCGTCAGCTTCGCCTCTTACTATAATCAATTTGGTTGTTGTACGTATCTTGTCTTTAAGCGCTTCCGTAAACACCTGGCTCAGGTTGTTTACAACCAGTGGTGCATCGTTTTCAAAGTACTTTACGTTAATGGTTTTCAGGTTATCGGGTATCGATGCGCCGTTTAACCTTACCTGGCACGACGATACCAACAAAACCAGTGGGAGAACCAATAACAATAATCTCTTCTTCATCATTACAGATTATAAATTTAACTCTTTTATTTTACGATATAAGGTCCGTTCAGAAATACCGAGTTCCTGTGCCGCAAGCTTACGTTTGCCTTTGTGCTTTTTCAAAGCCTTGCGTATCAGGTCCGATTCCTTTTCTATCAGCGATAGCGATTCTTCTACCTCCTCGGCGGCGTGCGTAATGTTAAAATTTTCACCGTTATGGGCGGGGTGCTGTATAGTAAATTGCTGCTCGCCGGTTTTTGGCATCTCAATATCGCGATACAACTGGTTTAATACCTGCGGATTTCCCGCAAAATTTGCCGATGCCCCACCATGCTCAATAATTTCGGCCACCAATTTTTTTAAATCAACCATGTCTCGTTTCATATCAAACAGCACTTTGTATAAGATATCCCTTTCTGAGAAATCTTCCTTCCCCTGGTTTTCTATCCGCATCGGCAGATTGCGGTTGCCTTGTTCGTGCGGTATATAGGTTAGCAAAGTTTGCGCGGTGATGGTGCGGTCGCGCTCAAGAACAGCCAGTTGCTCGGCTATGTTTTTAAGCTGCCTCACATTACCGGGCCATGTATAGTTAATGAGCACCTGCTGAGCGGCATCATCCAGCTGTATAGGCGGCGAACGGTACTTGGCCGTAAAGTCCGAAGTGAATTTACGGAAGATGAGATAAATATCCTCTTTCCTGTCGCGCAAGGGCGGTATGCGCAATGGCACAGTATTTAAACGATAGTACAGGTCTTCACGGAATTTTCCATTTCTAACCGCTTCGTAAACATCCACATTGGTAGCGGCTATTACACGTACATTGGTTTTCTCAACTTTTGATGAACCAACTTTGATGTACTGCCCCGATTCCAAAACCCGTAGTAAACGCGCCTGTGTACCTAATGGCATTTCGGCTATCTCATCCAAAAATATGGTACCGCCGTTTACGGTCTCAAAATACCCCTTACGCTCTCCAACGGCGCCGGTGTAGGCACCTTTTTCGTGACCAAATAATTCCGAGTCAATCGTTCCTTCGGGTATGGCGCCGCAGTTAACCGCTATAAACGGCCCGTGCTTGCGCGGACTCATTTGATGTATAATGTGCGAGAAAACCTCTTTACCGCTCCCGCTCTCACCGGTTATCAGCACCGAAATATCGGTAGGCGCAACCTGGTTGGCAATATTTATGGCCCGGTTCAATAACGGCGAGTTGCCGATAATGCCAAAGCGTTGTTTTATTTCTTGTATCTCCATAATTCAGAGTCAGGAATCGAGAATCAAGAATTAAGATTTTTTCCTGATGTCAATTCTAATTATTATGTTCTTTTATTGACGACTAATTATCGCCTCTGCCTTTATTATCATCTTTTAAAATGTATTCCCTAAACGAAAATATCATTTTTTGTATCTCACTGACCAACTCTAAACATTGGTTTAATTTTTCTCCGTCGCCATATTTCCTACGTTCACAAATTAACAGTTGTGTTTCTGTTTCGTATGATGACGTTAGCGCTGTTGACAAAAACTCTCCAAAATGCACTGCTGTTCTTTTTCCAGAGCCCTCGGCGATATTTGATGGTATAGAACAAGAACTTCGATTTATTTGGTCAATTAAATTATAACGTTCGTCGGCGGGCAATCCTTTACAGTAGTCATACGTTAAATCTGTAAAGTCCATCGCTTTCAACCAAACATTAAGTTTCTTGAAATTGTGCCTCATTCGTCTTAATTCTTGACTCTCGATTCTTGATTCTATCCCCCTAATCAACTATTTTACCAATAATAGTAGCCGTTGTACAATTCTCGGCCATTACATTAACATACTGCCCCGGTTTACAACGCTCATCCTTCGGAAAAACCACCATTGCGTTCTGGTCGCTCCTGCCGCAATAATCATCTGCCGATTTTTTTGATGTGCCTTCTATCAATACCTTTTGTACTTTGCCTATTTGCGCTTGCAACCTGTGCAGCGAATATTGCTGCTGTTTGGCCACAATCTCCTGTAGGCGTGTTTTCTTTACATCCTCAGGTATATCGTCTGCATAGCGTTTTGCCGCCAAAGTGCCGGGCCTTTCAGAGTACATGAACATATAAGCATAATCGTATTTTACATAATCCATCATGCTTACGGTATCCTGATGTTCCTCGTCTGTCTCACTGCAAAAGCCAGTAATCACGTCGGTTGACACGGCGCATTCCGGTATGATCCGGCGTATGGCATCAATTCTGTCGATATACCATTCGCGGGTATAGGTACGGTTCATCATCTCCAATATCCGGCTATTGCCCGATTGTACCGGCAGGTGGATGTAATTGCAGATATTGTCGTATTTGGCAATGGTGTGCAAAACCTCGTCGGTAATGTCTTTGGGGTGCGATGTAGAGAAACGCACACGCAAATCGGGATGGACCAAAGCAGTCAGTTCAAGCAAACGGGCAAAATTTACATGCTCCATGGTTTGTTCATCTGCCCATTTGTACGAGTCAACATTTTGTCCCAACAAAGTCACCTCGCGGTACCCTTCGCTAAATAGGTCTGTACATTCTTTAATAATAGAATGTGCGTCGCGACTGCGCTCACGCCCACGTGTAAACGGCACTACGCAAAACGAGCACATATTATCGCAGCCACGCATAATGGATACAAAAGCGTTTATGCCATTGCTATTTAAACGTACCGGCGTAACATCCGCATAGGTTTCCTCGCGCGAAAGCAGAACATTTACCGCCTTTTGGCCACTGTCAACCTGTTCTATCAAATTGGGCAGGTCGCGGTAAGCATCGGGGCCAACCACTACATCAACCAATTTCTCTTCTTCCAAAAATTTCGACTTCAACCGCTCGGCCATACATCCCAAAACACCTACAACCATCCCCGGGTTTTTGCCTTTGGCTACCTTAAATTCCTTTAAGCGGTTACGCACCCTTACCTCGGCATTCTCGCGGATAGAACAGGTGTTGATGAATATCACGTCAGCATTTTTAAAATCGGTAGTAGTTTCAAAACCATTGTCCGATAAAATAGAGGCTACAATCTCGCTATCCGAAAAATTCATGGCACAGCCATAACTCTCGATATAAAGTTTGCGCCCATTTTTTACCATCGGGCTTTTATCCAACATCAACGCCTCTCCCTGCTTGCTCTCGTCGTGCGTTTTATCCGGTATATCTAATCCTATCATCGTAAAAATTAAAACGCAAAAATACACAAATATTTATATCAGATGACATAATGTCAGCATATAAAAACCATCGCTTTGTAACTATTGCCGTTAAAATCCGTTTGTTTAATAACCTGCTTATTTATTGCACCTTACATCAAATTTAAAAACTATGTTTTTGATATGGATGCAAAATGAATATCTTGCAATTGCGGTTTACTATGGTGATAAAATTTATAAAACAACGATGGAAAAGGATTACGTTAACCATTACGGCTTCCATAATCCTTTTTTTGGCTGTTTTGGTATTGCTCATCAATTTCTATTGGTCGCCCGTATTGGGCGAAAAACTGAAAGCCACCATTTTAAAAACAACCGACAGCCTGTATTCGGTTAATTTTTCTAAATCGAGCCTTAGTTTTATAAGGGGCGAACTGACTATAGACAATATCGAACTAAGGCCAAACATGGCTGTTTATAATCGTAAAAAGCAAGCCCACCTGGCACCTAACAGTTTATACAGCCTTAAAATACAACGTCTGGTCATCCATCACCTACATCCTTTAAACTTGTATTTCAATAAAAGGATAGATGTTGACCAGATAACCATCAGCACGCCCGATTTGCATGTGAGTTACGAACAGAACCGAGAACAGGATACGATCATAAAAGATAAAAAAACACCTTTTCAGTTGATATCAAAGGTTTTAAATTCAGTGCATATCAACAGAATATTATTAAATGATGTAAAATTCAGCTATTCGGACAATACTCCGAAAAAAGCCAACAAAATTGAACTCAACAACCTGAACTTTATCGCTACCGACCTCCTCATCGACTCGACCACACAACAAAGTACATCCCGCTTTTTGTTTTGTAAGGATGTTAGCCTCGAATTCAATGATTATAGCGGCACCGTTGCAAATAAGCGTTACGCTTATAAAATAGGTTCGCTCAAATTTTCAACATTAACATCAAAGCTGATTGCGAGTAAATTAAGTTTCGGCCCCGTAAAGAGTGTGAAAGAGTTTTTTAAAGGCAATAATGATGATTGTTTTGCCTTTAGCCTCGACTCGTTATGGCTGAACCATTTCGATTATAAAGCTTATAGTAAATACCATAGCATACTGGCATCATCGCTGCGGCTGAGCAATGGTAAATTCGAAATGTATTCGAACCCGGCGCCAAACGACAGTTCGATTGACCAAAGCCTCAACTTCCCACAGGTATTGTTGCACAAGCTAAAGTTGAATGTTAAAGTAGATACCTTACTGGCTAAAGCACTGAATGTTTACTATACCGAGTACAGCTTTAAGTCGGGCCAAAACGGAACGGTTAGCTTCAACAACATCAACGGCTCCATTTTTAACATTACCAACAACAAAGATGCTTTGCTTAAAAACAATATAGCACATGCGGATTTTACGGCTAATTTGATGAATGCGGCAAAGATGACCACCAGCTTTGCTTTTAACCTGACTGATGACAGCGCGCCTTTCAGCTATAAAGGTAGCGTTGGCGCCGTGGACCTACAAAAGATAAACCCAATCGCTGTCCCCTTGGGGATGGTTAAAATTTCATCGGGCATGGTAAAACAACTCGACTTTGATATGCAGGCCAACAAGGATATGGCCACGGGTAAAGTAACCGGGCTATATAACAACCTTAAAATAGTGTTATTGAAGAAAAACGAGGAAAATACGCTGAAGCGGATGAGTATAGTTTCCTTCCTGGCCAATGCTATGATCATTAAACATGATAACCCCATGCCCAACCAACCTATCCGGGTTGTTAAAGTAGTATGGCAACGGCGTCTTTATTCGCCGTTTTTTAGTTTTATGTGGAAGTCGCTTTTGGCAGGCATTAAAGAAAGCGTTGGTTACGACGCCAAAACAGAACGGACTGTAAAAGAAAAGATAAGCGAGTTTAAACAAAACAAGCTGACCCGCAGTGCCCGCAAGGCAGAGCGTATACAAAGGCGCGAAGCCCGACAACAAAAAAGGGCATTACGCAAACAGCAGCAGGAACTGATTAAAGCCCAAACCACCACACCGCCCGATTGATTAGTGCGAGTTGCCCAAACCAAACTCTTTGTAGGTGTTTGGCATAGTTCCATTGTTGCTGAACGCAAAAGAATAGGCAGCGCCCCATTTTTCGTAATCGTAATCTTTTGAGGTGGATGGTTCAACATACATCATACGCAACAAATAAATACCCTCACGGCTAACGTTTAATGAGACATTGCCCAATGCATCGCCAATTAGTTTTTGAGGGTATACTCTGCCCGAAGATGTTTTAATCAATAAATCGACTTTTGCATTGGGCAGTGGTTTGCCTTTAAACTTGATTTCGGCAGTTACCTCATCGCCATAATTTAGTTTATAGGGATTTTGTTTGAAAGATATTTCGAGGGTATGGTTAAGCACGGCTGTAAAGGTACCCCCTGTTGGCTTATCAACCGTCACCAGGCTTTTTAAATAGCAGGTCGTTTTTGTCCGGATACGGTTCTGCCCAACATTGTTCACCTTTTCGGATAGTTTGATCAGCCCTTCGCTTTCCAAATCGGTAACAAAGTCGGCTTTGTCTATATCCTCGGGCTGAAATGTCTTTACCATTTCAATCATGGCCAAGCCGCTGCTGTTGAGTTTGGTAGCCAAAACAGGGGCTGTATTATCTTGCATATGGGCTATCACATCCACTCGCTTACCATCCTGATAGATGGCAAATTTTTCGGTAGAAGCACGGTCATATTTTTGCTCTTTGGTACGGTCGAAAAGCTCGGCCGAAAACAAATGGACGTTTAAGCTGTCGCCCTTATGCATAAAAAAGTTTTCAGGTACCAAAACATAATCTTCGGACCACGAAATCAAACCAACGACAAACACGAGCGGCAAAACAAACCAAAAACGAAGTTTCATATATTCTTTAGAAAGTATAGAATCCAAAAATAGGATTTTTTTGAAGTAATTCGACCCCTCAAATTAATTAGCAATCATTTTACAACAATTGCTTTGTCTTTTTCGGATTTTGCCTGTTATCAATGAACGCAACTAACTCAATTACATTTTTTCCAGGCTTGACCCGGTATATCACGGACACTTGTTTAATGATGACGCCAATATGTGTGTTTTTTGTTTTATAAGTCGGGCGCGCTATTAGAGGTTCGTTGGCCAGGGTCTCCAGATAATCAAAAACGCGCTTGGTGAACTGCCTTATTTCTTTCTCTGTCCAATGTATCTTCAGGTAATCGATACGTTTTTGCAACGTCTCTCCCGCCTTTTCCGACCAGATAATTTTCATATCATTCCAAAGCGTTTTTTCGCTTCTTCATGGTCGAACGATTTTCCGTTATCCAGTTGCAATATCCCTTCCAAAACATCCGCTTGTTGTTCGCTGTTTAACTCATCGAACCAATCGGCATCGCGGTTTTTTAACAAAGATTGTATATCCCTGATGAGGCTTTCATCATTGGTAGAGATTATAGCTTGCAGCAAATCTAACTTCTCCGCTTGTAAGTCCATTGTTAGGTGATTTTATTGATACTAATTTACAGTTTATCTACAACTTTTGCTTTAATTTTTTTCCACTAACTCCACCTCAGCCACGGGACTAAACAGATAAACTCTTTTACTACTTACCTCAACACATCTGTAACGCTTTCGCAAGCGCTCTTCTTTACGGAAAACGCGCCCGTCTTTCAGCTTAAACAACGCTTTGTCGGGGAGTTTCTCCACGGTCAAATGGTCAGGTTTGGGGGCATCGTATTTGCGCAGGGAGCGGTACAGGTTCAAATCGGAGCAGCTTGAAGCCGCAGGATTGTCCAGGTAACTGATAATGGCATGCTTAACTTCCTGCGGAAAAACTTCCATCTCAAAAAAGGGCTGCATCATCCGTTTAAAATTAGCTTTCCACTCGGCGCCATGTGGCTTCACTTTGTGCTTGTGTTCGTTCCAGGTATGCAGGTGTGCAAACTCGTGTACGGTGGTAACCAAAAAAGCGTAAGGGTTAAGGTCGTAGTTTACCGATATGCGGTGGCTCTGCCCTCCAAAAGGATGGCGATAGTCGCCAAATTTTGAATTGCGGTTACGCGATACCTTAAACTCACATACAAAATAATCTATCCAACGGCTAATAAGCGGTGCGGCTTTGGGCGGCAGATAGGTTTCAAGAATTTTTACTTTATCCAATTTTACCTCTTGCTCAAATATCGGGTTTTTTGCCGGGCATGCGGTAACGCCAAAGTAAATTATTTCAACACGTGGAAGGTGATAAAACTGGCCACATAGGCCAGGACCGTCATATAGGCAAATTGTGCAGCAGGCCAGCGCCAGTCTTTTGTTTCGCGGTAAACTACGGCCACTGTGCTGGCACACTGCATGGCAAAGGCGTAAAACATCATCAAACTCATTGCAACCGCCAAAGTAAATACCGGCTCGCCGGTATCGGGGTTACGGGCTTCGCGCATTTTTTGTTGTACCGACTCCATTTTTTCAGCACTGCCGTTAACACTGTACATGGTAGCCATCGTGCCTACAAAAACTTCGCGAGCGGCAAACGAGGTGATGAGCGCTATGCCGATTTTCCAATCGAAGCCCAAAGGTTTAATAACAGGTTCTATCACATGCCCAAGCATTCCGGCGTACGAGTTTTCCAGTTTTTGGGAAGCAATCATCCGTTTAAGACTGTCGGGAGCCACTTTTTGATAGGATGTTTGACGGTACTTGTCGTCTATCTTACTAAAGCGCCCGCCCGGCCCGAACGAGGCCAATACCCACAAAATAACCGATACCGCTATGATGACCTTACCTGCCTGGAAAACGAAAGTTTTCGACCTGTCCCACATGCTGTGCAGCACATTACCCCAACGCGGTGTGCGGTAAACGGGCAGTTCCATAATAAAATAACCACGCTCGCGCGATTTGAGGATATATTTCATTACCCAGGCCACAACCACTGCGGATACCAGACTGAACAGATACATGGCCGTTAAAGCCAAACCCTGCATATTGAATATCCACCATACGTTTTTATTGGGTACCACCAGCGAGATGAGCAAGGTATAAACCGGCAAACGTGCCGAGCAGGTTACCAGTGGGGTAACCATAATGGTAATCATCCGGTCTTTCCAGCTTTCGATGGTGCGCGTGCTCATAATGGATGGTACCGCGCAAGCAAAACCACCAATCAGCGGCACAACCGATTTGCCGTTCAAGCCTACTTTGCGCATTATCTTGTCCATCATAAACGTAACGCGCGACATATAGCCCGTATCTTCCAAAATCGATATCAAACCAAACAAAATAGCGATCTGCGGGATGAAGACCATCACACCGCTCAAGCCGGCTATCACACCATCCACCAGTAAATTGGTGAGCGGGCCGACGGGCAAATATTGGTGCAGGTTGCTTTGCAGCCAAACAAAGGCGTCGGCAATTAAACCCATCGGGTATGCCGACCAGGCAAAAATAGACTGGAAAATAAACAGCAGTATCCCAAAAAAGATAACAAAGCCAAACACTTTATGTGTTAATACCTTATCAATGCGGTTACTGATGGATTCTTCCTCGGCTGTTACTTTTTTGGTCACTGTATCGTATAGCAGGTCGTTTATAAAATTATAGCGCGCCATAGTTTCGGCACCTTGCGCTTTCTGCGAGTGGAAAGCATGTTCCTTTTCCAGTTCTTCTATCCTGTCGCTTTGCTCAGACGATAAAAATTCGAGTGTTTCGTGCTGATGGGCCAGCTGCAGCGCAAAATAGGGGTTTGCGACTGCTATTTCCTTTTTTATATCGGCAATGAGTTGAGGGGCCAGAGCTTCAACGTCGATGCTGTCTTGCTGTAAGGCTATTTTATTGGCGAACGCGATGGCTTCTTTGAGTTTGTCAATACCCTCGGTTTTCCTTGCCGAAATAGGTACTACCGGAACACCCAGTTTTTCGGCAAATGCATCTACATCAATGGTGATATCGGCTTTTTTGGCCATATCCATCATATTCAACGCAATAATTACGGGTATTTTCAGGTCGGCAACCTGGGTATAAAGCAACAGGTTGCGCTTTAGGTTAGTGGCATCGAGTATCACAATAACCAAATCGGGGTTCAACTCATTGCTCCTATCGGCCAGTACCGAAAACACAATGGCCTCGTCGCGGCTTTTGGGATAAAGGCTATACGCACCGGGCAAGTCAATCACTTCAGCCATGCGCCCATCGGGCAGCGTGCAATAGCCCACTTTCTTGTCGACCGTAACACCCGGAAAATTTCCTATTTTTTGATTAAGCCCGGTCAGAACGTTAAATAACGTGGATTTACCGGTATTAGGGTTACCTACAAGCGCAATTCGGATATCAGCTTTCAAGGTATTTCGGTTCTACATCAGTACGATAGTGGCTGCTTCGCGTTTACGTAAACTTAACTGATAACCGGCAACGTTTACGGCTATCGGGTCGCCAAGGGGTGCTATGCGGTCAACCCTGATCTCTTCGCCGGGTAAACAACCCATTTCCATCAATTTCACCGACATTTCTAAATCAGTGAATTCCTTTACGGTTCCGCGTTCGCCTACTTTAAGTTGTGACAGCCTCATATCATATTTATAACGGCTCTAATTTAGCCCTTATTTATAATAAATCCAAATAAGAAAAGCGTGATTGATGTCACATTTTGGTCAGGAGTGCCGGGGGCAGTTTTATAGAAAACTTTGGGGCAGCCGCAACTTTTATGAAACAAGCTGCAAGAGCTTGCCATGGTAACCATTAAAACCATCGCTACAGCGAAAAATCTATTTTTTTTCATAATGCGCAGACCAGATAGCAATTAAAGCCCCAAATAAACCCATTCCGGTACCTACGCAGTCCGCGAACAAATCGGCCCATTCGCCGCTGCGCCAGGTAAATACATAAGCTTGTAAAAGCTCGATCGTTCCCCCGTACAGCAAAGGTATCAACAAACAACAAAACGATTGCATGGTTGTTAAATTGTGCCTGTTATTTTTCCGTATCTGGCCGCTGCACAGTAAAGTTGTTAAAACAAACCATAAACCGCAATGGGTCAATTTATCGAACCCGGCAAAAAATAAGGGCGACTGGCTAACGCCACCCAACTTAATGGTACAAAGTATAAAAATAAACAAGGCCCACCATAATGCGGGCCTTCGATATTTTAAAATGGCATTCATTTAGTGCCCTATCAGTTTCTTATAATCGTCTACAGAAAGCAGAGTATCAACTTCCGAAGGATTGGCAATAGTTGCTTTTACAATCCAGCCATCACCATACGGGTCGGAATTTACGAGCTCCGGAGCGGAATCTAATTTGCTATTAAGCTCTAAAACCTTTCCGGTAACAGGCATAAACAAATCGGAAACTGTTTTCACGGCTTCGATGGTACCAAATACAGCTTCTTTTGCAATATCCTGAGTAACGGAGTTTACATCGATATAAACAATATCACCTAACTCGCCCTGGGCAAAATCTGTTATACCGATTATTGCTATATCGCCTTCAACTTTAACCCACTCGTGGTCTTTTGTGTACTTTAGTTCTGCCGGAAAATTCATTTCGTTTTGTTTTAGTGCTTCAAAAATAGCAAAACTTTAAACTATCGCAATACGCAAACAACCAACCCGGAAATTATAAACCCACCATGAAAATTAAATGGTTTATTTGCTATAATTGTGCATGTCAAAACCAATAACAACAGGCATCATGTCATATGGCATGTCGGGCCGAATATTCCATGCTCCGTTTGTGCATGCTCATTCGGGCTTCGCGTTAAAGGGAATAACCGAGCGCAGTAAAAAGATAGCTTCCGAACGTTACCCGGACATCATCAGCTATAACAACAACGATGAGTTGCTGAACGATACGGAAATTGAACTGGCCATTGTAAACACCCCAAACAACACCCACTACGAACTGGCCAAACAAGCATTAAAGGCCGGTAAGCACGTACTGATAGAAAAACCAGCCGCTGCGTCGGTTAAAGAGGTGCAGGAATTGTTCGACCTTGGCACCCAACACAACAAGCAGGTGTTTATTTACCAAAACCGCCGTTGGGACAGCGATTTTATGTCGGTAAAGCAAATCATCGAAAGCGGCAGGTTGGGACAGTTGAGCGAAGTTTGTTTCAGGTTCGACCGGTTTAAGCCCGCCCTTAGCCCCAAAATATTCAAAGAAGTTGCCTCAACTCCCGCCAGTGGTCTGGTGTTCGATTTGGGCCCGCATCTGCTCGACCAGATCATCAGCCTGTTTGGCAAGCCACTCAGCTTTGCCAAAACCACCGGCATTTACAGGCCGGGCTCGGAGGTTGCCGATTACTTTTTTTACCATTTAAAATATCCCAACCAGTTGAATGTATTTGCCGCGTCGAATTTAATGGCCGTGCAAGCCTTGCCCGCTTTTGTAGTTCAAGGCGCCAATGGCACGTTTATTAAAGATCGCGTTGATCCGCAAGAAGAACAACTGGACAAAAACATGCTGCCCACCGATGAAAAATACGGAATTGAAGCAGCAGGTGTTGAAGGTAAACTGTATACCTTAGGAGGCGACGGCGTAAAGAACGTTGAACTGGTGAAAGCACCCAAAGGCGATTATATGGGCCTGTTTGAAGCTGTTTATCAATCGTTGCGGAACGGAAAGGACTTTCCGATAACGAAAGAGAATATATTGACACAAATGGAGTTATTAGAGGGTTAGCCTTATCTTTGATCCCTTAAACAAAAACTATCATGAAAAAACTCGCTATATTTTTATGCCTGTTGTTCACTATCGCGTCGTTAAAGGCGCAGGATGCAGACAAACCTATCCCTCAATATAAAATATTGACTACCGATAGCGTTTATGTTACTCCTGCAAAGCTAAAGAAGGATGCGCCTATTATGGTCATCTATTTCTCACCCGATTGCACGCATTGCCAGCATTTAACGGAGCAATTGACAGAATTGCTAAAAAGCGAGAAAAAAGACCACAAGCATATTTTGAGCAAAACCCAAATCGTTATGATTACCTGGTCATCGTTACAGGCAATCCAAGTATTTCGCAAAGATTATGAGCTGGATAAGTACCCCAACATAACAGTGGGAACCGAAGGTTATGCCTTGACCGTTCAAAAATATTACCAGGTAAAAACAACACCTTATATCGCTATATATACCAAGGGTGGCAAGTTGGTGCAGGCGTTTGAAAAGGCGCCTAAAATTGGCGACCTTATCGACGTTATTAAAAAGGCGTAAACTTTATTTTATTGAATAGCTAATAATAGCCGTTGTTGTTGCTGTAGGAGGCGCGCCCGGCAACATAAGTGATGCGTCAGTTTCTATTATGCCAATGCCATTGGCTATATAATAGTCATACGTGGCCGAAGTTGTAAAGCCGACGCCGTAATTATATTGTAATAGAATAGTAGTGTGTATTACATTAGCATAGGTTTTGCCCGACACAGTTTTGGAAAGATTTTTGCCAACAAGCACACCTGATACCTGCGCCGGTACGCCATTTATGATGCCATTGTCAGAAGCCGGTGCTGTCCATGTTGTGCCAACAGCAACATTGTCCTTTAGATACAAAATTTCGATAATATTTCCCTGTACCGTTGCACGCTCCGTATAAGTATGGTTTATATCTGACAAATACCATGTTTGATTACCTGATAAGATTGACTGGGCGGTAATTACACTGTATAATTTGTTGTTGATGGTAGTCGTACCTGTAACCTTTTGCAGCGAGGTGTCAACATAGGAACCCGATTCAGCATATTTCCAATAGTTTCCGGTTGCGGCCGGCTGATACCCCTTTGTAGTATCAACCATTGTAGCACCGCCTGACGAACCGGTACTGCCGGTACTCCCCGCGGCTCCCGTACTGCCTGTTGAACCCGTGCTTCCGCTGGCGCCTGTACCGGCAGATGATGGCACGATTTCATGTCCGCCAATTTTCTTACAGCTGTTCATCGAGATCAAAACAACAGGGATTAGTAACAGCAGGTATTTTTTCATCTATTTAATTGCATGCACAAATCTAATTAAAATTTTTTCGTTTAGCTTTCGGTACCAATAGGTCCTTTCTACAATATTTAATACGCCAAAACCACTGCTAAGGTTGGAATACATAAGACAGATACTACAATTTGCATACGCCCGGGCCACGTATTATTGGTTAATATTAAAAAAACAATAGAAAACCCTGCCGACTAGATGAACTAAAGTCGTATATTTCAAGTTGAACTCAAAAAAGTATCGCTTCACTATAATATATTTCGCAATGCGGTTTTATTTGTAAATACCTGATTATTTGGCAAATAACTATTGTATATTAGCGAACCCAAAGTTGATTGACTATGAAGACCAATGCTTTTTTATACAGTTCAAAAGTATGGCTCACGGCTGTCTTTATTACGCCTTTTGTCCAATATCTCATCGACTCGTTCACGTCGCCATACGGCAGCAATGGTTTTTGGGTTTTTTATTCCGTATCAATAGGCGTTATTTTGGCATTTCCCAGCTTGATCCTTTTTTGGCTGCTCATGCTGTGCCTAAAAAAACTGGCTTCAATAACTGTATTAGTTAAGCTTTTGCTCACCATTGCCGGCATATTGCTGTCGGTGCTCATGTTTTATTTTTCCTCGAACCAGCAACAATTTTCAACAGAGAGCCAATACTTCCCTATTCCTTATTTAATTATCATTGTATGTTCAATCTGGATGTATGAGCTGCCGGTTTTGGACAGCGAGCGTTACCGTGAACAGGTGAATGCTTAACTGAGCAGGCAACCAAACATTAAAACCGTCCGTAAGGGTATTATCCACTTTACGGACGCAAATGCGCAACAATAGACCAAGAGCCCTCATTATCCTTACCCCCGGCTTCCCCGAAAGCGAGGCCGATACCACGTCGCTTTCGCACCTGCAAACTTTTGTGAGGGCACTAAAAGAAGTCGACCCGCACGTAGAGGTGATTGTCTTGACGCTTACCTATCCCTTTGTTTCCACAAATTACCAATGGTATGGTATAAAGGTGATGTCATTTGGCAATAAATATAAAGGACGGGTTTTCAATGTTGCCTCGATATTAAAAATGTGGGGGGGGCCTAAGAAAACTAAACAAACAATATCAGATAATCGGCCTGTTAAGTTTTTGGTTAGGCAAATGCGCTTTTATTGCCGGCCTTTTTTCGAAAAGACATAGGTTGACCCATTATTGTTGGTTGTTAGGGCAAGATGCAAGGGCAGGAAACAAATATTTTGCACGCATAAAACCAAAAGCAGGGTCGATCATCGCGGTATCAGATTTTGTAGCCAAAGAATTAAATAAAAATTATGGTTTATTGCCCCGGCACGTTATACCCATTGGGATAGACACCGCTTTATTTAATTGCAGCGATATTGACAGGGACATCGATATTTTGGGGGCCGGCTCTTTCGAGTACGCTAACCTGATTGTGATAATGGATGCAATAACTGCAGATCCAGAATATATCGGACGTTACCGGTTTTGATTTGTTAAAGTGAATGCGCTTTGAAAATCATTAAAAAAGTTGCAATTTATCGCGAAATGTAACAGGGAGATATGTTGATTTTTATAACCCGATAATTGCATGAAAGTATTGCATTGCAGTTTACCTTTACACCACGTATCATCAATGTGTGGGCATTGATGCCTGATGATCGGTTTAAGCCAATTAAACAGCCATTTTTTATTTTATGAGAAATACCTTTAGTATTAGCGGATTGTTGATGATCTGCATTGTAGTTATGCTGAGGTCAGCAAACGCTCAGACTTCATCCGAAAAAGCAATCGACAAAAAGATAGATCATATTGTAAAGCAACTTACCTTAAAAGAAAAAATAGCCATGTTGCATGGCAATGCTCTATTTTCGTCGGATGGCGTTAAGCGCCTGGGCATACCCGAGCTAACTTGCGACGACGGGCCATTGGGCGTACGCGAAGAGGTGGGCCGGTACTCATGGACCCCACTTAAACTGAAAACAGATTCAGCGACGTATTTCCCAAACGGCTCGGCGATGGCGGCTACCTGGAACCCGGCTTTGGCTTACCAATACGGAGTAACTATGGCCCAGGAAGCGCTTGCACGGCACAAAAATATCCTTTTGGCCCCAGCGTTTAACATTTGCCGTACCCCGCTTTGTGGCCGTACGTATGAATATTATTCAGAAGACCCTTTTTTGAATGCCCAACTCGCCATATCGGCTGTTAAAGGCATTCAAAGCCAACACGTTGCGGCCTGCGTAAAGCACTTTGCTGTAAACAATCAGGAAACTATGCGCGATAGCATCAATGTCGTTATTGGTGAGCGTGCTTTGCGCGAAATATACTTACCGGCCTTTAAGGCGGCCATACAGCAAGGTCATGCCTATAGCCTTATGTCGGCTTATAATGTGGTCAATGGTGCACATTGTTCCGAGAATGATTTTCTGCTCAATAAAATATTAAAAGGCGAGTGGGGTTTTAAAGGTTTGGTTATGTCGGACTGGGGTGGAACGCACAGCACGGTGAATGCTGCCAATAATGGTCTCGACCTCGAAATGGGATCAAAAGGCCCATACAGCAACTGGTATTTTGCCGACCCGCTTTACAATGCGGTAAAAGCCGGCCAAGTGAGCGAACGCGTCATCGACGAAAAAGTACATCGCATACTGTGGGTAATATTTCATACCTCCATGGCCGAACACCAGTTGCCGGGAAGCATCAATACCCCTGGTCACAGTAAGGCAGTTTATGATATGGCCGCAGAGTCTATCGTATTACTTAAAAACCAGAACCATACATTGCCATTAAATACAGCCAATATAAAAAGCATAGCAGTAATTGGCGATAATGCCATCCATACGTTTGCAACAGGTGGGTATGGTGCAGGTGTAAAAGCTAAATACGAAATAACAGCCTTACAAGGCATCAAATCGAGATTGGGCAAGGACATCAATATACGCTTCGCACAGGGCTATAAGGCGAATTACAAAACCAACTATACCGCACAACAAAAGGAAAATGCCAATAATCCAAATCCCGTCCTGATAAGCGAAGCAGTTGATTTGGCCAAAAACAGTGATCTGGCCATTTTGTGCATCGGATCAAACCGTGATTATGAAAGCGAAAATTCAGACAGAAAAAACCTGAATTTGCCTTTCGGCGAACAGGAGCTGGTAAATGCGGTAACCGCAGCAAACCCAAACACCATCGTGGTAATTATGGCCGGGGCGCCTTATGATATTGCGGATATCAAAAACAACAACAATACCGTTTTATGGTCGTGGTTTAACGGATCTGAAGCAGGCAATGCTTTGGCAGATGTACTGTTTGGCAAAATAAATCCATCGGGTAAACTACCTTTTACTTTCCCGGCCCATTTAGACGATTCGCCGGCCCATGCCCTACATACCTTCCCGGGCGAGAACCTGACCGCCGACTATAAAGAAGGCATTTTAGTAGGATACCGATGGTTTGATACTAAAAACATCGAGCCGTTGTATTGTTTTGGTTATGGCTTGTCGTACACCAGTTTTAAATACTCAGCTTTTAAAACCAATAAAAAGCGATATAAAACGGGCGAGCATATTTCGGCCACACTTTTGGTAAACAATACAGGTAAGTATGCCGGTAAAGAAACCGTACAACTATATGTGGGCAAGTTAAATTCAAAAACCGGTCAGCCCGAAAAACAGCTAAAAGCATTTAAGAAAGTATCGATGATACCTGAACAAGGCGTGCAAGTAGTACTGAGGTTTAAAACCACCGACCTGGCTTATTTTAGTGAAGACCTCCATAAGTGGACGATTGAGCCCGGCGAGTATAAAATATCTGTAGGCTCATCGAGCCGCGACATCAGACAATCAACAATCATAACTGTTGCCAATTAATATCTACATTCGGTTAAATTTGCTTTTGTGCTTAGAAAATGACTGATAAATTATCATCATGATAAAAAGAATTATAGGAGTAGTATTAGCTTTAGCAGGATTTGGTTTTACAGTGCAAAGCCAAAATGTAAAACAGGTTACATTGGTCAATTTCAACCTGCAATCGTCGGCACTCGTTCCTAATTCGGGCGAAGAGTTGTCATCATCAAAATACCATTTAAATCAGCATTGGTATGCGGTTAAAGTGCCGTCTACAGTTTTGACTGGGCTGGTGGCCAACAAGGTATATCCCAGTCCGTATTTTGGTTTGAACAATATGCAGATACCAGATGCGTCGGACGAGTTCAATAAAAAATATGACCTTGATAAATTCAGTTTTCTTCCCGGCAAGGCCAATCCCTGGAAAAGGCCCTATTGGTACCGCACGCTATTTATGGTCCCGGAGGCGGACAAAGGAAAAACCTTCCAGTTGATTTTTAAGGGAATAAATTACCGCGCTGCCGTATGGTTAAATGGTAAACAAATTGCCGATTCTACACAAATGGCAGGCATATTTGCCGAATATAACCTCGACGTAAGTAAACAAATAATACCCGGGAAACAGAATATATTGGCGGTAAAGATATACCCGTTGGACTACCCCGGTTTACCGGCACAGGAACAGCTAAAAGCCCTCGGTCCATTTTTTGAGAACGGCGGCCCAACTGGTGATATCGGCAAGAATGTAACCATGCTGTGTTCGGTGGGCTGGGATTGGATGCCGCCTGTACGCGACAGAAATATGGGTATTTGGCAACCGGTTTACCTGCGTACCACGGGTACTGTCACCATCGGCAAACCGCAAATAAAATCGGAACTGCCAAATTTACCAGATACCAATATTGCCAAATTATCATTGGCTTTGATGCTGACGAATCATGGCATCACTACTCAAAAAGGGCGTCTAAAGGTCAGCATTATACCTGAAAATTTTAAAAGCGTGTTAGCGATAAAGTTTGAAAAAAAGGTAGCGGTAGGGCCATCTTCATCGGCTAAGGTTGAGTTTGATGCCGCGAATGTGAGCCAGCTCCTCATCAATAATCCGCATTTATGGTGGCCCAATAACTATGGCAGGGCAAACCTTTACCGCATCCGCATGCAATACATAAATAAGGCAGGTATTGCCGACGATACCTCGTTTGTGTTTGGTATCCGTACAACCACTACGTCAACGAGTAATGTGAACGGCTTTTTGCGGCGCGATTTTTTTGTAAATGGTCAAAAAGTGCATTTGGTAGGCGGCGCCTGGGTGCCCGATATGATGGTAAATCGCGACTCTGTGCGGTTTGATCACGAGCTTCATTTGTGTAAAAATGCCAATGTTAACCTGGTACGTATATGGGGCGGTGGGATAACGCCACCTGATGCCTTTTTTAACGCGGCGGATAAATATGGGTTGATGGTTTGGTCGGATTTTTGGATTACCGGCGATACCCAGGGCGAATTTAAAGGCTCACCTGATTGGCCGTTGGAAAGCAATGTGTTTATCCGAAACGTAACAAGCACTATTTACCGCATACGCAACCACCCAAGTTTGTTGGTTTGGACGGGTGGCAACGAGGGCCATGCCCGTAAAGAATTGTATGATGCCATGCGCAACAATATCATTGAACTGGATGGTACACGTCCATTCATACCCAGTTCATCGGGCTTTGCCAAATTGCCCGAAGGATGGAAAGGCTCATGGCCCGATGATAAAGCGTCGGGGGTTTACAGCGGCGGGCCATATTCGTGGCAAGACCCACATCAATATTATAAACTGGCCGATGCGGGCCGCGATTGGGTATTTAAAGACGAAACAGGCATACCATCGCAACCACCCTATACCACACTGGCACGCATTGTTAGCGACCCCAGTTTGGATAAGAATTTGCCTTTCCCATTAAACAATACCTGGGGCTACCACGATGCGGCAACCGGCGCAGGTAAGTACGACCTGTATTACCAACAAATGGCGCGCAGGTATGGCAAACCCGAAAGCGTGGAAGACTTTGCCAATAAAATGCAATTGTTGAATGCCATAGGTTACCAGGGTATTTTTGAGGCCGCCAACCATAAACTAAATGAAACGGGCGGCGTGATGCTGTGGAAACTGAACGCGGCGCTCCCAAGTGTGATATGGCAGGTTTACGATTGGTACCTGGAGCCAAACGCGGGCTATTACTTTATGCAAAACGCCTGCGAACCCATCCACGTACAGATGAATTTGGATGATAGTGTGGCTACAATAGTAAATCGTACCCATAGACCAACATCAGCACTGACAGTGCATGCGCAGGTATTCGATATCAATTCCAAAAAAATATATGATAAGGTTACCAGTACAAGCCTGGAAACAACCGGTACGAAGGAATTAGACCATCTCGCGTCTACCCTGAAATATGTCAAAGGCACCAGCTTTGTAATTCTGAATGTAAAAGATGCCGCGGGTAAATCCATATCGCACAATGCCTATTGGCTTGCGCCGGATACCAATTATACCGACTTAAAAAATATGCCCAAAGCTCGGTTAAAGCTTACTTTAGTAAAAACAGAGTTATTGGGGCGCGAAGTAAAGCAAACGCTGCATATTGTTAACCAATCAGACAAGGTGGCGTTTTTTGTGCGGCCGCAATTGATGAGCAATAACGATGAAGTGATGCCATCGTACTGGTCGGCAAATTATTTTACACTGGCTCCGTTTGAGGATATTACTGTAAGCGTTAGTGCGGCGCCGTTGCCTAACTCGACTAAAACACTCATATCTGTAAGCGGATGGAATGTGCCTTCGCAGCAAATTATTTTAGGTGATAAGTGATATAAAATTACTGTACCTGCTTAGTTTGGTTTGTTGTTATAGATAGTATTTACTTTGGTGCCGAAGCGTTCTGTTTTTTATTCGCTTGTCGAGATTTCCGGTTGAACCAATGTAATATTTGCCGGATGAAGGGAATAATTCATATAAACGAAATACATAATAGGAGATAACGCAAAGAAGCCACGTCATAATTTTATTCTTGGCGCGACTTCTTTTCGTTTTCGTTACCAAACAAGTTTATGCTGCGTGACTCTTTTCTGATTGATTTGAGACCGTTCTCGTTTGTGGGCGAAAACTATTGAAAACAAGCGAGCTTTTTAGTTGTCGTCTCCGTTGCCTTTTTTAACTGTTTTTACAAATGCAGCGCGAACCGGAGCAGGCACTTTAGCATTTTCTCCTTTAATTGCTTTCCACAACATGGTATTCATAATATTGTCGGGAACCCGGTCGACGGCAGTAAAGTCCAAACCCTTAGCCATGGCCGCCAGTCTATTTTTTTTCGGGTTAACATCATTTAAATTAATGTTTGATGGAAGGCTGTTAAACGGTGTCTTATCGGCAATATTGGCAAAGCACCGCCACATGGGCGTAGCAGCCGCATCGTACTGGGTCATGGGTGGCATGCCAAGGATCAGTTCGATAGTGCGCAGTATGGAAGAAGTGGAATACATGGTATGATCAACTACATGATGTTTTATATAACCACCTGCAATATAAGCCGTTGTACGGTGAGCATCCACATGATCCGGGCCATTTTGCGCATCGTCTTCCACTATAAATATGACGCTGTTTTTCCATATCGGGCTTTTGCTGATGTGCTCAACTAATTTACCTACAGCCAGGTCGTTATCAGCCACATGAGCAAAAGGTGTAGGGCGCCCGGCAGCGGTTCCTTCGGTATGGTCCGAAAGCATCCGTATGGTGCTTAGTTTTGGTAATTTGTTACTTCGCATTAATGAGTCGAAGTCCTTTTCCCAAACCTGGTAACGCTCCATATCGGTTTGTTTCAAATCCAGCGTTGGATACGCCGGCGGAAAGTGATTTTTTAGCGCGGGTATCCTCGGCGTATTATCAGCGTTTACAAATTCGCCATAAGTACGGTAACTCACGTTAAAACGCTTAGCTTGATCCCAAATGTACAATTTGTTAAGCGAGGTTTCGCCAATAGCGCCGGGGCCCCTGTTGCCATAACTGGTTGGCCAATTTTTTTCGTTAAAATCGGTAGCATAAGCACCCATGCTCCAATTATGCCCGTCGGCGCTTACTTCGCCATCAACATAAAAATTATCCATCAACACAAATTTTTCGGCCAAGGCGTGCTGGTTCGGTGTTACACGCCTGCCAAACAGCAACAAACTGGTGTCACCGTTGCCTTGTTTTAGGTCTGACAATACCTGATCGTACGTGCGGTTTTCTTTCAGAATGTAAAAAACGTATTTAACCGGCGATGGACTACCAACTCTTGAAGGAACGGGATTACCCTTTTTCCCAACCGCATTTTTTGCCTGATTCCTGTTAAAAGGTGTATTGTGATATACGGCCTGCGAGTAAACAGACAACTCCTTTGCGCCGGGGATGGGAACAATACTTAAGGTTCCGGCCAGCAGGCCCCCTCCTATGTATTGAACAGGATGTATGTGCAAGGTATCGCCACCATGAAGCAATACCGCCTGCTTTTGATCTATGGGGTTTGGCCCATGGGGGTTGGGGAGCGATGAAAAGCCCTTAGCATTCGCTATATATAATTTCGCGCCGATAACGCGCACTACACTGGGATACCAACCTGTGGGTACAAAGCCATCCGAAGTGCTTGTGCCCGGTTTAGTTACATTAAAAACGGCCAGACAGTTATTATCGGCATTTGCTATGTATAAGGTTTTGTCGTCGTCGCTTAAAGCTACAGAATTGGTGGTGGTACCGCTTAATTTGGTAGGATATACCGCGGTATTCAACGTTTCGAGTACTTTGGCTTTTTTCAGGTCGATAACCGATACCGTATTATCATTGGCGTTGGCGACATAAAGGTATTTTCCATTATGCGAAATACACATATCGTTAGGATTATCGCCAACGGCAATAGCACCAACCAATTTATTCTTTTCCACGTCGTACACTGCAACTTTGTCCCCACCCCAAAGACTGATATACAATTTAGATTGGTCGGGCGACAAAAGGCAGGTATAAGCTTCGGTACCCAGCGATATCTTTTGTCGTACTGCTTTCGTTTTTAAGTCAATGAGGTAAAGGCTGTTATCCTGCTTGGTTACAACATATAAAGTGCTTTTTTTATCGTCAATTGCCAGGCCAGTTGGCGAAATCATCGTGGCATTTTTTTGTCTTGTCCATGCATCTCCCAGTTTGAGTGTATCTTTCGCCACAAGCTTATTCTCGTCGATAGCGTAGCGCACTATCCAGTTGTTATCACCTCCGGAAGCATATAGGCTCCTCTCATCGTCGCTGAATACCAATCCACCCCAGGATTTTCCAATAACCACATTATCCAACTCTTTGTCGTTTCTTGCATCCAGCAATTGTATGGTTTGTATACTTTGCCCGTTGTTGGTAACAGCAGCAAAATGATGGCTGCGGCTTATGGCTATATTTAACGGAAGATCGCCCAGAGGAAGGCTTTTACCGACCGGTGTTAACGACCAGCCATTAGGCAGTTTTACCCTATTTTTCTCGAGAGAAGCAAGGTTCTGAGCCTCCAGTTTCGCGGTTGTTACTAAAAGGAGAATGATTAAGAGATACTTGTTCATGGGGCCGGTTTTTATTTTAGGATAGCAGATTTAAACTGATTGGAATGAATCGTTGTTTTTGGTGTAATTCGCAAAAACCTTTATGGATCCAATGGGTCCAACGGATCCATATGCAAACTCTCATAAGTTGGATAAAAAACGATAATATGGTTAGAAATGCTGGTTTTACCACGATATGGCAAATACCCTAACTCATGCTCGTTCCGTTTATCAAATAAATCATTCATCGCATAATCGTGCTGGCTTTTGCTTGTTATAAAAAGCGAAGGTTTATCCGTAGGAATGCGATATCGGATGATCTAGCTGTCTGCGTTCCTGATGTTGGTTGTGGTATGCC
>NZ_CAITNG010000145.1 GCF_903893715.1 uncultured Mucilaginibacter sp.
CATATTATTTAAACCAAGCCTGAAATTTTGTGGAACCTCGGTTGAGCACTGCCAGTTAAGTGTATTGTAATCATTGGACCAATCTGTTGTTCCCCAAGAGTATTCGTAAGGAACCGGAGCTACAGGGCCCCTGCATGTTTTTTCATACTCAAACTCTGTCATCGGCCTGAGGGCCGCCCATTCCATAAACGAAAGCCAGTGCTCTTTCCGCAACGCTACAGGTAATGCCAAACCATCGCAATCTTCATTAAATACGCCATTTCCGTTAGCATCACAGGCATATACTGCGGGTTTCATTTGGGTTTTGGTAACACCTGGTGAATCGATAACAATATTGTAGCCCCAGTTGCCCATAAATGTTGTTCCCGCAGGCGATGTTGGAGGTGTTTGATTCCAATTTTTATCCTGCTGCATGTGTAATTGCTGGTTGTAGGTTAGCGTATTTAAAAAACTAACATATAAAGCAGCGGTTATTTCATACTTCATACAGTAAAAACTGTTATAACCAAATGGGTAGGTATTTGGCAAAGGTACCGATGATCCTAAATTTTGATTGCCTCCATACACAGAACTGGGCATACCGCCGCTATTTGCTGCCAAGACGCTGCTAGTGATCTGTAATGGGTTGTTACCACTATCTCCGAATGTATATTTCGATACGCCATCGCCCACATAAAACGATCCTTGGGGTATGTTAACCATTTCGATACCGTATAGCCCAATGTTATCGGCACCAATGGCTGTGGCCAATGTTACGGTAACCGTAGCCGTTGTAATGTTGCCTATACCCGGTGCGGAGCGCCTTACAAACACGCCTTCATTGTCTGACGCAAGATCGACCTGTAGTTGCGAGCCGGTAACCGAGTGTCCACTACCTGCTAACATGGCATGCGTCCAGGGGTTTTGATTGGCCGGGTCGCAGGTTTGCCGCTTTAAAAATATCCAAACGGCGTCCCAATTTGACGGGCCTGACGTAACGTTCCAGCTATTATCCCATTTAATGGTAAAGCTTACTGTACTGCCACTAATTGTTGGCGTGCCCATTACCAAATTATTGGCTTTAATGCTTGATAAAAAGCTTGCTGTTAAAAAAAAAGCTAAAATTATTTTTTTCATTTTCATTTTATGATATATATTTAAATTAACTATTGATATTTCATAACACATTCAATAACAATTACTTTGTAGCAAGGCAGCCGTTTGAGACGAGTAGCCCCCGCCGCCTAAAAACATATTGTTAACCAAAACAGGGTTGCAATTATTTTGCAGCAAGGCAGCCGTTTGAGACGAGTAGCCCCCGCCGCCTAAAAACATATTGTTAACCAAAACAGGGTTGCAATTATTTTGCAGCAAGGCAGCCGTTTGAGACGAGTTGCCCCCGCCGCCTAAAAATATTGTTACGGGCTTTTTAACATTAAACACACGCATAGCGGGTAATATTATTTGCGCCTTAGTAGCTGTAAAACAAAACAGCAATAGCGAAAAAAGTAGGGGCTTATTCATTAAACTAGAATGATCGTACTCCTCTTCCGCCTTGTGCGAAACCATATGGATCGGAATAATTGACATCTCCATGCACATCTCTGCTACTATTTCTTCCCCAATAAATTAAAGACCCTCCTCTAAAAACGTATTTATAGTCTTCTATTGGCCATCCAATAATATTTGTGGTTCCCTGATTTGTTATATTACCATTACCATTTATAGCCGTGAAGCCAGAGTAATCATAACCCCACCCGCCGACACAACGCTCAAATGTACTTCCGGTAAGATTTAAAATTCCATAATAAGAAGCACCCGCATGTACCCGATCAGATGTTGATGTTGCTTCTATTCCTGCCCTGTGCAATTCTTTACCGCCTATATTTGACAGGCCCAAAGGTGCTGTTGAGCTATACTCGTTGGTTTGAAACTGATTAACAATGGTATAGTCGGCCGATTGGTCAGTTGTGCCCCAGGCAAACTCATTGGGTACAGGATACACAGGTCCCCTACAGGCTTTTTCAAATTCAAACTCGGTCATCGGCCTTAGCGCTGCCCAGTCTAAAAAAGCCAGTAAATTTTGCGTTCGTAAGCAAACCGGTACTTCTAAGCCATCATTAG
>NZ_CAITNG010000146.1 GCF_903893715.1 uncultured Mucilaginibacter sp.
ATTTGCGCTATCAATCATTTCTACTCCGAGGGGCAAACCATTTACGTTTTGGTAATAACTGCCATCGTCGACAGTTCTAACAAATTTGTTGAAAATGATTTTACAGGCACCAATCGTATCTTTTCCCTGAAAAAGACCAGAAAAACTTTTGTTAGCCCTAATTGGCATTTTAGAAAGACTTTGAATATTGAAAAAAACCCTGATAATATTGTTGTTCCGCATCTGGATTGTTGTAGTATCGATTCTACATTGCAAAAAGGGCTCATTCTGTATTATGAATTCATCATTGCTTTGTTTAATAGCAGCTATTTGAGCGTCAATGCCCTTTTTCTGTTTATTAGTAAAATCTGTATCTCTTTTAAGCTTTTGTGCATCAGCAATATCAGATTGCTTTTTAGCTGCTATTTGGCTATCCAAAGCTTGTTTTTGAAGATCTGCAGATTTCTTAGCAGCATCAGCAGAAATTTTAGATGCTTTGGCCGAACTATCAGCAATTTCGGTCTGTCGTGTCGTTTGGTTAAATACTCGCCATGTGTAGAAAGCCAAAAACGCAGTTACAATGAGCATCAAAAGGTAAATAACGTTTGTTATATGGGGTTGGTTTGTATCCTTCGTTACAATAGCAATAGCCCTTTTGAAAATGGATGGCTTACCGCTACTTTCTTATATTGGGTTGGCATTATTTTGAGTGCGCTGAATATCTTCGTGACTTTCATCACTCCCGGAGCTAATAGATCGCGCAGGGTTATTGGCGGGCTTGTGTTCTTTGCGGTTATCGTGTAGTTTGCTCATTATCGCAGCGTAAGGTCCCTATAAATATGTTCTCATTTATCAACTAATATATTTATGCGACCGTTACTTGTTCATTTGCAACAAGCATGGTACCAATGTTTTCCAGTATGCTTGGTTTGGGTAGCGATTTTCTACGCCAACTCCACCGCATACATCTCCGCCTGTTCCAATAATGT
Organism: uncultured Mucilaginibacter sp.; assembly: GCF_903893715.1. GTDB lineage: Bacteria > Bacteroidota > Bacteroidia > Sphingobacteriales > Sphingobacteriaceae > Mucilaginibacter. The sequence goes on from NZ_CAITNG010000146.1 coordinate 969, forward strand.
ATCAGTTGCCCTTACCTCATCATCGGGCGGATACTTATGGTAGCGTAGCACCCGTTTTACCTCAAGCTTTACCCGGTCTTTGGCGGATTGGCGTACTGTCCAGTCGGTAGTGGTGCTACGCTTTACGCGCGCTACAAGTTCTTTGGCGATAACGACCAGCTGACGGTCGCCCATCATCTGTAGTGCGCTCTGGTTGGCTGCTAATGCGTCATAGAAGGCCTTCTCAGTTTCGGTTAAACCCAATGAGTTACCGAGTTCGGTTTCCCGGTTTACCTCGTGCGAAAGGTCGAGCAGCAGCTCCATCATTTCCAGGGCGGTAATGGACTTGTTGTTGTATTTGTTGATGGCGGCCAGTAGCTTTTCGGTGAGTGATTTGTTGATGACGACGTTCTTTTTGAAACGTATTTTTATCTGGTCGGATAGCAACTTCTTCAATAACTCGATGGCCACGTTCTTTTGTTTCATGTTGCGTATCTCGTTCATGAAATCCTCGCTGAAAATGGATACTTCGGGTTTATCTAAACCTGCCTGGTCAAGTAGGTTTACGATTCCATCCGTTGCTATTGCTGTCTCCACCATCGATTTTATCGTGTTCTCAAATTCACGACGACGTTGACCAGTTACTTCTATATCAAACTTGGCTAAACGGGCCTTGACAGCCTGAAAGAACGCGATCTCTTCGGTTACTTCGGCTGCTTCGGGTTCTGATTTGGATAGGGCATATGCTTTACCCAAAGCCGTTACTTCTTTAATATACCGCTCTTTACCTTTATCTATACTGAGTATATGTTCTTCGGCTTCTAAGATAATGTTCATCTTTTGGCCTGTACCGGCTGCGAAGTAGGTATTGTACTCAAAGCCGTGGTAAAGCTGCTGCACCACTTCCAATTTGGTCAGCATCAGGTTTACCGCTTCGGATATGTCGAGCGTGATCTCACCATGGCCTTTGTTTTCGGTATAGGTTTTTAACGCTGCTTTTAAGTTACCTGTTACCGGGACGTAATCCACGATCAGACCTCCCGGCTTATCGTTAAATACCCGGTTTACCCTCGCTATCGCTTGCATTAGGTTATGGCCGCTCATGTCCTTATCTAAATACAGCGTATGCAGTATGGGCGCATCAAACCCGGTGAGCCACATATCTACCACGATCACCATTTGCAGCGGGTCCGACTTTTCTTTTAACCGCGCGGCTATTAGTGCACGTTTAGCTTTGGGGCGGATATGGTCCTGAAGGTGCTGTTCATCGGCAGAACTGCCCGTCATGATGACTTTGATACTGCCGAACTCATCACGGGTATCGTGCCAGTCGGGTTTTATGGATACGATCTCGTTGTAAAGGGCTACTGCGATGTTTCGGTTCATCGCTACAATGAGCGCTTTACCTGTAAACACCTCGGCACGACCTTCGAAGTGGGTAATGATATCGTTGGCGATCAATTTTAACCGTTCGGGGTGGCCGATAATGGCTTCCTGGCGGGTTGATTTTTCAATCGCTTTGTTGACAGTGTATTCTGTTAGTCCTTCGGCAACAATACTGAGCTTGTTCTCCAGGTCTTCGGTAAATAGTTTTTCGAGTTTTAGTTTGGCGAATCGGTTCTCGTAATATATAGGTACGGTTGCACCATCCCTAACGGCACGTTCTATGTCGTAAATATCTACATACTCACCAAATACGGCTTGTGTGTTGCGGTCATCACTTTCAACAGGTGTACCCGTGAACCCGATAAAAGTAGCCGCCGGTAGGGCATCGTGCATGTGTTTAGCGAACCCGTAGGCAATATCAGTACCTATCTCGATACCAGCATCATCTTTGATGTACCGCACTTTGGCTTCAAAGCCATATTGTGTCCTATGGGCCTCATCGGCTATCACTACAATGTTGCGCCTGTCGGAAAGTTGCTCAAACTTGTTCGAACCGTCCTCGGGTAAAAACTTTTGTATTGTGGTAAAGAAAACTCCACCCGACCTGCGGTTCTTCAACTCTTTCACCAATGCAGTACGACTTTCTATCTGTATGGGTACCTGGCGCAACAGCTGCGAACAGTTGGCGAACGTATCAAACAGTTGCTCGTCAAGGTCGTTCCTGTCGGTAATTACGATAATAGTTGGGTTGTGGAGCACTTTTACCAGTAAACCCGTATAAAACACCATTGACAAGGATTTTCCAGATCCTTGTGTATGCCATACCACGCCACCTTTACGGTTACCGCCATCAATACTTGCTTGTTGGGTGGAGATGATGGCTTTTTTTACCGCGTAGTATTGGTGGTAAGCAGCTATCTTTTTTACCACCTCGATACGGATGGTACGGGTCAGCAGATCTTCCACCTTGTTCTTTTCGAACACGATGAAGTTTAATATAAGGTCGGTTAGCACTTCGGTATTGAGTAGGCCGTCCATCATCACCGCCAGTTCGCTGGTTCTACTGGATGCTTCTGTTTTACCGTCGGCTGTCTTCCAGGACATGAAACGGGATATGTCACTGGTGAGCGTACCGAGTTTTGCCTCTAAACCGTCGGATATGATCTCAAAGCAGTTATAACAGAACAGTGATGGTATGCTGCGGTGGTAAGTTTTGAACTGGTTGTAAGCGTTATCGATGGTGGCGTTGGCATCGGCTGGGTTCTTCAATTCCAATACAATGATGGGCAGCCCGTTTACATATAGTATAATGTCGGGGCGTTTATGTTGCCCGTTTTCGATGATGGTGAGCTGGTGGGTGACGTACCAATGGTTGTTGGCCGGGTTAATATCATCAATCAGTTTTGCCTTTTTGGTGATCTCTTCGCCCTTATCCGTAAAGGCCACATCAACACCCTCTACTAATAAGGTATGGAAATATTGGTTACATGATAACAGGTCGCCGTTGCCGGGAGTACGTAAAACCTCCTTGACAGCTTGTTTTAACGAAGAAATGGGTATGTTGGGATTGATACGTGCTAATGCGTGTTCACAATGCGTTTCTATCACCACATCGGATAAGCCGCTGCGCAGATCGGTTGAAAAATCGGGGTCGAGCTGTTGGGGTGGGATATAGATAAATCCCTTGGTTTGCAATACCTCAATTACCCAAAGTTCAATATCGTTTTCAACTATGCGTGTCATGCGGTAACCGGGTTATTGACTTTTAGTGTGCCGTTCATTAGTTTGGGGAGTAGGGTGTCGCGTATGTTTCCCAGGTTATGGATTTGTTTAGTGTTAGCTTCTATTTTGAAAAAATATGGGGCAATAGTATTTTCAAATTTTACAATCTCATCTAAAGGCGGGACATTTAATTTTAGTTCGCTGAATGTTTTTGTTGTGATCGTATCGAAAACCGTACCATATGCTGCTGATTGCAATTCTTCTACGCTATTGGCAACGACCAAATAGGTGAAGAAGTTATTGCCTTTGTGTTTCGGTTTAATCCCATAATTAGATTGACTAAAAGTCATTGGTTCAGCAATTAGACAGTATTTGCCAACAGTACCCCGTGCAGATATAATGATCGAATATTTATCTAACACCTTAGCAGAACTATGTTTTAAACCGGATTCACTAATGCTTTTTTCTGTTTTTATGATGAACCCTTTATGGTTTGGAGTGATATCTTTTGCAGAAATCCATTTAATAGGTCCATTCCAATATTCCTCATTTTCCGTTTTTGGGGTTCCTCCACCAACGAGTTCAATAATATCATATAATGTTGTTTGCTCCCAACTATCATCAGCCTCTTCCACAAACCACTGTCTGAACAACGTTTCGGCCATTGTTTCCAACGTTTTGTTGTTGCGATGCAGCAGGTCTATTTTATCATCTAAGCTGCTTAGAACCTCTGCTATGGCTTCTTGTTCGGGGAGAGGGGGAAGAGATAGTTCTAACTCATTGAACGCTTCTTTCGGCATCCGTTGCCTTCCTGACGTACCGTGTAAGTTAATTTCTGCAAAGTCTCTGACATCGCGCCAGCGTGATAAATAATAAACAAAGTCGTTAGTTGAAACATTTTCTTTACCTCTTAGCACATGGAACTCCGTTGATCCAAAACCCCAGCCATTATTTAAATTTCGAACTTGGCAAATCTTGCCGTTTTCTAAACAGGGAGTTATGCGTGCAAATAAAGTGTCATTTTCTTCAAACCTCGTTCCACCGCTAAGAAGTCTCGCAGCGCTTGGCTCACAAAACTTATTCGATGGTTCCAGATCCTTCATTTCAACAAATGAATAGGTTCCGCCCATTTTAAGTTTAACCTGAGGATTAATAGTTACGAAATCTGAGAATTTGTATTCTTTCCAGTGCATTTACAATTGTTTTTTAAGCCACCACAGTAACCACAATACTTCTCATCGGTATAGTATCCTTCATTTATTCGCACATATTTTGTAAATCCTTTGTTTAGCTCCTAACCGCAAACCCTACAATAGTTGTGGCCTGATTTTTTATAACTGTTACATTTATTACACATAAACCAATGATTTGAGATTGTTTTTGATTCGTTCGTTTAAAAAGCCCTCGTCAAGCATCTGTTGCTCCAACTCCGTTTGTAATGTGGTAAACCGCTCTGTGAAGTTAAAGTCATCTTCGTCATCAGGTAAACCAATATATCGGCCTGGTGTTAACACATAATCCATGGCTTCAATATCGGCCACGGTTGATGATTTACAAAATCCGGCTATATCGTCATAAGCATCGCGGCTGTTTAACCAGTGGTGATACGTTTCGGATATGGTGTTCAGGTCGGTTTGGTCAAACTCACGGGTACGGCGGTTAACCAAGTGGCCAAGGTTACGGGCATCTATAAATAATACCTCTCCTTTACGCAAGCGGTTCTCGTCGCGGTTTAAAAACCATAAACAAGCCGGTATCTGTGTATTTAAAAACAACTTGGTGGGCAGG
>NZ_CAITNG010000147.1 GCF_903893715.1 uncultured Mucilaginibacter sp.
TGCCCTTACAGCAATTTGGGTTGGAATATATCTACCCCGAAATTGCCGCAGCGCACCCTTTTGATGACGGTACGGCTGCTTTCTGTAACCATTCCCTTGCCGAAACCGCTAAAGCGTTGGGCGCGGATGAGCAGGCCTATCTCAAACTTTTCGGGCCCATCATCCAATCGTGGCCGGATATTGATGCCGAGGTATTGGGGCCATTGGGCTTTCCCAAACATCCCATGGAAATGGCACGGTTTGGCTGGTCGGCATTGTCGGCCGCAAGTACTTTGGTCAGGCGTTTTGATACCGTGCAAGCCAAGAGCCTGTTCGCGGGTATGGCGGCACACTCCATGCAACCCTTGACCAATATGGCTACCTCCGGTTTTGGTACCGTGTTGCTGGCCCTGGCGCATCAGGGTGGCTGGCCTATCCCGAAAGGCGGTTCGCAAAACATTGCCAATGCGCTGGCTGCCTATTTTGTTTCCCTTGGCGGGGAAATTGAAACTAATTTCTTTGTCAGCTCGCTCAGCCAATTGCCGTCGGTAAAAGCCGTGTTGTTTGATGTTACACCGCGACAGTTATTGCAAATAGCCGGACATAAATTCTCGTCCATATACAAATGGCAACTGGAGCGTTACAGCTATGGCATGGGCGTTTTTAAAATCGACTGGGCCCTGGCCGAACCTATACCTTTCACGGCCCAGCAATGCCGCGAAGCGGGTACCTTGCACATTGGCGGCACTTACGATGAAATAGTTGCCTCCGAACAACAAATATGGGATGGCCAACACCCCGAAAAACCGTTTGTGTTGCTTACTCAACCAAGTCTGCTCGATGCTACCCGCGCGCCCACAGGTAAACATACCGGCTGGGCTTATTGCCATGTGCCCAATGGTTCGGCTAAGGATATGACGGCCATCATCGAAAACCAGGTAGAGCGTTTCGCGCCCGGTTTTAAAGAGCGCATTCTGGCCCGGCACACCATGGATACCGCCCAAATGCAGGAACACAACCCTAACTACATCGGCGGCGATATCGCCGGCGGCATTACCGATCTCGGGCAGTTGTTTACCCGTCCGGCGCTAAGGCTTTCGCCGTACCGTACTTCGGCGAAAGGCCTGTATATCTGCTCTTCATCAACCCCGCCCGGCGGCGGTGTACATGGCATGTGCGGGTATAATGCCGCGAAACGGACGTTGAGGGATGTGTTCAATGTGCAGATTTGAGGATTTGTCCGTTAGCCAAAGGATGCAAATGATTTTATGGTAACGGTCTTCAAATATTTTTTATCATCCCACAAATTTTCCTTATATTGTATCGAACCGATTATGTGCAATGGTTGGCGAAAAAAAAGTTCTTTGAATAATTATTTGGACACCCATAGTTACCAATGCAGGACGCCATCAAGGCTATGGGTATCGGTTTATCAAAATGGTAAATAGTGCCTAATTTTTTGTTTAAAACACCCATAAATACCCATGATTTGGGGTGAAAAAAGAGTTGTAAATTGAAAAAATGGCAAAATATGGGGATGATTAGATACTGTATGTAATTTTTTGATATACCCATAAATACCCATAATTTTTGAATCGTGTCATTGCGAGGAACGAAGCAATCTCAGAGACAAGTCGACTACATGTCCGCTGAGATTGCCGCGCTATCGCTCGCCATGACAATTGAAAACACCCATAAGCTTTAGCCCGAACTTCAATCAAATCGTTACAATAAAACCGCAACATAATCCGTATATTTACCTACCTGTATGCATTTCATCTATCCTGCATTTTTACTGGGGCTGCTGGCTTTGGCTATACCCTATATCATCCACCTGTTCCATTTCAGGCGGTACCAAAAGGTGTATTTCTCCAATGTGCAGTTCCTTAAAAATATTCAGCAGCAACAATCCTCCAAAAAGAACTTAAAAAAGCTGCTGATACTTATTGCCCGTATGCTGGCCCTGTTTTTTTTGGTATTGGCTTTCGCGAGACCGTATATTCCATCCAAACAGGATACCCACCTTGGCAAACAGCATATCGTGTCCATCTTCGTGGATAATTCGTACTCCATGCTTACCATTAACCGCGAGGGTACTTTATTAGACGAAGCCCGCACCCGCGCCAAAGAGATAGCCCAAGCCTACAACCTTAACGACCGTTTTCAATTATTGACTCAGGATTTTGAGGGCCGGCACCAACGCTTGCTTAACCGCGACGAGTTTAATGATGAGGTGGATAAAATAAAAATAAGTCCCCAAAGCCGTAAACTACAGCAGATCATTAACCGGCAGCAAAGTTTGCTGGGGCAGCAAAGCAATGCGGTGAACAATATTTATATCCTGTCGGATTTCCAGAAGAATTTGTTTACCGACCATCCTATTAAGGCCGATAGCGCAACAGGCATCAGCCTGATCAGGTTAAAGGCAACCTCGCTGCCCAATGTGGCGGTCGACTCAGCCTGGCTGCTCAGCGCCGTGCACCGCCCCGCCGAAAGTGAAAAAATGGTGGTACGCCTGCATAACTATGCCGATGAAAAGGCTGAAAAGATACCGCTCAAACTGCTTATCAACGGCGCGCAAAAGGCCATCGGCAGTTTTACTATTGATAAAAGGGCCGTACAAAATGATACGTTGTCCTTTTCGGGATTGCAGGCTGGTTGGCAGCATGGCGAAATTACACTGGAAGATAACCCCGTTAGCTTTGATAACCAGTTTTACTTTAGCTTTAAAGTGCAGCAGCAAATGCCGGTTTTACTGGTTGATGGCGGCACACCCAACAAATACTTACAGGCTGTTTTTAATACCGACCCGTTTTTTAACCCGCAGGCCGTACACTACGGCAACGTGGATTACGCTGGATTGGCCACTTACCCTCTGGTGGTATTGGCGGATGTTAAATCCATTTCTACCGGTCTGTCGCAACAGTTAAAAAGCTATGTAAGCAATGGCGGTACGCTGGTGGTTTTCCCCGCGGATGGCGCGGATTTGACCAGTTATCAATCCTTACTACAACCCATCGGCGCGGCATATCCCGAAAAGGAAACAGACCAAAAAAGTAAAGTAAGCGGGGTAAACCTGCAAAGCCAGGTATTTAAAAATACCTTCGAGCAATTGCCGCAAAATCCCGACTTGCCCACCATCAGCAAATATTACCAACTGAGCCAACCGGCAAATGCCTTTGGGGAAACATTGATGGAACTGCCGGGGAAGAAAACCTTCTTTGGCGATTACTCGGCTAAACGAGGCAAGATATATGTATCGGCCGTGCCTTTGCAGGACGATTACAGTAATTTGGCACACCATGCGCTGTTTGTACCATTGATGTTCAGGATAGCCTTGCTGAGCGGGCACGACGCGCCTTTATCGTACACCATAGGGCAGGACGAAAGCGTGGAGATACAACCCATCCAGACATCCGACAAGGAAATACTAAAACTGAACAAAGAGCAGTTGAGCATCATACCCGATGTGCGGCAGCAGGAGGGGGGCACCCAACTTTATTTGAGCGACCAGGTGCACGAGCCCGGGAACTACGAACTGAAAAAGCAAGACAGCACCATTGCGGTGCTGGCCTTTAACAATAACCGCAGCGAAAGCGACCTGACTTATGTTGACGATGCGGAGTTAAAAGCGCAAATGGGCGGCAAGGGCAATACCATTCTCGAAAATTCGGGGCCATCGTTAAAAGACGTGGTAGTTAATGCAAATAGGGGTGCTGAATTATGGAAACTTTGTATAATTTTGTCGCTGTTAAGCCTGGCGGCCGAAATATTGCTCATCAGGTTCTACCAGTCCGAAAAACAAGTGTTTTCGGTACCTATTTCATAAACCAATAGCAAAAAGCGCAATACATGAATTTGCTCATCAAGTCCGCTACTGTTACCGATCCAAATTCTCCGTTTAACCAGCAAGTTGCCGATATTTTGATTGAAAAAGGCGTTATTGTACAGGTAGCCCCGAATATCAAGTCGGACGTTGAAGCGTTTGATGCAACGGGGAAATATGTGTCGCCGGGATTTTTCGACCTTAATTGTAACATCGGCGAGTTGGGTTTAGAAACCAAGGAAGATTTGCATACCGGTACCAAAGCAGCAGCGGCAGGTGGTTTTACAGGATTGGCTCTGATGCCCAATACACAACCACCGGTACATTCAAAATCGGAGGTAGAGTTTATCCTCAATAAGGCGCACAGAAACCTGGTGGATGTCTACCCATTGGGCACCATTTCGCATAAATGTGAGGGCAAAGACATGGCCGAAATGTACGACATGTTTCAAAGCGGGGCCAAAGCCTTTACCGATGGCAAACACCCTGTGCAGGATGCCGGTTTAATGGAACGTGCGCTTTTATATGCGCAGGGTTTTGGCGCGCTCATCTTCTCGTACCCCGAAGATAAAGCCATCGCAGGCAAAGCAAAAGTACACGAAGGCAATATCAGTACCTTATTAGGTATGAAGGGCATACCCGCCCTGGCCGAAGAACTGATGGTTGCCCGCGATTTGTACCTGGCAGAATATACAGGGTCACCTATACATTTTACCACGGTATCCACCGCCCACGCGGTCGACCTGGTACGCAAGGCAAAAGCCAAAGGCACCAAAGTTACCTGCGACGTTGCCGCCCATCACTTAGTACTCACCCACGAAGCATTGTTAGGCTTCGATTCGCAATATAAAGTAAAACCACCCTTACGTACCCAGGCCGATGTTGATGCGCTCATAACCGGCTTAAAAGACGGCACCATTGATGCCATCGTATCGCAGCATACCCCGCACGAAGTGGAGTTTAAGGACGTGGAGTTCGAGGTTGCCGAATATGGCATGATCGGCCTGCAAACCGCGTTTTCGCTATGTGTGCAGGCAGGCTTGCCTATCGGCATGATCGTTGAGAAGCTGGCCCTTAACCCCCGCAAAATATTAAATACCGAAATCCCTTCCATTTCCCCAAACCAAAAGGCCAATCTGGTTGTTTTTGATACCAAACAACAATGGACCTTTACCAAACAAAATAACCTGTCAAAATCATACAATTCCCCTTTTATTGATCAAGCTTTAACCGGCAAAGTGCTGTTAACCTGTAACAATAATCAGATATTTAAATCTTAACAAAAAATGATGGATCCCAAAATACAGTTAGCTATCCAAAATGCGATAGAGCTGTACGCTGAAAGTAAAAGCCTGAACGCGAAGGCGATCAATGATGAGTTGGTGAAAGTGTTTTCATCGGAGGAGGACTTTGTATCGAAGGTTGAATTACTCGATGAAGTTTTCGATAGCTACCCGCAACTGGAAGAATTGCGCGAGGTATTTTTCGATCTGCTGCTGATGAACTTCTTTAGCGCCGATGTGATCAAGCTGGAAGAGGATTACCTCGAATCGCCTGAGTGGGAGCAGATAGAGGAAGACACGCTCGACCGCGGTACCGAATTGCTCAACGTGTTGCTTTACCTGAACGAATGCCATGATGAAGAAATTGAACCCGAACTGGAAGACTTTTTAAAAGAGTTTTTATTAGTGGAGGAAGACGAGTTTCAGGACGAGTACCGCATTTACGAGGATATGATAGCCAACCAGATACTGATGGAAAGCAGTACTGAAGAAATTGCCAAGGTTGCAGCAAGTGTGGATGAGGAGTCGGAGTTGAAAGAGTTGTTTTATCCCGTGATGTGTTTCTTTTACGATCCGCAGCCTTCAACAGATGTTAAGAAAAGTATCGCGCAAAATGCTGTAAATAAAGACTTTGATTTATCTGTATTTAGTATATTAGAGACCTTTAACCAACCTTAAACAATTAACACATGGAAGATCAATTGACCCCTTTGCCTCCTAATCCAACAAAAATTGCGACCAAATGGGCGCTAATTAGCTTGGTATTCAACATTGTTATTACTTATGCTGTCCAACTTTCGAATTTAGATCCCAATAACCCAATAAAATATATTGGTCTCTTACCCTTTTTAGCGGGTTTGTTGTTGACCCAGAAAGAGTTTAAAGATTCGTTAGGCGGTTTTTTGACGTTTAACCAAGGCTTTTCTGCAGGCTTCAGGTTTGCTGTTTTTAACGGACTGTTAGGCGCAGTGTTTACCTATTTGTATTGTGCCATTTTGAGCCCTGCTTTTTTTGCCAAAACTATTGAGGCCGGTAGGGCCGGTATGGTTGCCAAAGGCCTTTCTGACGATCAGATAGAGCAAGCCATAAATATGGGTATAAAATACGGCCCTATATTTGGCGCGTTCGGCGTGGCGATATTTAATGCGGCGATTGGCGCGTTGATTGCCCTTATTGGTGCCGGAATATTTAAGAAAGTTAAAACAGCCCGCGATTTTGAGGATGAGCCTGCTTCCGGAACTGATACAACGGTATGACAAGACATATTTCATTTAAAACAAAATAGCGATGAGTTTCAAACCCATCGCTATTTTTTGTTTATATCCTTTTGATATCCGCCCCCAGGGCAATCAATCGCTGATCAATGTACTGGTAACCACGTTCAATTTGCTCAATGTTGGATATGGTAGATTTACCGCTTGCCGATAGTGCCGCGATGAGCAGTGATACACCGGCCCGTATATCCGGTGAAGTCATCGATATGCCACGTAGCTTTACCTGGTTGTCCAAACCGATAACGGTAGCGCGGTGTGGGTCGCACAGGATGATTTGCGCACCCATATCGATCAGCTTATCCACAAAGAACAAACGGCTCTCGAACATTTTTTGGTGTATCAGCACCGAACCTTTGGCCTGCGTGGCTATTACCAGAACGATGCTAAGCAGGTCGGGCGTAAAGCCGGGCCAGGGTGCATCGGCAATGGTCATAATAGAGCCATCGATAAAGGTCTCTATCTCGTAATGTTTTTGCGCGGGGATATAAATATCATCGCCGCGACGCTCCAGCTTTATTCCCAACCGTCTGAACACGTCGGGTATCATGCCCAACTCGTCGTAGTGTACGTCTTTTATGGTGATCTCTGAACCCGTCATCGCCGCAAGGCCAATGAACGAACCTATCTCGATCATATCGGGCAGCATACGGTGTTCGGTGCCGTGCAGTTTGGTAACGCCTTCTATGGTAAGCAGGTTGCTGCGGATGCCGCTTATTTTGGCACCCATACGGTTCAGCATTTTGCAAAGTTGCTGAAGGTAGGGCTCGCAGGCCGCGTTGTAAATGGTTGTAATGCCTTTGGCTAAAACAGCCGCCATTACCACATTTGCGGTACCTGTAACCGATGCTTCGTCTAACAAAATATAAGTGCCCTGTAAGTTGGAGGCGTCGACATTAAAAAAGCCGGTATCAGGGTTATAATCGAACCTGGCGCCTAACTTTTCGAAACCTAAAAAGTGGGTATCCAGCCTGCGGCGACCAATTTTATCACCACCAGGTTTCGGGATGGCGGCTTTACCAAAACGTGCCAGCAAGGGTCCTACAATCATGATGGATCCGCGTAAGCTGCCGCCTTTGGCTTTAAAAACATCCGAATGGAAAAATTCCTGGTCGATGTCCTTAGCTTCAAAAATATAGGTATCGGGCGCTGTCTTTTCGATGGTAACGCCCATGTCGCCAAGCAGTTCTATCAGCTTGTTCACATCAACAATATCAGGGATATTACTAACGGTCACTTTCTGGTCGGTCAGCAGTACCGCCGAAATAATCTGTAAAGCTTCGTTTTTTGCACCCTGCGGGGTTATCTCGCCCTTTAACGGTTTGCCACCGCGAATTTCAAATGCACCCATTTTTAGTTTTAGTCTTAAGTCGTTAGTCTGGAATCCGAAGTCGTTAGTTTGGAGTCCGAAGTCGAACCGAAGTTAATAGATAAATTTTAGAAAAACTACTCACTAAGGGCTAACGACTCAAGACTTATAACTCAAGACTTAGTACTTCCGGCCACCGCCACCGGGGCGATTACGGTTTTGGTTGTTCTTATTATTTTGATTGTTGTTATTGGTGCGCCCACGGTTGTTGTTGTTTTGATTGTTGTTGTTGGCGCGCCCGCGGCTGGCTGTTTCCACTTTATGGGTGCTGCGGTATTCTACCTTGTTCAGGTTAATGCTTTCGTCCAGCTTTAGCTCCCCGCCCGATAGTTCTCGCAGGTGCGCAAAAATGGTTTCATCGGCCACCGAATCTTTGTTCCATTGCACGTATGCCATTTTCATAAAATTGGCGATGGCCTGTACCATGTGGTTGCGGCGCTCGGGCTCTTCAATGCTTTTTGCCTTCAATATCATCAGCTCGATGGTTTTACCATAGTGCTTGTATTTGATACGCTGGTGCGGATATTTTAAGGGCTGCGGTTTTAAATGTATTGCTTCGGGACTTGGCGGCGGGTAAGGCGAATCTACATCGATCTGAAAGTTCGATATGATATGCAGGTGATCCCACAGCTTGTGCTTAAAATCGGCCACATCGCGCAGGTGCGGGTTTAAAAAACCCATCAGGTCGATAACGACTTGCGCGTATTTGTTGCGCTCTTCTTTTGTCGGTAAGGCAACAATGTACTTTACCATATTTTGTACATTACGGCCGTACTCCGTTAGCAGTAATTTACTGCGTGTCGAGTTATAATCAAATGTTGGTTGATTCATGTTTTTTTAAATAAAGATATGTTTGCCGTTTACTGAGTATTTAATTCCCGGAGCGGGAAGGCTGACATACTTAGGAGTAACCCGGTAATAATGAATGCACTGCGAAGCAGAAATACAAAGATATGCAGATTTTTTTAAATGAGAAATTTTGTTTGAACTGTTTAACTTTGATGTAACTATAAACCAGCATCCCATGCTCGATAAAAACGATATTGCCAAGCGCATTGCCCGCGAAATTAAGGACGGCTACTATGTAAACCTGGGTATTGGTATCCCAACGCTGGTGGCTAATTATATCCCGAAAGATATGGATGTGGTGCTGCAATCGGAAAACGGCTTACTAGGCATGGGCCCGTTCCCTTTTGAAGGTGAAGAAGACCCCGATACCATTAACGCGGGCAAACAAACCATTACCATGCTGCCCGGTTCGGCCGTGTTCGATTCGGCGATGAGTTTTGGTATGATACGCGCCAAAAAAGTAAATCTCACTATTTTGGGTGCGATGGAGGTGTCGGAGAACGGAGATATCGCCAACTGGAAGATCCCCGGTAAAATGGTAAAAGGCATGGGCGGAGCTATGGACCTGGTGGCCAGTGCCGATAACATCATTGTAGCCATGCAGCACGTTAACAAAGCGGGCGAATCGAAACTTTTACCGTATTGTACCTTGCCGCTCACCGGGGTACGCTGCGTAAA
>NZ_CAITNG010000148.1 GCF_903893715.1 uncultured Mucilaginibacter sp.
AAAATTAACCAACACCAAAACACGTTGCACGTCTGTATAACGCAGGTATGCGTAAACACGCTCATCAAAGCCACGGCTATGCTGGTTGGCCAGCATCAACTCGTAAAAATTTCCGTGCGTAAATGCTTCATTTTGACCGGCGACATTTAATAAAGTGCTGTAAAACCGACGCAATTGCTTTTGCTCATCCGACAACCCTCCTCCATCAAATTTGTGGCCGTTTACCCATTTTTGCAACTCAGGCATGCCCCAGTAGTCAAAAATAGTGGCACGACCGTCGTTGCCGCTAAATCCTTCGGGGCCAACGGCTGGCTCGCCAACTTCCTGACCGCTATATATCATCACTGGGCCGGTGGACAAAGTTGCTGTCACAATCATGCCCGGCACTGCCAGCCAGGGGCTACCTGCGAAATCGGGCGCGGCAATGCGCACCTCATCGTGGTTTTCCATAAAGCGCAGCATATGCTCGGGAAAGTCCTTGCTTTCGTAGAAAACCACTTTATTAATATCCCAAATGGTAGCGTTCCATTCATTGCGGGTAAGTCGCCTGATGCCGTCGTACAGGCCTTCTTTGTCATACAAATAATCAAAGTGGCCGGTAAAAATATATTTGCCGTATATCCGCGGATCGTATGCTTCGCCGATGAATATCAGTTGGGGATGTGCTTCTTTTAGTTTGGGGATAAGCCAGCCCCAAAATTCAGCCGGCACTATTTCCACCATATCGCAACGGAAACCATCGACACCTTTCTCAGTCCAGAAATGTAAAATATCATACATTTTTTGCCATACGGGTGGTATCGGGTCAAAGTGGCACTCCCGGTTGTTCAAATAATCAACGCCGTAGTTCAACTTCAATGTCTCGAACCAGTCGTTTATAGCTGGCGTGGCGCTAAACACATCATTACCGATTGCCTTGGCGGGATTTTCATCAAACTTTCCGTCCTTCAACGGACTTGTAAACCCTTCGCCACCAGGGTTATATCCTTGCGGAACCACAAATGCTTGACCAGGTGTATAGTAAAAATCGTTCCTCGGGCTAAAAGCTTGTGTAGTATCGTCGTCAGCACCAAAATCGCGCACGCCTTTAGGCTTTGCATCCGAATTATAGGTACGCGCCACATGGTTGGGCACAAAATCGATGAGTACTTTGAGGCCGTTGGTGTGGGTACGTTTCACCAATGCTTCAAACTCCTTCATGCGTTTTTTTACATCAACGGCCAGGTCGGGGTCAATATCGTAATAGTCTTTAATGGCATAAGGTGAGCCTGCACGGCCCTTTACCACATCCGGGTCATCGGGTTTGATACCGAATTGGGAATAGTCCGTCATGGTAGCATGCTCAACTATGCCGGTATACCAGATGTGCGTAAAACCCATGGCTTTCAATTCCTGAAGGGCCTTATCGTTGATATCGTTCAGCTTGCCAACACCGTTCTCGTCTATCGAACCATAAAACTTATTGGTGGTATTGGTGTTGCCAAATAAACGCGGGAACATTTGGTAGATGATGTGTTTATGATTGGTGGATGAATCCATTATATTTCGTAGTAATTGTATTTCTTTTTGCTGATGTCCTCAAAATAGTAAAGCCGATTATCTTCTATTTTATTCATAAAAATCAAATCTTTACTTTCTCCAAGTAATTCGAAATCAAGATTTTGAATATTTATTTTGGCTAATTTAAATCCCCAACCTCCAATAAATTTGTTTATCCTAATTAAAGCAGGGACATATAAATATTCATTCTGATATAAAGAAGGGCCACCAAAAGAATACCCGCTTATTTGCTTACCATCAATAAGTAGAGAACCTACAACCGGACCTCCTTGTGAAATTTCACGAAGATTTTGATAAGCACCTTTTACAACTCCAATTTTGAAATTAGCATCAAAGTCGATCGGTGTATCCCATTTGTTCATCATTTATCTATTCTATTTACAACTCGTTCAACATCCCCACCGTCATCTTATCCAAACCACTTACCACCAGATCAGCTTTACCCAACAATTCCGGCGAGCCTATACCTACTGACTTCATCCCTCCCGCAATAGCGGCCTCGATACCGGCAACAGCATCTTCAAACACCACGCATTCGTTGGGTTGTACCCCCAATTCTTCGGCGCCTTTTAAAAACACTTCGGGGTCGGGTTTGGCTTTGCTTACCTTATTTCCGTCGATCACCGCGTCGAAATGGGCAACCAAACCGGTTCTTTCCAGTATCAGCGGGGAGTTCTTACTGGCCGAGCCTAAAGCTATCTTTAAACCCGCCGCGCGGCAGGCTTCCAAAAACTCTTTAGCACCGGGTAATATCTCGGCTGGCGTCATCTTGCTAATCATCTCCACATACCAGGTGTTTTTCAATGTGGCCAGTTCTTCCTGTTCGGCTTCCGTTTTGTTAACACCGCCCCAACCCAAAATAAGCTGCAGCGAGCGCACCCGGCTAACACCTTTCAGTTGTTCGTTCTGATGCTCGGTAAAATCGAAACCGAGGCTGTTGGCCAACTGTTTCCAGGCTTTATAGTGGTAAACGGCGGTATCTACTATTACCCCGTCGAGGTCGAAAAGGCAGGCTTTTATAGTACTCATGTGCGTTGTGTATTGATGCAGCTAAAGTAAAATATTTAGTTTAGGGCACATAGTAAAAACCTCGTTTTTATGTTTAACTCACGTGTAACCTAAGCATTACAACAATTGTTCATTTTTTCGGATTAGTTTTTCCTAACTTAGTTTAATCAAATTTTCCCGCATGAAATTGTTCAAAGCCCTGTTTACCGTTTTTTTAACAATTGCTTTAATATGGGCCCTGCAAACAAAATTTGGCGATCTACCACCGCTCGGCAAGTTTTTAAACCCGGCAACAGGTTTCTGGCAAAATGCCGAAAGCAGGAACATCACACCAAAACTCACCGAAAAAATTACCGGCCTTAACGGCGGCATCACGATACGGTATGACGAGTATATGATACCCCATATCTTCGCTCAAAACGACCACGACCTGTACTTTGCCCAGGGCTATGTTACCGCTAAAGACAGGCTTTGGCAAATGGATATCCAAACCCGGTCGGCAGCGGGGCGCTTATCCGAAATAGTTGGGCCAAAAGCGCTCGACCTTGACCGTTACCACCGCCGCATGGGCATGGTTTATGGTGCCGAGCAAACCATGCTGATGAGCATGAAAGACCCCAAAGTAAAAGAAATGCTGGAGGCTTACAGCGACGGCGTTAACGCGTACATCCACAGCCTACCACCAAAATATTATCCTATTGAATTTAAACTGTTGGACTATGCGCCCGAGGATTTTAAACCCATCAATTGTGCGTTGATATTGAAGCTCATGTCGGAAGTATTGGCCACCAATTCCGATGATTTTGCGATGACGAATACCTTAAAGCTATTCGGACCAAAAGTAACCGCCGAGCTTTTTCCCGATTACCCTTTTAAAGAAGACCCTATCATCCCGGCAGGTACAAAATGGGATTTTAAACCGCTCAAAATACCTGCGCCATCAAAAGGTTTTATCGATGATATGACCGATACCATCAAAACCAAACACGGCCCGGAGGGTATTGGCAGTAACAACTGGGTAATAGGTGGTAGCAAAACCGCCAACGGCTACCCTATTTTAGCCAACGACCCGCACCTGGAATTAACTTACCCATCCATCTGGTACCAAATGCAGATGAGTGCCCCGGGCGTAAATGTTTATGGCGTAACCATACCCGGGGCACCGACAATCGTCATCGGTTATAACCAAAAGATAGGCTGGGGCGTAACCAATGTGGATGCCGACGTGCTGGACTGGTACCAGATACGCTTTAAAGACCTCACCAAAAACGAATATTGGTACAATAATAAATGGGTACCCACAAAACGCCGTATCGAGGTAATAAAGATTCGCGGCCAGGCGGATATGATCGACAGTGTAATCTATACGCACGTTGGCCCGGTGGTTTATGCCAACAGCAACGTAAAACCTAAAATGAGCAGGGCGGCTTTTGTGCCAACCGGGCATGCCCTGCGCTGGATAGCGCACGACCCTTCTATCGAGTTCAAAACACTGTACATTTTAAACCGGGGCAAAAATTACGACGATTACCGCAAAGCCCTTACTTACTGGACCGCCCCCGCCCAAAACTTTATTTTTGCCAGTGTTGATAAGGATATCGCCATTACGCCAAACGGTAAATTCCCGTTAAAATATAAAGACCAGGGCAAATTTTTGTTAGATGGCAGCGACCCCGCCGATAACTGGCAAGGCTGGATACCACCCGAACAAAACCCAACGGTTAAAAATCCGGCGCAGGGCTTTTTAAGCTCGGCCAACCAATCGTCGACTGATACCACTTACCCGTATTATATCAACTGGCGCTTTGAACCTTACACCCGTGCCAAACGCATAAACGACCGCTTGCGCGCCATGCACAATGCCACTGTAGACAGCATACGGATATTGCAAAGCGATAACTACAGTATTATGGCGCAGGATATATTGCCTACCATGCTGGGCGATATCGATCAAAGCAAACTGACCGCAAAGCAAAAGCAATTTTACGGCATCATCAAAACCTGGGATAAGCATTTTGATGCCAAGTCGGTAGGCGCTACTTTTTTTAACGCTTGGTGGGCCAACCTATACAATGCCATCTGGGCCGACGACTTTACCGTGAAAAACTACCTTGGCATACAATTGAAATGGCCGAGTAAAGACCGTACCATTCAATTGTTGACCACCCAAAAAACATCACACTGGTACCGCGATACCAGTAACCAGTTAAATACCCGCCAAAACCTGGTGAACAAAACCTTTAATGCCACGATTGACAGCCTGACCAAAAAATATGGAGGACTCAGCGCAGCCTGGCAATGGGGAACGGTGAAAGGCTCAAGGATTTCGCACTTAGGCAAGGTAGACGGTTTGGGTTCTGGCATATTCTCATCGGGTGGTACATCCGGCGTAATCAACGCCCTGAGCGATACGCATGGCCCATCATGGCGCATGGTGGTGCAGTTCGGGCCGACGGTGGAAGGATATGGCATCTTCCCCGGCGGCGAATCGGGTAACCCGGGCAGTTATTTTTATGATAACTTTTTCAACACCTGGAAAAACGGACAGTTAAAAAAACTACTGTTTTTAAGCAGCAGTAACGACGGTGAACAACATATTAAATCGACTATTACCTTATCTAACAAATAAACATGCTGTTTTTTATCATTTTTATATTAAGCCTGTTAGCCAGTTTTGTTTTGCCCTGGTGGACTATTGCTATCATCTCGTTTTTAATGGCCTTATTTATCGCCAAAACATCGAGGCATGCGTTTTGGTCGGGCTTTGTGGCCATTTTTATCGTGTGGATAGTGGTAGCCCTGTTTAAAAGCGTACCGAACGACCACATCCTTGCCAAACGTGTAGCGGCTGTTTTCCACTTGCCTCATTGGATCCTATTGCTGTTGGTTACCGCGTTAATCGGCGGTTTGGTGGCGGGCATGTCGGCCTTGACGGGGTTTTATGTTAAAAAAGCTTTCAAAAAATAACTTCATAACTGTTTACCTTTGCGGGAATGAATTTACCAGGTAAACAGGATATATTTTCTATCGATAACGAACAGCAATTCAACACCATTGCGTTGCAGGTATTCAATCACCAGGCAATGAATTGCGTAGTTTACCGTGAATTTTTGCAAGGCTTAAAAACAGATATCAATGCTATAAAGCACCACAGCCAAATCCCTTTTTTGCCCATTGAATTTTTTAAAAGCCACGAGGTAATAAGTACTACCGAGCCCGTACAATTGACCTTTACCAGCAGCGGTACTACCGGCATGATTACCAGCAGGCATTTGATTAGTGATGTAAGTTGGTATGAAGAAAGTTTCCGAGAAGCTTTCCGAATGTTTTATGGCGATATCAAAAACTATACGGTTTTGGCCCTGCTCCCATCCTATTTGGAGCGCGAAGGCTCGTCGCTCATTTACATGGCGAAGGACCTTATCGAGCGATCTGGAGATGCAGATAGCGGCTTTTATTTATACAACCACGATGAACTTTTCCGCCAACTCATCAAACAAAAGCTTACCAAAAAGCCGACCCTGCTTATTGGCGTAACCTTTGCATTGCTGGATTTTGTGGAGCAATACCAATTTATTTTTCCTGAATTGATCGTGATAGAAACCGGCGGTATGAAAGGCCGCCGCAAAGAAATGATACGCGAGGAACTACATGAGACCCTCTGCAAGGGTTTTGGTGTTGCTGCCATACACTCCGAATATGGGATGACGGAAATGTTGTCGCAAGCCTACTCAAAAGGCAACGGTGTTTTTGAGTGTCCGCCATGGATGAAGATACTGGCGAGAGATACCAACGATCCCATGAGCCCCCTGCCATCCGGGCAAACCGGCGGCATCAACATCATCGACTTGGCCAATATTAACTCCTGCTCCTTCATAGCCACGCAGGATTTAGGCTGTGTACAACCCGATGGCTCATTCGAGGTTTTAGGCCGCTTTGATAATTCGGATATCAGGGGATGTAATTTGTTGGTGGGTTAATCACCATCCGTTTACCTGACCACCACCTGCACTTAATCGAAAACTCATTCGGCGATAATCAAAAAGTAGTTCTTCTTGCCTTTTTGTGCTTTAGCCAGCGATAGGCCTATCAGGATTAGATAATCCATGAGCAATAATCAAAAAATAATTCCGCCTACCTTTTTGTACAACAACCACGGCTTCGGTAGCCGAGCCACCAATGAAAATTAGATTGTTCTTTCCTATAATTTCAGTATCAGATTCAACTTTAATTCTATTAATTGAAACACCACCTCCCTGGATCATTTTTTTAGCTTCCCCTTTTGATGAGAATATAGTTGTATTTACAGCTAACAAATCCAATACATTCATTCCTTTCTCCAGATCATGTAAATTCACTGTATACTGTGGAATACCTTCAAATATGGACATTACCTCTGCGAATTTTAATTCCTTTAAAAATTCGACACCTGCGTTTCCAAACAAAAACTCGGATGATTTAATGGCTTTCTCATACTCTTCCTCTCCATGTACACGCACAGTAATATCCTTAGCCAAAGCTTTTTGCAACACACGCAAATGTGGGGCGGCATTGTGTTCGGTTTCTAATGCTTCAATTGTTTCCTTGTCAAACAGGGTAAATATGCGGATATATGTTTTCGCATCATCGTCGCTGGCGTTCATCCAAAACTGGTAAAACTTGAATGGCGATGTTTTAGCGGGGTCAAGCCAGATGTTGCCACCTTCCGATTTACCGAACTTACTGCCATCCGATTTTTTGATCAACTGCGTAGTCAAAGCATAAGCTTCGCCGGCGTCTTTGCGGCGTATCAGCTCGGTGCCGGTGACAATATTGCCCCATTGGTCGCTGCCGCCCATTTGTAAAACGCAGTTCTCGTGTTTCCAAAGGTAGTAAAAGTCGTAGCCCTGTACCAATTGGTAGCTAAACTCGGTGAAGCTCATTCCTGTATCACCGCTGATGCGGTTTTTTACCGAATCTTTTGCCATCATGTAATTAACGGTGATGTGTTTACCTACATCGCGTATAAAATCGAGGAAGGAGAAATCCTTGAACCAATCGTAATTGTTTACCATCTGGGCGCTGTTGGCACCGCAGTCAAAATTCAAAAACTTCTCCAGCTGACCTTTTATCCCATTAAGGTTATGCTGCAAAGCATCTTCGGACAATAAATTACGCTCGGCCGATTTTCCTGATGGGTCGCCAACCATGCCGGTAGCACCGCCAACCAAAGCATATGGCTTATGGCCTGCGCGTTGAAAGTGTATCAGCGTCATGATCTGGGCCAGGCTGCCTACATGCAAGGAATCAGCTGTAGGGTCGAAACCGATATAGCCTGATGCCATACCCTTGTTCAACAGATCTTCAGTTCCGGGCATAATATCATGCAACATTCCCCGCCAGCGTAACTCTTCAACAAAATTCATATTTCCGTATTTTACTAAGGCTGCAAATATAGAATATTCGTTCAAAAACAGCGGTTATAGGTTTTGATCATCTGTAATTCATAAAAACTTTGTATCTTACCAATACTCCAATTGGGAGCAAATACAGTTTATGAATTTTTTATCGCATTTTTATTTCGACAGGCATAACACTGATTCTTATCATGTTATGGGAACCGTATTGCCCGACTTGCTCAAAAATGCCGATAAAACCATTAACATACATCCCGAAAAATTTGAGCGCCACGAGCACCCTTTTGTCGATTCGATATTAGATGGCTGGAAAAGGCATTTGGAAGTGGACCGTTATTTTCACAATTCCGGTTTTTTTAAACATCACTCGCACGAGTTAAAAAAAGCTTTAAAACCGGCTACCGAAGGTTCGCCCGTAAAGCCTTTCTTTTTAGGGCATATTGCCCTGGAACTGCTTTTAGACAATTTGCTGATTACAACCGGCAAGGTCAACGTTGATACTTTTTACGACCATTTGCATAATACCAAGCAAGAGCACCTACATAGTTTTTTGATTTATAGTAAATTATCAAACCCCGATGTGTTTTTTAAATATTTAGATGATTTTAAAAAGCACCGTTACCTGAGTACTTATACCGATGCGGCACAGGTGGCCTACGCCTTAAAAAGGATATGCATGCGCGTATGGAAAGACCCTTTTACGCCCGAGCAGGAAGCCATGCTGACCGAAGCTGTATTGAACTATCGCCTGTTATTGCTTCCCGAGTTTATGACCGTTTTTGATGATATTGGGGCTCGGCTGGATTAATAAAGTAATAATTTTGGGTTAATTTAATTTAACGGCGACTGTGAACTGCACTACAGAACGCTGCTTTATTTAAAAAAACTCCTATAAATCAGCCAATAACATTCGATTTTATTTTTTTCTGTCAAAAATATATCCGTACCTTTGCAGTCCCAATTGAATTGGGAAAAGGAGACAAATTATTTAATGGCAAAAAAACAAGAAGCAGAAAAAGAACTAAAGGCTAAAGAAGCCGAGTTAGGCGCAATTAGCGCTTTACCTAAAGAGAAAGAAACAATCGAATCAGAAGCTGATTCATTGTCTATCGAACACATCAAGTCGACCGCAATCGCAGCAGTACAACCTGAGGCATTTGATTGGGACGCTGATGAGAAAAAATTTGGTAACTACAGCGACACCGACCGCGAAGCTTTAGAGAAAATGTACGATGGTACATTCAGCTCTATCACTAAAGGCGAGATCATTGAAGGTGTTGTAGTTAACATCAACAACAAAGATGTGGTATTGAACATCGGTTTTAAATCGGATGGTTTGGTATCGCTTTCTGAATTCCGCGATACACCCGACCTGAAGGTTGGCGACACCGTGGATGTGTTTGTTGAATCGCAGGAAGATGCTAACGGACAGTTGGTACTTTCGCGCAAACGTGCAAAAACCCAAAAATCATGGGAGCGCATTAACAGTGCTTTGGATAACGATGAGATCATCACCGGTTTTGTGAAGAGCAGAACTAAGGGTGGTTTAATTGTAGATATAATGGGCGTTGAAGCCTTTTTACCAGGTTCGCAGATCGACATTAAACCTATTAGGGATTATGACGTTTATGTGGGCAAAACAATGGAGTTCAAAGTTGTTAAGATCAACCACGAGTTTAAAAACGTAGTGGTATCGCACAAAGTGCTGATAGAGGACGATTTGGAAAACCAAAAAACCGAAATTGTGGCCAAACTTGAAAAAGGCCAGGTATTGGAAGGTACCGTTAAAAACATTACCGACTTTGGCGTATTTATCGACCTTGGTGGTGTTGACGGCTTACTACACATTACAGATATTAGCTGGGGCCGCATAGAGCACCCGAAAGAAGTATTGGCATTAGATCAAAAAATCAACGTTGTTGTGCTTGATTTTGATGACGAGAAAAAACGTATCGCTTTAGGCTTAAAACAATTGACACCTCACCCTTGGCAGTCGCTGGATGAAAACATCCAGATCGGCTCGAAAGTTAAAGGTCGCATTGTAACTGTAGCTGATTACGGCGCATTCCTGGAAATTATCCCAGGTGTTGAAGGTTTGATCCACGTGTCAGAAATGTCATGGTCTCAAAACCTGCGCAACCCACAAGAATTCCTGAAAGTTGGCGACGAAGTTGAAGCGCAAGTATTAACTTTAGACCGCGACGACCGTAAAATGAGCTTAGGTGTTAAACAATTAACTCCTGATCCATGGCAACAAGCTGCCGACAGGTATGCTGTTGGTACTACACACGTAGCTACCGTTAAAAACATGACAAACTTTGGTGTGTTTGTTGAACTGGAAGACGGTATTGATGGTTTGATCCACATCAGCGACTTATCATGGTCTAAAAAAGTTAACCACCCTAACGAGTTTACCAAGGTAGGCGAAAAATTAGACGTGGTTGTTTTAGAACTTGACGTTGAAAACCGCAAATTGAGCTTGGGCCACAAACAATTGGAAGAAAACCCTTGGGATACCTTTGAAACCATCTTCACTATCGACTCGATTCATGAAGGCACCGTGATCAAAGTAACCGACAAAGGTGCAATTGTTGCTTTACCTTATGGCGTTGAAGGCTTTGTGCCGACAAAACATATGGTTAAAGAAGATGGCAAGAGCTTAAAAGCCGAAGATACAGGCGAGTTCAAGATCATTGAATTTAACAAAGAAAACAAACGCATCGTTATATCGCATGCACGCATTTGGGAAGAAGCCCGCGCCGAAGCAAGGGTTCAGGAATTTGAAACCCGTAAAAAGGAAGCCAAAGTTTCGACCAATGCCGTGAAGAAAGTGAAAGATTCGGTTGAAAAATCAACTTTAGGTGATCTAAGCGTGTTGGCTCAGTTAAAAGAGCAAATGGAAGGTGCCGAAACAAAGGCAGCAACCAAAAAAGCAGCTGCTAAAAAAACAACTGAAGAAGAAGCAAATTAAGCTTTAAATAATTTTCTCTCTTATAAAGCCCCGTCGGTAACGATGGGGCTTTTTTTTGTTAGAACTTATTCATTATTGATAATTTATATATATTTATAAATAACTCTAAATTTTTAAAATCATTTCAAATGGATAGAAACGAAGAAAACGTGAGCAACGAGCTAACAAACGGGGTACCAATAATTGGTCAGGATATTGCTCAGCAGCCAAAAGACAATGAAAAATCAGAGAGAGCCTTTAAAATCTTCAATAGTGGTATAAAACGTGCTCAAAATCTACTTAGCATTAATATCGGCTCGAGTGATGAACAATTACCAATAGCGAATGACAAATTACTCGACTCATATAGAGCCGTGATTGTTCTATCAATTTCCGCATTAGATGCCTATATTAAGACATTTCTTATTGTTGAAATTAAACAAAGATTAGATGAGAAAAACTTATCCGCTGACTTGAAACAATACATTAAAGATGAACTTTTCACAAAAGATACTCTTCATCAACATGTGCTCGAAAGTAATTTTTATGAAAAAGTGATTGAGAAATTTGATGACGATTTTGAAAAAAAATCATTTCAGGGCCAAAAATCAATTGATAAATACATGAAATTAGCGGGTTTTAATTCCGTTTTTAAGATGATTTCGAGGAGCGCTGATAAGAGTGCTGATAATCTTTTAAGTGATGTAGAAAGATTCACCCAACGAAGACACTTAATCGTTCATTGTGGTGATCATGATCTTAACCAAACACAATTAACAGAAAATAGAATAACAATAGACGATGCCTCTAATTGTATAGAACTTGTAAGTTTGATTGCTCGCGAAATACATAAATTAAGCAAAGAAAAATGAGACAAATAATCATAACATTTGAATTTCAACCACAGAATGCATATCGAGCACTTACTTTTACAAATATGATAAGGAAGTACACACAATTCGCATTCTTAAATAGCACATCGTGTATTATTTGGACAAGCCAAACGGTAGTGATGGTTCGAGATAACTTACTCACTGGAATTGGAACAGGTGACAAAATATTTGTAAGCGAAATAGCAGCACCTGCGGCTTGGTCATTTAGCATTAACAAAGAAGTAGCAGAATATTTAATAAAAAACCTTAAATAGAAGATAAAATTTCCGATAGAAATTTCAAGCATTGTTCTAAGCTCATTAAAGTTTTTGCAAATATTTTCTAACTTTGCCCAAATCCACCCAACGATGCTTAACCCGGTATTGCTCGACGGTCAAAAATTCCAGATCACCATTCAGCGTTTATGCAGACAACTGATCGAAAATCATAACGATTTCTCTAATTCAGTTATCATCGGCATACAGCCCCGCGGTATTTATTTAGCCAAACGCATAGCCGAAGAACTACGTAAGATATTGCCCGGCAAAATCATACAACAAGGCGATTTGGACATTACCTTTTACAGGGACGATTTCCGTCGCCGCGAAAGCCCGCTGGTGCCAAACCAAACCCGCATAGATTTTATTGTGGAAGGCAAAAAAGTGATCCTGATGGATGATGTTTTGTGGACCGGGCGCACCATTCGCGCAGCCATGGATGCCATGATGGCCTTTGGCCGCCCCGAAAAAATGGAGTTGCTGGTACTGGTCGACAGGCACTATTCGCGCCATATCCCGGTTTCGGCCGATTATACCGGTATCGCGGTTGATTCTATCGCTTCGCAACGCGTGGTGGTAAGCTGGAAAGAAACGGATACGGAAGATAAGATCGTGTTATTGTCGGACTATAAGTAGTTCGGCAAAAGAATATCGAATAATGAATTTTGAATGTCGAATAACGAAGCAGAAAATAAAAAATATGATTTAGAAGATCGCTTGATAGATTTTGCCGTCGACATCTCTGAAATCATAGAAAAATTTCCGGAAACTCGGATTGGTAACTACCTTGCCGGTCAACTCGTTAGATCAGGCTGTTCGCCAGCCTTAAATTATGGAGAAGCACAATCTGCAGAATCACGGAACGACTTTATCCATAAAATGAAGATAATATTGAAAGAATTACGTGAGTCGATGGTTTCACTAAAAATTGCTGAAAGACGAAACCTAACCAGCGCCAGTGAGCTAATCAAATCAAAAGATGAGTGCAACCAGTTGATTTCAATTTTTGTAAAAAGTATTGAGACAGCGAAAAAGAACAATATTAAAGCATAGATAATGTAATAAATGAAACGATTTTTGATTCGATATTCATCATTCAATATTCAGTGTTCATTATTCAAAAAAATACGATAGGCTAAAAGGAAACATGGACACACTCAGTACACGCCATTTATTAGGGATCAAGGACCTCAACAAAAACGATATCGAACTGATATTCGAAACCGCTGATACTTTTAAAGATGTACTGAACCGACCGATTAAAAAAGTGCCTTCTTTACGGGATGTAACCATTGCCAACATTTTTTTCGAGAACTCTACCCGTACACGCCTCTCGTTCGAACTGGCAGAAAAACGCCTTTCGGCGGATGTAGTGAACTTCGCTGCGTCATCATCATCGGTTAGCAAGGGCGAAACACTGATAGATACGGTAAACAATATTCTGGCCATGAAGGTAGATATGGTGGTGATGCGTCATCCTTACGCGGGCGCCGGCATATTCCTGTCGAAACATGTTAAAGCCCAGATCGTTAACGCCGGAGATGGTGCGCACGAACACCCCACCCAGGCCCTGCTTGACGCCTTTTCCATCCGTGAAAAATATGGCGAAGTGGCCGGCAAAAAGATCGTCATCGTGGGCGATATCCTGCACTCGCGGGTAGCCTTATCCAATATCCTTTGCCTTAAACAGTTAGGTGCCGAGGTAATGGTTTGCGGACCGACGACGCTCATCCCAAAATATATCGGTTCGCTGGG
>NZ_CAITNG010000149.1 GCF_903893715.1 uncultured Mucilaginibacter sp.
GCGATGGCGGCCCGAACACCCTCCTCCCTTGTCGCCAAATCCGCCTCCCGTTGCTTTAAATCACGTTCTTTTAAATACAATTCTCGTTGCAGCGTTTCAAGTTTTACCTTTTTTTCGTATAAATCCTTATCTAACGCATCTATGCTATCATCTTCAAAGCGGTCATCCTCGTTCAGGTCTTCCTTGTCAACATAAACCGCTTCCTCCACCGGCTTTTTTTGCTCCACCTCATAAAACTTAATGTGCTTGGCAATTTTTTCCAAAGCCGCCAACTTATTGTGAAGTCTAAGTTGCACCGTAGTGCCATACTTCCCTTCGCTCACCTTCAAGCTCCATATCGCGCTCTTTTTATCATCCAAAATGTCGTTCATAGCCTTTATCTTGCCATCATCCCCAAAATAGTCGCCCATATTGGCAAAGGCAACCTTCATCAGTTCGCCCAAAAGCGTTTCATGGCTCACCTGCAGTTTTTGCGCTGCCTCAGCGGTACGCTTCTTTAAATAAGCCTGTATCTTGGGCATTTCCATCAATTGCCCGTTCATGGCTGTGGCCTGCGTATACCCCGCCCGCAAAGCCGCCCGTGTAGCGTTCATGTCTATTAAATACTCATCGCAAAAGCGTTGTTGTTTAGGTGTTAAAGTAAATGCGTCAATCGTTTTCATATATCAATCGTTGGTTTAAAATTTCAATCAAAAGGCCGCCACCTTTTTACACCCTCTTTACCGCGCAGCGGAAGAGAGGGTCGGCAAGCGCAGTGCAGCCGGGGTGAGTCAAATGCGCAACAAACCCGCCATAAAATGCCCCGCCAGTGGCGGCCGCCCTGCCGTCACCCTCTTTACCGCGCAGCGGAAGAGAGGGTCGGCCAGCGCAGTGCAGCCGGGGTGAGTCAACCGTACGACAAACCCACCATCACATGCCCCGTCAGGGGCTACCTGTTTGTAGCAAAATGTAAATTCAAAGTTTTGCCCCGTCAGGGGCTACCCTAAACACGGCAATTCCCAACGTCATCCCGATAGCTATCGGGACAGCATTAACAGGCACAAAAAGGTGCTTTATTGCAAATTATATGCAATATACGAAGAATAATTTATTATTACAAAAATTACAAAAGAAATATAAAATGTTGTCATTTCGAGCGAGCGCAGCGACGAGAACTACTCTCTAGAGCGTAGCGAAAAAACCTTCGCGAACTAATACATTCACGCCAGATATATCGCACGCCGACTAATCCCTTACAGAAGTTTTCTCCCTACGGTCGAAATGACATAAAATAGAACCCCCCTTTTATGTCATTTCGAGCGAGCGATAGCGAGGAGAACTACTCTCTTGAGCGTAGCGAAAAAAACTTTACAAAGCGGCATCCACGCCCTGCATCCGCGCCATACTTGTCTCCCGCTCACCTGTCCGTCGCAAATGTCATGTCCCCAAAGTTTTCTCCCTACGGTCGAAATGACATAATTTTGAAATGAGATAAAAATAGTAGAGGGCGGGGCGTAAAATTTAAGCACATCGTGCCCTGCCGCAAAAAATCAGGGTTTGGTTTTGCTGCTTTAACCGGTAGCCAAGCCTACAAGCGGCTTAATCTTCATTCGTCATCAATTTTCGATATATCGGTAATCCCCCTGATCACCTCGTCCAACTCTGTTGCCGATTGCATTAAATATTCCATTACTTTTTCGTGCTCGTCGCAACCGTCTTTTAGCAGGTTCATCAAACCCATCATTCGCGCAAGCGGAGCCCTGATGATGTGCGATTGCAGCCAGGATATTTCTTTTAATTTCTCGTTTTGCTCTTCAATAGCTTTAATATATTTCAGCTTATCAGTTATATCGTTTCCCAGTACTACTTCGGCTCGTTTCCCATCGTAATCAACAATGCTGCTTTGTATTTCTACGTTAATCTTTTCGCCGTTTTTCTTCTTGTGTACAAAAACTCCTTGCCGGTATATGGCATTGTTTTTGTTAAAATCGGCTAAAGATTTTTGCAGTATTGGGATTTCTTCGGCCGGCCGTATATCATTGATGGTCATCGATGAAAAATCTTCATGACTAAAGCCATAATGTTTTACTGCCGCGTGGTTAACTGCCAAAAAATTTAATGACTCCGCATCAAAAACCCACATAGGCAATGGGCTTAGCTGAAACATTTCGCTAAATTTTTTTTCGGAGGCCTGAAGCGCGATGGTTGTTTTTTTTAGCTCGGTAATGTCCGATCGGATGGCTATGTATTGATATGGCTTGTTCTTTTCGTTCAAAAACGGCACAATGGTCGCTTCAACCCAATAAAAAGATCCATCCTTAGCTTTGTTTCTAAATTCACCCTTCCAAATATTTCCTTTGCCAATTGTTGCCCAGAGGTTTTTTATATATTCTTTACTATGGTATCCCGAGTTTAATATGCGATGGTCTTGACCTACCAACTCTGCTCTGGTGTATTTAGACAGCTTGCAAAAATAATCGTTAACGTGAGTAATAACCCCCTTATGGTCGGTAATAGCAACTATGGACGATTCATCAAGGCAATATTTGTAGGCAATTAGTTCGTCTACGGTTTGTTTTAATATTTGGCCGGCTTTTTTTTGCTCCGAAACGTCCCTGAAATTACCCACAATAGCATGAATGCCTGGTTTGTCGAGCATATTGGTAAATGTACAATCGAGCCAAATAAAGTGTCCGTCAAAATGTTTGTATCTAAAACTACAAGCATCAGACACGCCGTCGTTGGCTAAAACCTTCAAATAAAACAATTTCATTTGCGGTTCATCGTCGGGATGTACGTTTTCCATCAGGCTGTCGGGCCTGTTTTCCGGGCTCCAGCCGGTAATCCGCTCTGCCGAAGGGCTACTGTAAATCGTATTGAGGTAGCGGTCGAACAAGGTAATACCCGAATAGCTGTTCTCTATCAATTCCCTAAAAAGTATATCGTGGTATATGGTTGGTTTTGCTGCCGTCATATAGTTCTCCTTTTAGTTCATAAAAATCAATACTTTATTAAATATCGGATTTTAATTTCGAAATATCTATAAAGATATTCACAACTATTGTTATCGATTTTATAAAACGATTATCCATAGCAAATAAGTTGGTTTTTTTTCGGTCATCGCCGATCTTCAGGTTGGTATGAATGTAAGATTTTATTCGAATCAACAAACGTTAGCGGTAAAACGATGGGCCGTCGAAAAGTTTATTTTTGTTGGCGAGAGGTAAAATATTAAAAAAAGCCATAGGGGTGTGTTGTTTTCAGATAGCTTTCCGGGAGTTTAAAATTCGTTTGATAAGTATTTAGAATTGGGCCGGCGAGAAAACATTTTTTCCAAATCTCGACTTTTGTATAAAATTAAACAAATTATTTAACCTTAAAAATATTTTTAGTTAATTTTTAATTTATATAACAAATATATCTTTACTGATAAAAAAGGAAATGATAAATACACTTTATTGCATTTTCTTCAAAAAAAACGCCTGTTTATAAAAATCCTGTTTTGCATAACATGTGTTTTCGTTACCTGCTATGTTTTAAAAGCCCTTTTTCGGAAAGAGGAGTCCTATAAAACCGGGTAAGCCTTTACCAATTGTTCAAAAAACCGTCGGGCTTGATCAAACCGAATATATGGTCGCATAAGTGGCTACGTAACTTTTGCCGTACTCAAATTATCGGCTCAATTAGATCTGAACATTTCGGCTTCAGCCGTTTTGCTGCCAAGGTTTGTGGATATGCGTATAGTGCACGAGCTTACAGAGGTTTGTAATATGTCGACGGTTATTGCAGCATCGGTTTTGTCAATGTGGTATTTTTTTAGGTAACTGCTGTTGGGCAGCAGCATATAGCTATGGTCATTCAGCCATTTTACCTTGAATGTATCCGGTTCGGTCCACTTTTTTGGCCCGTTGTCCCATTCCAATTGTTGGTCGCCGTTCCTTTCAATTTCCGAAATTCGCTTGTTGCCCAGCACCGTAAAATTCCCGTTCCTGAATTTCGCGCAATCCGGAGGAAGGTTGCAAGTCAAAACAAAAAGGGATAACACTAAGCAACCGATAACAAGGCTTTTCATTTAGGCGGGATATTTTTTTGAAGATAGCTTATATTGATGGGGTGGGCAAATAAGTATGTCAAAAAAGCGAGATGAACCTCCAATCCATTGTAGGTCGAAGCTACAAACTTCGATAATGGCAGCATTTGCAAAGATAACGCCTCCGTTAAGGGTATTATTACCTCTAAAAAAATATAGTGGAAAAAGGTTGAATTGATGCTGCAGTCCTTTTACTTTTGATTATTGAACCATCACAAACCAAGCAACAACATGAAGAAAATCAACATTATCTATTGGATATTTACTGGCCTGCTGGTAGCCGTCATGCTTTTTTCGGGCATCACCAGCATCATGAATACCCCCGATTCCATTAAAATGATGAGTGGCCATTTTGGATATCCGGCTTACTTTAACCAGTACCTCGGTGTTGCTAAAGTTTTAGGTTCGATTGCTTTGTTGGTACCGGGCTTTCCGCGCCTCAAAGAATGGGCCTATGCCGGTTTTGCTTTCGATATGATCAGCGCCGTTTATTCCGAAATATCCGTTCACGACCCGGTAGCGCAATGGGCGCCGATATTTGTTTTTATCGCTTTTTTAGCTGTGTCGTATATCTATCACCACAAAAGGTTAAAAGCTAAGGGCCTTGGGGGTGGGGTAAAGTAAAGCATTTTTAGTGCAGGATTGGAAATCCGGATTAAAGGGAAACCCGGCGGTAAGACCCATGCCCAATGATGTCATTTCGAACGAGCGCAGCAAGGAGAAACCTTTACAAAGCGCCTGCACTGTGCCGTAATTGTTCGTAAAGTTTTCTCCCTGCGGTCGAAATGACAGGGTTTGTTAGGTTTTGGACGAAGCTACAAGCTTAGACCAGTGGGGGGATATTTTATTTAAGCCACATCAAGTGCGAAAAAACGTGTTGATACATGCGCTATCTTTGTATAAATAATTAGATAAAATGGTAAAATCAAAGATCAATGAGCTATTAGAGCTTAAAATACTTCATGAGGAGGTAAATAAACTCATGATAAATCCCCATGTGAAAAAGCGATATTCTATAACAAGGAACGAAGAGCCATATCCGGTTGGGGACAATATTTATCAAACCCCCTTCTGTCTGTTCTTTTATGAACAGAGATACATGATTAAAAGCTTCTTGTGCTATTTAGTTTGTATTGGGGCCGATTTTAATAATGCGCAGATTAGATTTCACGACTATTACTGTAGCGATGTAGGCCGAGCTGATTGTTGGGAATGGGTAGATATTAATTGAATTAAAAAGCCCCCAATCACTCGAGGGCTTTTAAGAATTTCAAGTCTCCCCCTTCAGGGGGAGATTTAGAGGGGGCTTGCTATTTGGTCTGATAATACGCCTCACTCCATCTCAACTCATTCTTAAATTGCGGTATATTAGTATCCTTACCAATCAGCACGCACTCTATCCCGGCCATTTCGGCAAAATCGCTCAGTTGTTCGCTGCTCAGGTTTTGGCTGTAGCAGGTATGGTGCGCCCCTCCGGCCAATATCCAGGCTGCGCAGCCGGTTTTCATATCGGGCAGGGGTTTCCATAATACGCGGGCAACAGGCAGTTTGGGCAGGTCGTGCTCAGGCGCTACGGCTTCCACCTCGTTCACCAACAGGCGGAAACGGTTCCCCATATCAATAATGGAAGCATTGAGCGCAGGTCCACCGGCCACATTGAACACCAAACGCACCGGGTCGGCTTTGCCGCCTATGCCCAAGGGGTGTATCTCGCAATTCGGTTTGCCTAAAGCTATCGACTCGCATATCTCCAACATGTGCGAACCCAATACCATCGGGTTGCCTGGGTTAAAGTGGTAAGTATAATCTTCCATAAAGCTGTTACCGCCTTTCAGGCCGGTACCCATCACCTTCATGGCGCGTACCAACGCGGCAGTTTTCCAGTCGCCCTCGCCGCCAAAGCCGTAACCCTGGCCCATCAAACGCTGCGATGGTATGCCCGGCAATTGTACCATGCCATGCAGGTCCTCAAACGTATCGGTATAACCTTTATAATTGCCATCCTTTAAAAAGGCGCTCAAACCCAACTCAATGCGTGCAGCCTCGCGTAATGATTGGTATTGCGCGCCGCCTTTTTTAAGCGAGGGCACAACAGCGTAAGTCGCTTCATATTCGGCGGTTAAACGGTCAATTTCCGCGTCGCTCATCGCGTTGATCACTTTCACCAGATCGCCCACACCGTGGGTATTTACCGAATAACCAAAACGCATTTCGGCTTCCACTTTATCGCCATCGGTAACGGCAACATAGCGCATGTTATCGCCAAAGCGAACAAAGCGCGCGCCCTGCCAGTCGGCCCAGCCTGCGGCAACGCGGGTCCAGCCGCCTATTTGGTTCAGTACCTCTTCATCCTGCCAGTGACCCACTACCACCTTGCGGTTAATGCGCATGCGGCTCATAATAAAGCCGAACTCGCGGTCGCCGTGGGCGCTTTGGTTCAGGTTCATAAAGTCCATGTCGATGCTGTCCCAGGGGATATCGCGGTTAAACTGTGTATGCAAATGCAGCAATGGCTTGTGTAAAATTTTGAGCCCGCCTATCCACATCTTCGCCGGCGAAAACGTGTGCATCCAGGCGATGATACCGATACAGGCTTTGCTGCTGTTGGCATCGCGACAAACGTTATAAATTTCTTCCGGACTCTTTACCGTTGGCTTATATACCACGCGCACGGGTATTTGGCCTGCCCCGTCAAAAGCTTTGGCAATTTGTTGCGAATGCACCGCTACTTGTTTCAGTGTTTCTTCGCCATATAGGTCCTGGCTGCCGGTTACAAACCACACCTCAAATTCTTTCAGATCGATCATTGTTTTATGTATTGTGTGTTATAAATATTTCTTTTTATTTACTCCCTTCGGCCTTGCGCGTCAGGCTCCCCTCTTGAGAGTAATAGCCCATCATATGACAGATGGCATTAAACTTCTATTGAGAAGCAAGTCAAAATTTGATTTATTATCTCTGTGATTGTATTTAAAAGTAAACTCGTTTAAATAGGATTGAAGATGCTTGA
>NZ_CAITNG010000150.1 GCF_903893715.1 uncultured Mucilaginibacter sp.
AGTGTGTTTGCTCAAAGCAGAAAAATTACGGGTACTGTAATCGGCGCCGACGATGGACAGCCCATTCCCGGTGTTTCCGTAAAGGTGGCCGGAAGCAATGTTGGTACTCAAACCAAAGTTGATGGAAAGTTTGCGATTACTTTGCCATCAGGGGCAAACTCTTTAGATGTGTCTTTTATTGGGTATGCAACTCAACATGTAAATATCACGGTTGCATCGAACTACAACATTAAACTGGTATCTAATACCAAACAGTTAACCGAGGTGGTTGTTACCGATAGTTATGGCGTACAAGCTAAAAAATCGTATACCGGCGCGGCAAGCACAGTTAGCGCGGACGCTTTGAACGACAAACCTTTTTCTACGCCTATCGACGCATTGCAAGGGCAGGTACCAGGCTTAAACATCAGCCAAAATACTGGTCAGCCCGGAGCAAATATTCAGGTAAGGCTAAGGGGTGTCGGCTCAATCAGTGCCGACTCTAATCCGCTTTATGTAGTCGACGGAATGATTATCAATGCTGGCGATCTTTCCCGTTTGAATACCGCAGGTGCTACTAACGTATTATCAGGTATTAATGAGGATGATATTGAAACAATTACTGTTTTAAAAGACGCATCAGCAACAGCTATTTACGGTTCGCGTGCTTCTAACGGTGTTATTATTATCACTACCAAACGAGGTAAAGCAGGTAATGCTCAGGTTAACTTTGATACTGAGGTGGGTAAATCAGTTAATTTACCATTACCGGTTGGCGGCAGGCCAATGGGTGGTACTGATTACGCTAATACCTTTTTGCAAGGTTTGACCAATGCCGGTGTTACCGGCGCTGGACAAACGCCTTATATTACCAGCTACGGTTTAGCCGGACCTTATAATGATTGGTATCCGCTGGTTACTAAACAAGGTCAGCAACAACAATACAATGTGTCTGTTAGGGGTGGTAGTGAAACTTCGCATGTTTTTGCCTCTGCCGGTTATTTTAAACAAGAGGCAAGCGTTATCGGTTCGGATTTGAAACGTATAACTGGCTTGCTTAACGTGGACCAAACCATCAGCAAAAGCTTTACATTCTCTACAGGTTTAAATATCTCGAATGTTCAACAAAACGATCCTTCGAACGGGGGTGCTTTTGCAAGCCCCGTTCTGTCTGCTTTCTTTTTGCGTCCTCAGCAACAAGCTTATGCTTCTGATGGTACTTTAAATACAAGTAGGGCTACCAATACTGATTTTTCAAGCATTTATAACCCATTGTATATGGTATTAAATGATAAAAAGTTTGATTCGGAGACAAGGGTATTGGGCAACGCCACAATGAAATGGAACATTTGGGATCAGTTAAAATACACCACTTATTTCAGCGGCGATTTAGTTGAATTGGAAGAACAACAATTTAACAACCCTATTATGGGCGATGGTCGTACAGCAGGTGGTCGTGGATACGATTATTACACACGTTATTTCAACTATTTGTTCCGTAATCAGTTAGATTACCGTTATGATTTTAGCAAAGACAATGATTTTTATGTAGAAGCATCTTTAGGCTACGAAGCACAAAAATCTGACGGTTATTTCATCAGTGCTAACTCAAACGGTTACCCAGCCACGCAGCCTTTATTAACTGCTTCAGTGAATGCATCTACGCCTACATTAGGTAACTCTTCGTTTAGTGGTTACACCTTCGATGCATTCTACACAAGGGGAAGTATCAATTATAAAAACAAATACTCATTGTCAGGTTCGTTCAGGCGCGAAGGTTCTTCGCGTTTCGGCTCTGATGTAAGTTTTGGTAATTTTTATTCTATTGGTGCCGCATGGAATGTTGACGAAGAAAGTTTCTTCAAAAATCAATCTATTTTATCATCTGCTAAGTTGCGCACATCTTATGGTTCGGTGGGTAACGCAGGTATAGGTAACTATGTAGCTCAGCCAACCGCCGGCTACGGCGCTGTTTATGGGGGTGGCGTTGGTCAAAACTTTAATACTATCGGCAACACTGCTTTAACCTGGGAATCGTCAAAACCACTTGAGTTTGGCGCTGATTTTGGTGTGTTAAAAGATCGTCTATCTTTCTCAGTTGACTATTATATCCGCAAAATCGATAACCTGATACAAAACGTGCCGATATCGAGGACTACCGGCTTTAGTACCGTTACCGAGAATATTGGTGCGATGAAAAACCAGGGCGAGGAAATAACCATCAAAGCCAGTCCGATAAAGTCAAAGGATTTCCAATGGTATACTTCATTTAATATTTCGTTTAACAAAAATACAGTTACTAAATTGGTTAACGATGCTTCTTTCTTAAACGGAAGCTTCCAGGTTGCAGAAGGTCAGGATTTCCAAACCTGGTATGCACGTGGATGGGCAGGTGTTGACCCATCTAACGGCGACCCACTTTGGTATACTGATGCCACCAAAACCGCAACAACCAATAACTATAACAAAGCTACCCCGTTTGCTCAATACCAGGCTGATCCAAAAGTTTTCGGTGGATGGACAAATACTTTTAGTTATAAAGGGTTTAGTATATCAGGTGACATCTATTATAACTTTGGTAACTATATCAACGACTCATGGGCATTTTATTTAACAGATGGAACAAATTATACTTTTAATAAGTATGCTTACGATTTGAACGCATGGACAACTCCAGGTCAAATCACCGATGTTCCAAAATATGTAGCCGGTGGAGGGACAGCTGCTAATGGTGCAACGTATTCCAGCTCATCATCGTTCTCTTCGAGGTTTTTGTATAAAGGAGACTATATCCGTTTAAAAAACCTAACTGTAGGTTACGATTTTAAAGGTTTATCACTTTTGAAAAAATATGGCATTTCGAAATTGTACTTGTACGGTCGCGGAACCAATTTATTGACCAAAACATACGACAGCAGGTTACCATTTGATCCGGAAGTTGGTGTAAACAGCACGAGCAATCTGGAGATACCACAGGTTAGAACCTTTACAGTTGGAATTAACTTAGGCCTCTAAAATTTAAGAACATGAAAAGAAAAAATTATATCTATATATTTTTGGCGGGCATAATAGTTATGTCGTCTTGCAAAAAACAATTTTTAGTTGAAACACCTCCAAGTGCGACGCCGGTTACATCGGCAATCGTTACAGATTATGACATGTCTGATGCTGTAAATGGTATGTATGCAGCCATGAGGTCTTCTTCATTATTTGGCAGGGATATCCCTGTGCTGGGAGATGTATTTTCTGACAACGTCTACGTTTCATCAACAAACTCAGGGCGCTATTTGAGTGAGAACAATTTTTCGATGAATAATCTCAATGGTGAAGCTTCGGACATTTGGACTCAAGGTTATTTTACAATACTGCAAGCTAACCGGATCATTAACTCAAGTATCCCGACTGACGCTACAAACAGCCAATTGCGCGGAGAAGCCTATACAGCCAGGGCTTTAACATACCTTGAGATGGTCAACTATTTTGGGCAGTCTTATAATGTTAGTCCCACCGCCTTAGGTGTTCCAATTGTAACCGGATACACAGGCCCTGGCACTGAACCTTCACGTAACACGGTGAGTGACGTATATGCACGTATGATAAAAGATTTGGATAGCGCTTATGTTTTGATGGGTACAACACCTATCAGTTCTGCCTATCATGCAACAAACTCCGAATATTTAGCAAAATATGCGGCAAAAGCAATTGAAGCCCGTGTATATCTTTATAAAGGCGATTATGCAAATGCTTTAGCTGCCGCATTATTGGTTATTCAAAATGGTGGTTATACTTTGGTTCCGTCAACCGGTTTAGCGGCATATTGGGCTAACCCAGCAGCATTGACCAACAAACAGGAAACTATATTTGAGCTTGCGTTAAACCTTGCATCAAACAACGGCACCAACGGGTTGGATTACATGTATGCTCAGGCAGGCTACGGTGATTTGCTTTGCGCAACCGACCTATACAATTTGTATTCAACAACGGACGCAAGAAGAGGTTTGATATTGAATGGAACAAGGGGAGGTCTGCAAGCCTATATTGTTAACAAATATTCGAATGTTACCAATGCCTCCGATAAGGACGATATTAAAATTATCCGTTATGCAGAAGTTTTATTGACAGCTGCTGAAGCTTATGCACAAACGGGTGATAATGTAAATGGTGCTTTATACCTAAATATGGTTGCAAAACAACGTGATCCATCGTTCCTTGGTTATACGGATGTTGGTACTGCCTTAATTAATGATATTTTAACCGAAAGAAGGAAAGAATTGGCATTTGAAGGCCTGCGTTGGTTCGATTTAACACGCACAAATGCCGTTGTTAATCGTTTAACTACCGCACCGCAAGCTGCATCAACGTTAAATGTTGTACCAGTGGGCGCTACTTACCGTTTAATGCCTATTCCTTTCACAGAGTTAAGCGCAAACCCTAATATAACTCAAAATCCAGGTTACTAATCATAGATTTTAAGTTAATAATAAAATTAATTGAAAAAAGCCGTTCTGATATTTTCAGGATGGCTTTTTTATTGTGATATTTTCCCTATATTTAACCAAGTATGAGATACTTAATAACTTTTTTTACGCTGATGTTTGGCTTACTTGCAGGTAGTAACATTGCGTATTGTCAGCAAGTACCAACACAAAATTTAATCTTGATCGATGGAAGAAATGTTAAAGAGGTCGATCATTCGGAAATACAAGGATCGCCCTATTTGAGCGATGAATGGATAAATGGGTTAGTGAAGTTTAGCGACGGCAGGACCTATAAGGATATTCCGCTAAAATACAATCAAGTAAATGATATACTGTATTTTCAAAATGACAAAAAGGAAACCTTAACATTTGTAAAACAAGTAACTGATTTTATCATTGCCTATTCAAGCGATAATGAAGATCACGTAAAACATTTTAAAAGTGGTTTTGCAGACATATCTGGTTATACCACACAAAACTTTTTTGAGGTGCTTGTTGAAGGGACGGCTCAGTTGTTAAAGAAAAATCACAAACATGTTGTATCAGAGTCGGGTATGGCGCTGGGTACTACAATTCAAAAATATGCTGATAGTGAAAGCTACTATCTTGTTATTGCAGAAAAAGCATACACACTAAAAAGGGATAAAAAAGCAATATTGGCTATTCTTGCCAATAAACAGGCTGAATTAGAAGCCTATATTAAAGCAAACAACCTAAATTTGAAAAACGACCCTGACCTGGCGAAACTGATCAATTATTACAATTCGATATGATTGGCGGCCGATAAAATTTCATCTTTTTTAAAGTTTTCGATTTCGGGGATCCTTAGCACCGGGGTTTCTTTAGTGTACCGTTCAATTAATTCTTCAGAAAAACTATCATTATTGCCATTGAATATCAGCGCCCTAAGTGCTATTCCCCGAGCGTTTAAAGCATCAATAGACAATAAAGTATGATTTATACTGCCCAAATAATTCCTTGAAACCAGCGCCACTTCGGCATCCAATTTTTTTATCAAATCTATCATCAGGAAGTTACTGTTCAAGGGCACCATTAAGCCACCGGCGCCTTCAATAATCAGTTGGTTGCTGGTTTGGGGTAGGATGATTTTGTCGGGGTCGATTTCAATACCATCTAAAGCTGCGGCTTTGTGGGGTGAGTAGGGTTGCGTGAGGCGGTAGGCTTCAGGGTGAAAATGCGATATTGAATTTGATACCAGGCTTTTGACGGTTATGGTGTCGCTTTGATCTAAGTCGCCGGCCTGTACTGGTTTCCAGTAATCTGCTTTTAGTTTTTCGACTAAGATGGCCGCTACGATGGTTTTACCAACACCGGTACCTATGCCTGTAACAAATATGGGCTTACTCATGGATGTTTTGCTTTAACAAGTTAGTTAAATTTAGTATTTCTTCGGGCGTATTGAATGCGTGCAGACAAATGCGCAAGCGTTCGGTACCTTGTGGTACAGTGGGGCTTAAAATAGGCCGTACATCAAAACCTGCTTGCTGCAGTTTCTGCGCAAATTGCGAAGTTAGCTCATTGCCCGATAGGATGATGCTTTGTATAGCACTCATGCTTTCTAACAGGCCGGTATGGCCGCTAAGCTGTGATTTGAACAAGGAAATATTGGCCTGCAATTGTTTTTGCTCATTATCCGACTCTTGTAACAGCCTGTATGCCACTTTAACCGTAGCCAATTGATGCAGCGGGGCCGCCGTGGTAAAAACAAATGAGCGGGCGAAGTTGACAAGGTACTCCCTTAGTATACTACTGCCTAAGACAATGGCTCCGTGCGCGCCTAAGGCTTTTCCAAATGTAATTACCCTTGCGAATACCTGGTTTTGTAAACCCAAGCCGTTTACAAGCCCCTTATTGAATACACCTAACGCATGAGCTTCGTCTACGACCACCTTGGCATTGTATTGCTCTGCCATGGCAATTATTTGTTGCAAAGGTGCAATATCGCCGTCCATAGAATATACACTTTCCACTGCGATGTAGATATTGCCCTTTGCGTTTTTTAGCTTCTCTTGGAGGCTTGTCAGGTTGTTGTGCTTAAAAATATAGCGGTTGGCATAACTTAAGCGTGCACCGTCGATGATGCAGGCATGTATGAGTTCGTCGGTAATGATGGTGTCGCCGCGCTGAGGGAGGGAAGAGAACAGCCCCAAATTGGCATCGTAGCCTGAGTTGAATATCAAACCTGCTTCTGCGTTATGAAAATGAGCTATTTCGACCTCCAGTTCCTCGCAAAAATTGGTGTTGCCGCTTAGCAGCCTTGAACCGGTTGCGCCATTGAGGTAAGCGGGATGTTTTTTTAAAAAATCCTCCGTGTTTTGTTTTAGCACCGGCGACCGCGCAAAACCAAGGTAATCGTTCGAGCAAAAGTCTATCAGGTTGTTATCGGGTTTCAAGGTCCTTAATGTGCCTGCGGCTTTCCTTTCGTTCAGTTTTGCTTCAATATAAGTTTCCGGTGCGCCCAATGCTTGAATAATTTGCTGCTAAAATAAGAAAAGCGGCTCAAGGCCGCTTTTCATTTTAACAATTAATGTTATTCCTGTGATGGAGGGGGAGGTGTACCACCGCCGCCGCCCATGCCGCCGCCACCTTGTTGCATTTTGGCACGCATGTCAGCCATGTATTTGGTGTAAACTGCTTTTTGGTCGTCGGTTAAGACAGCTTGTACCTTAGCTTGTTGAGCCTGCATCATTGGACGCATCGCTGATCTATCGGCACCGGCTTTCATTAAGCTATCTCTTGTCGCAGCAGAAGCTGTGTAAATTGCTAAAATTTTCTTACTTTGATCAGCAGTTAAAGTAGGAACTGCGGTTTGGATGCGTTTAAGTTGTTCATCCGGAGTACCGCCACCCATTCCACGGCCACCGCCGCCACCACCTTGAGCCTTGCTCAGGGATACTATGCTAACTAATAAGCAGCATACTAACAATAGTTTTTTCATTTGTTTTAAGTTTTAATTTAAGATAAAGATAATGGCAAATAGTTTAATTGCAACCTTGTAACTTAATTGTTGCCTTGCATTTTTGCAATGGAACGCTGCATTTGCGTCATCATGCTGGTGAGGCTCTCCATGGTAGGCTCGGCAACTGGTTGGGGCAACTGGGTAGATATATAGGCTTTAGCTTTCCAAAGTTCCAGAATGTCTTCGCCGTTTACTTCATAGGGTTCGTAAACAGGATTGTCAGATACCAGTTTTAATTTTTTCTGTTCTTTAAACTTATTACCGATACGTTTATATACCACCCCGTCGGATTTGCTCACCACCACATAAGTCTCAGCAGGTTTCACATCGCCCCAGTTTTCTACATATTCACCAATGATAATAGAGCCTGATGGGAGGGGGAGCATTGAATCGCCTTTTATTTCGAAAGCGCGGTAGGTGCCATTGGTAAACATGGGTAAATGGAACTTAGGCAAAGCGGCCACATATTCGGGATCGGCGTAGCCATTCAGATAACCGGCGCTGGCCTTCATCGGCACCATTTCGATGTTCTCGTTGTCTTCTTTATCAACGGTGATGCTCAGCACCCTTAAATTGGCCGGATTGCCCTTTGGTTTGGGCGACCATTTCTCGTCAATCACTTCGTTTATGAAGTCGTCGACGGTTATATCAAAAAAAACAGCTAATTTTTTTAGTAAATCATACTTCGGTTCGGCCCTTTCTTCCTCGTAAGCACCTACTAACGATCGTTTTATATTTACCTGATCTGCAAACTGTTGCTGTGTTAAACCCTTTTTTTTGCGAAGGAATTTAATATTTGATGAAATATTTGACATAAAATTTGTTTTTACTAAAATTGTTAGTATTTTTATGCCAATAAAATTAGTAATTATTTTTCAAATAGACAAATTAAAATTATGAACAGCTTTATCTACATCATTACCGACCGTAACCGCAACTGTTTACATACCGGCATGTGCGCCGATTTACTAAAGACTTTAGATTTTTATACCCAAATGCCCAACCTGTTTTTCGACAGTGCGCAACAGCTAAACCGTCTGGTTTATTTTGAAGAGATACGCAACGAGGAGATGGCCATGGAACGCTTTAAAATAGTGAGCCGTTTTACCAGAAGCCAAAAAGAAAAAATGATCAGATCTGTTAATCCCGACTGGGTAGACCTGACCATTGGTTTAAAATACGAGAAAGAGTCCATACAGCGCGACCTGTTCAGGCCAACGCTGATGCCGCGCAGTAGGGTTATGGCTTCTTTTTAAATATCAATGCGCCCGAGTTCATGCAATAGCGTTTTCCGCCACGGTCGGCGGGGCCATCATCAAAAACATGGCCCAAATGCAGGCCTGTGCTTCGCTCTATTACTTCATCGCGGCTCATGCCGTAGCTGTTGTCTTTTATAATCTCTATTTTTTTAGGATCTACCGGTCTTACAAAACTTGGCCAGCCTGTACCGCTGTCATATTTATCGTCCGATGTGAACAGAACTTCGCCTGTCGCGGCGCTCACGAATACCCCTTTTTCGTGCATATCGAAATACGCGTTCTTAAAAGGTGGCTCTGTACCACGTTCCACCATAATGTAGTATTGGTTAGGCGTCAGTATCTTTTTCCATTCCTCATCTGTTTTTGATTTTGGACGATTTTGAGTAACCTTATTTGTTTGGGCGTTGCCTAATTGGTATATCGATACCATAAACAACAATAATGGGATTAATTTTACTGTCTTTTTCATATCTCCATATACGTTTACCAATTCGAATTGGTTTGCTGTAGTATCTAAATAATCAGTTAACGCCAATTACCAACCCGGTGTAAAGTTTA
This sequence comes from uncultured Mucilaginibacter sp., assembly GCF_903893715.1. GTDB lineage: Bacteria > Bacteroidota > Bacteroidia > Sphingobacteriales > Sphingobacteriaceae > Mucilaginibacter. The sequence goes on from NZ_CAITNG010000150.1 coordinate 9,255, forward strand.
AGCCAAATACGGGTTTGCTCACATCATCGCGCTGGAACGGAAACGCATAGTAAGGCTCGAGTATAAATGCCCCGAATACGTTTATCCTTAGCGAGATACCCACGCTAGTGGCGGGTATACGCGCGTTCTCATATGTAGTATAGGTAATTCCACCCATGGTACCCGAACTTGTTTGTTTTAAGCTGCTTTCAAACTTGATGGCGTCGCCGGCGTTCCAGGCCAAGCCTGCATCGAAAAAGAAATTAAGATCGGAGAAGAAGAATTTCGAGGGTATTTGTGACAATTTTTCGGGACCCGTAAACGGCAAACGAACCTCGAAATTGGCTACCGCTATGCGGCTGCCCGATAATTGATCGATGGTAAAGCCATTGTTGGAGCCGGTAGTGCTGTTGTAAAAGCTGTTGGCCTCGTAACCCCTGATATAAAAAGGGTAACCCACATACAATGGATATAGCTGATTGCTGCTGCCCAACCTGCCATAGGCAAAAAACCTTGCGGCGAATGTTACCGGCTTAACACGTACATATTTACGCACATCGATAGTTGGCGCTAAGAAATTATAAGTGCCAAAGTCATACTCCATGCCAAAGCGATATCTAAAACCGTTTAACGGAGCTGTGATGCCAAAATAAGAGTTATCGCCAACAAAGGCAGTATTAACGTTCATAAGCGCGTATGAGTTCAGATTGACATTCAGCAATTGTGCTTCATCCGAATTGGCTACTTTATAATGCCCGCTATTGAGATAGTTGCCATATTGGTCTTCGTCGGTATAGTATCGGTCGACCCTAAAATAGTTGAAGATGGCTCCTGTACCAAACTCTGCACGGTACACTTTTGAAAAGGGGTAGGATGTGAACAATTGCAAACCGTCCTGAAAATTTCGTATAATATCATTCTGCAATTCATAACCCGGAACAGTAGTATTACCCACCTGGTAATTATTCGGTTGCACGTTGTAGAAACCGTACTGATATGGGATATGTGATAAGGCCACGCCATAGTTCCACCGGCCTTTTTGGTTAATATAAGCAACCTGCGCGCCAAAATCGTATACTTCACCATTAACGGAAGCCGCTGCGAATATCTGGTTGCGGCCCAAAATATCGCTAAAAACGCCCTGGATACCGCTTGCCAAACCGGCACCATAAACGGTGTTAACCCCAACACCTACGCCGCTGCTGGCCAAATAATCAAGTTTAAACTGCGGCCTGTATCGTTCTTCCTGTATCGAGTCGGCAGATATTTTTTGGTAAGCCAGGTAATTGTTCAGGTTCGAGTTTATTAAATCCACACCAACAGCCTTGAATGGCGGCAACAAGGCCGCATCAAAATTGAGTGTGTTCGGGTCGACCACTTTTGGTTTAAAATCGGTGTCCTTAGCATTGTACAATGCATATTTTTGAGCAAGATAATATGAATAAACAATGTCGTTATTGTTGGATATGCTCAATGCCGGCGAATATTCGGTGATGCCGCAAATACCTGTAAACAGGTCGGTCATCTGTTCAACCTGACCATCGCTTAGGCGGTAGCGGTACATATTGCGGAAACCATCACGGTTTGAAAGGAAGTAGATGTATTTATCATCCGACGAAAACTGCGGATTAAGGTTGTTGGCGCCGTTAAATACAGTGATATCTGTTATTTTACGGGTAGCAACGTCCATCACAGCGAGGTTGAAGGGAATGGTTTGCCCTAAAGATTTGTCGTACGTGGTCCTATCGCTGGCAAATACCAGTTTGGTGCCATCGTGCGAGAAGCTTGGCTGATAGTCGGAATAGATATCGTTGGTCAACTGCGTAAGTTCTCTATCCTCTAAATTGTAGTTGTATAAGTCGCTTTGACCCTCGGACATGCCCGAGAAAACGATATCCTTTCCGTTTGGCGACCATGTTACGTAGCTAAACTGCTCGGCCTTCTCCATCGATATTTCGTGGAGTATTTTACCGTTCGAGACATCGACAATGACCAGTTTGTTGCGCCCACCGCTAAACACACTGAATGCGAATTGCTTACTATCGGGCGACCAGGCACCGGCCGACTCGATGAAGTTAAACTCATCGATATGGGTGTTTGATATCTTGCTCGTCAGCTTTTTTAATATTTTGCCGGTCTTGGCATCGGCAAGGTATAAATCGATAGAAAAAAGATCTTTCTCGGATAAAAACGCCACATATTGCCCATCCGGACTGATAGCAGGCGCTACGGTCATTTCGCCTGAGTTTTTATAATCGATAATTTTTTGACCGGGTGGTATTTGCGCGGTATCCTTTAAAAAAGGTTTGTAAGCTTTTTGTATGGAGTTTTTCCAAAGGCTCGACAATGTTTTTTCATCATAACCAAAGGTGCGGCGTATACCATAATCGAGCCCGTAGCGGGCAGTATTTTTAAAGAAAGGCACAATAATCGTATCGCCATAAGTAGAGCCTATGAACGACCAAAACGCTTCGCCATAGCGATAGGGGAAATACTTATTACTCTCTGTAAGGTCTCTTATCGTTGGTATGTTTTTATTGAGATAGGCATCTCGCATCCACATGGCCGTGTAAGCGTCTTTTTTGCCCAGGCTTAAGTATTCTGCCATACCTTCTATCATCCAAAGGGGCAAGTTGCCAATTTCGGAAAACTGGGTTTGGTC
>NZ_CAITNG010000151.1 GCF_903893715.1 uncultured Mucilaginibacter sp.
AGCCGCTTGGCTTTGAATGGGTATTTATACGCAACCCCGATTCGGCAAATTATTCGTTAAAGCAACGCACTGGGTTTTTATCGTTGAAAGGAAGCGTCTTTACGCTCGACTCTGTAGCTTCACCTACTTTTTTGGGCATTAGGCAAAGGCACTTCAATGTTAACATAAGTTCTACACTCAATTATTTACCCCAAAACCAAAATGAAGAGGCCGGAATTACTGTTTATATGTGCCCTTTTTTTCATTACGACTGCTACGTTACTGCCCAAGGAAATCAAAAGTTCATCAATTTACGCTATACTCTCGAGTCTATAAAACAAGTATGTGCACATATACCTATTGCTAACGGCGCAATAAAAATTGTAATCAACACGAGCAAAACATCTTACAATTTTTCGGTAACTGACAGCGCTGGCGTCAAACATTCCTTAGGTACCTTACCTTCCCGGTTTTTAGGTACCGAAGTGGCGGGTGGTTTCACCGGGATAATGATCGGTTTGTACGCAACCGGCAACGGAAAAAACAGCACATCTAACGCTTTTTTTGACGATTTTGAATATTCACCAATAGATAAATAATAAGTTGTAAAAAATGTTAAAATTAAAATTGACATCCATTATTTGGGCCACGGTTTGTTTAGCAAGCTACGCCCAAATCAACAATGCATCCCAATCCCCGTTCGCCAATAAGCCGGCCGACTCATACAGCAACTATACCGGTGCCGATGGGAAGCCTGCCGTGTTACTTTGGGGTAGTGCCAACCCACTCGATTTTGGTTCGCGCGATATTAAATTTGATCAAAGCGGTATCCGTCAGGTAAATCAAATACCTGCCCCGGGTGTACACCCGCGTATATTTTTTACGCCCGATGATTTGCCTGATATGCGCAGAAGATTAAAGGAGACCCAATGTGGACAAGCTGCCTGGAAAAATATCCTTTCGTGGACGGAGATGATGAAAGGGAATTATGATGACAAGGCCGATTACGCGCAGCCCGATGTGTGGAAAGGCAGCTTTGGAGGCTTGCATGGCCGTGTACCTTTGTTTAGGCTGGGCGTACCGCGTGTAAACGGTATGGCTTATAACCATAATACGCTGGCGGCCGGCTATTATCAAAAGCTAGTTGATGGTACTGCGACCGAATTTCCTGCTTTTTACTGGAATGTTTTTTCGCTGGAGGCATTTCGTTGTTTGATAGCGAATGACGAACAAGGAGCTAAAACATTGGCCAAAGCGGTAATTACCGCATTGCGCATAGACCAGCAAAAGCGCGATAAGGCCAGGGCCGACGAAGCTGAAAAGAAACATACAGAACTAAAACCGATAGAACAGCCGATAGGTGCTTTTCAATTAGCCTACACATACGATTTTATTTTTAATTGGTTAACCTCGGATCAGAAACAAGCGATACATGACGAATTAGCGGCAACAACCTGGTCGCACGATAATTATGGAACCTTTAACACAGCTACCTCATCACGCAGCAATTGGGCCACTTTTTCGTATTGGCTTATCGAAGTATTAGCCATTGAAGGCGAGCCTGGGTTTAACGACTTGAAGGTTAGGGGTATGTACCGCGGTTGGCGAAACCTGCTAACCTATGGTTGGTATCAGTCGGGTGCCACATTCGAGGGCGAAGCTAAAAACCAGTTGGGTATGGATGGTATTTTACCATTTGCCATACGTACAAAGCAATATGGTTTTGATAATTTATGCGGGCATCCATACTTGCGCGCCTATGCCGATAAATTTTTACCTCATAGCGTTATCCCAACTCAGGATGGTTTTATCAGGTACGATTTGCTGGGCGGCAGCCATGGCAAAGGGGGCGGGGCAACTACCTGCGATCTGCTCGGCCTTAAATACATGTTTCCTAACGATAAAACGATAGACTGGGTTTACCGTAAGGCCGTAACCGACGATTACTCGAACGTGGCCGACAGGCCCGATGGTTATTACAATGGATTGTTGTTTTACGCCATGTTTGCAACCGATTTCGATCCCACTAACACCGATCCGGCCAAATTGAACCTCGGCAATACTTTTTTCTGCGGCGAGCGCGCTTTGATGATGACGCGTAGCAGTTGGGATACAAATGATGCTTTAATGTTGAATTTGCATACCCGGCAGGCAAACGGCGGACACCCCTCGGCAGACCGTAACAGTATCCAGTTAGCCGGTGCCGGCCGTGTTTGGGCACCTGTACAAGGCGGTTATGCCTTTGATAATTATAAAAACAGTGTAGTGGTTATTGATAACAAACCCCAAATGGTTAGTGTACCAGGTACCATGGTTGATTTTAGCGATTCGCCTATGGCTACCTTTTGTACAGGCGATGCTAAATACTGCTGGGATTGGAATTGGCAAACCCTGAATAAAAAGCGGGATTACTACACCATTGATGATGTGAATAGTGGTGCGGTACAGATACCGGCAGGTTTTGAAGCAGAAAAACATACCACTAACGACTTTGCCTACCTAAAACTACCTTTTGCCTACCTTAACAAACCCTTGTTCCAAAACCCGCATTGGATATTGCCTAACGGAGCTATAAGTCCGGTGGTTAGGCAACCTAACTATCCGGTGCAAAGGGCTTTCAGAACAGCGGGCATCATCAGGGGCAAACACCCTTATGGCATTGTGGTAGATGATATAAAAAAGGATGACACCGAGCATCATTACGATTGGATATTAACAGTGGAGTATGATGTACAGATAGTGAAGATCAATAAGATAAATGATCACGAGATGGATATCATCCTTACCGGATCAGACCCATCGCAAAAGAACAGTTGGCCAAAAGAGCCGCTGACTGTTATGTTTAGCGGAAGTATACCAGCCAAACAACCCATGCTTTTAGTGCGGGTTATCAACCGTAATACAAAAAAGGATGAAACCAATTCAGCAGCGGCCGATCCTACAATAGTGGAAATAGCGCCTCGCCCTAAAACCATCGAAAGCCACGTACGTAAGTTGGTTATACCGGCCGACGCGGTATCGCCCGATTATAAGGTATTGCTCTTTCCCTACCGTAATGGCGATAGCCTGCCCGAAACAGCCTGGAACAATCGGAAAGGAACGCTTGATGTAAAATGGGTCGATCAAAAAAACAAATTACAATTTTTAACTAAAACCGATGGCAGTACTAGGGTTTCATTGGTTGATGATATAAATAAACAATGGGCAAAAAAAAATGATGTTTAAAAGACTTGCCATAATCGTTTTTTTAACCTTTATACATAACATGTTGCTTGCGCAGCCGCGTCAGAAAATATTGTTCGATTTTGACTGGCTGTTTAAAATGGGCGACCCACCCGATATTGATCAAAGTTTCAATTACCCGGAAGTTAATGATCTCAAAAAAACAAGGCCGGAGCAGGTTGATTTGGAAAAAAAGCTCGCACTTATCCGTATTGATCCGGTAAAACAACACCTCGGCGAAAGAACATCTTATGTACAGCCTGCATTCATCGGTCAACACTGGAAAGGAATAAACCTTCCCCACGATTGGGCAGTGGAACTTCCCTTTGATCCACATGGCAATGTGAGTAAAGGAATGAAGGCTATCGATTCGTTAAAGAGAACTGCCATCGGCTGGTATAGAAAGCAGTTTAAGATGCCCGCGACGGACAAGGGAAAAGTCATCTCTTTAGAGTTTGAAGGAATTTACCGGAACGCGCTTTTTTGGATAAACGGACACTGTTTAGGTCGCAACGTTAGCGGTTATATGGGCTGTTTTTTAGATATAAGTCGGTACTTAAACTATGGGGGCATCAATACGATTGTTGTCAGGGTCGACGCCAGCCACGATGAAGGGTGGTGGTACGAGGGCGCGGGTATCTATCGTCATGTTTGGTTAATTAAAACTCACAAAGTACACGTAGCCAATTGGGGTACTTTTGTCCATAGCAGTATCGATAAAGCTAAAGCTACATTAACGATTGAAACCGAGATAAGGAATGACGGCAATTCCGTCCAAAATATCACCCTTACTTCTAACCTGATTGATAAAACGGGTCATTTGGTAGCTACTGTATCACGGGCAGGCATTTTAATAGGCGCTGGTTCTTCAACTAACGTGAAACAGCAATTGAATGTCGTTAACCCGCATTTATGGAATGTAGACCGGCCCGATTTGTATCAGGTGCGATCTGTCGTTAAACAAGATAAAACGATAACAGATACCTATGTAACAATGCATGGCTTTCGTAGCATCAGGTTTGATAGCGACAGTGGTTTTTATTTAAATGGTAAACGGACATTTTTAAAAGGTGTTTGTATCCATCAGGACCACGCAGGTGTGTTGTACGTCGTCAAACTAAAGTGAACCAAGGCTTGTGTAGTGTTTCGGGTTTAAAGTAAAGGTAAGTTTTTTATTTTGG
>NZ_CAITNG010000152.1 GCF_903893715.1 uncultured Mucilaginibacter sp.
CAGCCCACGGCCATATTCCTGTACTACCCGCTTTTTGAACCCTTCGCTGTAATGTACAGCCGGGGTTCTCCTTTTTAATTTAACGCTCTCATTCTCCATCTTGTTGACTCTTTTTAGTCAACCTATTTTAGGACGGGACAGAACCAAAATACATGGGTAATTATGGGTGTTTTTAAAAAGTCTTTTCTCTCGCACACCATTTACTGTTAATTGTTCATCGGTCGATACAATATCGCGATTTTTAGTGGAATCTGCAAATTTGGGTTCCCATTTAATTAGAGATGAGGGCTACTTTTCTATAGCTTTGTATTTTGAAAAACTTACAAGTTAAGCTGAGGAGCTGTTAGTTTTGAATGGGAAAGACGAAGGTAGGTAGAACAGTTAGCCAAACTGCCGGTTTGGTCAAGGGTGTTTTTTAGGATATTGTTCTTTGTTGAAATAATTTGTAAATTTATCATATGAAAGGCATACAATACATTACAGATGACGAAGGTAAAAAATCGGCAGTAGTCATCGACCTTAAAACCTATGGCGAACAATTAGAAGATTTTTTAGATGGGTTGGAAGCCGAACAACGTTTAAATGAACCCGGCGAAGAATATAAAACCGTAATGGACAGGATAATCCAGTCGAAAAAAGGGAATGGCTGAATATATCCTCATCATTAAGAAATCAGCAGAAAAGGAAATCGCTAACCTTCCTTTGCCGATTGTTGAGAAATTATACAAGGAATTCACTAACCTATCAAGAAATCCACGTCCAAATGGGGTTAGAAAGCTTAGTGGCTTTAAGAATCTTTACAGGATGCGTCTTGGTGATTATCGTGTCGTTTATAGTATTGAAGATAATGTGCTTATAATCCACGTTTTAAAGGTAGGTCATCGAAAAGACGTTTATAAATTCTAAAAATGCCTTTAACTTTCTCACACCCGGCAATCGTACTGCCTTTAAATTACCTGCCTAAACGTTGGGTATCGCTTACAGGTTTGATTGTTGGCAGCGTAGTGCCGGATTTTGAATACTTTATCAGGATGAAGGTGTTTAGCATTTATAGTCATACATGGACGGGGTTGTTTTGGTTCGATTTGCCGATGGCCATTTTACTTACTTTTGTTTATCACGATATCGTAAGGGTGCCATTTATAAACAATTTACCAAATGCACTGCATATGCGTTTTTCCCAATTCAATAAATTCAACTGGAATCAATATTTTGTACAAAACGTTCCTGTTGTTATCATCTCTATACTGATTGGCGGCGCATCGCATTTGTTTTGGGATAGCTTTACTCATATAAACGGTTATTTTGTAGTAAAGTGGAGTATGGCAGGCAAGCTTATTTGGAATGCAAATACCATTGTACAAAATGATTCAACACATTAGTACAATAGTTGGCGGAGCGGTGATTATTGTGGTAGTTTGTCGAATGCCCGTTGAAAAAATATCAAAATCCGACAGAATATGGCCCTACTGGTTTATTGCAATTGGAGTTGCATTGGTGGTTGTTGCATCAAGGCTTACGTTTAGTCTTGGTTTTCATCAATACTGGAATATTTTGGTAACCGCAATTTTGGGTACAATATTGGGAGTTATATTGGCATCAATATTTTATCAAACAAGAAAAAGTCTTAATTCTTGATTCTTGCCTCTTAAGTCTACCTAAAGGTACAATTCCAACTCACCCTTGCCTTCACGGATAATTTCAAAATCGCCTTCGGTGCAATCCACCACGGTTGAGGGGGTGGTATCGCCATAACCACCGTCTATCACCAGGTCCACCAGGTCTTCGTATTTTTCGTGGATGAGTTCCGGGTCGGTGGAATATTCCATGATTTCGTCGTCATCGTGGATAGAGGTGGACAGGATAGGGTTGCCCAATATTTTTACAATGGCACGGGCAATGTTGTTATCGGGCACGCGGATACCCACGGTTTTTTTATTGGAGCTTAACAGTTTGGGCACATTGGCATTGGCCTTAAAAATAAAAGTAAAGGGCCCCGGCAAAGCTTTTTTTAGTACCCGGAATGTTTCGTTGTCGATGGGTTTGATATAATCGGATATATGGCTCAGATCATAACATACAAACGAGAAATTGGCTTTTTCGGGTTTAATGTGGCGCAATTTGCAAATGGCCTCGATAGCACGGTGGTTGGTAATATCGCAGCCCATGCCATAAACGGTATCGGTGGGGTAGATGATGATGCCGCCCTTGCGCAAAACCTCAACAACCTGTTCAATAGCTTTTTCGTTCGGGTTTTCGGGATATATTCTGATGAGCATGGTATTTGTTGCAACAAACGCGCTTTTAATTTGTGCGCAAAACTAAGCAAATAAAAAAAGCCATCCGTTACCGAATGGCTTTTTATGCTATATATCACGTTCTATTAAGCTTGTTTTGCAAACTGAACGTTAATGATCAGTTTTACATCTTCGCCAACTACTACGGCGCCGGCTTCGGTAATGCCATCCCAAACTAAACCAAATTCTTTACGGTTTATTTTGCCTGTTATTTCAAAACCTGCCTTAAGGTTACCATAAAAATCGGTAGCGGTACCGCCAAAGTCAACATCCAGGATTACGGGTTTGGTAACATCTTTAATGGTAAGGTTACCCGCCAGTTTCGAGCCATCAAACGAGGTTGATTTAAAAGTGATCTTGGGGTATTTTTCTGCATCAAAAAACTCAGCCGATTTTAAGTGGCCGTCGCGTTGCGGCTGGGTGGTATCGATGCTGTCAACATCTAACGAAAACTCTGCCTCTGCGCCTTCAAAGCTATCGCTTTGGGTAGTTACCGAGCCTTCGAATGTCTTGAATGACCCTGTTACGGTTGAAATAACGAGGTGCTTGATCTTAAACTGTACTTCTGAGTGCATTGGGTCTAACACCCATTTTGTTGTTGCCATGATATTTAATTTTTTTAGTGTTTTTTGTTTTTACTGTGCAAATATAAACACAATAGATGTTTAAACATGTAATTTAATTGTAAACAAATTATGATGCTTCAACAGGGTGGGGCCGGGATTGTTTGAGCTAAGGTAACAATAGCATATAAAACGATTGTCGGCATTAATATTAGGCAAATCAAAAGACAGGCAACGGCATTTATGTGCTGACTGCAAACAGTTATAAAATCTCTGACAAAAATTCTGCTGTATTAGTCATGGTAAACGGGCAAAAAACTTTGTTAAACGTTGAATTTGGCATATAACCTGTTATTATAATTCGCATATTTGATAAATTTTATGTTAAGTTAAATATCAACGGTTAGTATATAATAAAATGTCATCCAATAACAACCAAAATGGCTCGCTCGACGACCTCGATTTTTCGATATTAATGCTCCTGCAGCAAGACGGCCGTATGTCGTTCACTGTAATGGCCGAAAAATTAGGCGTGTCTATCAGTAACATACGCATGCGGGTAGGTAAACTGATAGAAGATAAAACCATCCAGATAGTGGGCCGGGTAAACCCCGAGAAAGTGGGATTTCATGCTTATGCGCACATCAAGGTATCGGTAAGGCCTGCGAACCTGATCGAAAAAGTAACCGAACAATTGGTGCATTTGCCCGAAATAAGCTTTTTGGCCACCACATCAGGCGATTTTGATATTGAGGTTGATGTAATGTGCCGCGATAATACGCATCTGGTGGAGCTGATCAACGAGCATATCAGCTGTATTGAAGGGGTGTACCAAACCAAAACGGATATGTATTTTAAAGTGATAAAATTAGCGCAACCCGACCTGGGTTCGTTAAGATAAGCGTACCTTCGTATAAAGGTTTAGCTGCTGAGATAGCCTTTGAGAGAAAAGCATATTTTGCAAAATTTAATCAAATAATTGCATTTTTTATTTTATTCTATTTATTTTTAATCTTAATTTGTTAAAAATGGAGGTAAGTAGAAGTCAAAACCATCTGAATTGAACCGTATAGCCGAGTCTGAACTGATAATAACCCCGCGTGGTGCCATTTACCACCTGGACGTAACACCCGATGAAATAGCAACCAACATTATCACCGTTGGCGACCCGGACCGGGTTGGGGAAGTAAGCAAACATTTTGATACCATTGAAGTAAAGCGCGCGCACCGCGAATTTGTAACACATACAGGCGATTTGGGCAAAAAGCGGGTGTCGGTGGTTTCGACAGGCATAGGTACTGATAATATCGACATTGTTTTTAATGAACTCGACGCGTTATTAAATATTGATTTTGCGTCGCGAACGGTTAATAAAAAATTAAAGCAACTCAATATCATACGTATAGGAACATCAGGTTCGTTACAAAAGGATATCCCGGTGGATAGTTTTTTGGTATCGACACATGGCCTGGGAATCGACAACCTGATGAACTTTTACGCTGTGGCGGAAAATAAAGAGGGACAGGGGATTATTGATGCTTTTATAACACAGACGGGTTTGTTGGGCAAAGTATCGGCACCCTATATCAACGCCTGCGATTCCGGCCTGTTAAAACGGTTTGACGAAGGTTTTTACAAGGGCATAACGGTTACTTGTCCCGGTTTTTATGGTCCGCAAGGGCGGGTGTTAAGGTTAGGTCTCAGTAACCCCGGGTTTATAGATAAGTTATCCGAGTTTAACCATAATGGTCTCCGGATAAGTAACTTTGAAATGGAAACAGCGGGTATATACGGTTTGGGCAACGCCTTAGGGCATAAAGTCATCAGCCTCAATGCCATCATTGCCAACCGGGTAACCGGTGCTTTCTCTAATAAAGCGCAGGCAACTATGGAAGCTTTAATACAAAAAACGCTCGATATTTTTTCGGGCATCGAATAAGATAATTTTATGATACAGACGATGAAATATGGTCCGGTTAAGAATTTTATAGACGGAGCTTTTGTAGAGAGCGAAACCAGTAAAATTATGCAGGTAATTTCGCCGGTTGACGGCTCACTATTGTCGGAAGTACCGATGTCCGAGGCGAGCGATCTCGACCTTGCTGTGCAATCCGCTAAAGCGGCCTTCAAAAAATGGTCGGCCACACCGATAAAAGAACGGGTGCAGGTATTTTTCAGGTATAAAACCCTGTTGGAAAAAAACCTCGTCGAACTGGCCAAACTGGTAGAAGAAGAAAATGGCAAAACATATACCGAGGCTGTTGCCGAAATAGAGAAATCGATAGAACTGACAGAATTTGCATGCTCATTACCTCAGCTCATCACCGGCGAACTGCTGGAAGTGAGCAAAGGCATCGAGTGCCGCACGGAATATGTACCCCTGGGCGTGGTGGCATCAATTGTGCCATTCAATTTCCCGAGCATGGTGCCCAACTGGACCATCCCCAATGCCATTGCTTTGGGCAACTGCATGATCATGAAACCATCCGAAAAGGTGCCGCTAAGCGTTGGCCGCTTGGCCGAATTGCTAAAAGAAGCCGGTTTGCCTGATGGCGTATTGAACGTTGTTCATGGCGATAGCGCGATAGTTGAAGCCATTTGCGACCATCCCGGCATTGAAGCGGTATCCTTTGTCGGCTCGACCAAAGTGGCCAAGATCGTTTACAAACGTGCTACATCAAACCTTAAACGCTGCCTTGCTTTAGGCGGTGCAAAAAACCATTTGTTGGTTTTACCTGATGCTATTCCGGGTATGACGGCACAAAACATCACCGCGAGTATGAGCGGCTGCGCAGGGCAACGTTGTATGGCGGCATCGGCTATGGTTGGGGTAGGCAATGTGGACCATATCATCGACCAGTTAGTGATCGAGGCGCAAAAGGTTGTTCCCGGTCAAAACCTGGGTGCGGTGATCAGCAAAGAATCGAAAGAAAGAATAGAAGCTTACATCACCAGCGCCGAAAAGCAAGGTGCCAAGATATTATTGGATGGCCGTCAGCCCAACGTTCCTGGCAAAGAAAACGGTTATTATGTTGGCCCTACGGTAATAGACTTTGTAACGCCCGACATGGATGTAGCCAAAGAGGAGATCTTTGGCCCGGTGATCAGCATTATGCGCACCAAAACATTGGATGAGGCCTTGGCTATCGAAAATGCCAATGCTTATGGCAACGCGGCATCCGTATTTACCCAAAACGGAGGCGCGGCACGCTATGTGATCAATAATGCAAGCGCTGGTATGGTGGGCGTAAATGTGGGCGTACCCGTTCCCCGCGAGCCGTTCTCATTTGGTGGCTGGAACGAAAGCAAATTCGGCGTGGGAGATATCACCGGCAAAAGCTCCATAGAGTTTTGGACGAAACTAAAAAAATCGACCACCAAATGGAACCCGGAAGCGGGGGTTAACTGGATGAGTTAAAGCAGTTCATTGGTTCATTAGTTCAATTGTTTATTAGTAGGTTGCCGCTAAAAATAATGAACCCCTGCCACCAATGAACCAATGAACCTATGACGAATGAACTAATGAACAAGATGTTGAATTGCTAAGACCAATGAACCGATGAACAAATCAACTAATGAACTAATGACCGAAACCGAAGAAATCCTACAAAATAACTTCGACTATACCTTGTTTTCGTGGAGCAAGCAAAAGGGTATCAATCCCATCGCGGTAAAATATGCCGAAGGGGTTTACCTGTACGATTACGAGGGCAAACGCTACCTCGATTTTTCATCTGGATTGATGAACGTGAACATAGGCCATGGTAACCAGCGCGTAACGCAGGCCGTAATGGAGCAAATGCAGCAGGTAAGCTACGTTACCCCAAGCTGCGTTACCAAAGCACGTGGCGAATTGGGCAAGAAATTAGCCGAGATCAGTCCGGGCAACTTGACCAAAACCTTGTTCACCGTATGTGGCGCTACGGCTATCGAGAACGCGATAAAACTGGCGAGGATATATACGGGCCGGCATAAGATCATCACCCGTTACAGGGCATTCCATGGTTCATCATACGGTGCCATGACAGCCGGTGGCGATCCGCGTAAGCTGGCTGCAGATGCGCAACAGGCACCCAATTTTGTGCACGTGGAAGACCCCTATTGCTACCGTTGCCCTTGGGGAAAAGAAATGAACACCTGCAACCGCGAGTGCGTAAGCCATATTGAGCGTGTCATCGACTTTGAAGGCCCTGAAAACATAGCCGCCATATTAATGGAAGGCGAAAGCGGCACCTCGGGCTGTATCAAGTACCCGCCTGATTACCTAAAAAAAATACGCGCCCTTTGCGATAAACATGGCATCCTGCTCATCGCCGACGAGGTAATGAGCGGTTTTGGGCGTACCGGCAAATGGTTTGGCGTGGATAACCATGGCGGCGTAGTGCCCGATATGATCGCGACAGCCAAAGGCATTACCGCTGGCTATTTGCCATTGGGCGCGCTCATCGTAACCGATAAAATTGCTGATACATTTGATGATAAACCCTTGATGCTGGGTTTAACTTACTCGGCACACCCGGTAACCTGCGCGGCAGGGGTAGAGGTATTGAAAATTTACGAGGACGAGCATTTAATTGAAAACGCCGCCGCGATGGGACATTATATCGATATGCGCATTAACGAACTGAAAAAGATACACCCAAGCATAGGCGATTTCAGGAATACGGGCTTGTTGGGTTGTATCGAATTAGTAAAAAACCGCAATACCAAAGAACCCATGGCACCATACAATGCCAAACCCGATGAAATGGCTATCATGAACAAAGTGGCCGCAAAGATCAAGGAATTAGGCATGTACGCTTTTGTACGTTGGAACTATGTGTTCATCGCGCCGCCGTTAAGCATTACACAGGCACAGGTTGACGAAGGTTTGGCCATCATATCGCAGGCTATCGCTATTGCGGATGAATATGTTTATTGATAAATTTATCCATGCCAAATAAAACAACCGCCGAACTAATAGAGGACGTTCAATACTACAGCGAAGACCTTGCACCCATACCCGCTGATAAGCGCAGTTGGGGCACATGGAATTACGCCGCGCTGTGGATCAGCATGAGCCTTTGTATCCCAACCTATATGCTGGCGAGCAGCCTTATTGAAGGTGGCATGAACTGGTGGGAGGCTATCGTTACCATTTTTATCGGCAATAGTATTGTATTGATACCCATGATATTGAACGGTCGCGCAGGTGCCAAATACGGTATCCCTTTCCCCGTTTTGGCGAGGGCCAGTTTTGGATTGAAAGGCGCCAATATCCCGGCCATGCTGAGAGCGGTTATCGCCTGCGGCTGGTTTGGGATACAAACCTGGATAGGGGGCTTTGCTTTATATCAAATGGTGAGGCTGTGGATACCATCCATCGATTCACTTCCGCAGATATTTCCGGCGTCATGGTCGCTGCAAACCGGGCCGGCGCTCATGTTCCTGCTGTTTTGGTTGGTGAACATGTATGTGGTGTATTTAGGTGTGGATAGCATAAAAAAATTACTGGTATTTAAAGCTTTCTTTTTACCGGCAGCGGCTTTGGCCCTGTTATTCTGGGCGATGTCTGCCGGGCACGGTTTGGGGCCGATACTGGCCCAGCCCTCAAAATTTAAATCGACAGGTGAGTTTTGGCTGTACTTTTTTCCATCCTTAACGGGGATGGTGGGTTTTTGGGCCACCTTGTCGCTCAATATCCCCGATTTTACCCGCAATGCCAAAAGCCAAAAGGCGCAGGAGTGGGGCCAGGCCATCGGCCTGCCATCGTCCATGACCTTGTTTTCATTCATTGGCGTGGTCGTTACATCGGCAACGTTCATCATCTACGGTAAAACCATTTGGGACCCGGTTGTACTGGCCGGAAAGTTCGATAGTAAACTATTGGTGAGCATCGCCATGATAGCCGTAGCGCTATCCACGTTGGCAACCAATATCGCGGCCAACATTGTGAGCCCGGCAAATGATTTTGCCAACCTGTCGCCAAAGAAGATCAACTTTAAAACAGGTGGCTACATCACCGGTATCATCGGCATCTGTATCTTTCCATGGAAATTGATTGCCGACCCTTCGGGCTATATTTTTACCTGGCTGGTAGGCTACTCGGGTCTGCTCGGACCTATAGGAGGTATCATGATTGCCGACTACTATTTCATCCGCAAGCAAAAACTACACATCAAAGAGCTGTACAGTTTTGGCGGTAGATACACTTTTGGCAGCGGGTTTAACAAGCTGGCTATTATTGCTTTAATATTAGGTATCTTACCTAATGCTCCGGGCTTTTTTACCATCATCGGCGTATTGCCGAAGGATGCCGTTTGGCCCTGGGTAGTGTATATTTATAATTATGCTTGGTTCGCGGGGTTCTTTATTTCGGGCTTGACTTATCTCATCATGATGGGCAAATCCGGTGAAACAGCCGAAGCCGGTTTACAGGAAGGAGGGTTGAATGTCAGTATTAATTAAGAACGGCAGGGTGGTAACCGCCGATAGCGATGCCATTGCCGATATCTTTATCGAAGGCGAAACCATTTCGGCCATCGGTAAAAACTTGAATGTAAAAGCCGATAAAGAAATTGATGCCAAAGGCATGTTGGTCTTTCCCGGTGGAATAGACCCGCACGTGCATTTGGAGATGCCTTTTATGGGGACTTTCTCGAGCGATACCTATGAAACGGGTACCCGGGCGGCATTATATGGCGGTACCACTACCGTTATCGACTTTGTTTTGCAAACCCAGGGGCATAGTTTAAAAGAAGCTTTAACCGATTGGCAATCGCGCGCTACGGGCAATGCCGTGGGCGATTACAGCTTCCACATGGCAGTTACCGATTTTAACAACGATACAAAAGCCGAGATCAAACAAATGGTCGAAGATGAGGGGATAACCTCGTTCAAAACATTTATGGCTTATAAGGGCGCATTGATGGTCGACGACCGCCAGATGGTCGGCCTGATGCAGGAAGTGAAAAAACAGGGCGGTATGGTTACGGCGCATGCCACCAATGGCGATATGATAGACTTTTTGGTAGCCAAGCACCGCAGCGAAGGCAAAATGGCGCCGCTTTACCACTATCTATCGCAACCCGAAGTTACCGAGGCCGAGGCTTCCAACCGTTTCGCGCAAATGGCGCAGTATACAGGATGTCCGGCGTATATTGTTCACTTAACGTGTGAGGGTGCTTTAAACGCCGTGCGCGATGCGGGCAAACGCAATTATCGGGTGCTGGCCGAAACCTGTATACAATATCTCCTATTGGATGCCTCGCTGTACGAAAAGGATTTTGAAGGCGCTAAATGGGTGATGAGCCCGCCGTTACGCCAAAAAAAGGACCAAACCTCGCTTTGGGGCGGCATAAACCAGGGCACGCTACAGGTGGTGGCTACCGACCATTGCCCCTTTATGTGGGAGCAGAAGCTGATGGGTAAGGATGATTTCAGTAAGATACCAAACGGGCACCCTGCTATTGAAAACCGCATCGAACTGCTGTATTCGGAAGGGGTGGCGAAAGGGAAGATCAGCCTGAACAAGTTTGTGGAGGTTGCCAGTACCAATGCCGCCAAAATATTCGGCATGTTTCCCCGTAAGGGCACCATCATGGTGGGCAGCGATGCCGATATCGTGATATTCGACCCCAAAGCTAAACATCAACTAAGCGCCAAAACGCACCACATGAACGTGGATTACTCAGGCTACGAAGGCTGGGAGGTTGAAGGTAAAGTAAAAACAGTGCTGCTGCGCGGTAAAACAGTGATAGATAACGGGGAATGTAAGGTGGGCAAAGGTAACGGGCAGTTCATTAAGAGGAATAAAGTATCGAACATAATATAAGACATAAAAAACTACAAATCAATAAGATGCCAAGAATAATCAAATCTGGTTTAATACAGATGAGCCTTCCAAAAACGGAAGGCGAAGGAACGATCAAGGAAATTATGGACGCCATGATACAGAAGCATATCCCGTATATCGAAAAAGCGGGCGAGCAGGGCGTACAGATACTTTGTTTGCAGGAAATTTTCAGTACGCCGTACTTTTGTCCGGGTCAGGATGCCAAATGGTATGCCTCGGCCGAGTCTGTACCCGGCCCCACAACCGACCTGATGGCCACCTATGCCAAAAAATACAACATGGTCATCATCGTACCCATTTACGAAAGGGAACAGGCGGGCGTGTTGTACAATACCGCGGCAGTGATTGATGCTGATGGTACTTATTTGGGCAAATACCGAAAAAGCCATATCCCGCATACCAATGGCTTTTGGGAAAAGTTCTTTTTTAGGCCCGGTAACCTCGGTTACCCGGTTTTCCAAACCAAATACGCCAAAGTAGGCGTTTATATTTGTTACGACAGGCATTTCCCTGAAGGAGCGCGTTGCTTAGGGTTAAACGGTGCCGAAATCGTGTACAACCCATCGGCTACGGTAGCCGGCCTTTCGCAATACCTGTGGAAACTGGAGCAACCGGCCCACGCGGCGGCCAATGGCTATTTTATGGGTTGCATTAACCGTGTAGGCGAAGAAAAACCGTGGAGTATCGGTAAATTTTATGGCTCATCGTATTTTGTGGACCCACGAGGGCAGATATTCGCGCAGGCATCGGAAGATAAGGATGAGTTGCTGGTATCGGAGTTCGATCTGGATGTGATAGACGAGGTGAGGAGTACCTGGCAATTCTTCCGCGACCGTAGGCCGGAGACTTACGGCAAGATAACAGAATTATAGAATCAAGAGTCAAGAATCAGGAATCAAGATAAAAAGGGAACTGCGCGACAGGCATTTGCATCCCGATAGTTATCGGGACACATATTCTCATTTGCACATTTAAAAATATGTCGATTAGTAATTTCAAGCTGACAACCGAAGAATACGAGGCCAACTTTGCCGATATACACCCGCCGTTTGAAAACCTGACGGCGGCACTGGTGGAGGCTAACCGTTGCATTTTTTGCTACGATGCGCCTTGCATGAAATCGTGCCCGACGAGTATCGATGTGCCCAAATTCATCAAACAGATAGCTACAGAAAATATTAAGGGTTCGGCACATACCATCTTCACATCCAATATTATGGGTGGGGGTTGCTCAAAGGTTTGTCCGGTTGAAAAGCTGTGCGAAGGCGCCTGCGTGTACAACCTGATGGAGGAAGAGCCGATACAAATAGCCCGCCTGCAACGTTATTCTACAGAGATTGCCATCAAAGAAAAATGGCCGCTATTTACACGCAAACCGTCCACGGGCAAAAAGGTAGCGGTTATCGGTGCCGGTCCGGCGGGTCTGTCATGCGCGCATGTATTGTCCCGCGAAGGCATTGATGTCACCATTTACGAAAAGGAAGCAAAAGGCGGTGGCTTAATGACTTATGGCATCGCCGCTTATAAAGTTACCCCTGAGTTTTGCGAGGATGAAGTGAACTATATCCTTTCTTTAGGCGGTATCGACATCAAGTACAACCAGGAAGTGGGTAAAAATTTGTCGCTGAGTGAATTAAAAGCGCAATATGACGCGGTTTATTTAAGTATCGGTGTGGGCCTGGCGCGGCAATTAGCCATCCCCGGCGAGGACCTGGAAGGCGTAGTAGATGCCATCAGTTTTATCCATGATATCCGCTGCAAAGGATATGACCAGGTTAAGGTTGGCGATAAAGTAGCCGTAATCGGTATGGGTATGACGGCCATTGATGCCGCCACACAAGCCAAACGTTTAGGTGCCAAAGAAGTAACCATGTTGTACCGCCGTACACAGGAGGAAATGCCTTGCACCCAGGTTGAATTAGATATAGCCAAGTTAGATGGCTGCCGGATAGTTTGGCTGGCCGCGCCGAAAGAGGTTTTAGGAGAAGATGGTCACGTAAAGCAAATTGTTTGCAGCAGCATGGTTTTGGGCGAACCCGATGCCAGCGGCCGCCGCTCGCCGGTGGATACCGGGGAAACATTTACCCTCGATGTGGATATGGTGATCAAAGCGGCCGGGCAAATGCCTTTTGAAGCTTTGGTAGCCGATAACCAATTGGCTAACAAGTATGGTAAAATAGTTACCGATAGCAACGGTGTAACCAATATTAATGGCATTTTCGCTGGTGGTGATTGCGTTAATGGCGGCAAAGAGGTAGTAGATGCCGTTCAAGCAGGGAAAGATGGGGCGCGAGGAATACTAACGTATTTGGGTTCATAGATCATGGTTCATAGTAAGAGAGCAATAGGAAATTAAAATTATAGTGAAGATAAATGTTGACTGGGCGGTTTTACCATGAACTATGAACCATCAACCATGAACCCTTCACCACCAAGCAATTAAAAAATGGCCGACATATCATCAGATTTTTTAGGTATCAAATCGCCTAACCCGTTTTGGCTGGCCAGCGCGCCGCCAACGGATAAAAAATTGAACGTTTTGCGTGCCTTTGAGGCAGGCTGGGGTGGTGTGGTATGGAAAACATTGGGTACTCAGGTGAAAAATGTATCCTCGCGCTATTCGGCGGTCGATTACCATGGCAGCCGGGTAATGGGCTTTAACAATATCGAGTTGATATCTGACAGGCCGCTGTATATCAACCTTCGCGAAATAAAAGAAGTTTTAAGGGAATTTCCCGACAGGGCCATGGTGGTATCGCTGATGGCGGATAATACCAAGGAAAGCTGGCACGAACTGATAAAACAGGTAGAAGATACCGGCGCGCATGGCCTGGAGCTTAACTTTGGCTGCCCGCACGGTATGACAGAACGCGGCATGGGCGCAGCCGTTGGTCAGGACCCTGAAATTGCCCGCATGGTAGTGGAATGGGTAATGGAAGCGGCTACTATCCCCGTTATCACCAAATTGACCCCCAACGTACATTCGGTAGTGCCAACGGGTTTAGCTTCGGTACAGGCGGGTACAAACGCCTTGTCGCTGATCAATACCATACAGTCGGTAACGGGTATCGACCTGGATACTTTTGTGCCTAACCCTAATGTAGCCGGTAAAACGGCTTTTGGCGGATATTGCGGACCTGCGGTTAAGCCTATTGCTTTGAAAATGCTGGCTACCATCAGCCAGAACTCTACGACGAGTAAAGTTCCTGTATCAGGCATTGGTGGCATCAGCACCTGGAAGGACGCTGTTGAGTTTATGTTGCTGGGCGCATCTAACGTACAGGTTTGTACCGCGGTAATGAAACACGGTTTCCGCATCATTGAAGACCTTTGCGAAGGCTTGAGCTATTGGATGGATGACAAAGGCTTCAAAAAACTCGATGACTTCATCGGGAAATCGGTACCAACCTTAACCAATTGGGAAGACTTGGACATTAACTACCACATTGTAGCCAATATCGACCAGGATAAATGTGTGCATTGCGGCTTATGCTATATCGCCTGCGAAGATACCTCGCACCAATCCATTAATCTTGATTATGGCAAACCCTACAATAAATACACTATAAAAGAGGAAGAATGTGTAGGCTGTAACCTGTGCCAACTGGTTTGCCCTGTTGATTGCTGTATCACCATGGTGGAGCACCGCAAAGGCCCGGAGTATTTAAACTGGAAGGACTTTCAGCGCCTGGGATTACCTTTAAACGACCATTAATCGTTATCCAATAGATTCGCGTTTTTTAACTGGGTCATCAGGCCATCCCAATCCTGTTCAAATTGGGTAGGGTCGCGGTCGTATTTATCCAGTATCGCCTGTACAATTTCTTCGGGAGCTTTTCCGTCCCTGATGTCGTTTAACAATTGGTCCGAAATCGGTTTTGGTTCGTTGTTATTCGCGGAATTTTCGCCTTCAATAGCCATATAAGGTTTAGTTTGGATGTTTGACGTCATCTAAAACAAAAACCTGCGCTAAATAAATATTTTTTTTAAAATTTAAGGTGTTTTACGGTTAAGCCGTTGTTTATCAATTGCTTTAACGATTCAATACCGACGTGTAAATGCGTTTCCACATATTTTTCGGTAACCTTCGAGTCGCTTTCTGCGGTTTTAACGCCTTCGGGTATCATGGGTTGGTCAGATACCAGGAGCAATGCGCCTGTAGGTATCTTGTTAGCAAAACCGGTGGTAAAGATGGTGGCAGTTTCCATATCGATGGCCATGGCACGCAATGTTTTCAAGTATTTTTTAAATTCTTTATCATGTTCCCAAACGCGTCGATTGGTGGTGTAGCAGGTACCTGTCCAATAGTCGCGACCATAATCGCGTATGGTGGTCGATATGGCCTTCTGTAAGGCAAAAGAAGGCAAGGCTGGTACTTCGGCTGGCATATAATCGTTCGATGTACCTTCGCCCCGTATGGCAGCTATGGGTAGTATCAGGTCGCCAACATTATTCTTTTTCTTTAACCCCCCACATTTGCCTAAAAATACAACTGCCTTAGGGTGTATGGCCGTGAGTAGATCCATCACCGTAGCAGCTAATGCGCTGCCCATACCGAAATTGATAATGGTGATGCCATTTGCCGAAACGCTTTGCATGGGCTTATCCAGACCCATAATAGGCGCGTTATCGTTCCACTCCGAAAACATTTGCAGGTATTTGGAGAAATTAGTAAGAATGATGTAGTCAGAAAAATCTTCGAGCGGCCTGCCTGTATAACGTGGTAACCAGTTGGCCACAATGGCTTCTTTTGTTTTTAAGCCCGAGCGGATGGGTGAATGTACTTCTCTTGGTTTTTTATCGGTGGGAGTAGTATGGATGTCTTTGTTTACGTCTTTTTCTTCGTTCATGATATTTAGGTTATAGGTTACCCCGCTTTATGCTAAGTAACGAAATTATATAGATACAAAAAAGCTCCGATAAATACCGGAGCTCCTTTTAATTATTTGTACGGTATTTTGTTAAGCCACCTTTAGTTTTTTCAAATCCGATTTATCAAACTTCTCTAAAGCGTAATCTATTGTAACCGTAAGGCTCTTTACATCTTTTTTAGATGGGAACTCGAACATAGCATCAATCATAATGGCTTCGCATATCGAGCGGAGACCACGTGCCCCTAATTTAAATTCCATCGCTTTGTCAACAATAAACTCCAATGTTTCCGGCTCGAAAGTTAACTTGATGCCTTCGTATTCAAACAGTTTGGTGTATTGCTTTAACAGCGAGTTTTTAGGCTCGGTCAATATATTCCTTAACGCACCCCTGTCGAGCGGGTTCAGGTAGGTGAGTACCGGTAAACGGCCAATCAACTCGGGTATCAAGCCAAAGGCCTTTAAATCCTGAGGGGTAATGTATTTGTACAGGTTTTTCAGGTCAACGTCGTGGTCTTCGTTTTTAAACTTATAACCAACGGTTTGGGTGCGCAGGCGATTAGCTATCTTTTTCTCGATACCATCAAATGCGCCGCCACAGATGAACAGGATATTGCTGGTATTCACCGTAATCATTTTCTGGTCGGGGTGTTTACGACCGCCTTGCGGTGGTACGTTCACCATGGTGCCTTCCAATATTTTTAATAAAGCCTGTTGTACGCCTTCGCCCGATACATCACGGGTGATGGATGGATTATCGCTTTTGCGGGCAATTTTATCTACTTCGTCGATATAAACAATACCACGTTCGGCGGTAGCTACATCATAATCAGCAGCTTGCAGCAGCCGGGTTAAAATGCTTTCCACATCTTCGCCTACATACCCGGCTTCGGTTAATACGGTAGCATCACAAATGCAAAAGGGAACGTTCAATATTTTGGCGATGGTTTTGGCCAGCAAGGTTTTGCCTGTGCCGGTTTCGCCAACCATAATGATATTCGATTTTTCGATTTCAACTTCGTCTTTCTCGATTTTTTGGTTCAGACGTTTGTAGTGGTTGTAAACAGCTACCGAAAGTACCTTTTTGGCATCGTCCTGACCGATAACATACTGATCGAGGTGGGTTTTTATTTCGAGTGGTTTTAATATAGAGCCCGCCTGGCCCGGGCTTTTTACCTTGCGCACCTTCAGTTCTTCTGCCAATATTTCGTTGGCCTGGTTAACACATTTATCACAAATGTGAGCGTCCAAACCGGCTATCAGCATCAACGAGTCTTGCTTACCGGCACCACAAAATGAACACTTTATGTCTTTACTGTTTTTAGTCATCACAATGGCTTTGTATCAAAAATACAAAAAATAATTCAAAAGGTAGTAATCTATGATTAATCAACAATTAACCATAATACGGTTAAAGGATGCAAAAGGTTTACATCCTTTAACTATTATGTTATAATTTGTTAACTATTAATTACTTCTTTGCGTTGCCGCGTAATATTTCGTCAACCATGCCAAATTCTTTTGCTTCTTCGGCAATCATCCAGTAATCACGGTCTGATGCTTCCCAAACTTTTTCGTAGCTGGTTCCGCTGTGGTCGGCTATAATTTCGTACAACTCTTTCTTCAGCTTGGTGATTTCGCGGTAAGATATTTCGATATCCGAAGCCTGACCTTGCGCGCCGCCTGACGGCTGATGTATCATAACACGGGCGTGAGGCAAAGCGGCGCGTTTACCTGCGGTACCTGCACAAAGCAATACGGCACCCATCGAGGCGGCCATACCTGTACAGATGGTGGCTACATCGTTAGTGATGAATTGCATGGTATCATAGATACCCAAACCGGCATAAACCGAACCACCCGGAGAGTTGATATAGATTTGTATATCGCGTTTACCATCGGTTGATTGCAGGAACAATAGCTGCGCCTGGATGATGTTGGCAATATTCTCATAAATGGCATCGCCTAAAAATATGATACGATCCATCATCAGACGTGAGAAAACGTCCATTTGGGCTACGTTTAGTTGGCGCTCTTCGATGATGTATGGCGTCATGCCGGTAGGTATACGTGCATTATCGACACGTGAAATAAAACTGTCGACAGCGAGACTGTTTATACGGTGATGCTTTACAGCATATTTGCGAAATTCATTTTTGTCAATATTCATGGTCTTTGGGTTTTTTGCATAGTGCTAAGCGCATGGCGCAAAGCGTTTTAGTTTGGGGTGAAAATTAGTGTTTTTTTGGCATAGTGCAAGGTGCATAGTGCAAAGAGTAAAATTTTTACAAATACATTATGCGACCGCTCCTTTTATATTTGTTCACAAAGTTTTTGAAAAAGCCATGATCATTCTTGATAAATGATCCAACTCTTCTTTTTTCTTCTCTAACATGGCAGGTGAAATATACTTACGTATTTCAAATACAATAAGCATATTAACTACTTCGAAAGTTGACCGGTGTGAAAAATTAAGAAAGTTTTTAAAATCAGAATCAGACCGAGAGCCCGATCCTTCTGCTATATTGTTAGAAATACTCAACGTCGCAGACCTGAATTGTTCTGCGAAACGGAATTGTTTATTTGTTTCTAACTGGTCGGCAAGGTCAAAAAGTTCATTTGATACCTCAATGGCTTTTTGCCATATTTTCAAATCCTCAAAACGAAATTTCATGTTTTTTCAGATAAAGATAAAGCGCCTGAAGTACAATGCAAAACATTATACCACAGGCGCTTTCTTAACTTTACGCTATGCGCTTTGCTCTATGCGCTTAGCTTTGAAAACTCGTCGTGGTTTATTTGTTTTTTATCCAAGGTAACAATGCCTTTTAAAAAGTCTAAAGTTTTAACTGCTTTAACTTCTTCAAAAATTTTGTTGCCATTTTCTTTGTTTTGCAGGTATTGTACGGTGTATTGCGCCAATTGCTCTTCGGCTAACGGCTGCGGGCTGTACATCCTGAACTGGGCATCTAAACGTTGCTTTGCTAATTCAAACACATCTTCGTATTTTATTTCGATGCTGTTTTCCTTAATGATTTTGTTTTCAATCAGTGTCCACTTCAGGTTTTTTGCAAAACTGTCGTAATCCTTGTCCAATTCTTCGTCGGTCAGTTTTTCGTTGGTGGCTTTTAACCAGCGTTTTAAAAACTCATCGGGTAAATCGAATTGAATTTTGTTTAAAGCGTAGTTGTATAAGTCGTTTTGCAATCTGCGTTCAGCATCCTGGGCGCTCATCGCTTCAACTTCTTCGGTTATTTTAGCTTTAAACTCTTCTTCGGTGGTAACCACACCTGCTCCAAATAACTTGTCAAAGAACTCCTGGTTCAAATCGCTTTCTTCCAGTCGGTTTACATTTTTCACTGTTAACTGAAATTTTGATTTCAGGTCGGCAGCTTCATCTTCTTCGATATTTAAAAGGCCGGCAACTTTGGCGGCGTCATTATCAAATGCTTTTTGGATATCGAATGTTAACACATCTTCTTTTTTCAGGCCAATCAACGATTTTTTTATTTTCTCGTCTTTTATCTGGTCCAAACGTACCGATGTGGTATTGCTTATCCCACCTTCAAAAACAGAACCATCCGGCGAAAGTTGTTTCAATTCGCTGTAAAGCACATCATCGTCTGCCGATACGTCAGGATTTGTCATTTTGCCATAGCTGCGGCGTATGTTTTTGATACGGGCGGCAAGTGTTTCATCGTCAACCTTGATCTCGTATTGGGTCAGTTTATCGGCCGATGAAAAGTTTACTTCAAACTCGGGGGCCAAACCCACTTCGTAGTTAAACTCAAAGTTTTCAGCAAAATCCCAATTCAAGTTGGTGTTATCATCAATTTTAGGCAATGGCTGCCCTAAAACCTCTATTTTATTTTCGGTGATGTAATTGTTAAGTGAGTCGCTCAGCAGGTTGTTTATGGTATCTGCCAAAATGCTTTTGCCGTACATTTTTTTGATGTGGGCAGGAGGGACCATACCCGGGCGGAAGCCGGCTATTTTTGCTTTTTTAGCATTTTCTTTAATGGCTTTGTCAACCTTGGGTTGGTAATCTTCGGGTTGGATCTTTATGGTAACGATGGAGTTTAAACTGTCGATTTTTTCCTGTGTGATATTCATTCCGTTGTACTATTTGAATTTAGAGGGTGCAAAGGTAGGAAATTTCTTATAAAAACCAGTCAACCGTATGAGCCGAATTATAAAAAGCTCTATTATTCCCCGCAACATTAAACCAAATTGTGCGTAAACAGTCAGATAATAGATAATTAGTTTGTTACAATACGATTACAAATACTTTTATAGTTTTGCGATCGTTTTCCTCACAAATTAATTAAGCTCCCTTAAAAATTTATATTTGATTAGACATTTATGCGCGTTGGATTTTTACTGATTTTCTTCTTCCTTTTAATTGGTCGCGCATCCGCACAGGAATCGTTTTCTGCTACTTCCGGGCATACTGCTTCAACTTCTGGTGGCTCCGTTGATTTCCTTTTGGATTCTACCCGTCAACGTGACATTATCGATATTTTTCATGGTTTATTTGACAAAGTAAAAAACCCCGACGAACGAAAATTGCCAAAAAGGGTGAATATTGCATTGATACCTACGTTAGGTTATACCTTATCGACAGGTTTTGTGTTTGGGTTTAGCGGCGTGGCGACGTTTAATACACAAAAAGACAATAGCTCAAACATTTCGACAATCAACATGCAGGCGCTGCATGATGCACATAGCCAGAACATTTTTTTTATGCAATCGAATCTATGGGCCGATCACGACAATTATAAATTTGTTTCGGATTACCGCATAGAAAAATACCCTGATATTACCTACGGTTTGGGCGATACCACCACGAGCCAAAGGCCCGATCCAATTACCTATAACTATTTGAGGTTATACCAAACCTTGCTGCGAAAGGTTGTTTCGAATTTTTATGTGGGCATTGGTTATGATCTGGATATACATTACAACATTGTAGAAGATATTGTTCAGGCCAAAAGAAAAAATAAAACGCCAATATTGACGGAGTATGAAATATATGCCGGCGTTAAAACAACCTCATCGCCAAATACCACCTCATCGGGCTATACCTTTAATTTTTTATACGATAGTCGCACAAACCCCGAAAATTCGTTGGGAGGTGCTTTTGTGGATGTAATTTTCCGAAATAATTATATGTTTTTGGGTAGTAACTCCGATTACTCGACAGTGACACTCGATGCGCGCAAATATTTCAAGCTGACTAAGCATAAAAATGATGTGATAGCCCTGTGGACTTACGATTGGTTGACTCTGGATGGTAAACCCCCATATCTCGACTTGCCAAGTACCGGTGCCGATATGTACAACAACACCGGCCGGGGCTACCCGATAAACCGGTTCAGGGGTAAACACATGCTGTACCTGGAGGCCGAATACCGCTTTGGGATAACACGAAACGGTTTGTTGGGCGGGGTAATATTTGGCAACGCCGCAAATTATTCTACCAATATTATCCCCCCGGCCCCCGGTGCGCCATCCGATAATTTGAACAATATTATCCCTGCCGGCGGCCTGGGTGCCCGTGTAAAAATCAATAAACATTCCAATACCAATCTTTGCGTTGACTATGGTTTCGGCATACAAAATTCGCGCGGCTTTTTCGTAAATTTGGGCGAAGTATTCTAAACGCCAAAACGCTCAATGAGCCATTATCCCAAACATGAAATTATAGCCTGCGACCGCTGCGGAACTACATTTGAATGTAAGGCCAACTCCTTCACCAAATGCCAGTGTACCACTGTACAACTCAATTTAAACGAAACGCAATACATTAGCGAACTATTTGATGGCTGCCTTTGCGCCAAATGCCTGGCCGAACTGAAGCAGGAGTATATTGCCCGTTATGTGTAAAAATTCTTGTTTTTAGACAGGCCCTAACGGATATTTTACATCTTTGTGCCGCCGGCAATTTTCTGGTCGGCTGTATAAATGACTAAAGCCGAATATTTTTTTCGCATACTGATATTAGGGTTATTGACTGCCTTGGGCCCATTTTCCATCGATATGTACCTTCCGGGATTTCCGGCGATAGCTAAAGACCTGCATACTACGGTAAACGAAGTATCGTTATCGCTCACCAGTTATTTTATAGGTTTGGCAGCAGGGCAGCTGTTGTATGGGCCGCTATTAGACAGGTTCGGTAGGAAAAAGCCTTTGTATGTGGGGCTGGTAATTTATATTGTGGCATCGCTTGGGTGTTTATTTGTGGTTTCGCTCAATCAATTGGTGGCGTTAAGGCTGTTGCAGGCATTGGGCAGTTGCGCCGCTGCGGTAACCTCAGTAGCCATGGTTCGCGATTTGTTCCCGATATCCGAGAATGCCAAAGTATTTTCGTTATTGATGTTGGTGGTGGGCTTGTCGCCTTTGCTTGCACCGACAGTGGGCGGCTATGTTACTACTTTTTTTGGCTGGCACGCGGTTTTTATTGTACTTGGTGGCATTGCCATATTGCTACTTTTTGCGGTGATATATGGCTTGCCCAGCGCTTACAAGCCAGACCACGAACTATCGTTAAAGCCGCATACCATAATGGCCAATTTTATTAAGGTATTGGCCGTGCCGCAGTTTTATACCTATGCACTTACAGGTGCCCTGGCATTTGCCGGGCTGTTTGCGTATGTGGCCGCATCGCCCATGGTATTCATGAAGATTTTTGATTTGAACAAGCAGCAATTCAGCTTGCTGTTTGCGTTGCTGGCAGGTGCGTTTGTGGTTTCAAGTCAGTTTAATACACTGGCTTTGCGTAAATACAGCAGCGCACAACTCATTGTTGCCGCCTTATCGGTACAGGTAATTTCGGGTATCGTGTTTGTGTTGTTGGCGGTAAGTGGTTTTTTGAACCTGACTACGGTGGTAGCCTTTGTGTTTTTGTTTTTATGCTGTTTGGGCTTTATCAGTTCGAATGCATCAGCACTAAGCATAGCACCCTTTGCCAAAAACGCCGGTAGTGCTTCGGCACTGATGGGGGCCATCCAGTTGGGTATCGGCTCGTTGGCTACGATGGTGCAGGGTATATCCAAAAGCTATTCCTTAGTCCCGCTGGCTGCGGTGATGACCATATCATCCATACTTGGCCTGTTTATTTTATTGATTGGCAGGCGTAACATTAAAAATAATGTGGAAGCCGGCAAAGGTAATGTGCCTGTACATTAAGTCGCGACAAGGATATTTTGAAGCCATAAATTTGCGAATTGGGGGTTTAATAATTAGCTTGCAGCACCAATTTTATAACCCGATGAAAAACTATATTATCGCATTTGCATTTATGTCGACCGCTATATTTAGCGCTACTGCGCAAACTGTTATCCCGCTTTACAGCGGAAAAATACCCAACTCGATTGACGTGCCCGACCCGGAGGTAAAAACGGTTGATAAAGGGGGCAATGTGCGCAATGCTAAAACATCGGTACCTACACTTGAGGTGCGGTTGCCCGCAAAAGAGATTGCCAATGGAACAGCGGTTATTATATGCCCCGGAGGGGGATACACCTATACATCGTACACCCATGAAGGTACCGAAATTGCAGCAGCGTTTAACAAAATGGGCGTTGCGGCTTTTATATTGAAATACCGGATACCTAGCGACGCCTATATGGTAAACAAAACAATTGGCCCTTTACAAGATGCGCAAACCGCCATCAAAATAGTACGGATGCGCGCAGCGGAATGGGGGGTTGATACGGCTAAAGTTGGGATAATAGGCTTTTCGGCTGGCGGGCATTTGGCATCAACTGCGGGGACACATTTTAACAAGCCCGTTATCGAAAACAAAGAAAACACCAACCTGCGGCCCAGTTTTATGATATTGGGCTATCCGGTAATGGATTTGAGCGATAGCCTGATGCACAAAGGCTCGAGGGATAATTTACTTGGGCCAAACCCTTCGCCCGAATTGCAGCGGGAGTACTCGGCCAATTTGCAGGTTACCAAACAAACGCCCCCAACATTTATAGTGCATGCCGAAGATGACCGTACGGTTAAAGTGCAAAACAGTATTGTGTTTTACCAGGCCCTGTTAAAGAACGGCATACCTGCCGAAATGCATATTTACCCCAAAGGCGGGCATGGCTTTGGCATTAACGATACCAATACCGGCCATTGGATTGACCGTGCGCAGGATTGGATGAAAGCGAATGGGTGGATTAAATAGCCCCTTCGGCCAACTAAAGGAGGAGAAGAGAATTTAATATCGAACACCCAATAATGAATGCTGAATTTTGAAATACTTCGGCGTTCGATATTCGATATTTAATTTAAATATGAACAAGGATACTGTAAAAGGCGTCGTACAGCTTTTTTAAGGTTGGCGGGTCGGTAATGGCTTCGTCTATAAACAACTCGAGGCAGGGCATTTTGAGCTCGACGTGAATAATATGGCGTTTTACCACACCAAAATGAAAGTTCGTCAACTTTTCGAATACGGCCCGGGCCTTGGGATTGCTAAAAAGGTATTTCATCTTAGCCGCGTCGTTGGTTTTAATGATGAGGTGCTTGTCGAGCTCCGGATAGCCGATAACAACATCTTCCATACCAAAAAACTTGCCTACTTCATCAATAAAATGCTCCTCGTGCATGGCAAACTTAAAATCTGTTTCGGGCAGTTGCGCTGCAAATACGGTTGATGAATAGCCGCTCTCAAAACCACCCCCAATATCAATTTCTATATCAAGATTGACTTTATGGTGGTTTTTGTCGATAACAATATCGTATTCAAATTGGTTTTCTTCTTTGCTAAGGTCGAGGCCAATCTCTTTCCAAACTTTCTCATCGGCATGGCCGGTTATAACGTGTTGTGTTTTCATATTGGCTGATACTAAGATTGAAACGAAAGAACAAGTTTAATGTTTTTTAGTTATATAGTCATCCGCTGTCATATCTATAGCCAGGCATTTCAGAGGTAAATATTTTTTTTTGTGTCGGATTTTAAATGTTTATAACTAACAAAAGAGGCCGTTCCAAACGGAACAGCCCCTAAAAAAAATGGTTTAGGATTGAAACCCTTTATAATGTTACACCGCTTTTAAATATCGCGATTTCGCGGAAGCCGGCGCGCTCGTGATTGGCTTTTTCGCCGTTGGCAATACGGATGATCTTGTCGACCAATTCTTCCAAGCCTTCGTCGAAAGTTTTGTCTTCAGCCAAAGGGCCTGCATTATAGTCTATCCAGTGGGGTTTGTTCTTAGCCAACTCGGAGTTGGTCGATATCTTTAAGGTAGGGATAAAGCTACCGAAGGGTGTACCGCGGCCAGTGGTAAACAATACCATGTGGCAACCCGATGCCCCTAAAGCTGTGGTAGATACCAGGTCGTTACCCGGCGAGCTTAACAAGTTTAAACCTTTGGTATGCAGGCGTTCGCCGTATTTTAGTACATCTACCACAGTGGCAATACCGCCTTTTTGGGTACATCCTAACGATTTATCTTCCAAGGTAGTGATACCGCCTGCCTTGTTACCCGGTGAAGGGTTTTCGTAGATGGGTTGTTTAAGGTCGATGAAGTATTGTTTGAAATCGTTGATAAGGTGTACTGTTTTGTCGAACACTTCGGGGCTGATGCAACGGTCCATCAGGATGGTTTCGGCACCAAACATTTCAGGTACTTCAGTCAAAGTGGTAGTACCGCCCTGGCTGATCAGGAAATCGGAAAAATAACCTACCAATGGGTTGGCTGTAATACCCGATAAACCATCGGAGCCACCGCATTTTAAGCCCACTTTCAGTTCGGATAGCGAAACAGGTTCGCGTACGTCCTTGCTTACCTCAGCATAAATCTCTTTTAGCAAGGCAATAGCGTCGCTCACTTCATCCTGTACCTTTTGGGTTGACATGAATTTGATGCGGCTGCGGTCGAAATCGCCCAGTGAGTCGGCAAACTCGTCGATTTTGTTGTTTTCGCAACCTAAACCTAATACCAATACGCCGCCGGCATTGGGGTGCATGGCAATATCGCCTAAAATTTGGCGGGTGTTTACGTGGTCGTCGCCCAGTTGTGAGCAGCCGTAGTTGTGTTTAAACACTTCCATGCCATCAATACCGGTAGGGTTAACCTCGGCTTTAAACTCACGGATAATTTGTTCAGCAATACCGTTAACGCAACCTACGGTCGGTACAATCCAGATTTCGTTACGGATGCCCACTTCGCCATTTTTACGGCGGTAGCCGTTAAAGGTAAGGTGTTTATCCTTATGCGGCAATTCGGCAAAATGCGGGTTGTAGCTGTAATCAAATACTTCGCCCAGTTTGGTGCGTACGTTGTGTACGTGTACGTGCTCGCCGGTTTTGATGGCTTGAGTAGCTTTACCAATAGGATAGCCGTATTTGGTGATATCGCCGCCTTCGGCAATATCAGTTAGGGCTATTTTATGGCCTTTTTCCACATCGTTCAACAAAACGATGTTTTTGCCGTCAACGTTGATAGTTTCGCCTGCCGTGAAGTTTCTTAAAGCAATAACAACGTTGTCGCGCGAATTGATTTTAATGAGTTCTTTCATTCTTTTTACTTATATCATTTCGATGGCTTTTTGCATGCCAAATTTTTCAATATTGATGAGGTGTCTGGTAACCGCATCGGTTAAGCCTGCAACTTTGTTCAGGTCCATTTTCCAGTTCTTTTCCAAACCTAAAATATCGGTTACAACGGTTTTTAACGAAGCATCGCTACCATCGGCTTTTGCCCAGGTATCTTTCATTAAAGCCAAGAGGGTAGGGTCGTCGTTCAGGGCGATGGTTTCTTCGCCGCGTTTGCCTTTGTAGAAAGCGATGGTTGATGCCAAAGAGAACGCCAAATGTTGCGGAATAGTGCCTTTGCGTTTGATATACTCTAAAACCGACGGTAATACACGGGTTTCGAACTTTGACCATGAGTTTAATGAAATACTCATGAGCAAGTGTTTGATGTATGGATTACGGAAACGGTCCATTACTTCGGCAGCAAACTGCTGTAATTCTTCGTCAGGAAGATCTAAAGTTGGGCATATCTCATCGAACGTTGCCGCTTTGATAAATTTACCCACTACAGGGTGTTCTACTGCTTCGCGCACGGTATCTATCCCGTAAAGGTAAGCAACAGGTACCAGCGTAGTGTGTACGCCGTTCAGTATCCTTACTTTACGTGTGCGGTAAGGCGTAACATCCTTAACGTATAACACATTGAGACCAATAGATGGGAAGGGCAGTTCTTTTTGCAGACTTTCAGGCGCTTCAATCACCCAAAGGTGGAAGTGCTCACCTTCAACTACCTGATTATCAGTATAGCCTAATTCGGCAGTAATTTCGGGCATGCGCTCGCGTGGGTAGCCGGGAACGATCCTATCCACCAAAGTATTGCTCCAGGTACATGCTGTGTTTAACCAGTTTACAAAAGCGGCTTCGTAACCCCATTTTTCTGACAATTGTAGTATAATGCGTTTTAAGTTATCGGCATTCTTCTCGATCAGCTCGCAAGGGATAATGTGCATACCTTTTGATGCATCGCCTTTAAAGGTATCGTAGCGGTGCTTTAACCAAACAGCCAGTTTTGCCGGGAACGAGTTTGGCGGGGTAGCTGTTGGCAGGTCAGTGTCATCGTAAGCAATACCCGATTCTGTGGTATTCGATATGACATAGCGCATATCGGGGTTTTCGGCAGTTTTTAAATACTCAGCATATTGCTCGTATACTTTAATACCACGGCTGATGACGTTGATGGTTTCGTGGGTGCTTTCGGCTTTACCGTTTTTAAGACCGCGCATGTAAAGGGTGTACAAACCGTCTTGTTCGTTCAGCATATCAACCATACCCTGAGGGATGGCCTGCACTACCACTACCGAGCCGTTAAAGTTGGCTTTTTTATTCAATTCGTTAAACATCCAGTCGACAAAGCAGCGTAAAAAGTTGCCTTCGCCAAATTGTAATACCTTTTCGGGGAATGTTTTGTAGGCCGGATAAGAGCTTTTATTCAATTGCATTTTGTATAAATAATTGGTTTACGGCGCTAAAAGTAAATAATGCGAAATGAATAACTGTCATGATTAACCGTAATTATTAACGGGAACGATTGCACTGGATGTGCAAAGGTTTAAATGTGTCCCGATAGCTATCGTGATGCAAATGACCCGGAACGTGCTTCTGAATAGTAGTTGAAACAATATCGTTTATCATACCGTATAACAAGCCATTTAAAACCCTATTTAAAATTAAACAATTGATATGAAAAGATTATTACCATTAGTATTGCTCTTCGCGGTACTTATTGCAGGGTGCGATAAAGGCACTATAGTATTAACTCAACCCGATCCGGCCAACCCGATAGTGGGCGATTGGAAACAACAATCGGAAGTGGTTACTTTATTTGTTTCGGGTGCGCAAGTTGCTCAAAAAAGCATCCCGGTTAACACCAATAACTATGTTGAGTTTCGCAGTACCGGCGTATTGGCCAATTACACCTATGTTATAGCAAATAACTATACCGAAACAGATGGCACTTTTCTTTCGTCGAACAATAACACCACCCTGAGCATGACGGCCCAAGGGTATACACAAACCTTTCAAACCAATTTTACCAATAGCAATAATACCGTAACGCTTACCGGCTCAGGTGTTTCGGCTACAGGTTTGTTAACTTATACCATCAATGGTGTAACCTATCAGGCCGATGCAGCTACCGCTGTTATTACCATGACGAGGATGTAATTGTTGTTTCAACGGACAAATAGTTAATATATAATTTAAAGGCTCGACAACTTTTTTAAAAGTTGTCGAGCCTCTTTGTTTTAACCTGAAGATGAATGAAGGACCACCCGGTTCTTTAGACTTATTCCTTTACATAGTGCATACCCACCACTCCGTTTTTTAACATTACGCTTTCGGCCAATTTAAGCTTGATGGACGTTTTTAAATCCCCGAAAAGAGGAGTGCCCACACCGAGGATGATGGGGTTGTAAAACAACCAATAATCGTCGATCAAATTATCTTGCATTAGCGAGCGGACAAGCGTTGGGCTGCCAAACATGACGATATCGGCACCGGGCTGTTGTTTTAGTTTGTTGATATAGGCCGGCACGTCGGTGCTAACAACGGTCTTTTTAGGGTCGTTGGAAGGGGGCAGCGTTGTGGATATGATGACTTTATCGACCGTTTTGTACCATGCGGCATGGTTGATAGCGTGCTTGCTGGCATCGGGCGCGTCGGCAGCGGTGGGCCAGTAAGCATCCATAATTTGGAAGGTGCCGTGGCCGTACAGGGCCAGGTCTGACTGTGCGCTTTGCTTTTCGGAGTATTCGAACAATTCATCGCTGATGTTTACCCATTCGAGGCCGCCTGTGGCGCTATTGGTACGCCCGTCGAGCGAGACGTGCATAAATGAAACTAATCTTCGCATGTTATTGGTGTTTAATTGCACAAACTTATTGAAATATAGATTTAAAAAAAAGGGTGGATTACGACAAATTAGGGGGCGTTGAAAACGTTAAACTATAATAAGCACTCGTTACAAACGAGCGCAGGATGTAAAATATCATATTGAATACCTAATTTTAATCCAACAAAAACAAACATCATGAACAGCAATGTAAAGCAGGCCGTACCCTTTTTTATGGTGGCCGATATACAGGCTTCGCTGCGTTTTTACGTGGATGGGCTGGGTTTTGAGATGCAAAACAAATGGATAAACAACGGCAAACTGGCCTGGTGCTGGCTGGCGATAGGTGGGGCGGCCATTATGCTGCAGGAGCACGTTATCGGCTTTAAACCTTTAGGCAAAAAGGGCGAAGGCGTATCGGTTTGTTTTCAATGTGCCGATGCGCTGGCCATTTATGATGATGCTCTTGCAAAAGGACTAAACCCTAAAGAACCCTTTGTAGGCAACGGTATGTGGGTATGCGCTTTTACCGACCCTGATGGTTATAAGATTGATTTTGAAAGCCCGACCGATGCGAAGGAAGAAACGACGTTGAGCGAGTGGAAGCGGTGAGGGGCATTTAATCGTTTGAGATGTCGATATAACGGCTGACCAATTTTCGATTTTTTATCAGCCAAACTGCGCTGTAAGAACCCGCTCCATCACTATTTTGACTCATATATAGGTATATATTCCCCTTTTTATCAAAGTAAACATTCATACTATTTATATTTGGTTCAAACAAGTCGTTGTAGCTATACGGCGGTATGTCGACAACCTGTCCGTGTATTTTTAGAGATATGCCACTTAATTCGTTATGTGGCATATTCTCGTCTGTACCATAAAACTGCCTGCCATCTATTTTTGCAATACCCGCATCGCAATTTGAACATGAACCGCTTTTGGTTATCTTATGCTCTTTAACGATAAAGGCCTTAGTTGTTAAAGTTAGTAACAGGGAGTCGTTTTTAATGATAACTTTATTTATAGATACCTGACGGTGATTTATCGCCTTATCTATATGTGGCAGGTTTTCAATCGGAATAAACCTGTTACTGTAAATGTAACCTTCAGTGGGTGCATAGGGTGCACTGCCTACTTTTTTTATGTTACCGGTAGTATAATCTGTAAAACAAGTGTTTTCGAAGAGAACTTTCACCCACAAGTCTTTTATGCTTTCACTGTCGTATGAAAATATTTGGTTTTCATATAATTTGTCAACTATTTCGGTATTTGCTCCTTTGCCTTTTCTTACATTTACAAAACCGTCGGGGTCATTGATAATGGCCAATTGGGCTTGGGTACTGGTCAAAATGCCGGTAAAAAACAAAAATAGTAGACACTTTTTCATCCTATCATAAAACAAAATTTACCGGGATAAAATATTGCACACGCCGTTTTATGCCGCCTTGTGTACCGGGTGTCCAGTTTCCGGCTGCCTTTACTACCCGTACAGCTTCTATGCCCAACGCTTCGGCAGGCGTGCGCACTACTTTAATATCCGTCAGGCTGCCATCTCTTTCAACGACAACTTGCATGATTACCTTGCCTTGCACATGGTCCGCTTTTTCTCTTGCAGGGTA
Source organism: uncultured Mucilaginibacter sp. (assembly GCF_903893715.1). Classification (GTDB taxonomy): domain Bacteria; phylum Bacteroidota; class Bacteroidia; order Sphingobacteriales; family Sphingobacteriaceae; genus Mucilaginibacter. The sequence goes on from NZ_CAITNG010000152.1 coordinate 30,558, forward strand.
TTGGATATGGTCGGTAATGTATTTGTAAAACGCTGCGCTGCCATTGGTCGGTACAGGTTGAACCTCAACGGCGGTATACACAGCATTTGTATCGGTTATGGCAACTGTATTTTGCGCTTTCAAACTGATATTGGCGAAAAGTAAGATGGCTAGTAAGAAGTACTTTTTCATAAATTGTTATTTATGTTAAACATAGTTAAAAATTCACGAATTGCTATTCGGGATTTTTATTTGCGGAAATTTTTCGCTATATTGTATGGAATGGCGCAGAGCGCAAGGAGCGGAGCGTAAAGCGTTATTTTAGAATCAAGAACCGAGAATTAAGAAAAAAATGAAACACCCATATTTACCCATATTTTTTGCCATTAGGTCATCGAGGCATTAAGTCATTTTTAATTTGCACATTTACAAATACGCACATTAATACAACACCCATAAATACCCATGTATTTCGTGATTGAGTCATTGATCATTAATTCATTTTTAATTTGCATCCCGATAGCTATCGGGAGCACATTTACTCATTCGCACATTCAATCAACACCCATAAATACCCATAGTGATGTTAAGGAAATCGGTTAAAGCGTCAATCAGTTTCATACTTGTACTCTTGTTTGCTGCGCACGCGTCAGCTGAAACGGTTTTAAAGCCCGATAGCGCTATTAAAGTACCTGTTGGCGGCAATGGCTGGCTCAACAAGGGCGCGAGGGCGGTAATTGGTGATAAGGGTTTGAGCGGCTGGTCGGCAAAAGGGGATACGTTGAGTGTTTATGTTTACCTGCAGGCTGCGGGTAGTTTAGATATATCGGTAAGGTTATTGGTGCCCGATGGCCAAAGTAAACTGATGCTGATAGCAGGTAAACAGCGGTTTATAAAAACAGTAAGGGGCAAGGATACTACGGTTGTTAATTTTGGTAAGATTGCCGTCGTTCAACCCGGTTACCGGCGGCTTAAATTGGTGGGGCTATTTAAAACAGGTACTGTTTTTGCAGATGTGTCGGATTTTGTATTGAGCGGTACGGCCTTATTAAAAGGCGCGGCGTACGTAAAAAATAATGAGGGTAATTATTACTATTGGGGGCACAGGGGGCCTTCGGTGCATTTAAGCTATAAGGTGCCGGCCGGCACAACGGGCAAGGTGGAGTGGTTTTATAACGAGGTTACGGTAAAACCGGGCGATGACGTAATCGGCTCTTATTTTATGGCCGATGGGTTTTCGGTTGGGTATTTTGGGATGCAGGTCAATTCGGCAACCGAGCGGCGCCTGCTGTTTTCGGTGTGGAGCCCGTTTAGTACGGACGACAAAAACAAAGTGCCGGACAGTCTCAAAATAAAAATGCTGACCAAGGGCGCCCTGGTGCATTCGGGCGAGTTTGGGGGCGAAGGGTCGGGCGGACAAAGCTACCTGGTGTATCCCTGGAAAGCAGGTAAAACCTATTGCTTTTTGATGCACGCCGAACCTGATGCAGCTACCAGGACGACGATATTTACAGCCTATTTTAAAGAGAAAGCCGAAAGTGCCTGGCAACCAATGGCGAGCTTTAGGCGGCCGCAAACAGTAACCTATTTAAAAGGCCTGCACTCCTTTTTGGAGAACTTTGAGCCCGAAATGGGCAATGTTACGCGTAAGGTGTTTTTTGGCAATGAGTGGATGGTGGATGATTCGGGTAAATGGTTCCCGGTAACCGATGCTGTTTTTACAGGGGATGCCACGGCCAACATCAATTACCGTAAAGATTATAGCGGCGGGGTAAAGGGTAACCTGTTTTATTTGCGCAATTGTGGCTTTTTTGACGATTTTACGAAACTTAAGACCAATTTAACAAGACAATCGGGGAGCGAGAAACACCCGGATATTGAATGGAAACTGTTGCCTTGATTTGCCGATAAAAGAACAAGGAGCAAGGATGAAAGAAAAAACAAAACTAAATATACCCATAATTACCCATAGCGTTTATAATTTGCCGTTACCTTATCAGCACATACGCACATTTACTCATTTGCACATTGAAACATAGTTTTTTTTATATTTTTGAGGCTACATAATTTTATACCATGACCGAAGTTAGACACAACTGGACCACCGAAGAAATTTCTGAAATATACTATAGCCCTTTATTAGACCTGGTTTATCGCGCGGCAACCATACACCGCGAAAACAAAGATTATGCCGAGGTGCAAATCAGTTCGCTGATATCGATAAAGACCGGCGGCTGCCCTGAAGACTGTGCATATTGCCCGCAAGCCGCCCGTTACAACACAGGTGTTGACGTACATGCCATGATGCCCAAAGAAGTGGTAGTTGCGGCAGCGCAAAAAGCGAAGGCCGGTGGAGCATCGCGCCTGTGCATGGGTGCCGCTTGGCGCGAAGTTCGCGATAACCGTGATTTCGACAAAGTGATTGATATGGTAAAGGCCGTTAACGAAATGGAGATGGAGGTTTGCTGTACCCTGGGTATGCTAACCGAAAGCCAGGCACAGCGTTTAGCTGATGCAGGTTTATATGCCTATAACCACAATTTGGATACATCGGAAGAAGATTATAAACGCATTATCACTACCCGCAGTTATGATGAACGCTTGCAAACCCTGGAACACGTGCGCAAAGCGCATATCACCGTATGCAGTGGCGGTATCATTGGCTTAGGCGAAACGGATGCCGACCGCATATCGATGCTCAAAACCTTATCAAACCTGCCACAACACCCGGAATCGGTGCCCATCAACGCCTTGGTCCCTGTAAAGGGAACGCCTTTGGCGGATCAGCCCCGTGTTTCGATATGGGATATGGTGCGGATGATAGCGACGACTAAGATAGTTATGCCGAAATCGGTAGTACGCCTTTCTGCCGGCCGTACCGAAATGAGCACGGTTGAGCAGGCATTTTGCTTTATGGCGGGTGCCAACTCGATATTTGCCGGTGAGAAGCTGCTGACCACACCCAACCCAAGCTTTAGCGATGATATGGCCATGCTTGAACTGTTGGGCCTGAAACCAAGGGAAGCGTTTAAGAATGGCAGGCCGGGAAAGAAGTTGGAGGAAGTGGTAGCGTCTTAAGTAGAAAAAGGGGCGGCTTGAAATAATTTCAAGTACTTTTTTTCAAAACAAGAATTTACACCAAGCGAAAACGTTCAAATCACCAATTCTATTGTGGATTTTTATAGATGTTGATAAGCTCTTGCTGAAGGGATAAAAGACCGATTTTTGAGCGCTGTGGCCTATAGTTATTAACAAAGGCTGTTAATAACTATAGTTTTTGTGTTAACAACCGGTTCATAAATCGAGTCGTTTTTTTCTTGACGGTAAGGATATAATCACTACCTTAGAATTATCAAGAACGACGTACTTTAACAGCCTGGCAAGAAAATCAGAAATTGAATCGGGGGAGTCTTCGGACGAACTAAGGAGCAAAAGAAGATATTCAAAATCGAACAAGAAACAGGAGCCGTGAGGCCACCTACAAAAAATGAGATAGCCGATAAGGGCACTACGGAAACATTGCAGCACTCTATGGGGCAAAGCAGTGAAAGAAGGAGGCATGATTGCCGGATCGCGAAGACCGAAAGGACAGAGCAGGATCGAATCTGGGTTAAGCACACAAAACTTGGTAACTTCCGGGGAGCTATGGCAAGCCGCGAAGAAGAAACGGAAGTTCAACTCGAAAGATGCGGCTTCCGTTTTCGTTTTTAAGGGGTTTTGGCTTAAGCCAGATTTCGGCCAGCATTCACTATTCCGTATACAGTCCTCACAACCAGCTTGTTATATACCGCGTAGAACTTGTCGTCGGGTGGCAGGGTATTCAATTGCTGTAAGGCAAAATGTTGGAGTATTACCAATGGCAATACCACCTTCTCGCGTATGGCGATGGATTTGCGTTCTACCGGGTATTCCTGCATTAGCACGTCGCTGTCGGTTAACGACAGCAGCAACTCGCGGGTGAGTTCAAATTCGGCTTTTAACTTAGTCCAAAACACGCCAAAAGTTGGGTCGTTGACCAGATAAGCTGTAATGCGGAAGTCGGACTTCGACATCGACATCATACAGTTGTCAATCATGGTCTTAAAAAAGCCCGATACACGATACAGTTCCTTTAAGCCTTCCCAGCTTCCGGCATCCTTCATATGCTGTAAAGCGGTGCCCACACCATAAAAACCGGGTATATTCTGTTTTAACTGGCTCCAGGAGGTTACAAAGCTGATGGCACGAAGGTCTTCGAGCTTCAATTCCGTGCCGGCGTTACGCTTAGTGGGGCGACTACTGATGTTGATGTTGGAGAGGAGCTTTAACGGGCTCATCTTTTCAAGGTATTGCAGAAACAAGGGATGCTCGCGCAATTCCATGAAGGCGCCATGGCTTATTTCGGCCATTTTAGAGATGAGGCTTTTGTGCGCGTCATCAATCAGGTCGTTGGTGTCAGGGTTTAAGGCTGATACAATGCCCGCATTGATGAGTTGCTCCATATTGAAGCGGGCGGTATCCAACGAACCGTATTGCGAACTAACGGTTTGGCCTTGTACAGTCAGCTGGATATGGTCATTGGCAATTTCTTTTCCCATCGACGAGTAAAAGCGGTGCGTTTTGCCGCCGCCACGTGCAGGCGGGCCACCGCGACCATCGAAAAATGCCAGGCTGATACCGTATTCCAGCGCTTTGGCAGTCAACTCGACCTTGGCTTTGTATATCGACCAATTGGCCATCAAATAGCCGCCGTCTTTGGTACTGTCCGAAAAGCCCAGCATAATAGTTTGCTTGTTTCTGCGCCTTTGCAGGTGTTCTTTGTAGAACGGATGAGTGTACAGGCGCTCCATTACTTTGGCAGCAACCGTGAGGTCGTTCACCGTCTCGAATAGGGGCATAAAATCAACGCTCAGCGTCTCTTTTTTCCATCCCGACCATAGGAAGAGGTTCATCAACTGCAAAATATCCGATGCTTGTTGGCAATTGCTGATGATAAAGCGCTGACATGCTTTTTCGCCGCTGGCCTGTTGTATCTCTTTCATCAGCCGAATGGTACCCAACGTATCTTTTACCATGCTATCGGCATCATCCGATGGCTTAAAGTCGATTTCGGTAAACTGTATAGCTTTTAGCTTGTTTTCTTCATGAAGTGTAAAATAGCCTGGCTGGCCTAAGGTACCTTCGGGGTCTTTTTCAAAGCAATATTTATGCACGCTACGTAGTATACGGCTATCCTGCCTGATATCAAGCGTAGCAAAATAACAGCCAAATAACCTCACCTTACGTATTAAGCTGTCGACCAATTCAACAAATAAAGAATAGTTATCGTTAGTTAAAACCTCCTTTACCGTAAACAGGTGGCCTAAAATTTCGGCTTGCTGATTGGTAGGTTTAGGGTTATCATTATACGCGTTGTGGTAGAATACTTTTTCGAGCGCACTCATGGCTTGGTTCACTCCACGGAAAGTGATTCGTTTTTTTAACGTCCTGAACTCACGGTAATAGCATCTGAAAAGCGCTTTGCGCAAATGCGCCGCAACAGCCTCTGTACTTTGAACGGTTACATTCGGGTTGCCGTCCCTATCGCCGCCCGGCCAAAAACCAAGCTCAATAGTCTGGTGTCCGGCATCTTCAGGCAGGTCAAATTCTTCGTCCAAACTGGTTTGGATAGAACCCGCGGCATAGTAAAATATGTTCTCTAAAAACCAGGCAAGGCTAACGGCCTCGTCCACCGGCGTTGGCGACGTTTTATTGAAAAACGGCGTTTTGCCCAATTGCTGTAAAAGCAGGTTTACCGAGTTAATATCATCATGCTTCAAAGCCTCGCTAAGGTCGGTCATGATACCTAATACCGGACCCGGGTAGAACTGAGTAGGGTGGGCGGTCAATACCAATCGCAGCGAGAATTTTTGCAGCTTTTCGCTGATGCTGGCGCGCACCTGGTCGCGGGCGGTAGCTTGCTGTACCAACCCTTTAACCGTACCACCATCTTCAGTATAGCCTAATTTACTAAAAGCAGCATCTTCAATTGAGTCGAACAATACCACCTGACGTTCAATATATTGTATGAAGCGGAACAAACGGTTCAAACGTTCTTCACGGTCTATATCGGGTACATACTTTTCAAAAAAGCCTCTTATTATCGCTACGGGCGAAAGTTCTTCAGCCGCACCTTGCTCGCAGTGCGAACTGAAAAAAGGCAACAATATACCGGTGTCTTTAACCTGATAAAAGGGCAGGGTCAAAAACAGACTGTTATACAACTCAAAACGGGTAACTACTTCCTGATTAAAGGCGGTTTCTTTTTGGCTGAGTTTTAAAACTGATGTCATATAGCTGATAGTAGTTTGACTGTAATCGGGTCTGTTTTTTGCACTTTTTGTAACAAAGGCTGAAAATAGTTAAAACGATTGAAATTTTAATGCTTTATTTATAAATGCTACCAAATTAATATACTTTTTATCGATTTTACCATCAATTGATATTTTTTTCGGGTACCTAAGATGTTATATCTTCGTACAATCATTACATATGAAAAAACAAGGGCGCAACATTCAGAACTTTTTTTACAGCCAATATTTTTCTGATGGCCTGCGCATAACCTTTGGCGTTTTATTGCCTTCGCTCGTTTTTGCCCGGTTTGGCCATTTAGAAACCGGCCTTACCCTCTCATTAGGTGCACTTTGCGTTAGCGGTTCAGACAACCCCGGGCCCGTTTATCACAAACGCAACGGCATGCTGGTGTGCAACCTGCTGATGTTTGTTGTGGCGATAGTTACAGGCTTCGCCCGGATGAACGTATTCACCTTGGGTACCGAAATCGTGACGTTCGCTTTCATCTTTTCGATGTTCACTGTTTATGGCAACAGGGCGGCATCAGTTGGCACCGCCTGTTTGCTCATCATGATACTGATGATGGACAAAGCCCTTTTGCCAACGCAGGTGTTAGGTTACAGCGCAACCATTTTGGCCGGCGGGGTATGGTATATGTTGCTGAGCATTGCTTTCTTCAGCATCAGGCCTTACCGCGCGGCACAACAGGCCCTTGGCGAAAACCTCATGGACGTCGCCAAATTCCTCCGGATAAAAGCCGATTTTTACAGGCCCGGGGCAGATATCGACGAAAACTACCACAAGCTGATATCGCAGCAAATACACGTGAGCCAAAACCAGGATGCCGTGCGCGAACTTTTGTTCAAAAGCCGCATGATGGTCAAAGAATCTACCCATACCGGCCGCTTGCTCATCCTCGCTTTTGTCGACGAGGTTGACATGTTCGAGGCGATGATGGCCACTCACTACGACTATCAAGCCTTGCATCAACGTTTCGAAAAAACAGGCATCCTCGAACAAATGGGCAAAGCTATTGAACATGTGGCCGATGAGTTGGACAATATCGCCTTCGCCATACAATCCAATACCCGTTACCTGCACCTAACCGATCTTAACCCTGAACTTGAGCGCCTCAAAACAAAAATTGATGCCATTGCCGACGCCAATAAAGAGGTAAGTACCCTGGTGCTTAAAAAAATCCTCATCAACATCCGCAACCTTAACCAACAGGTTATCAATATCTACAACTACCACGATTCCAAGTCGGTCGAACTGACAGATGCCAAAAACGATGTAGAGTATTCCCGCTTCGTCAACCATCAGGAGTACGACCCACAGATATATCTCGACAACCTGTCGCTCAGTTCATCCATCTTTAAACACTCCATCAGGGTGGCCTTTGTTTGCCTCGTCGGCTTCATTGCCGCAAAAACCATCACACAAGGGCATCACAGCTATTGGATATTGCTCACCATCATCGTTATCCTGAAACCCGGTTTCAGCCTTACCAAACAACGCAACTATCAACGCCTCATAGGTACCATCGGCGGTGGCGTATTGGGGCTCCTCACGCTCTATCTCGTAAAAGACAGCACCGCCTTGTTCATCATACTCACGGTGTGTATGGTAGGTGCGTACAGCTTTCAACGCGTAAACTATGTGGTTAGCGTCTTTTTGATGACACCCTATGTCCTCATCCTGTTCAGGTTTCTGGGCATTGGCAACGTGGTTGAAGAACGCATTCTGGATACCGCCGTCGGGTCGGCAGCCGCATTTATTTCCAGCTACTTTATTTTCCCCACTTGGGAGTTCGACCAAATTCGCAAAAATCTGAGCGACGTTTTGGTGGCCAATATCAACTATCTGCTAAAAGTTGCCGAAACCCTGTCGGGTAAGAACATCAATACCACCGAATACAAACTGGCCCGTAAAGATATCTATGTAAAATCAGCCAACCTTTCGGCAGCTTTCGAGCGGATGACATCCGAACCCAAAAAACGCCAGCAACACCTTAAAGAATTGCACAAGTTCGTCGTGCTCAACCATATCCTCACTTCTTATATCGGCACGGTGGCGTCTACGCTGTTAAACAAACCTGTCGACCACGTCCATCCCGAAAATGTAAAGCTCATCAAGCGGGCCATCAACATCCTGAACGAGACCGTAAAAAAGGTGCACAACGATATCCCCGAAATTCCCAAATTGGGCGCAATGCCGGTAACCGTCATCCCATCGCCCGAGGCCACCATGGATTCGCACCTGCTAAAAGAACAACTCGGGTTCATCACGAAAGTGAGCGGCGATATCGCCAAGATAACCGACGCCATCTTGGTTTAAGGCAGGTCACCCTTTCTTGATTCTCGGTTCTTGATTCCTGACTCTATCTAAAGCAACTCGGTAGCCAAATTGGCCAACTCACTGCGCTCACCTTTTTGCAGGGTGATGTGCGCATAAAGCGGATGGCTCTTCGCTTTGTCTATCAGGTAGGAGAGGCCATTGCTTTCCGCGTCCAGGTAGGGCGTGTCTATCTGGTATATATCGCCGGTGAAAACAAACTTGCTGTTCTCGCCTGCGCGCGATATGATGGTCTTTATCTCGTGCGGGGTCAAGTTCTGCGCCTCGTCTACAATAAAGAATATTTTTGTCAAAGTACGTCCGCGGATAAAAGCCAGCGGTGCTATCGATATTTTATCGTTGGTAACCAGTTCATCTATCTTGCCCTGCATCTTCTCATCATCGCCAAACTGGTCCTTTATAAACTTCAGGTTATCCCAAATAGGGGCCATGTAAGGGTCAATCTTCGATTTTACATCGCCCGGTAAAAAGCCGATGTCTTTATTACTCAACGGCACAATTGGCCGCGTTACATATATCTGCCTGAAGTTTTTGCGCTGCTCCAAAGCACTGGCCAATGCCAATAAAGTTTTGCCCGTTCCCGCGTTGCCCTGTATGCTCACCAGTTTAATATTAGGGTTCAGCAAAGCATGGATCGCGAAAGACTGCTCTATGTTCTTCGGACTGATATTGAACACCGGCTGCTCAACCACCTCTTCCAACTGCCTGCTCTGCCCGTTATAAAACGCCGGCAACGACTTGCGCTTGCCATGCAAAATATAAAAGTGGTTGTTCTGCAGTTCGCCGGGTAGCACATCGGCACTTAAAACACCATTTTTGGTAAACTCGGTCAGCAAGGTATCGGGCACCTTATTGATGATAGCCTTTCCCGTATACAGTTGCTCGAGGTTCTTTATCTTGCCCGTTTCGTAATCCTCAGCGTGCAGGTTCAAAGCTTTTGCCTTTAGCCGCAAACAGATATCTTTCGATACCAGGATAACCTTCTTGTCGGGGTTATCGTGCTGTAAGCTCAACGCCGCGTTCAGTATTCGGTTGTCAACCTTGTCGCTGCCAAAAATATCCTCGGCATCGGTATCGGTTTTTTTGTCGAGCACTACTTTAAAATGCCCCTTGTTGGCGCCTTCAAGCGGTAGCCAGTGGCTGATGAGGTTGTTTTTCGAAAACTCATCCATCAGCCTGATAAAGCCTCGCGCTTCAAAGTTACGGGTCTCGTTCCCGTTCTTCATGTTGTCCAGTTCCTCTAAAACCTGGATGGGGATGGCCACATCATGTTCCTGGAAGTTGCGGAATGCATCATGGTCGTATAAAATGACCGATGTGTCCAATACAAATATTTTGCTCCTGCCGTTGGCTTTGCTTTTAACCTCTTTCATTACCGGGTTAAAAATAGAAAATTAGTTTCAAACTGCCCGAACAAAACATCATAACGGATGAGGAATGTGTATAAAAACAGAAAACGGAAGCCGCCTCTTTCGATTTGATCTCCCGTTTTCCAACCGCTGCTTTGCCGTAGCATCACAGTGGCATCAAGTTCTCCGTAGCTGACCATGACCCGGTGTTTCGCTGCCCTTGCGGACTTTGCCACCTGCGGCCTCTTACCTGCAACACTTCGCCACCCCGAGGGGCTTTTGGAATGCTGCCTGTAACACCTTTGTCGGCACCGATCGTTTATTTGAGTTTCTTTCCTTTCGGATTTCTTTCGTTTTCGATGCGGCTTGATTCCCTTTCCTTCTTCTTTAGTTCGTCAGAAGACTCCCCCGATTTAAGTGCCGGTCATCTGCCAGGCTGCCAAGTACTTCGTTCTTGTTGATTTAAATGTAGGGTGATATTTGCGATTTCACAAGAAAAAAATGACTGTTTTTATAAACAGGTTATCAACCGTATTTGCAGCTTTATCAACAGTATTTGTTTAAAATAATCTTCCATAATTTTATAAATAAGCAATTTATGTTCCGGTTAGTCCCGATATTAACATTTACCAAAATCCACAACCGCTACAAAAAATAGCGGTTATGCACGAGTCAAAAATTCCCGGTTTTATCAAATTGTTAAATTTTTATTAAAAAATGCACCTGTTGCATCCTATTATTTTAGCTCTATCCAGATCAATGACTAATGACCAATGACACAATGACCAAAAGAGCCAATAAACCAATATGTCCAAAATTCACTAAATTGTCCCCTCAAACCTACCTCATGAAAAAAATCTTACTTTCCATCATTCTCTTTCCCTTCGCTGCAACCGGTTTTTCGCAGATCGTGCATTTTGCCGTAAAAGGCGGCATCAACCTATCTACCCAACAAACGGGCAATGCACTTTTCGATGTCAACAATTCAACTATTGTCGGCTTCAACATCGGCGGCGTCGCTGCTATCGATTTCGACAAATTTACCCTGCAACCCGGTCTTTTCTTCACCACCAAAGGCGAACGCGTCAATATCCCGGACCCTTTCACTACGGCTACCTACAATGCCTATTACACACTCGACTATATCGAACTCCCGGTCGACATACTCTATAAGCGTAAACTTGGCCCCAAAACCACAGTACACTTTGGCCTGGGCCCATATCTTGCCACCGGCATTTATGCGCGCGTAACGTATCCGGGCACATCCAACCGCATTACGTTCGACAACAATACGGCTAACCTCCAACCCGGCTATCAAAACCCCGATTACGGTCTCAACTTTTTGGCCGGCATCCAACTGAATAAAAAGATAGCCTTCGATGCCGGTTACGATTTGGGCCTGGCCAACCTCTACTTCTCAAACACCACAACCCTCCGCAACCGAACGGTTAGCGTTTCTATGGGCTATAGTTTCAGATAAAGCTCTTTTCATAGCAGCGTTGGGTTAAATATGGGTATTTATGGGTATTCGTTCAATGTGCGGATGAGTAAATGTGCGCATGTGCAAATTAACAATGACTAATGACCCAATGACCAACCTTATCGGTATTTATGGGTGTTTTCAATTTTTTTCTTTCGCTTTTCTTCCGCTGGCGCGAGCGTCCCGCTCGTGTCCCCGCCGACAGGTAACCCACCCACCAAATAACCCCCAGACAGGACCAATGAACTAATGAACAATTGAACCAATGAACCATCTGTCCCCACCAAACAGGTAACCAAGCGACAAGTAACCCACTATCCAATGACTTAATGACCCAATGACCAATGACCCAATAAATCACAACTTCCACCCAAAATAATACTTCTCCGGCTTTGCACGGCTCAAATTTCGCTGCTGCTCCAGGCGGTAACCAATAGGCTCGTTAAATTTATTGGAGTTCACATTGACTGGTTTTTCAGCACCGGCTACCGGTTTATCATAAGGCCCCGGCGCAGGTTTAGGGGTCTCGGCCACCGCGCTTTTAACAACTTCAACCGGTTTAGCCGTTTCAGCCGCCGTAGCATTTGTCAAGGCGGCCCGAACAGTCGTTTCCCTTGTCGCCAAATCCGCCTCCCGTTCCTTCAGAGCCCTTTCTTTTAAATACAATTCTCTTTGCAGTGTTTCAAGCTTCACCTTTTTATCGTACAGATCCTTATCCAACGCGTCAATGCTGTCATCCTCAAAGCGGTCATCCTCGTTCAGGTCTTCCTTATCCACATAAACGGCTTCCTGTGGTTCTGGCTTTTTTTGCTCCACCTCGTAAAATTTAATGTGCTTGGCAATCTTTTCCAATGACGCCAGTTTGTTGTGTAGCCGTAGTTGTACCGTAGTGCCATATTTCCCCTCGCTCACCTTCAAACTCCATATCGCGCTCTTTTTATCATCAACTATATCCTGCATGGCCTTCACGCGACCATCATCCCCAAAATAATCGCCCATATTGGCAAAAGCGACTTTCATCAATTCGCCCAAAAGCGTTTCATGGCTCACCTGCAGTTTTTGCGCCGCTTGCGCCGTGCGCTCCTTTAAATAAGCCTGAATCTTGGGCATCTCCATCAGCTGCCC
>NZ_CAITNG010000153.1 GCF_903893715.1 uncultured Mucilaginibacter sp.
CCCCCCCCCCCCCCCCATAGTATGTTTTATAAAAAAATAGATATGAGATATAATACTGACAATTTGTATATTTGAGTAAAGCATTTGGTATGATACCTGGAAGTAAAATAAAAGAAGAACTGATTGAAAAGATTAGCCATACGGAAAATGAAGAATTGCTTTCGCAGATTGCCCGACTGGTTCATCTTGAGTCGGAAATTGAGGATGTCTATCATTTAAGCCCCGAAGAACGTGAAGCTGTTAACGAAGGCTTAACTCAAATCAAAAACGGACAGTTTTTGACCAACGAAGAAATAAATGCCAAGTTTGATAAATGGCTAAAACGATAATTTGGTCTGCAAGAGCTGATAATGACCTTTTTGATATTCTGGATTATTGGGCCAATAGAAACCGATCTGATGTTTATAGCATTAAATTGAAAGGCCTTATTGATGACTGTGTAAACCTCATTGCCGAATTACCCGACATCGGTAAACCAACCGGTATCCCCAATTTACGATTGAAGATATTAAGAGATTACCTCATCTTTTATAATGTAAGTGCCGACCACTTAGAGATCATCACTATTTGGGATAGCAGAAGGAACCCAAAGAAACTTTCTGATATTTTGAAAAGGATATAGGGGGCCATGCTGGTTATCCGAGGCGTTTTTCGTACATTTGTATGACCGCTGATTTGGATTCATTTGTCTGATTTCGCTGATTTTTTTTCGTGAGATACCCATGAATACCCATGTCTCAAATCTAATATCTCAATACTCACATCTTAAATAAAGAAAATGTTACTTTTGCGGACTCATTGAAAACTTATGCTTAGAACTCATACCTGCGGCGAATTAACTATCAGCAATTTAGGGCAAACGGTTACTTTATGTGGCTGGGTGCAAAAATCGCGCGATTTGGGCGGTACCACCTTTATCGATGTGCGCGACCGTTACGGATTGACCCAATTGGTTTTAAACACCGATAGCGACGATGCCCTGCGCGGAAAAAGTCGCGAACTGGGCCGCGAGTTTGTAATTAAGGTTACCGGTAAAGTAATTGAGCGTACCAACAAGAACGCCAAAATGGCCACCGGCGATATTGAAATTGTGGTTAGCGATATTGAGGTATTGAACGGCGCCAAGATACCTCCATTTTTAATAGAGGACGATACCGATGGCGGCGAAGAACTGCGCGCCAAATACCGTTACCTGGATTTGCGCCGCAACCCGATACGCAATAACCTCATTATGCGCCATAAACTGGCTCAGGAGGTGAGGAGATATTTAGACAGTCTGGATTTTATAGAGGTGGAAACGCCGGTATTGATCAAATCGACCCCCGAGGGCGCGCGCGATTTTGTGGTGCCCAGCCGCATGAACCCGGGCGAGTTTTACGCTTTGCCGCAATCGCCGCAAACGTTTAAGCAATTGCTGATGGTAAGCGGTTTCGACCGTTACTTCCAAATTGTGAAATGCTTTAGGGACGAGGACCTGCGTGCCGACCGCCAGCCTGAGTTTACCCAGATAGACTGCGAAATGAGTTTTATTACGCAGGAAGACATATTGAACACGTTTGAAGGGATGGCGCGCCATTTGTTCAAAAATGTAAAAGGTATTGAATTGGGCGATTTCCCGAGGATGCAATATGCCGACGCTATGCGCCTGTATGGGTCTGACAAACCGGATATCCGTTTCGGGATGGAGTTTGTGGAGCTGAACGATGTGGTAAAAGGCAAAGGTTTTGGCGTGTTTGACAATGCCAAATTGATAATAGGCATCAACGCCAAAGGCGCGGCCGACTATACCCGCAAGCAACTGGACGAGTTGACTGAATGGTTGAAACGCCCTCAAATTGGCGCGACGGGATTGATTTATATGCGCCATAATGCTGATGGCACTTTGAAATCGTCGGTTGATAAGTTTTATAACGAAGACGAGCTGACCAATTGGGCGGCCACATTTAATACCGAGCCGGGCGATTTGGTGTTGGTACTGGCAGGCCAAACCGACAAAGTGCGCAAACAAATGAGCGAACTTCGCTTGGAAATGGGCGGCCGTTTAGGCTATCGCGATAAAAATGTTTACGCGCCGCTGTGGGTGCTCGATTTCCCGCTGTTGGAGTGGGACGAAGAGAGCCAGCGTTACCATGCCATGCACCACCCTTTCACCTCGCCGAAGCCGGAGGATATCCCGATGCTGGAAACCGACCCGGGCGCTGTTAGGGCAAACGCTTATGATATGGTAGTGAATGGTATTGAAGTAGGCGGTGGTTCGATCCGAATACACGACAGGGCTTTGCAATCATTGATGTTCAAACATTTGGGCTTCTCGCCCGAAGAGGCGCAAAAACAATTTGGTTTTTTGATGGATGCTTTTGAATTTGGCGCGCCGCCGCATGGTGGCATCGCTTTAGGTTTCGACAGGTTGTGCTCTATCTTCGCCGGGTTGGATTCGATACGTGATGTGATCGCTTTCCCGAAAAACAACTCGGGCAGGGACGTGATGATCGATACACCATCGACGATTGCCGAAACGCAGATGAACGAATTGAAGATCAGGACAACAGTTTAAGTTAAATCCCGCTATTTTTATCATATGCAATCAGCAATCATATCAGGGGAGTCGAAAAAAGATATTCAGCTTTTAATGACTATCGCCCAAAAAATGGGAATGAGGGCCCATATGCTAAAATTAGATGATATAGAGGATTTTTGGATGGGTAAAGCTATAGAAGAAGCCGATAAAGTGGCCCTGATCAATACCGAAGAATTTTTGAAAAATTTAAAGCAATGAGGAAACTGGTTTTTGTACTATTTGTTATAAGTGTATGTCTGGCATCCTGCGGTGGCGGCAATAAAGTGGACTCCGGAATTTTTGACCCGGTGAAACAAGCGGCTACGGATGAATCGGTGATACAGGCTTATATCAAGCAAAACCATATCGATGCCAAAAAAGGGCCATCGGGTTTATATTACCAGATATTGAAGGAAGGAACGGGTGCAAATGCCACACAAAACTCTACCGTAAAGGTAAATTACGAGGGCAAAATGACCGACGGTACCGTGTTTGACAGTACCCCGGCGGGACAACCGGCGAGCTTTCCATTAGGCAATGTGATACAAGGCTGGACCATGGGCATCCCTTTGGTTAAAGCCGGTGGTAAGATATTGTTATTGATACCTTCGGCATTGGGCTATGGTGAGCAGGGCGGCGGGCCGATACCACCAAATACTGTACTGATATTTACCATTGATGTGTTGAGTGTACAGTAACATCAATATTTAGGCAACAAAAAGATCAATTGGAAACAATTGTTTAGTTTTACCGACGTTATTTAGGAAAAAATTTAGATGAAAAAAACCTTCTACCTATTATTACTATTTGCTATTGGCCTTACGGCATGTAAAAAAACAGTTTTCGACCCAACGGCTCAGGCCATAGCCGATGATGCTGCCATAAAAGCGTATTTGAAAGCAAATAACCTTACCGCTACAAAAGACCCATCGGGGGTATATTATAACGTAGTTACACAAGGTACGGGTTTAAATGCTGCTGATACTTCGACGGTACAGATAAATTACGTGGGCAAGTTGTTAAACGGAACCGTATTTGCCCCATCGGGCAAACAATCCACCACACAAATTTTAAGTAGCTTTATACCCGGCTGGCAAATAGGTATCCCCTATGTTAGGGCAGGCGGGCGTATTCAACTGTACATCCCATCGGGATTAGGTTATGGCAATGATTCTTCGAACGCAGCCATACCGGCCAATTCGGTGTTGATATTTACTGTTGACGTGCTAACGGTCCATTGACGTTGCTATACTTTTTCGATTAAACAAACCGCGTAAGCTGTAACACCTTCCTGACGGCCAATGAAACCCATTTGTTCGTTGGTTGTGGCTTTGATGGAGATATCATCTTCATCAATACTTATTGCAGCGGCTATATTTGTTTTCATAGCAGGGATATGCGGGTTTATTTTTGGTGCTTCGAGGCATACCATGGCATCGATATTGCCGATTGAGTAACCCTTGTCGGCCAACAGCTTAACTACATGTTGTAACAGTACCAGGCTGCTGATGCCTTTCCAGCGGTTGTCGGTATTGGAAAAATGGTAGCCTATATCGCGCAGATTGGCGGCGCCCAGCAAGGCATCGCAAATGGCATGCAGCAACACGTCGGCATCCGAGTGGCCGAAGGCGCCGGCATGGTGGTCGAGTGTAACACCGCCCAAAACAAACGGGTGTCCTTCTTTGAGCTGATGGACATCAAAGCCAAAACCTACTTTTATCTTCATGAATGTTATTATTTACCGAAATTATAGCCCAAAGATAAGCGTAATGTATTTGCCAAGGGACTATTTTGCTGACTGGCTATGATATAGGAAAAATCGAGGGCAACCCCGTCATAATTAATTCCGGCGCCAACGGTGGTATATTGCCTGCCGCCCTTGTCCGGGTTTTCGTAAAAGTACCCGGCACGCAGTGCAAAGAGCTTGCTGTACATATATTCGATTCCGGGCGACAGGGTGATTTCTTTTAACTCCTCGCTAAAACCCCCGGGTGCATCGGTAAAAGAACCAAAAATGCCCGACACTACCGAGCGGTTATCATCACGGCCTGATATGATGTTGCCGTTGGCATCGCGTATGGGCGGGGTTGGTACCAACAGTTTATTGAGGTCGAGAGTAATGGTCAATTGGTCTTCGGCATCCAAAAAATAAGTGTTGGCGGCACCTATTTTCAGGTTAGTTGGCAGGAAATACTTTTGGCCGTTATCGCTGTAGCTCATTTTGGTGCCGATGTTGGAGATATCGACACCAAAAGCAAACAAGGCATCTTTGCCAAATTGTTGTGTAGGGTTTTTATAATACAGCGACACATCGGCAGCAACGGCGCTTGCCGAACGGGTAGGCTGGCTGCTTACGGCTATTCCGTTGGTTAAATTGGAGTATATATACCTCGCCGAAAGGCCAAGGGAAAAATTATCGCCAAATTTACGGGCGACAGAGGCATCTATTGAAAACTCGTTGGGCTCGAAAGTACCTTGCTGGTTTTGATTGGCATCTACCAATTCAATCTTGCCCAAATTAAAATACCGTAACGATGCACCAATGGTGGTGCGCGCGTCGGTTTTTTGCGCAAAGCTGAGGTAGGCCAGGTTGATATCGGGGATGAGATTGCGCAGCCATGGACTATATGACAAGGAAAAGTTGGTGGGGTCGTCCAAAAAAACCAGCTTCGAGGGATTCCAAAAGTTGTCGTTTACGGTTGGCGCAAGCGCTACACCGGCTTCGCCCATGGCGCCCGAGTGGGCATCGGGCGAGATAGCCAAAAAAGGCACAGCAGTGGTGATGGTGTTTGAGGTGCTGCCGTTCACATTGGTACCGGTGCCCACGGTTTGTGCCATTGTACGCACACCGGGCATTAAAGCCACCATACAAATACATGTACGTACAAAAAGCTTCAGCATTTTCATCGCCGTAATTTAGCTGTTATTTTTTTATCCTAATAATAAACGGCTATTATTAGTAAGTGTTGTTTTGGTTAGCATTAAATTGTTGTGATAAAAAAATGCGCATGGTTATAACTTCGCGCCATTTTTTTCGTTAAACAACCGAATGTATTTATTAAAAAACTTAGAAATTAAATTGATTGCTGTATCTTAGTGCTTACTAATCAACAATACCTGTTTGATCGTAGTGTTTTTTATATTGTAAAATGAGAAAATTTTTGACCAGATATAGTTTAGCCATAGCCGTTTTGGGCTTTGTTTTGAGCGGTTGCAGCACAAAGCCACGTTCGCAAAAAACAGGCATGACCTATAACGACAAAACGAACGGTGGTTTCCAGATGTTCAAAAAAACGCATCCGGCGCCGGGCCCCGGTTTAGTTGCCATAGAAGGTGGTACCTTTGTGATGGGCGGCAGTTTGGATCAGGATGTTCAATACGATTACACGTTCAACAAGATCAGGGTGCCTATTTCGTCGTTTTATATGGACGAAACCGAAGTGGCCAACCAGGATTGGCTGGATTACCTGCACTGGATCGTAATCAACTTCCCTACCGACCGCGAGTACTACTACAATGAACTGCCCGATACCCTGGTATGGCGTAAACCCCTATCTGCCAACGAGCCTTATGTGAACAATTACCTGCGCCACCCATCGTTTCAGGACTACCCGGTTGTGGGTGTTAGCTGGGAGCAGGCCAATGATTATTGCGACTGGCGTACAGACAGGATGAACGAAAACATTTTAAGAGAAACAGGTCGTTTGGTTGACTGGAAAACAGCATCGAACGATGGTAAAAAGGTGCCTACCTTGAAAAAAGGTGAGCCTTTTAACACCGATATTTATTTGAACGGACAAACCAAAGGTAACGGCATTAACGGTAAAAACATGATGACCGATTTGAGCCCCACAGCCAAAGTTGGCGCCAACGGTAAAGCCGTAAGGCCTGTACGTTTGGAGGATGGTATTTTAAGGCAAGAAGGTTACAGATTGCCTACCGAAGCCGAATGGGAATACGCTGCCCTTGGTTTGATAAGCCCTAACGGCGATGAAAATACACAGGAAGGCAAAATTTATCCTTGGAAAGGCATGGGTGTACGCTCGCCTAAAAAGAGCACACAAGGCTTGATATTGGCCAACTTTAAACGCGGAATGGGCGACTATATGGGTGTTGCAGGAGCGCTGAACGATAAAGCTGACATTACTGCCCCTGTAAGATCATACGAGCCGAACGATTTTGGTTTGTACAATATGGCGGGCAATGTTAACGAATGGACCGCTGATACCTACCGTAATTTGACTTACGAAGATTTTGACGGACTGAACCCTTTTAGGGGAAACCAATATACCGATAAACGTTTGGCTGACCCAACAAAAGGATTATTGGCGAAAGACAAATACGGCAGGCCAATTTTAGACCCATCGAAAACCGCTAAAAAACAAACCTGGGCAGAATTGACTGCGTCAAAAGCTTCGACTACTGCTGCAACGCCCAACACCGGAACATCAACGACAACACCTTCGACCACTACAAATACCGGCAACAAATACGCGGCATCGTTAGAGGGGAAACCTTATACTCCCGACCTGCGGGGTTATAACGATACTGTGAACAACGTGCTTTACGGACGCACCACATTGATAAACGACCGCTCTAAAGTATACAAAGGCGGGTCTTGGAACGATATGGCTTATTGGCTAAACCCATCAACCCGCAGGTTTATGGATCAAGGCGATGCCAGTGCCGAGGTAGGTTTCCGTTGCGCGATGACCAATGTGGGCGCAGCCGAAATAAACCCGAACGGCAAAACACATATCCCGGTTAAAAACCCACCTAAATATGTGCCGAGGTAAAAAAATATTTCAATCATAAAAAAGGGGCGATGTAAAACACGTCGCCCCTTTTTGTTTTTGATACCTGCGCTATTTATAAAAATCGTCTTTGCTCTATCTTATCATAAAAACCACCATACACGTTTTTCTTTACGGCATCTTCTTCAAAGAATGCCGCCGGGAAACCAGGTTCGTAGGCGCTTACATTGTCGAGCCGCTTCATGTGTTCGGGGCTTAGCGTGATATTAACGCATTTCAGGTTTTCGGCAACCTGAGCAGGTTTGGTGGCACCCACTATCGGAATACAGGATACGGGTTGCTGCATGAGCCATTTCAGGGCTACGTTTGAAGCATCGACATCTAATTCATTGGCTACGGCTACTACTTCGCGGGCTATGATAGTGCTACGCTCGTTAAGGCGGTTGCTGGTTTCTTTGATGCGGCCTTTCTCGCCGCGCAGGTATTTGCCGGACAAAGCACCTCCCGCCAATGGCGCCCAAGGCAAAACCGTCATGTTATAATGTTGAGCCATGGGTATCAACTCGCGCTCCACAGTGCGTTGCACCAGACTGTACTCAACCTGTAAACCTATAAACTGGCTCCAGCCGCGCAGTTCGGCCAGAGTATTGGCTTTTGACACCACCCAAGCCGGCGTGTCGGATATGCCCAGGTACAAAACCTTGCCTTGTGTAACCAGATCGTCCAAGCCGCGCAAAATTTCGTCGACCGGCGTGAGGTTGTCCCAAATGTGCAGGTACAGCAGGTCGATATAATCGGTATTGAGGCGTTTTAAGCTGGCCTCCACGGTAGCCATCATGTTTTTGCGGTTGTTGCCGCTGGCATTGGGGCTCTGCATGTTTTCGTACAAGCTGTACTTGGTAGCCACTACATAGTTATCGCGCGCAGGCGCTATAAATTCGCCTAAAAATTTTTCGCTGGTGCCTTTGGTATAAAAGTTGGCGGTATCTAAAAAATTGCCGCCGGCATTCACGTAGTCATCAAAAATTTGCTTGCTGGTTTCTTTATCGGCGCCCCAGCCGTTTTCGGTGCCAAAGCCCATCGTGCCGAGGCATAGTTCGGACACTTTTAAGCCCGAACGCCCTAATAATTTATATTTCATCGTTATCAACTTTATCTTCTATCTCTTCGACGCTATCACCCTTTTCGACCACCTCTTCTACCAGGGCATCGGCATAGTCTGTTTCATCGCCAAGCAGTAAACCCCATGGTTTAAGGTCGTCAACACGGTCGAATATAATCTTGACGATGGCCAACACCGGTATTGACAGGAACATGCCCGATATACCCCATAGCATTTCGCCAATTACCACACCCAAAACAACGATCAGGGCGTTTAGTTTCACCTTTGAGCCTACAATGCGCGGCATAAGGATATTGCTGTCGACTAAGTGCATGCCTACGATACTGGCGGCAACTTCGAGGGCTTTGGTAGAACCCGCGGTGCCCAAAGTGAGCAGCGCGCCTATGGCCATGGCCGAAAATATACCTACATAAGGCACCAAATTAAATACAGCGGTAATGAGCGCTAAAAGGAAGGCATATTGCACACCCAGCAGGCTTAATACCCCATAAACTACGCCGCAAACAATCAACATTTCGATAAAGAGGCCCGAAATATATTTGCGCATGATGTACTGTATCTGCCCGGCGATGTCGAAAACCATCACATCGCTGCCATCGCCGAAGGCTTTGAGCAAAAAGCTGATGAGTATTTTGCGATAGAAGAGGATAAAGAAAGTGTAGATAAATATCAGCACCAAAAACAGGAATATGGATGATACCGACAACACGGTTGAGCTGACATACGATGCCGCAGAAGCATTGACTTCGGTTTTGATGGTGTTAAGTTGCTGGTTTAAACCAATGTGGAACTCGTGATATGCCCAGCGGTGTATTTGGTCGTAGGTTTGTTGTACCTGTGCCTGTATTTTCGGCCAGTCGGAGTATATACTGCTTAACTGCAGGCCAATGATGTAGGCGATGGAAACCATAAAAGCGGTGAACAATATCACAGCCATCATGGCGGCAGCGCCACGTGGCAAACGTAATTTGTATTGTAAAAAACGCGCGACCGGGAGCAACAGCATGGCAAAAAGAAACGAGAACACGAGGGGTTCCAAAATCTCCTTCGCTATAAAAACCAAATAGCCAATGCACAATAAGCTGATGAGCATACAGGCAAGTTTGGTGTAGAAAGGCAGGGTCGCTTGTTTCATGTTTGGTTGATGTGCTATTGTTGAAGGTGAATATAGGTATTTTTTGCTTGCAGTACCCATAACAAGCCAAAGGTCAAATTGATTTGCCAAAAGTAGGGCAGTACAAAAATAAGCGCTAATTTTACGTTTGTATCATAATGGACAAATTTGACTATAAGGCCGCGTTAAAAAACATCCCCCATAAGCCCGGTGTGTACCAGTATTGGGATGAGAACAAGGAGCTGATTTACATTGGCAAAGCTAAGGACCTGCGCAATAGGGTATCATCGTACTTCAATAAGGACCTGAACATTAATGCTAAAACGAAGGTATTGGTGAGCAAGATACGCAACATTACCTTTACCATAGTTGATACCGAAATTGATGCCTGGCTGCTGGAGAACAGCCTGATAAAGAAACACCAGCCGCGCTACAACGTGATGCTGAAGGATGATAAGACCTACCCCTGGATCATCATCAAAAATGAACACTTCCCTAGGATATTCTGGACAAGGAAAATCATTAAGGACGGGTCGAAATACTTAGGGCCTTATGCTTCGGTGAGCATGATGCATGCTATTTTGGGCGTTATACGCGAAACGTACGCGTTGAGGACTTGTAATTTGCCGCTATCGCAACAAAACATCGACGCGGGTAAATTTAAGGTTTGTTTAGAATACCAGCTGGGTAATTGTAAAGGCCCCTGTCAAAACTATCAGACCGAGGAAGACTACGCCAACAGCATTGAAGAAATAAAAGACATACTGAACGGAAAAATAGGCGCGGTTGTAAAAAACCTGAAGGCCGATATGGAAAACGCAGCAGCCAATATGAACTTTGAATTGGCACACCGACTGAAACATAAGTATGATGTTTTAGAGAATTATCAAAGCAAATCCACGGTGGTTAACTCGTCCATAACGGATGTGGATGTGTTCAGTATCGCATCAGAAGAGAAGTATGCTTTTGTGAACTTTTTAAAGGTGATGAACGGCACCATTATCCAAACACAAACCATCGAAATAAAGAAGCGCTTGGACGAGAGCGACGAGGAACTGCTGACCATTGCCATTACGGAGTTTAGGGACCGATACCAAAGCCGGTCGAAAGAGATCATTGTGCCGTTTGACATTGAGCTTGATGACGAGAACATCAAATTCACTGTGCCTAAAATGGGCGAAAAAAAGAAATTGCTCGACCTGAGCCAAAAGAATGTGGTGTTTTTTAAACGCGACAGGATGGACCAGTACGAAAAACTGAACCCGGAAGTACGGTCGGAACGGTTGCTGACACAGATGATGAAGGATTTGCGGATGAACCAGTTGCCGCACCATATTGAGTGTTTTGATAACTCGAACTTTCAGGGCAAGTACCCGGTTTCGGCCATTGTGGTGTTTAGGGATGGCAAGCCATCAAAAAAAGAATACAGGCATTTTAACGTAAAAACAGTTGAGGGGCCGAATGATTTTGCCACCATGGAAGAGGCTGTTTTTAGGCGATATAAGCGCATGTTGGACGAAGGCAACACAATGCCCCAGCTAATCATTATCGACGGTGGAAAAGGGCAGTTATCATCAGCCATAAAGAGTTTAAAGCTGCTGGGGATAGAGAAGGAAGTAACCATCATCGGCATAGCCAAAAGGCTGGAAGAATTGTACTATCCCGGCGATCAATACCCGATGTATCTGGACAAAAAATCGGAGACACTTAAAGTGATACAAAACTTACGCGACGAGGCTCACCGCTTTGGCATCACCTTTCACCGCAAAAAGCGCGACAAGGGTACATTGGCTACCGAGTTGGAACTGATAGACGGCATCGGCAAAACTTCGGCCGAAAAGTTGTTAAAGTATTTTAAATCGGTGAAAAAGATAAAGGAAGCTACGGCTGAAGAACTGGAAGAGGTGGTGAACAAAAAGCAAGCGATGGCTATTACCGGATATTTTAAAAAGCCCGAAACCGTGTAAACAAAAAAGGCGATGGGTAACCCCATCGCCTTGTGCTATTTTTTTACTGTTTTAGTATTGCCATAAGGAAAGTTCCCAATCCATCAACGATTTTTTGATACGCTCGGCTTCATAGAGTTTATCTATGCCATTCGCGTAGTCTTTTATACGTTCGTCCTTCTCGTTCGATTCTTTTACAATATAGCTGTAGAATATCCGTTTCAAGAACACCTGATCGAAACTGAGGCCGGTAGCATCGTTATGTTTCAACTCGGCTGCTTCGGTAGCCAATATCTTCCTTGCTTCGGGGTAATACAACCAAAAAGCGGGCTGATAATCGTTTTCGCCGGCGCCTGCAATGCGAGGTTTAACCATGGGCGCTATACCCAATATACGAGGCTCGAAAACCGAACGTTGCTTATCAAACATCCAAACTTCTTTAATGCGGAATTTCAGGATGCTATCCGGGTTAAATTCGCCGGCCACCATATGAGCGCTAATTTCGGCGCCTGTATTCGGATCGAATTTTTTCACCAGGCTACTATCCGCAAGCTTTGCCATCGCAGCTTCCTTGGTCAATGGCGTTTTAAACCTGTCGCCATTCACATCTTCTTTAGCCGGATTTGAAGTGGGGTCGTAAGCGGTAAGCTCATCATTTTTTATGGCATTAACCAAAACATCTATCAAACGCTTTTTAGGCGACATAAGGTAGGTGTTTACACGATCGCGCAGGTCAATTTCGCGCCAAATGGTTTTCTCGTACACCACATCGGCTTCGCGCAGTGGTGCATACGGCGTAGGCCTGGCGCTAAACGTGTTGGTTTTTACATAAAAGCCATCCAGTGGGGCATCTTTAGCGGGCGTAGTATCGCGGCGTAAAGGTATGCTGGTTAGGGCAATAGAGGTTTTAGCTGTTGAATCGGGTTTAGTGGCAACAGTAGTGGTATTGCCTTTAACAAGCGGCTTTTTACCCTTTACCGTGGTTTTACCAACCGGCTTTTTTCCAGTTGTGCCGACAGCTTTAGTTGACGCGGTACCTGCCTTAGGCTTTGGTTTGGGCTTTGTTGTTGTTTGCCCAAAAACCACTTGCCCTGCAAATGCCAGTAACACGATCAATAAAATCCCCTTTTTCATAAACTTCCCTTTCTATAACAATTAATTCGCTGTCAATATAATCGGCTGCAAACCACGTGTAGCGCCATCGGGGCCTACCGCAGTAATATCATCAAACCATACCCTTGTGCCTGGTGTTATTGTTTGCATAGCCGCTTTCATTTCTGCAGTCAACTCGTTACCGGTCGCTTTTTTGCTGATCACATCCTGCCTTGGTTTTTGAATGAGCAAGGTAAAACGGGTAACGGTAAACTTGGCATCAAATTCAAAATCGGCCAGGAACGCGAAAACGCGATCTTGTGCTCTTAAGTTAACGGCACTGGTTTGGCCACTGCTTTTGCCTGCAAATTGGGCAACCGGATCGGGTATGCGTTTAACACGGAAGTTAGTTGTACCCAATACCACTTGCGGTTTGCCTTTTTCAAGCTCGCCCATGATGGTTACCTTGGCTTCGCCTATTGACGATACCCTCGCTTCAAAATGGCCCGGCGATGCCTGAGTTAAAGTTCCGTTGGTCATAGATACGTGCAATTGCTCGCGTGCTATGCCTGGTGCCGAAATTGACAATGGGTTAGGCACACCGATATACAATACGTTCATCTTATCCGGCGATACCACTGCCGATGGCTTGGCTACCTGATAAGTTTGAGTTGGCGTAGTGTATGTTTTGATGGTACCATCGGTTTGTTTAACCCTTATAGTACCTGTCCATGTTTTAATACCTTCGGTGGCGGTGCTTCCTACGTATTTACCTTGTCCGTTTTCGATAGGCAACGGGCTTCCACCTACACTAATATCAGGTTTCGATTTTGAATCGGACGCAGTTAAAAATACCTGAGCGGTGTACGGCTGACCAACAATTACATAACTTGTTGGTGCAACTGCAACAGCGTTAAACTGGTCGAGGTTAACTACGGCCTGGTCAACTTTGCTCAGTAATTTTTTTACAACTTCTGATTCTGAGTTTTTGGTATCTGATTGTACCTTGGTTAAGGTAGTGATTACTGCACCCAGCGGGACACCTTCGCTAAAATTAGCCAGCTCCCAGGTATCTTTTCCTTCTTTAGGGTTTTTAGGATCATCTGCAGACAAGGAAAGGTCAATACCGTCGCGATCCTTAGGATCTAACAGATTAAGCAGGTTTTCGCGTGTTGCAACTATTTCCTTTTTCAGTTCTGTCGCTTTGCCATTCGCTATCAACTTATTGAAACTTACATCCATGTTATCACGACCTTTATAGTCCTGACTTTTTTCATCAATGCCGCCGGTATTGGTGATGAGCAGTTGTTTTATCTGTTCTACATCGTCGTTCAATTTATCGGCGTATTCTTTGGCTTTTAAAGCCTTGTTGTACCATGGCAGCGCCCTATCGTGCTGATCTTTCAAACTTGTTTTTTCGAAAGTTGTAATCGTTTGGCTAATACCTGATTCTACGTTTTTACTTGAATTAGTCAAACTGTCTGTGATTTTTTTAAAGGCATCAAGCAAGTTATCCGGTACGTTAAGCGCAATTAAGCCCAATAACACCAGGTATAAAATGTTGATCATCCGCTGCCTTGGGGTTTGTTTACCTCCAGCCATATATTAATATTTTAATATTGTTAAAATTTGGACCAAATCATCATTTATCTAACTATACTTTGGGGTTCATTGCCGACAGCATATTTCCATATACTGAGTTTAATGTGGCCAGGTTTTTAGCTAAACGCGATACTTCTTCTTTAAATTTCTTCGAATCGTCCATCGACTCGTTGAAGTTTTGCATAGTACCGGCTAAGTTTTGGTAGAATTTGTTCATTGATTTTAAATGCGCGCTCGAATCCTGCAATTCCAGTTCGTAAACGGCATTTAAGGCCGACAGGTTTTTAGCCAGATTAGAAACCTGATCGTGATATGCTTTTGCATCGGCGCTCGAGCTTGCAAAGTCGGTTAAACCTGTTGTTGCTTTTGAGAAAGCGATGTTCAGGTTTTCGGAAGCTTTAGAGAAAGCCGTGGTCATGTTATCATAACTTGCACCGGCCGTTTTTATTTTGTTTGTAAACTCTTGCGTGGCAGTACCTGCATCGGCTACTTTGGTAATTGTGCTCACCTTATCGCTAAAGGTTTTTAAGCCTTCGCCCAAGCTGTTCAACAATTCGGGACCAATTTTAGCATCGGTTATCATTTTATCCAATGATAAAGCAACCGGGGCCGCAGAGCCTGCTTTGGTAACTGCTTTTACAGGAGCGTCATCAGCCAATTCAGGATAAACCCTTGTCCAATCCGGTTCGTGCGGCTCGTTTTGAAAGCCTAACAGCGCGAACAAAAATGCTTCGGTACCCAAACCAATGGTAATGAACCATGTAGCACCTTCCCAGTGTTGGATTTTGAATAGCAACCCAATGATTACCACTGTTGCACCCCAGGATACAATGTTGTTGATCCCGATCTTTAATTTTTCTTTGCCAGCCATACTTGTTATAGTTTAGTTGTTTGATTGTTTTTTGATAGTGTTAAATTAAATATTAAGTTGTTGTTGTTGAATTAGTGTTTGTTAATGCCTGCTGGTTATACTCTGCCCGTCAAACGTGGCCACGCAGCGGAAGCCGATATATGCTTTTGCTGTATCCTGAAATTCGTAGGTGCGTGTACCATTTTGTAAAAACCAGGCAACATCTTTAAAGGAGCCGCCACGCACTACTTTGCGTTTTAAAACATTGGGGTCGGTTTTTTTGGCTTCGTAAGAGAAGGTGGGGGCCAGATCGCTCACAAAGGTAGATGCAGCAGCATCATAGGCTGATGATGTCCATTCGGCAACGTTGCCTGCCATGTTATATAAGCCATAATCGTTGGGGAAGTAAGATCGTACGTTGACTGTGTATATGCCGCCATCGTCGCTATAGTTGCCGCGGCCTGGTTTAAAGTTGGCCAGTAAACAACCTCTGGCGTTTTTAGCGTAGGGGCCGCCCCAGGGATAGATCGTTTTTACACGGCCACCACGGGCTGCGTATTCAAATTGCGCCTCGTTTGGCAGCGAGTATGTGCGTTGTTGCGATAGATGGCGCGAATCGGCATAGGCATCGTACAAGCGTGTGCGCCAAATGGTAAAAGCCCTTGCCTGTTTCCAATTGACACCCACCACAGGATAATCCTGATAAGCGGCGTGCGAAAAATATCCCTGGGCCATGGGCTCGTTAGCTGCATAGGTAAAATTGCTTAGCCAAACCAAAGTGTCGGGATAAACAGGGATGGTATCGCGCAGTATCGCATCCGAACGTTTTTTTGTTTTATCAAACTGATTGTTGGCAGCTTCCCTTAAAATCATGTCGGCATAAACGTATTTCAACTGCTTTACATCAATCTCGTTGCGGTCGAACACACGATCATCGCCCTGGTAATACATGTTGTTTAGTTTTGAAGCATTCCCCGGCTGGCCTTTTTTATCATGCCAAATGGGGTTTTTGGCTACATAGTCCCAATTGATGTATTTTTTGCCCCTATTGGCTGCCGCACCTGCGCCGGCTTTTGGCTGATAGTAATACTTGTTGTCCTTAAGATAATTGGTGATGGCAATGGAATCGCGTACCCAGTTTACAAAGGCGTGGTATTTTGAGTTAGACAGTTCGGTTTCGTCCATAAAAAATGCCGGAATAGTAACCTGTTTGTCATCGCCTATTTGCGAGAAGGTAATATCCTGATCTACCGTTCCCATTAAAAAGCTGCCCGATGGTATGTATACCATGCCAAAAGGAACAGTTGGCCTGAACGAACGCTGACGTACGCCAACAACTTCGCCACGATCGTTACTCAACTTGCTTTGGCCGCAACCCGCCAAAATCCCACCTGCCAATATAAAAATTACGTAATGATAAAGCTTCATTTTAAAGTATGAGTACTAATAAAACACACAATTAACATGGTCGAATATACTTAAATTAAATTGAACCCGAACAAACGCACACATTGCGCCTGAGGTAAAATTATTTTTAAACATAACAACTTTTAACAACAATTATTGTGTTTAATTTAAATAATGGAGACCTTACTCCATACGCAGACAATTATACGAAAAAAATAAATTAAGGTTTCTATAAATTTTTTGTCGAAAATTAACCGATAGTTAAAAAAGAAGTTTTATTTGTTTACTTGTTTAACATATTGTTCAATGGCCATGGTCATTGACGGGGCGGCTGGGGTAGGTGCCGAAATATCGATGATCAAACCGGCATCGGCCACTGCTTTTGCGGTAGTTGCGCCAAAAGCAGCTATGCGGGTATTGTTTTGTTGAAAGTTGGGGAAGTTTTTGTAGAGCGACATAATGCTCGAGGGGCTAAAGAAAGCGATGATATCGTAAAACACTTCGGCCAGATCGGAAAGGTCGCTCACCACGGTGCGGAAAAGAACCGCAGGCGTAAAATTATAGCCATTTTCCAACAAAAACTTTTGGGTTTCTTCGGCGGCTACATCAGAGCATGGGTACAGGAATTTTTCGCCTGAGTGTTTTTTAAGCACTTCTGTCAAATCGGCGGCGGTTTGTTTGCAGAAAAATATTTTGCGTTTGCGATATTGGATATACTTTTGGAGGTAGAGCGCGATAGTTTCCGACAAACAGAAGTATTTCATATCGGCCGGTACCTCGAAACGCATTTCTTCGCAAATACGGAAAAAATGGTCGGCCGAGTTGCGGCTGGTAAATATAACGGCTGTAAAATCGGCAAGGTTGATGCGTTCTTTACGGAACTCCTTAGCGGCCACCCCCTCGACGTGGATAAACGACCTGAAATCGATTTTCAGGTTGTATTTTTTAGCCAGTTCGGCATAAGGATTCTTGTCTGTGTCCGGTTTAGGTAAGGTCACCAATATGCTCTTTACCTTTTTCTTTCTATCTTCCAAAGTTCCTAAATGTTTATTACGCTCTGTAAATCTTATAAATCCAATGCCTTAATTAATATCAAAATGGGGCAAATTTCGAGGGCACAAAGATAGATAAATAAATAAATTTTTTGAAATCGAAATTTAGAAATAATGTTGAAGGCAGTCCGCAGGTATTGGATGATAAGTATGATGATAATGGCGCCCATAGAAAAAGCCAGCAAATAGGGCTTAAAATTGGATGATAACAAGCCAAACAACGCCACTATCGGCAAAAATATGAAGGCCACGTTAAAATAAGTAAGGTAGAGTATCGAGATATATTCTTTAACCAAATGGCCTATATCGAACACAAATCCGATTAGCCGCAGCACAAATATCTTGATGATGAACAGCACGAGTACCGCGACAGACAGCGTAAAATACAATTGAAAGCCGCTTACATCGAAGCCCAAAATATCATAACTCAAATGATAGTAGTTTACCACCTGGTACAGGTACAGGCCCATGGTTAGCCCAAACAGGGTAAAGAGGCCTACAAAGGTCCATGAAGTGAGCAGGTTTTCATCGTTGGTGATATAGGCAAAGGCTTTTTTGCTGTAAAATGCCTGTATGATGCCGTAAATATCTTTACCGATAATGAGGTTGAGCACACCCAGATAAACAAGCAGGAAAAGGATGACGGCAACAATCCATGCAGGGCGCAAGGCGCGGCTTTTACCGACGTATAAGGGCTTTGTTTTTGCATTATGCTCAACAGAAAACCGGTACAAATCGGGCGCGTAAAGCTTCAGAGCGGTATCGATAAATACGTTATACCGAGCCGGATTTGGCGCTTTGAGATACAGCATGGTCAACGAATCTTCAACAAAATGCTGACGGGCAAGGGTAGCAGAATCTCGCAATGCTACTTTGGCGGTATCGGGTGGGTTAGCGGCTACGCTATCGGTTTGCGCAAAGCAGGTAAGGCATGTAAAGCAAACAAACATGTATACCAGTATTAATTGACGCATTAGCAAAGCCTTGTGTTGATGCGCAAATTTATCGGAATAATTTGGTTTAAAGGCAAAATGCTTAAAGCATTATTAAACTTAAAAAATGGGGAAGTAACCGGTATGGAAAAACGGGAGTGCGGTCGTCCCTGCTTGGTTACTGTTTTGTTAAAAAACTCGCGGTTAAGGTGATGCATGTCATTTACTAACAGGCAGGGTACCGTTAGCTTTGTGTGGTGAAAATAAACATACCAACAGCTATTGAGGCCGAAGATGTTATCACATAAAATAAATGAGAGCGAAACATGGAAACTATAACAAAACCAGTAGCCGAGATAATACCGGAAGTAATTAGAAACCTATATGAACGCCGGTCGGTACGCCGGTATTTGGACCGTGCCGTTGCGCGTGAGCTGATTGAACAGGTAATAGATGCCGGGCGGATGGCGCCGACGGCGATGAACAAGCAACCCTGGAAGTTTTATGTATTGACCGAACCGGAATCGATCAAAGAATTTTCAAAATCAATAGTCAAAACCCTGGCCAAAGAAATGATGCATGAGGGACCTGCCGGGATAGCCAAACTGGCCGTTGGGGCCCTGTATAACCTGTATTACGGGAGCTTGCTGGAGGGACCGGATGTTTTTTACGGAGCGCCGGTGGTTATTTTTATTACTGCATCAAAAGATGAACCCTGGGCTTGTTATGATACCAGCATGTGTGCGCAGAATATGATGCTGGCCGCCAAAGCGCTTGGTTTAGATAGTTGCCCGCTTGGCGTGGGCAAATCGGTGGAGCATACGCCCATATATTACAAACTAAGGATACCTTACCCTGAAAAGGTTTTTCTGGCATTGGTAATTGGTTATGGTGATGAGAAACCGGATGCATACAAACGCATGAAGGACAATGTTGTTTACGTAAACGACCTTCAACCTGCAGAATAAATATAGCATTGGGTAGTGTGCCTAATGGTGCTCGAAGCGGCCCGTTTTGGCCACGAGCACTATTTTGTATAAAATAAGCTCCAGCCGTGTGCCAACATCTTCCTCGTCTTCGGCGATGCCATGTGAGGGGTGGTCGGCCGGTTTTTCAATCAGGGGCTCGATGCTCTTGTTGAGCAGCATCATGGCCTGTTCTTTCTCGGCCATATCGGTAATCTCTTCAAAACGGCCCCAGGCCACTACGCTTTTCCAGTTGAAAATACTTTTGATGTCATCCACCTGGAAACATACACGGGGGTTTTTACGCATCATGTCGATTTTTTTGCCGGGCGCACTGTGGCTGATGATGGCTTTGCCATTGTACACGTAGTTGATTGGCACAATATAGGGCAGAATGCCGTCGGTGCTGCCAATACGGCCTGTGATTTGTTTTTTGAGCAGATCTTCGATCTGTGCTTCGTTTAGTTCGCCCAGCATAACGCTTTATTAGTATCCAAGTTTACGGCGGAGACCGGCATACCGAAATGACCATCGTCACCTGTAACGATGATTGTGGTTATAATCAGTTTATGGGCCTATTTGACGAATAGAGAAAGGTCGATTGATTCGCCCATCATTTTGTACCCCAGTTCATTAGGATGAAGATGATCGTTGGCTCCGCTCTGGGCTTCGGTTAGCAAAGAAGCTATATCGTTCGGGTCTCGCAGCGTTTTATCAAAATCGATAACCGCATCAAAATGCCCGCCTGCACGGATCCAATCGTTGATCAGGTTCCGTGCCGCATCACGATAAGGCCTATAGTAACCATTGTTTTTAAAGGGCGTAATGGTAGCGCCATACACTTTAATGCCCTGCGCATGCGCATCGCTAATCATTTTTTGGTAAGCAGTAATAAGGCCTTTGGCAACATCAAATGCCGCGGTGCTATCCCTTGTGCCACCAAGGTCGTTTACACCTTCGAATATTATGAGCCAGCGTACACCGCTTTGTTTCAGCACATCGTGCTCAAAGCGGTTAAGCCCGGTAGGGCCAAGCCCGCCCCTGAGCACAGCATTACCGCCAATCCCCATGTTAAGCACCCCTATTTGCTGCGTGCTATGGTTTTTTTGCAGGCACATGGCCAGTATATCAGGCCATCTGTCTTGTTTATTGGTACCCGATCCGCGCCCGTCGGTAATGGAGTCGCCAAAAACCGCTACGGCACCGGCCGATTTTGGTGCTTGTACATCAATGCCCGTGATTACGTACCAATGGTCTGTTTTAACGGCGTCGGTAAAATCGGCCTCGGGCGACGTATGGTCGCCGCCAAGGAGGTACGAGGTAGTGCGCGAGCCGGGATGACCGGTTATGGTTGGAGAAGTTTCGCCAAAGAACATGGTGATAGCGACCTCCATTCTCGGTTTCAGGTTGAATGAGACCGGATCGGAAACAATTTCGGTACCGGCGTCGATGGTAATATCCTGCTTGCCGCTAAACTGCAATGTTTTAGTGGTGGATGCATCAATGGTGCTGCCGCCAGTCGACGCGGCTATTTGTACCCCTTTTATAGTAACGGGCTCTTTGCCGAACTCGTTGGAGAATTTTAAGCGCAAATTTTTACCGCCAATGGAAACGCATACCACCTGGCGCAAGGTATTGTTGCTTAGTCCGGGAGCGGGAGGCATATTGCCGGGTTCGACCAATTGACGGGCGGTACCCCAGGTACCCACCCATTCTTTTGCCGCGGCGGACGGCTTTTTGGGATGCGCGGGCTTGGAAAATGCAAAAAGTGTGGATGTGCATAATAAACAGCCCATCACAATCGTCATCAAAAATGGATGAGGCGTGGACCGAAAAGCTTTAAAAAAAAAGGGGCTGAAAGTAGCTGGTTTATAAGTCATAACGAGCGTTGTAATCGATTGCAATGTCGGAACTTTTGAGTGAATTACAAGCTTTCTTTCAATAAAATTACACAGGGGCAAATCGTCCGATTGATAATATATCGCTGAGATCAGGAAAATGATAATTGCCGTACCTTTGCACCATGGCCGGTATCTATATCCACATCCCTTTTTGCAAACAAGCTTGTTATTATTGCGATTTCCATTTCAGCACATCCTTAAAGTATAAAGATGAATTGCTCGGCGCTTTGCAAAACGAGATACGGCTGCAAAAGGATTATCTAAACGGCGAAACTGTAGAAACCATTTATTTTGGCGGGGGCACGCCGTCGCTGTTGAAAGGTGGCGAGATCAACGCGCTGATCGATACGATAACACGTTACCACACGGTATCGTCGGATGCGGAAATTACGCTGGAGGCTAATCCGGATGATCTTGACCAGGAGAAGGTATCTGCCTTACGGCAAACGCCGGTGAACCGTTTTAGCATTGGTATTCAATCGTTCTTTGATGAAGATTTGTTTTGGATGAACCGTGCGCACCGGGCGAACGAAGCGGAATCATCGATAAAGCGGGTGCAGGATTGCGGCTTTGAAAACATTACTGCCGACCTGATATACGGTTACCCCTTATTAACCGACCAAAAGTGGAAACAAAACCTGGAGCTATTATTTGCTTTGAATATACCGCATGTATCGGCTTATGGGATGACGGTGGAACCGAAAACGGCGTTAGCAGCTTATATCAAAAAGAAAGTTTACGCACCTATGGATGAAGCCCAAAGCGCTGAACAGTTTATGGTGCTGATGAAC
The DNA here is from genome assembly GCF_903893715.1 of uncultured Mucilaginibacter sp. Taxonomy (GTDB): domain Bacteria; phylum Bacteroidota; class Bacteroidia; order Sphingobacteriales; family Sphingobacteriaceae; genus Mucilaginibacter. The sequence goes on from NZ_CAITNG010000153.1 coordinate 22,087, forward strand.
GCAATGGAACAGCAGGGTTATGAGCAATACGAAATTTCGAACTTTTGCAGGCCGGGGCATTACTCGCGGCATAACGCCAATTACTGGAAAGGGGTGAAATATTTAGGTGTAGGGCCGTCGGCGCACTCATTTAACGGTGAGGCAAGAGCCTGGAACGTGGCCAATAATGCCAAATACATACAGGCGCTGGCGGGCAACCAAATACCCGCCGAAAGGGAAGAACTGACGGAGCAAAACCGGCTGAACGAATACATCATGACAGCATTACGCACCATGTGGGGATTGGATATCGATAAACTCGATAATATTGCCAATAACGCATCGACGGAATTGATATGCGCGGCAGAGCCTTATTTTGACAAGGGTTGGCTGCAGCGCGAGGGGCAGATTTTTACCCTTACCCAAGAGGGGAAATTGTATGCCGACCTGGTTGCATCGGAGTTGTTTTTTTAAGAGCCCCAGTGGTTAATTTTTTACCACAAAGAGCGCCGGGGCTTGCACAGAGGTGGTTGAGTTTGCATTTTATTAAATTTCATTCCATTGATTTACTGATAGTTGTATGATTTTTTGATATCTGAAAAATCCGTGGGCTAGCTACTGTCGTAAATCGCTACAAATTGAAAAACATCTCAAAAAAATGAAAAAATTTCTAATCGTGGCCTTTGCTTTAGCAGCTATCGCAATAGCGCCCAAAACTTACGCTCAAACTAAAATGGTTGGTGGCGCAGCAATGTACCCAACTAAAGACATTATTGATAATGCCGTAAACTCGAAAGACCATACCACCCTTGTTGCCGCTGTAAAAGCAGCCGGTTTGGTTGAAACTTTAAAAGGCGCAGGCCCCTTCACTGTGTTTGCACCAACCAACGAAGCCTTTGCGAAATTACCTGCCGGTACTGTTGACAATTTGTTGAAACCGGAAAACAAAGCTACCCTGACCAAAATTTTAACTTACCATGTTGTTGCCGGCCGTTTAAGCGCTGCCGACCTGGTTGCCAAAATTAAAGAAGGCAATGGTAAAGCAACTTTGAAAACCGTGAGCGGCGGCACTTTAACTGCCATGCTGAAAGGTAAAAAAGTTTACCTGGTTGACGAAAAAGGCGGCGAAAGCTGGGTAACCATTGCCGACGTGAACCAAAGCAATGGTGTGATACATGTGGTAAACGCTGTATTGTTGCCTAACTAATTAAACCATCCATCTACCTATGTTATGAGCCCGGTTGTAAAAGCGCCGGGCTTTTTTTTGGCGTGTTTTGCTGGTAATGCTTAACTTAGCCTGATGGGTTTTATACTTGCCAAAGTTGATGTTGTTGATACGATTAGCGCTGCCGATTTTAAGTCGAAATATTTAAAGCCGCGCAAACCGGTGGTGATAAAAGGGCTGAGCAAAAACTGGCCTTCGCGCGATAAATGGACACCCGAATACTTAAAACAAGTGGTGGGCAGCAAAGTGGTGCCGCTGTACGATAACTCGAAAGCCGACCCGGCAAAACCGATAAATGCCGCTGCTGCCGAAATGCCTTTTGATGAATACGTTGACCTGATACGCAGGGAGCCTACGGAACTGCGGATATTTTTCTTCAATATTTTTAAGCACGCGCCGCAACTGCTGGACGATATTGTTTTACCGAAAGAGCTGATGGGTGGTTTTTTGGAGAGCATGCCCGCCATGTTTTTTGGGGGTTCAAATTCTATTACGTTTTTGCATTATGATATTGATTTACCGCATTTGTTCCATACCCATTTTGGGGGGCGCAAGCAGGTGATATTGTTCGAAAATAAATGGAAACGACGGCTGTACTGCATACCCAATGCCACCTATGCGCTGGAAGATTATGACGTGTCCAGTCCTGATTTTAAAAAATTCCCGGCGCTGAACGGCGTTGAGGGCTATGAGGTGTTTTTAGAACATGGCGATACCCTGTTTATGCCCACCGGCTACTGGCACTGGATGAAATACCTGGACGGCTCGTATTCGCTTAGCCTGCGCGCCTGGGACGCTTCGCTGGCGCGCAAAGCGGCAAGTTTGTATAACTTAGCGGTTAAAGGTGGTGTGGATAGTGTTTTAAAGATGCTGTTTAAAGGGAAGTACGCGGCATGGCGGGAAAGGCTGTCGGTGAAACGGGCGGAGCGGGCGTTGAGGAGTGGGAAGCTTTAAGTTTGTGCTTCGACATTGGGGTAAAAGTTGTTGGAGACATACCACCAACAACGCAAAAATAAAGAGCTATGAAACCCCATCGGCTATTGTGACGGGTGTTGTTTTGAGTAGGTTAAAATGTTTCTCGAGCTTGCTCATATCCATGCGTTTTATAGTGTTGCCTTCAAAGGGGTAATCCACCACATGGTTGGTTAATTCAACGCGCAGGAAGCAAAGCAAAGCTTCTTTTTTTAACCGGGCGCGAAAACGGGCCAGCAGCACGGCACCGGCAATAAGCGCGGCTATACCTGTGTAAATTATAAATGGAGTATGCCACACGTAGCCGGCAATCAAGCATAGCATAGTAATTATCAACACTAATATTGGCAACGCAAAACGGCCATTCTTTTGTTTTGGGTCGGAGGATAGGCCACCGGGCGTATTGTCAGCGTGGGCAATTATCTGCAAACGGGTAATTTCGGCGAGATGAAAAAATTCGACAGAAGTATCGGTTTTAACGCTCAGGCCATCACCGGAAAGCGACACTTCAAATCCATCACAATCGCAAAAAAGAGCTAAGGGCTGGTTGTTATTGTCCACGTTAATTTTCAGATAAGGTTTGTAACCGGGTTTTTGGGTAAATATCCGCCTACGAAATTTTGTATACAATTACTTAAACCAATAAGACGACTAAAAGTTTAAATGAGGGAGCAAAATAAAGTGCGGGCTGCATGGTTTGTTAACTTAGGCCGACTAAAATATTGCAAGTATCCTGCTTATCCGCAGGTTCATCTTTTCCAATAAAATTTTCCTAAATTAGCATCAACTGTTTTCACCAAAACTCAAATTATCAAATTTAGCATAGCAATTTGGTCGCATTTTTAGCAAGAAATATAATTTTTGTTGTTTTATATACCAATTTATCAAAAATTTATACCCATTATTGGCTTTTAGTTCTTTATTTTTAAAAAATATCTTTATAAATTACGTTTTTTTAAAACATACACCAAAATTACAGCAACAGAAAGGGACCAAACATGCATCATTCGGCTTATTTTAGCGATTACAACCCCGCCCCGAATACCTGGGACGAAATGTTTGGCACCGATGCGCAAATACGCGGCCATTACGAAAAGGTAATAGAGTACCTGACCCGCGAATCGATAGACGAACTGAACAAAAAAGAAGACCTGGCCAAGCGCCTCTTTATGAGCCAGGGCATTACCTTTACCGTGTACAACAGCGGCGAGGGTATTGAAAAAATATTCCCTTTCGATATCATCCCGCGTATTATTACCGGGCAGGAATGGGCTTTTGTGGAGAAGGGGATTAAACAACGCCTGCATGTGCTTAACCTTTTTTTAAAGGATGTGTACAGCAACCAGTTTATCATAAAAGACGGTATTGTACCAGCCGACATTATTTATAGCTGTCCGCACTTTTTGCGCGAAATGCATAATGTAAAAGTGCCCTACGATGTATACGTACACATAGCGGGTATCGATTTGATACGTGATTACGACGGAACTTTTTATGTGTTGGAAGATAACCTGCGCACCCCATCGGGCGTAAGTTATATGTTGGAGAACCGCGAGATTACCAAGCGGCTTTTCCCCGACCTGCTGCCGCAATGCGGCGTACGCAGCGTTACCGAATACCCTAATATTTTGTACCGTAACCTGCTATCCTTATCACCAAGGCAAATTCCTCATCCTACCATAGTGTTACTGAGTCCGGGTATTTACAACTCTGCCTATTTTGAGCATACTACCCTGGCCCGTTTAATGGGTGTAGAATTAGTGGAGGGCCGCGACCTGGTGGTGGCGAATCATAAAGTGTATATGAAAACCACCACCGGCCTCCAACAAGTGGATGTTATTTACCGCAGGGTTGACGATGAGTTTCTGGACCCATTGGTATTCAACCCGTCAAGCGTGTTGGGCGTGGCAGGCATTTTAGGTGCTTACCGCAAGGGCAATGTGGCTATTGTTAACGCCATAGGCAATGGCGTGGCCGACGATAAGGCCATTTACACCTATGTGCCGGATATGATACGGTATTATTTGAACGAAGAACCTATCCTTAAAAACGTGCCTACCTACCAGTTGGGCAATCCCGAAGAGGCCGAGTACGTGTTTGGCAACCTCAATAAAATGGTGGTAAAACGCACCAATGGTTCGGGAGGTTACGGTATGCTGATGGGCCATGCGGCCACGCAACAGGAAATGGACGATTACAAAGCCGAAATCATCAAAAACCCGCGCGATTTTATAGCGCAGCCAACCATCAGCCTGTCGGCAGCGCCATGTTATATGCAGGGCAAGCTAACACCCCGAAGGATCGATCTGCGGCCTTACGCGTTATGCGGGCCCGATGGTATCGAGATTGTTCCCGGTGGCCTTACACGGGTTGCATTGCGCGAAGGAAGCCTGGTGGTAAACAGCAGCCAAGGCGGGGGCAGCAAGGATACCTGGGTATTGGTTTAAATAAATTGGTTATTAGTATTGAAGAGTGATATATGTTAAGTAGAGTAGCCTCGAGTTTATATTGGATGAGCCGTTATATGGAGCGCAGCGACGGTATGTTGCGTATGCTCAAAATCAACTACGCCTCATCGCAGGATACCATCCAAACTTTTACCTGGGAGCCTGTTATACGCATATTTGCCGGCGGTAAAGAAGATGAGATATTGGCACTGGGCAACGATAGCCGCGCGGTGTTAAAATATATGGTGCTGGATAGGGAAAACCCAAACTCTATCGTCAACATTATTACGCTTGCGCGCGAAAATGCCCGCGGCGTACAGGAGCTCATCAGTAAAGACCTTTGGCAATGCCTCAATGAGTTTTACCATACCGTTAAAGATCCCAAGCTAAAATTTTACCTCGAAAAAGACGGCCCTATTACCGCCCTCGATATCCTCATTAAACAAGGCATGCTTTACTCGGGCACGCTCGAAATTACAATGGAGCGTGGCGAAGGGCGTAGTTTTATCAATATTGGTAAGTTTTTAGAGCGCGGCATACAGTCGGTTGATATTTTGGATACCAAATTTGGCTCGATAGACAATAACCCCAACCTGTTGACCGACACCAGCTACTGGAAACACCTTTTGCTGTCGCTGGGCGGGTACGAGATATACCTAAAGGCCTACCGCTCGGGCTTCGAGGCCGAAAACGTGCTGGAGCAGGTGGTATTGAACAATGATTTCCCACGCTCGGTTATCTATTCGGTAAACCATATCCTGAGGTATTTTGAGCGCCTGAAGGCCGAAAGCAATATGCCCGATTTCCGTGAGTTATCATTCCTCATCGGCCGCTTGCAAAGCAGCATTAAATACAGTTCGGTTAAAACCATACGCCAGGATGGCCTGCACGATTATTTGACCAATATCCGCAGCGAATTGTTTAGAATTGGCGACTCGCTTAACCAACATTATTTTGCATATTCGTAAATACCGCATTAAATTTTACACCCAACCAATAAACCATGCCTGAGTTTAAAATACAGCATATCACCAAATATACTTATGATGGCCCTGTGCGCGACAGCGCCAACCAAATCATCCTGTACCCGATAAAGGATGATTACCAGGAGGTGATAAAGCACGAGATAAAAATAAGCGGCGACCCTTCGGTTGATATCCATATTGATTATTATGGCAACGAAGTGGGCGATTTTACTTATATCGAACCACACTCCACGCTGGAAATAACATCGAGAATATGGGTGAACACCAAGCACCGCATGTACCCCATGGACGATATTTTTGCAGAGCAGCAATGGGAAGACTTGCGCCAATTGCACGGCCAGGTGGCGTATATAGATTTTTTAAGGCAGGAGTATTTTGATGGCCTGGATGAGTTGCAGCAAATTATTAATAAGGACAAGGTAGCGAATGAAACACCCTACCAGTTGGCCATGCGTTTTTGTAAATACGTGTACGAAAACTTTGAATATATAAAAGGCGTTACCACCGTGGAAACCACCCTGGATGAGATATGGGCGTTAAAAGCCGGCGTTTGCCAGGATTTTGCCCACATTTTGATGGAAATGCTGCGCCTGGTAAACATACCGGCGCGCTATGTGAGCGGGTATATCTGTTCATCAAAAAGCCATTGGCGCGGCGAAGGTGCCACACATGCCTGGGCCGAAGCATACCTGCCGGGCTACGGCTGGCTGGGCCTTGACCCTACAAACAACATCATAGCCAACGAAAACCATGTGCGGCTGGCTGTGGGCCGTAATTTTTCGGATTGCTCGCCGGTGAAGGGTGTTTATAAAGGTGCTGCCACCCATAGTTTAGAGGTTGCGGTTTCGGTGGGTAACCCCGGCGACAGCCATACTGAAGACTATGACCACGAAGTGCACCATGAGACGCCGCCGGCACTTAAAAAACTGACGCAGGTGCCCCAAAACAGTTATCGGCTGTACCTGGAGATGATGCAACAGCAGCAACAACAGCAGCAGTAAAAAGTGGCAGGTTTTTTTTAAGCACCGATAATTTGCGCAATTTTGGCCTCGTTGTAAACGGGGTTTGCGCCTCTTTGGCCGGCTACAAAGGCGCCAATGGCGCAGGCTTTTTCTAATACCTTGTCCATGGGTTGTTTGCTGAACATGCCTGCGATAAAGGTGGCCAAAAATGCATCTCCGGCGCCAACGGTGTCGACCACATCGACGGTAAAACCGGCGTGTTCGTAGAATTTATTATCGTAGTAAACAATCGCCCCGTTTTGGCCGCGGGTTACGCAGATGCTTTGGCAGTGGAATTTCTTTCGAAACTCGGTTATCCTGTCTTTTAAAGTACCCTCATGGTTACCAGTCAATAAAATGGCTTCTTCTTCGTTCATTTTTACCACGTCGGCCATGACGGCCAGGGTTTCGATGGTTTCCTGCTCGTAGTGCGGGGCGCGCAGGTTCACGTCAAAAACCTTCAGCATTTTATTTTCGAACAGGTTGAGCAAGGTATCGCGGCTGGCTTTGCTGCGGCTGGCCAGGCTGCCGAAAACAATTACCTGTGTGTGTTTTATTCTGGTGAGCAGGGCATCGGTAGGTTGGATATTGTCCCACGATATGGGCTTGGGGATGGTGTAGGTGGCCTGCTGATGCTCATCGAGGGTTACGGTTACGCTGCAGGTGGGTAGGTTATCATCAACTTGCACCAAATCGGTATTGAGTTAGTTAGATTTTAAGAAGGTTAATAGCTTTTTGCCTTCTTCATCGTCGCCTACGCGGCTTACCAGTGTGGCATCGATACCTTGTTTCACTAAATGCAATGCCACATTCATGGGCGCACCGCCGGGCACCTTTTCGGTACCAAAGGTGTCCCATAATACTTCGCCAAAACACAGCACTTGGTTTTTCATCATCGATTGTTGATTTGCAAAGCTATGAGCTTTTATCGCAACAAATTGCATAAATTTAAATCATGAAAAAATACATGGTGTTGGTTTTATTGCTCTGTGCCGGGATGGCTTGGGGGCAAGACAGGCAGGCCGTTATCAAGGTACTGACCACCCAGCAGGATGCCTGGAACCGCGGCGATATTGATGGCTTTATGGCGGGGTACTGGAAGTCGGACTCGCTGGTGTTTGTAGGTAAAACGGCGCCCGCTTACGGCTGGCAAACCACGTTAGATCATTATAAAAAATCGTATCCCGATAAGGCTACCATGGGCAAGCTTGCATTTACCCTCATAAAAGTGGATGTGCTGGACAAAACCAATGCCTTTGTATTAGGCGCCTGGCACCTGAGCCGCGATGCCGGCAAGGGCGATGTGGGCGGCTATTTTACGCTGTGGTTTAAAAAGATTGACGGTGTTTGGATGATTGTTTGCGACCATACGAGTTAGGTGGTGCTGTTGTGAGAGAGTATAGGCCTTTGTACGGCTTTTCGCTCAAGCAATTTAGAGGTCCATGGCGAAGGCCAAACCGGGAGTTCCGTTTTGGTAGGTGGGCAACAGTACCGTTTTTTTACCATCAGCTTTGGTGTGGGTAAGGGCATTGCGGATGTAGGGGTACACATAATAGGCTGCCTTGGTTGATAGGATACCGAAACCGGCACCGGCAACCACATCGATAAACCAATGATCGTGGTTATACAAACGGAACACGCCTGTTGTGGCGGCAATGGCATAACCGGCAATGCCATACCAGTTGGACTTGGCGGAAAACTCCTGGTCCAAAAATTCGGCACCGGCAAATGCCGTTGATGTGTGGCCGGAGAAGAAGGAAAGATAGTCGGCACCGTTAGGGCGCAAGCGGTGGGTAGTTTGTTTGGATACGGTAGCCGTAAGGGCCAAAATACCACCAGATAGGCCAAGCAGGGCTGTACGATCGATAAAGGTGTTTTTACCAGAGATACCGACCAGGTTGAGGCCATAAACTATAATGACCGGGGCAAACTGGAAATAGCTTTCGGCCTTGGTGCTAAAATCGGGGTCGGCGTTGGTTATTTCGTTGTTGATGAAATAGTCGAACGTACGCAAGGGTTTAACAGCGAATGACAGGCCGCCATAGGTTACCAAAGCGATGGGCACAATAAAGGCACCGCGTTTGGTGTGCAGGTGTTTTACGGTGTCGGGGGCGGTGAGCAGGTCTTTTTTTACACTATCCAACACCTGGGCGTTGGCTCCAAAGGTTATGGCACAAAGTATGGCTAATATCAGTTGTTTCATTTATGGGCAACGGGCAAGTAAGGCCGTTTTAACACAACGCCCAATATTAACCAATTGTTTTTAAGGTGTGTATTTTGTGTTAAGCAATTGGTGGCAGGAGCCCGTTACAGGGCAGCTCAGGTTATGGTAACATGGTGTTCGGACGATTCGCGGATAATGAGTTCGGTATCAAGCTTGCGGGTTTCGAACTCGGTAACGGGGTATTTACTTTCGATAAGCTGGATGAGCATTTCGGTGGCTATCTGGCCAATCTTAAATGCCGGCTGGCGTACAGTGGTAAGGGCCGGGTTGAAAAGTTCGGCCACATCGCTGTTGGTAAACCCGGCAATGGCAATATCGGCAGGCACCTTTATGCCATGCTTTTTGAGGGTATATAAGCAGCCTGTACTGAGGCGATCGGATGCGATAAAGATAGCGTCGGGCCTGTCGGACAGGGCCAGCAACTGGTTTACGGCGATTTCCACTTCATCCTGTATCATGCCGCCATGGTCGCAATGTTTCAGGTAATCCGGGTTAAAGGGCACATCGTATTTTGCCAGGGCGGCTTTAAAGCCATCCAGGCGCTCGGCGGTGATGGACAGGTTTGGCGAATTGGTAAGATGGGCGATGCGGCGGGAACCCGTTTTGATGAGGTGTTCGGTAGCATCAAAAGCCCCGCGGTAGTTGTCGGCTATTACTTTATGAGTTTCTATATCATTGGCCACCCGATCGAAAAACACCATAGGCAGACCTTTCTCGTGCAGGGTTGTGAGGTGGTTAAGGTCGTTGGTTTCGGATGAGAGCGAGATAAGCAAACCATCCACGCCACGTGAGGCCATGTGCTGTACGTTGACCACTTCGCGATCGAATGATTCGTGGGTTTGGGTAATGATAACGTGATAGCCCCGGCTATAAGCAATTGACTCGATGCCGTTTATGGCTTGCGAGAAATAATTGTTGGCCACCTCGCACACCACCACACCAATGGAGTGGCTACGGCGTTCTTTGAGGCTTTGGGCGATGGGATTGGGTTGATAGCCTATTTTTTCGGCGTACTCTAATACAAGCTTCTTGGTTTCGACACTTATCTCATAACGGTCGGTGAGGGCGCGCGACACGGTAGAGGTTGAAAGCCCAAGGGCTTTTGCAATATCTTTAATGGTTATCGGCTGGTACATGGCGGCCCCGGTTAGTGCGCTACAAATATAACATCAATTTTTTAACAATAATTTTATGCGGTTATGGGAACGATTGCATAAATAATTTCGACAGAAAGTTTTACTTATGGGTTAAAAACAGCTAATCTTGTAATACAAATTATAATACCTAAATATTAACGGGTAGTTTAAACCGCTGCCGACCAATAATTATTCTGAACAGTTTTTATATGATATGAGCACCCAAAGTGCTTATAATAGGTAAACTTATATCGCAATGATGGGAGACGAAGTAAAGGACCTGCTTTTGAAGATTGCATTGAAAGATGATCACTTATCGTTCAAGAAGATCTACTTCGCCTATTACGACCGCTTGTTTCAATTGGCCAAAGCCATCACAAAATGCACCGAAACGGCTGAAGAAATAGTAGACGACGTGTTTATGAAGATATGGACGAAGCGGAGCAACCTCATCCGTATTGACAACCTGACGGTTTACCTTTATGTGGCCGTTAAAAACTGCTCGCTTAACCATAACTCAAAAACGAACCAAATACTTACCACCAATATTGACGATGCCAAGGTGGAGTTTAAAGACATTACCCCGGGAATAGAAGATATCATCATTACTGCCGACCTGGCCCGTGTTATCAATCAAACCGTCCAAAAAATGCCTGTTCAATGCAAAATAGTTTTTAAACTGGTGAAAGAAGATGGTCTGAAGTATCGCGAAGCGGCTGAGGTTTTGAATATCTCGGTAAAAACGGTAGAATACCATATTGGCAACGCCCTCAAAAAAATAGCCCAGGGTATAGCTGCATCGACAAAATCGTACCTGCAGGTGGCCGATAACAAATATTTATCCAATTAATTTCAATTTGCACTAGGGTGTTTTCTGTTTGCGCTGTCCTTACAAGTGAACCCAACCTAAATGGACTCAAATTACATCTGGATACTTATAGGCAAAAAACTAACCGGCGAAGCATCGGTTGAGGAACTGCGCGAATTTGAACTGCTGATGAAGCAGGGCCTTGGCGACATATACCCTATACATGTGCTGGAAGATTTATGGAAAACGAACCCGGCAACGCCGCCCGTTCAATTCAGCAAGGCCCTTAACGACAAGTGGTTGCGCTTTGAGGCTCGTTTAAGAATGATAGATGAAGCCGAAAACGAGGAAGATACTGAAGACAAAATTGCAGAAAAGAGGCCTTGGCGAAAATATATATTATGGTCATCGGGCTTGGCTGCCTGCCTGTTATTGGGCTTGGGCATATTTTGGCGCTCAAAAAACCCAGGCGCGGTTGTTGACAACCGCATAACCGAAATTACAGCACCCAAAGGAAGTATCAGCAAAATATTGCTGCCCGATGGAAGCCGGGTTTGGTTAAACAGCGGAAGTAAATTGAAGTACGAAAACCAATTTGGCACACAGTTTAGAAAAGTTAGCCTTACGGGCGAGGCTTTTTTTGATGTAGTTAAAGATGCGGGCCATCCGTTTATAGTTACCACCAATAGCTTTCAGGTAAAGGTTTTGGGTACGGCATTTAATGTGCGTTCTTATCCCAATGACAAAACCTCGGAAGCGGCACTGGTTAGGGGAAAAATACAAATCAAATTGCTGAAAAACCCGGACAAGGAGATCACGCTACTGCCATCTGAAAAACTGGTAGTAAAAAACACCGTACCCGAAAACAAGCAACTTAAAAAGAAATCGGAATTATTGCTGATAAACAATGACATACCATTGATTACACTAAGCACTATACACCAAAGTGTGCACGATACTCTACCTGCTGAAGCATTATGGATGGAAAACAAGTTGGCGTTTGACGGGGAGAACTTTGAAGAAATAGCAAGCAAAATGCAACGGTGGTTTTCAGTGCGAATAGAATTTAAAAACAATAATGTTAAGAAGCTGACGTTTTCAGGTGTTTTCAAAAATGAATCGCTCGACCAAACGCTTTCATCGTTGCAATCAACTTATCCATTCCATTATAATATCAAAGACAATAATGTGTATATATATTAACCATAAAAACCTAAAAGAAAGCCTATGACGAGATTTTCAACCTAACCTCCATAAAGCAAGAAACGGGAAATGTTGGCGCATTCCCCGTTAAACAGCGAGTAATTAACTACCAATCTCTCTAATAAACCAATAGTTATACTAACCTTAATACTAAATTATGAAAAAAAATGCTTACCGCACCAACAATGGGCGGTTAAAATGCTTTTTAAAAATTCTTATGATTTCAAAGTGTATCCTCCTCCTGGTGTTGGCTTGCTCGCTGCAAGCTTTTTCCAAGGGTTACAGTCAAAACAGAATTAATGTCACCCTCAAAAATGCTTCGTTAAAGAAAGCACTGAAGGAGATAGAACGTAAAACCGACTACCGGTTTGTTTATAATGACGATGTGTTGAACGCCGTTCCGGCTACAACCGTGGCCATCAACGACGCTTCTTTAAAAGATGCGATGAACGCTTTATTGAATAACACTTCGCTGGAGTATCACCTATCAGATGACAACCTCGTTATTATTTCTGCCAAAGGCACTATCGTTGCCGATGTTGTAATAACAGGCACCGTTGTTGACGAGCAAGGCGACCCCTTGCCGGGCGCGAGTGTAAGTTTAAAAGGGACCACCATTGGTGCACAAACCGATGTGAACGGTAAATTTAAGCTAAACATTACCGGCAACAGCGCCAACGCGGTGTTGTTGGTACGCTTTGTTGGTTATAAACAACAAGAAATTCCTGTGGGCAGCAAAACTGTATTCACTATTAAAATGGTGTCGGATGCGGTACAGTTGAACGAAGTTGTGGCTATTGGTTATGCCACTGTTAACCGGCGCGATTTGACCGGTTCGGTATCGTCGGTAAATGCCAAACAATTAAAGGATATCCCGATCAACTCGGCGGCCGAAGCACTGGCAGGCCGTTTGGCCGGCGTACAGGTAACCGGATCAGAAGGTTCGCCAGATGCACAAGTGAGCATCAGAGTGCGCGGCGGCGGTTCCGTTACACAGGACAACTCGCCGTTGTACATTATTGATGGTGTGCAGGTTGAAAACGGTCTTAATACACTTTCGCCACAAGATATTGAAACCATTGATGTTTTAAAGGATGCTGCCTCGACCTCCATTTATGGTGCGCGCGGTTCAAACGGTGTAGTTATCATCACCACCAAAGGTGGCCACGAAATGAAAACTACGGTATCGTACAACGGTTTTGTGGGTGTTAGCCATTTAGCCAAAGAACTACCTGTTTTAAGCCCCTATGATTTTGTGGTTTACCAATACGAAAGAAGCCGAGGTAATGCAACGGACAGTACCTCCTTTGCCAGCCTTTATGGTAATAATTTCGGCGCCCTGGCAAGTTATCAGGATACCGCAGCAGTTGACTGGCAGAAATTGGTTTTTGACAATACCGCTTTCCAACAAACCCATAATGTAAGCGTTGCCGGTGGTGATAAGACCACCACCTTTAATGCAAGTTTTACAAACAACCACCAAAGTGGTATCGTGTTGAATACCGGGCTTGATCGTAACCTGATCAATTTCAGATTCGACCACACGGCCAGCGAGAAGTTCAGGCTTGGATTTAATGCAAGGTACAATGACCAGCAAGCAAATGGTGCCGGGGTTTCGAGTGCAGATGCGCCAACTTCGAACTTGACCGGGTCGACTTATAACAACCTTCGCAGCACGGTAAAATATGAACCCTTTACCAGCGGCGGTTTACCTCCGGGAACTTTTAACTCGAACTATTTTAATATAACAAGCGCTGCAGGAAATAACCTGGGTTTAATAGATCCAATTGTTTTGGCCAATGCCCAATATCGTAACACGCATACCACTGATTTAAATATCAACGGTTATGTAAACTATTCATTTACTAAGTTCCTGTCGTTCAAATCAACTTTAGGGTACGATTTCAATAACGTTACCTTGAATAGTTTTGATGATTACCTTACACCCAACGCGCAAATCAATGGCGGAGGCCAACCTATGGCTGGTGTAAACCTTAGCGCTACCAACACCGTGGATTTTTCGAACGTGTTAACTTTTACTAATGCGGCATTTCATCCAATACATAATAATGTTACCCTTTTAGCAGGTACTGAGCTTTACAATATCACCTTGAGCGGTACCAACAATCAATATAAAGGCTTTCCAATCGGTATCAGCCCGAGCAATGCTTTAAACCAATTACAGATTGGTGTACCGCTGCCCGGCTATCCCGCAATAACCAATTCCATCAGCCATTTATTCTCGGTGTTTGGCAGGGCCAATTACTCATATGATAGTAAATACCTTGCATCATTCTCTTTACGTACTGATGCATCGTCGAAGTTTAATACCGGACAGCAGTATGGTTACTTCCCATCAGGATCATTGGCCTGGAGGATTTCGGATGAGAAATTCATGAAGAGCCTGCCCACCATTTCGGATTTGAAACTGAGGGTTAGCTACGGTACATCAGGTAATAACCGCATACCTGATTATCAAACACAAACCGTGTTTAACGCTACCAGTGTTTATTACCTTAACGGCAGTTCAACACCTACAACCGGCTTTAACACGCCATATCTTGCCAATCCGGACCTTAAATGGGAAACCACCTATTCGGAAAATATAGGTTTGGACATCGGTTTGTTTAAAGGTCGCTTACAGGCATCGTTTGACGCGTATAACAACCACACTAAAAACCTGTTGATCCAGGTGCCTATCCCAACAAGTTCGGGCTATGCCACGCAACTGCAAAACGTTGGCGAAACCCAAAACAAAGGTTTAGAGGCCCAGTTGAGTGGTACTATTTTACAAAAGAAAGATTTCATGTGGTCGGCAAACTTCAACATTTCGTTCAACGTGAACAAAGTTGTAGCACTTGCACCGGGTGAAACATCATACTTACAAAGCTCAGGATGGGGTGTCTCAGGACAGCCGGCCGACTTTATTGTCCAGGTTGGTCAACCAATCGGTAGTATTTATGGTTATCAAAGCGATGGTTACTATACCACTAACGATTTCAACTACAATCCCGCCAATAACCAGTACACTTTAAAGGCCGACGCAGGCGAAGTTGATCCGTCGAAAATTATCGGTACACCAATGCCGGGTATGATAAAATATAAAGTTACCAATCCTAATCCTACCCTTAATGCAAACGGCAACCCTGTACTCTCAACAGCAGATCAAACCATCATAGGTAATACGCTGCCACAAATCACAGGTGGTTTAAACCAACAGTTTACCTATAAAAACTTTGATGCCAGCATATTTGTGAATTTCCAGGCAAGAGCACAGGTTTTAAATGCCAACAAAGTTGAGTTTACCAACGGTTATACTGCCGAAACCAACTTACTTGGTCAGGAAGCAAACCGCTGGAGGACCATTGACGGAAACGGCAACGTAGTTGAAAAAATTGTTACTCCTTCTGGCGGTTCTGCTGTAGCTGTAGGTGCATCACCGGATGTTTTAAATGCATTAAATGCCGGTGCAACCGTACCAATACCCGTTACCGGAAGCGCAGCTTTTTACCCAACATCATCTGCTGTTGAAAGCGCAGCATTTATCCGCATCAACAACATCACTTTAGGTTACAGGTTTGCTCCAAAACTTTTGCAAGCTGCCAGTATAAAAAGCCTTAGGATATATGTAACAGGTAATAACCTGGGTATTATTACACCTTACTCGGGTTATGATCCGGAGGTGAACACACGCAGGGCAACACCGGTAACACCCGGGGTTGATTATTCAGCCTATCCACGCAGCCGTACATACATTATGGGCGTACAACTTTCTTTGTAAAATTTGATAAATCTTAATAAAAATGAAAAGAAAATCAATTTATAGTTTTATTGTGATCATGATGCTGGGTACGGTATCTATGATCATCAGCTCGTGCACCAAATACCTGACCGAACTACCGAATGCCTCATTTTCGCAACAGGCGGCCTTTAGTAATGTTTCGAATGCTACCGATGCCGTAATGGGTGTTTATAGCGAACTGGCCGGCGACCAAGGTTACGGCATACGTTTAAGCATGTATTACACCGTTGACGCCGATGATTTTGTAGGCCCACCAAACGCCAGCGCACCCGACGGTGACCGGCGTGATATTGCACGTTATGGCGCCAATTCATCAAATGCACAGTTGGAAAAACCCTGGGAACAATTATACGGCGGTGTTGAACGCGCGAATATTTGTATCAAGTACATTCCTTTGATGACGCAATATACCAGCGGCAACGCGGCAGATCAGGCGTCGTTAAAAAGGTTATATGGCGAGGCTTTGACTTTGCGTGCTCAGTTCTATTTTGAATTGATACGCAACTGGGGAGATGTGCCTGCGCCGTTTGTGCCATCGGCCGATCAACCAACACTGGCCTTAACCCGCACTAACCGCGATGTTATTTACGCGCAAATTTTGGGTGATTTATTAAAAGCGGAAAGTTTGGTACCATGGGGCAACGCTGCCGGGGTGGCACGTAATGAGCGTATCACTTTAGGCGCGGTAAAAGGTTTGCGTGCCCGTATTGCATTGTTTGCCGGCGGTTATTCGCTGCGCAACGATACACAAGTGATGTCGCGCAGATCGGATTACCTGACTTTTTATCAAATTGCATTAAGCGAATGCAACGATATCATCAACAGCGGGGTGCACGGTTTAAATGCCAGCTACCTCAATTTATTTAAAAATTATGTGGACGCGCATACTGCGGACCCGGCTTATGAGATTATTTTTGAAGTAGGTATGGGTGGCGGCACAGGTGTTGCCGATAGTAAATTAGGTTATTATGACGGGCCAAAAGTGAACTCGCTTGGTAATGCCAGCCTTATTCCTAACGCAACTTACTTTTACGCTTTCGATCCAAACGATACCCGTAAGGATGTTACCATCGCCACTTATTTTACCAACCTTGACGGAACCAAGGTTTTGCAAAAGATCAATGCAATTTGTTCGGGCAAATTCAGAAGGGACTGGATTACCCCTGCTGTTTCGCCTACTTCGTTATTGCAGTATTTTGGTATCGATTGGCCTGTTATACGCTATTCGGATATATTGCTGATGTACGCTGAGGCCGATAATGAAATTAACCAGGGGCCAAATGCTACGGACATCAACTACTTTAACCAGGTACGTACACGTGGCTTTGGTGGCAACGCCGCGCTAATCGGTACAACACCTACTACCTACGCAGCCTTTTTTACTGCTATACAAAACGAAAGGGAGTTTGAGTTTGGTGGCGAAGGTATCCGCAAGTTTGATTTGATCCGTTGGAACCTGATCAATTCGGCTATAACAACTACCCGCGCTAATTTGACATTGATGATGAACAAACAAGCACCTTATGCAACTTTGCCACAATCAATGTTTTATCAAAATGCACAGCAAACCTTGGTTTATGGTAACTCTTTGTATGCTGTAACACCCGCTACTACCCCAACAGGTTATACCAAGGTAACATGGGTAAGTACGTTAACATCAACTATTATATCGAGTGTTGCGCAGTATTTTACGCCTAACCACAGCGAATTGCTGCCTATTCCTTTGGCATCGTTACAAGCCAATCCGAATTTGACGCAAAACCCTGGTTATTAAAAGAAACCTATTCGTACTAATTCAAAGGCTGCCCTAATTGGGCAGCCTTTGTTGGTGACAAACGTTTCCACACGTTTTATGAATCATTAAGTCAAATAATATCTATCATTGTAGCATGAAATCCAATAAAGCACTCATACTGGCCATAGTATCGGTTTTGAGCTTGAAACAAGCAACCGCGCAAACCAAATACAGCTGGAGCAACCTACCCAAGGCCGCCGTACCTACCTTTAAAAAGGACACGTTCAACATTGTGAAATATGGCGCGACGCCTGACGGCATTACATTAAACACCAAAAGTATTAATGCGGCTATTACCGATTGCAGCACTAAAGGCGGCGGTGTAGTGTTGATACCGCAAGGCTTGTGGCTGAGTGGCCCTATTGTACTGAAAAGCAATGTAAACCTGCACATTGACCGCGCTGGTATGGTGTTGTTTACTTCGGATAAGAGTCAATACGCGCTGGTTGAAGGGAATTACGAAGGGCACCCTTCGCCGAGGAACGAATCGCCGGTATCGGGTACTGATTTGCAGAATATTGCCATCACAGGCGAAGGCATATTTGACGGCAACGGCGATGTTTGGCGCGCCATAGGCAAAGACAGGTTGATAGAATCAGACTGGAAACAATTGGTTGCATCCGGAGGCGTTGTAGGCGCTGATGGCAAAAGCTGGTACCCATCGGACAGCTTTGAAAAGGCCAGTAAAATAAAAGATGTTACCATTGTACAGCCAGGCAAAACCATGGCCGATTACGCGCAATACAAAGATTTTTACCGCCCCAATATGCTGGTGCTTACCAATTGCAAAAAAGTATTGCTTACAGGTATTACCTTCCAAAACTCCCCTGCATGGTGCCTGCACACGTTGTTGTGCGAAGATATGACCTTGCGGGAAGTACACGTAAAAAACCCATGGAACGCGCAGAATGGTGATGGAATAGATGTGGAATCGTGCAGGAACGTGTTGATTGAAGGCAGTACTTTTGACGCGGGCGACGATGGCATTTGTGTTAAATCGGGCAGGGATGAAGAAGGAAGAAAACGCGGCAAGCCAACCGAAAATATGGTGGTGCGCAACAATGTTGTTTACCGGGCACACGGCGGCTTTGTAATAGGCAGCGAAATGAGCGGTGGCGCAAAGAACATATTTGTGACCGACTGTACTTTTATTGGTACTGATATAGGCCTAAGGTTTAAAACTGTAAGGGGTCGTGGCGGAGTATGCGAGGATATCTACATCAAAAACATCAGTATGCGCAATATAGTAAACGAAGCGATTTACTTTGATATGTACTACATGACCAAAGCAGCGCCAACCTTGCAAAAAGCAGAGATACCGGCTGTTAACGATGGTACACCACAGTTCCGTAATTTTTATGTGAGCAACGTGGTTTGTAACGGTGCCAAGGAAGCTATTTTTGTAAGGGGCTTACCGGAGATGAGCATTAAAGGCATACACCTGGATAACATCACGATAAAGGCCGATAAAGGTGTTGACCTGATAGAAGCCAAAGACATCGAATTAAAGAACGTTACCCTGCAAATAACCGACCGTACACACCTCATCAATGTAGAAAACAGCACCGGTATTGTTTTGGATGGCATTAAAAGCGTTGACCCTACCGACCTGTTTTTAAGCGTAAACGGCGACCGTATGGGAACCATACAATTATTGCATACCAATATACCCGATGCACGACAAAAAGCAGCGTTTGGTTTTGGTGCCGACAAAAGCGCATTGACAGAGGTAAAATAAATTGTCATTGATGTTTACTCAGCAATACAAAGATTATCCCCGGAGCAACCTTTGTATTGCTAAATTGCTCTGTTTATGAAGAACCGATTTTACAAGTGGGGTGTTTTTGCACTTTGTGTTTTTGCACCGGCAGTATTGTCGTTTATGAATGCGCCAAGTCATATTACTGTGTGGCTTGCCGGGGACTCGACCATGGCTGATAAAGCGGTGAAAGCTTATCCCGAAACCGGTTGGGGGATGCCGTTTAAGGCGTTTTTTGATTCGACGGTAACGGTAAAGAACATCGCCAAAAACGGGCGGAGTACCAAATCGTTCATCGCCGAGGGCTTATGGGCTTCGATTGCTGACAACCTAAAACCCGGCGACTACGTTTTGATACAATTTGGACATAACGATGAGGTGCCAACCAAAGCCACCTACATACCCGAGGCCGGCTATACCGCCAATTTGGTAAGGTTTGTTAATGAAACCCGTGCCAAAGGTGCCAATCCGATTTTGATAACCCCCGTTGCCCGCCGTAAGTTTGATAAGGATGGGAAAGTGCAGGGAACGCATGATGTATATGCTGCATTGGTGCGCAAGGTTGCTGCCGATATGAATGTACCCATGATTGACCTTGACCTCGAGGCCCAGGCGCTTATACAAAAATTTGGTGTTGAAGACTCGAAAATGCTTTTTAATTACCTCACCCCGGGCGAAAACCCGAACTATCCTGATGGAAAAAGCGACGATACGCACTTTAGTGAGTTGGGCGCACGAAAGGTAGCCGAGATGGTATTGGCGGATATTAAAGCATTAAAGTTAGACCTTGCGAACAGGATAGTGATATCGCATTTAGGAATTAAATAAAAGCTCAGCTATGAAACACCGGAGAAATTTTATCGCGATAGCCTGCAGTGTATTGGTGCTTATGTCATTTACACTTTCGCCGCCGGGTAAAATAAAGGTTTATTTGATTGGTGATTCGACCATGTGTTTGTATACCGCAAAACAGTTCCCGATAAACGGCTGGGGTATGCCTTTTGCCAATTATTTTGATGAGGGCGTAACCATTGATAACCGCGCCAAAGGTGGTCGTAGCACCCGCACATTTTTAGCAGAGAACCGATGGAAACCTATTGCCGATAGCCTGAATGCAGGGGATTATGTAATAATCCAATTTGGCCATAATGATGAGGCGAAAGAACCGCAATTTGCCGACAGGTATACGCCGTTGCCCGACTATAAGGCCAACCTAACCAAATTCATCACCGAAACACGCGCTAAAAATGCCTACCCGATATTGATAACGCCGGTAAGCCGCCGCGGTTTTGATAAGGACGGCAAAGCCAAAGAAACGCATGTTGAATATAGCAAAGCCGTATTTGAGGTTGGCGCGCAATTGAATGTGCCGGTGATCGATCTGGATAAGATGAGCCGCGACTATTATCAGCAATTAGGTCCCGACAAGGCGAAACTGTTATTTATGGAATTAGATTCGGCAGAGCACCCCAACTATCCCTTAGGCAGGCATGACGGGACGCACTTTAACGAATTTGGCGCGCGTAAAATGGCTGAAATTGTACTGAACGAACTGAAAGCCCAACATAACCCACTGGCCGACCATATTGTTAAAGGCGCAAACGCGCCGACCGTTAATCCGCAAGCAAAATGAAAAAAATAATATTCATCGGTCTGTTGATACTGACCACAGCAGGCGTAAAAGCACAGGATGCAAAATACCCCAAAGATATAACCGTTGCGCTTGATGGCAGCGGCAACTACAAAACCATACAAGAAGCTGTAAACTCGGTGCGCGATTTTGGGCAGCGGGTAACCATTCACATTAAAAAAGGCGTTTATCACGAAAAGTTGGTCGTCCCGGCATGGAAAACGCAAATCACCCTGTTGGGCGAGGATAAGGACAATACCGTTATCACCAACAACGACTATTCGGGCAAAGTAATACCTACCGGAAAGGACCTGTTTGGGAACCTGAAGTTCAATACTTTTACTTCCTTTACGGTATTGGTACAGGGCGACGACTTTATCGCCAAAAATCTCACTATAGAAAATACCGCAGGCAGGGTTGGGCAGGCACTGGCTTTATATGTTGAAGGCGACCGGTGCATGTTTGAAAATTGCCGGATATTGGGTAACCAGGACACGTTGTATACATCGAACGAAAACAGCAGGCAGTTTTATAAAGACTGCTATATTGAAGGTACCACCGACTTTATTTTTGGCGAGGCGACCTGTGTTTTTCAAAGCTGCACCATCCGTAACCTGATGGCGTCGTTCACCACCGCGGCATCAACCACCCAAAGGCAAAAATTTGGCTATGTACTGTTTGATTGCAAAATCATAGCCGATACTTCGGTGCATAAAGCCTTTTTGGGCAGGCCATGGCGTTCGTATGCAAAAACGGTTTATATCCGTTGCGAGCTGGGCGCGCAAATCATTCCGGAAGGCTGGAATTTGTGGAAAGGCGATGCCATGTTCCCTGATAAAGACAAAACAGCTTATTACGCCGAATACAAAAGTACCGGACCCGGTGCTGCCCCCGAAAAGCGTGCGCCATGGAGCCATCAGTTGACGGAAAAGGAAGTTAAGGAGTACACGCTTACCAATATTTTAGGTGGGAAAGATGGGTGGGACCCATTAGAGAAATAGATTTCGCAACATATTGCAACCGTTTGCATTTTGTTTTTTACTATTGTATTAGAAAAACATATCAATAGCTTAGATAATTTATGAAGACGTGTTTTGCAGTGGCATTCGTATTTCTTACCACATCGGCCATAGCCCAGCACAAGTCAATTAGGGCAGTAGCAACAGCACCAAAATATGTATCGAAAGTTTGGGTAGCCGACCAGGGTAACGGCACTTATAAAAACCCGATTTTGGATGCCGATTACAGCGACCCTGATGCGATTAGGGTTGGCGATGATTTTTATCTCGTTTCTTCGAGCTTTGAGGATATGCCGGGTTTACCCATTCTTCATTCAAAAGACCTGGTGAACTGGAGCATAATAGGCCACGCCCTGATGCGCCAACCACCTTACGAACATTTTGGTCGGGTACAGCACGGCAACGGGGTTTGGGCGCCGAGCATTCGCTACCATAAAGGCGAGTTTTATATTTACTATCCAGACCCGGATTATGGTATCTATGTGTTAAAAGCCAAAAACCCTGCCGGGCCATGGAGCGAGCCGATTTTGGTTCGGGGCGGCGCTGGTTTGATAGACCCCTGTCCGCTTTGGGACGATGACGGGCAGCTGTACCTGGTGCATGCATGGGCGGGCAGCAGGGCAGGCATCAAAAGCATTATCACGGTAAACAAGATGAACGCCGAAGGGACCAAAGTTATGGACGAGGGTGTGCTGGTGTTTGACGGACACGAAACCGACCCTACCATTGAAGGCCCTAAATTTTACAAGCGCCATGGTTACTACTACATTTTTGCCCCGGGCGGCGGCGTGCCAACAGGCTGGCAGGTAGTACTGCGATCAAAAAATGTGTACGGGCCTTATGAGCGGAGGATAGTAATGGACCAGGGCAGCACAACAACCAATGGCCCGCACCAGGGCGCCTGGGTGGATACCCAAACGGGCGAGGATTGGTTTATCCACTTTCAGGATAAGGGGCCCTACGGGCGGGTTACGCATCTGGAGCCGATGAAATGGGTGAACGATTGGCCGGTTATCGGGCTTGACCCTAAGCATACCGGTAAAGGCGAGCCGGTGTTGGTTTACAAAAAACCCAATGTGGGCAAAGTTTACCCAATTGAAACACCTGCCGAAAGCGATGAGTTTAACGATGTGAAGTTGGGGCTGCAATGGCAATGGATGGCCAACCCAAAATCGACATGGGCGGCTACGACCAACGCCGGGGTTCTTACTTTATTTTCCTACATGCCTGATAGCACCAAGAACTTGTGGGAGGCGCCCAACCTGCTGCTACAAAAAACGCCGGCCGATGAGTTTACAGCGACCACCAAATTGACTTTCCATCCTAACACCAAACTGGACGAACGTACCGGTTTAGTGATGATGGGCTTTAGCTACGCGGGATTGGTACTCCACTCGAAAAAGGATGGTTTGTATCTGGAGTATATTCATTGTAAGGACGCGCTAAAAGGAAACGCGGAGCAACAAGAAACGATTATGAAAGCAGCCAGCCCGACGATATATTTAAGAATGAAGGTTATGGCCGGCGCTAAATGCAAATTTAGTTACAGTTTGGATGGGAATACGTTTACGGATGCCGGTACAGAATTTCAGGCTGAAGTTGGGCGATGGATAGGTGCGAAGATGGGCATATTTTGTTCGCGTACTACGCAGACGAATGACTCGGGTTATGCGGATTTTGATTGGTTTAGGGTGAGCCCCATCACCCCCTGATGGGGGTGATATATTGAATATTGAATATTGAATATTGAATATTGAATATTGAATAATGAATGCTGAATGTCGAACATCGAAGTATTTCAGTATTCGATGTTCGTTATTGCGTGTTCGATATTGAATTAGGGTGTATGAAAAGGATAGTTAGTTTAATAGTATTTGTACTTGTCAGCTTTTCGATAAGCTACGCGCAGGAATTTATCCCCTTATGGGAAAAAGGCAAAATACCCAACTCGAAGGGGATGCACCTGACGGACAGTATTGCCAATGAGCGTATTTACCGTGTGGCTACGCCGGGTATGTACGTGTTTTTACCGGGCAAACAAGAGAACAAAGGCGCGGCTGTTGTGATATGCCCGGGTGGCGGGTACGAGCGTTTGGCTTATGTGATCAGCGGTTTGCAACTGGCCAAATGGTTTAACACGATGGGTATTTCGGCTTTTGTGCTCAATTACCGCCTGCCAAATTATGCCGACCTGAAACAACGC
Source organism: uncultured Mucilaginibacter sp. (assembly GCF_903893715.1). Taxonomy (GTDB): domain Bacteria; phylum Bacteroidota; class Bacteroidia; order Sphingobacteriales; family Sphingobacteriaceae; genus Mucilaginibacter. Next base: position 46,276 of record NZ_CAITNG010000153.1, read on the forward strand.
GAGATAGGCCCCCTGCAGGATGCCCAGCGCGCTATTCGTGTTATACGTGCCAACGCCGCGCAATGGGGTATCGACCCAAATAAAATTGGCGTAATGGGTTCGTCATCGGGGGGGCACCTGGCTACTACCCTGGGAACGCACCCCGAAGATGTGTCGGCAGTGAAGGATAGTTTGGATAAATTCGCCTTCAACCCCAATTTTATGATATTGGTTTCGCCGGTAGTTACGATGGACCAGAAGTACGCCCATAAAGGCAGCGTTAAGAATTTATTGGGCGAGCATCCAACCAATCAGCAAATAGCCGAATACTCGAACGAATTACAGGTTACGGCCAAAACCCCGCCCACATTTATTGTAGATGCGGAAAATGATAAAACCGTCAACCCGATGAACAGCCTGCTGTTTTATCAGGCCCTGCTCAACAATAGTGTGCCCGTAAGTTTCCACGTTTTCCCGCAAGGGGCACATGCTATCGCTTTGCGGAACAACCCCGGCTCTACCGAATTATGGACGGGGCTTTGCGAAGCCTGGCTGAATGAAATGAACATTATCGCACCCATAAAAGCAAAATAATATGAAAGCGGTTTGGATGGTATTGGGCTTATTAAGTTTATCGGTGTTTAAAACGTCGGCGCAAACGCTCGAGGCTGGCCCGCGCGATACATCGTTCACTACCTACAGCGCCTATAAGAGCGCTTTGAAAAAATACCCGAATATTACGATTGCTAACCCACCTGTACCGGCCACTATCACATCAACAATAAATTTGGTGTATTGCACCGTCAACAACCGTCAATTGCATTTGGATATTTTTTATCCTGCCACAAATAAGGCGCTTTTACCCGGGGTATTGATTATCCATGGCGGGGGCTGGCGCTCGGGCGACAGGTCGCAGCATGTGCCGTTGGCGCAGCAGTTAGCGGCTAAAGGATACGTTACTATTACTGCTGAATATCGGTTAAGTACAGAAGCCCTTTACCCGGCTGCCGTGAACGACCTGAAGACCGCGTTAAAATGGATGCGTGCCAATGCCAAAGTTTACCATATCGACCCGGATAAAATTGCCGTTTGGGGATTTTCGGCAGGCGGGCAGCTGGCCACTTTGATAGGGACCACCGCCGGCGACAAGACCTTCGCTGGTGATGGTTGTTATGATACATATAGCGACAAAGTGCAGGCTATTGTTGATGCGGATGGAACGCTGGCTTTTATTCATCCTGAATCGGGCGAGGGGGACGACAGTAAACATAAATCGGCCGGTACACTTTGGTTCGGCGCATCCAAAACCGAGCGGCCCGACCTTTGGAATGAGGCAGGTGCTTTGAATCACGTAAGTAAAACCACGCCGCCGGTAGCATTCATTAACAGTTCGGTAGACCGGATGCACGCGGGCAGAAGGGACTTTATCCGGAAACTCGACTCTTTACACATTTACAGCGAGGTGCATACCTTTCCCGATACCCCGCATCCATTCCTGTTGTTTAACCCCTGGTTTGAGCCGGTGTTGAATTATACCACTGCTTTTTTGGATAAAATATTTAAAAAGCAGTAAAAACCAATTCCCGATAACGATTGCGCAAATAAATTCGACAGTCATGACAATTGTAAAGCAAAAACTCCTTAAAATTGCTTTATAAACTTATTATCCCCTAAAATCACCTACATCTGAAAAAAACATATACTCAATGCAAGTTCAAAAAATGTTCGACCTGAGCGGTAAGACCGCGTTAATAACGGGCTGCAACCGTGGTATAGGCATGGCCATGACTTTAGCTTTGGCCGCCGCCGGCGCTGATATTATTGGCGTTTCGGCAAACCTGGCACCGAGCGGCAGCGATGTTGAGAAAGAAGTAACCGCTTTAGGCCGGAAATTTAAAGCATACCAATGCGATTTTGGCAACCGCATTTCGCTGGAAGCATTCGCAAAACTGGTATTGGCTGAGAATGCCAACATCGACATCCTGGTAAACAACGCGGGTACCATTATGCGTAAACCCGCTGCCGAACACCCGAACGATTACTGGGATACGGTGATCAATATCAACCTGGACGCGCCTTTCATCCTGACAAGGGAAATAGGCAGAAGAATGCTTGAACAAGGGCATGGGAAAGTGATATTCACCGCATCATTGTTGACCTTTCAAGGGGGTATCAATGTGCCGGGTTATGCGGCAAGCAAAGGCGCTATCGGCAGTTTAACTAAAGCATTTGCCAACGAGTGGACCAGCAAAGGTGTGAACGTGAATGCTATTGCGCCGGGCTATATCTCGACAGATAATACAGAGGCATTAAGAGCTGACCCGGACAGGAGCAAATCGATATTAGACAGGATACCTGCAGGCCGTTGGGGCGAAGCAAGCGATTTGGGTGGCGCAACGGTGTTTTTAGCATCATCGGCATCTGATTATGTGAGCGGGGTTATTTTACCTGTTGACGGCGGATGGATGGGACGGTAATGTGCAAATGCGGAAATGTGCGGATGTGCAAATGAGTTAATGATGCAATTACAATTCGGTGTAATCAAATCACATCGGTGAAATCAAAATAATAAAATCAGTGTAATCACAACAAAAATAATGGAACAGAGATATCATAACAGTCCGAAAGAAGTAAGTACCATGACCACTGCCGAAATGCGTGGCAGTTTTTTGGTTGATGGCTTGATGCAGCCGGGCGAACTTAAATTTGTGTACAGCCACTACGACAGGGTTATTGTTGGAAGCGCGGTACCAACCGATAAAGCGATTGTTTTGGGAAATTACCCTAACCTGCGTGCCGAGTACTTTTTGGAACGCCGGGAGTTGGGTGCAATAAATATCGGCGGACCGGGTGAGGTGGTTGTTGATGGCCAAACCTTCGCGGTTAACAAACTGGATTGTGTTTACGCGGGCAAAGAAAGCAAAAGCGTGGAGTTTAAAAGTAAGGACGCGAAAAACCCGGCGATGTACTATTTATTGTCGTACCCGGCGCATATGGTGTACCCTACGCGTTTGCTGAAAAAGGAGGAAGCCATGCCGGTAAGTATCGGCTCGGCAGAAACATCGAACGCGAGGACAATTTACAAGTACATTCATCTGGAAGGTATACGCAGTTGCCAGCTGGTAATGGGGCTGACCGTTCTGGATAAAGGCAGCGTTTGGAACACTATGCCATCGCACGTGCACGACCGCCGTATGGAAATGTATTTTTACTTTGATGTACAACCCGGCCAGGTGGTGATGCACCTGATGGGCCAGCCGCAGGAAACACGCCATTTGGTAATGCAAAACAACGAGGCGGTGATATCGCCGCCATGGTCGATACACTCGGGTTGCGGAACGGCCAACTACGCCTTTATTTGGGGTATGGGCGGCGAGAACCAGGTGTATAGCGATATGGACCCTGTGGCTATTAACGAATTAAGATAAGATGAAAAAACTAACCGGGTTAGGCATTGCGGCGCTGCTTTTTGCAACAAGCGCAAACGCGCAGGATATACCTATGTCGCAAAAGATGGCGGCTACGGTAATGAAGGTGTGGCCGACGGATACGTCCTCGATAGTCGGTAAACCATTTAAAAAATGGAACTATGACGAAGGCGTGGTGCTAAAAGGCATGGAAGGTGTTTGGCAGCAAACAGCCGACCGGACTTACTTTAAATACATCCAGCAGAGCATGGATAACCTGGTGAGCAAGGATGGCAGCACAATAACCGGTTATAAAGCCGACGATTATACCCTGGACAATATCCTTTGCGGGCGCAACCTGCTGATGTTGTACAACGTAACCGGCAGCGAAAAGTATTTTAAGGCTGCGACTATGTTATACGACCAGCTGAAAAAACAACCCCGCACACCCGAAGGCGGATTTTGGCATAAAAAACGTTATCCCGACCAAATGTGGCTGGATGGCCTGTACATGGGCGAATCGTTTTACGCGGAGTATGCGGGGATGATGCACAAGGAAGCCGACTTTGACGATATTGCCAATCAATTTATCCTGATGGAAAAACATGCCCGCGATGCAAAGACCGGCCTGTTGTACCATGGCTGGGACTATAGTAAGAAAGAAAGATGGGCGAACCCGCAAACCGGCTTATCGCAGGAGTTTTGGGGAAGGGCCGATGGCTGGTACGCCATGGCGCTGGTGGATGTATTGGACTATTTTCCGCAAGATCATCTTAAACGCCCGGAACTGATTGCGATACTGAACCGTTTGGCAACCGCTATTACCAAATACCAGGACCCAAAAACGGGTGTATGGTACGATATTTTAGATAAACCGGAAGGCAAAGGCAATTATTTGGAAGCCTCTGCATCGAGTATGTTTACTTATGCTTTGGCAAAGGGTGTGCGGAATGGTTATCTGGCCGAGAGCTATTTGCCTGTTGCAGAGAAAGCTTATAAAGGTTTGCTGACGCAATTTATTACTACCGATGCGAGCGGTGCCGTTACATTGAAGGGCACGGTGAGCGTATCGGGATTGGGCGGGCAGCCTTACCGGGACGGCACTTATGGCTATTATTTGAGCGAGAAAGTGGTGGACAATGACCCTAAAGGTGTGGGTGCATTTTTGCAAGCCTCGGTGGAGATAGAGCGTTTAGCTAACCGCGACCTGGGCAAGGGCAAAACAGTCATCGTGGATTCGTATTTTAATGATGAACACCGGGTGGATAAAATTACCGGCGATCAAAACCTGTCGTACCATTACAAATGGGAAGAGGAAGATAACAACGGGTTCTCGTTCTTCGCTAACGCGTTCCATAATTATGGAGTGAAGACTGAAACCTTGTACCAGGCGCCAACGGCCGAGAACCTGAAAAAAGCGTCCATCTATATCATAGTCGACCCGGATATCCCGAAAGAAAACCCGAACACCAAATACATTGAGGCACCGCATATCCAGGCGATAAGCGATTGGGTAAAAGGGGGCGGGACGCTCATTGTGCTAAACAATGATACCGGCAATGCCGAGTTTAAACATCTGAACATGCTACTGGCCAAGTTTGGCATACACGACAATGAGGACAGCCGTAACCATGTAGTTACACCACATTTTGAGACAGGCGCCGTAATAGTCCCCGCGACCGACCCGATATTTAAGACAGCGAAGAAAGTTTACATCAAAGAGATATCCACTTTCGCGGTAACGCCGCCTGCGGTAGCCAGTTTGGTTGACAATAAGGACATCTTGATCGCGACGGCAAAATATGGCAAAGGCAAGGTGTTTGTGGTTGGCGACCCATGGTTTTATAACGAATATACCGACGGCAGGAAGCTGCCGGCCGACTACGATAATTTAAAAGCAGCAAACGACCTGATAAAATGGGCGTTGAAATGATATAGTGTCAGTATCTATTTTCGGGCACTAATTTTGAGCGATATAAATATGAAACAGAGCATATTGAAAGTGCATCCGGGCGATAACGTGTTGGTTGCATTAAGAGACCTGCAGGCCGGGGAATCAGCAGATTACGCAGGTAAAACATATACCGTTAAGGAGTTTATACCTGCCAAACACAAGTTTGCCGAACACGATTTTGCAGAAGGCGACAAAATATTGATGTATGGCGTTTTGGTGGGCAAGGCGCAAAACGCTATCCCTGCCGGCGGGTTGTTAACCACAGCCAATGTAAAACATGCGGCCAGTGGTTTTGTAGAAGCGCAGCAACATACCGGTTGGCACCAGCCCGATACCGCTAAATGGGCAGGACGAACTTTTATGGGCTACCACCGTGAAGACGGCAGTGTGGGCACCGGCAACTACTGGCTGGTGATACCTATGGTGTTTTGCGAAAACCGCAACCTGGAAGTGATGCAGGAAGCATTGGTAAAACCCCTGGGCTACGGCCGTAAAAAAACCTACGAGAGCAAAGCGCAACAACTCATCAACCTGGTAAAAAATGGCGGCAGCGTTGAGGAGGTTTTATATACCGAAGTTAAAGACGGCGACGCGTTGACAAAAGAAGAACGCCTGTTCCCGAATGTGGATGGCATAAAATTTTTGATACATGCAGGTGGCTGCGGCGGCACCAGGCAGGATGCGCAGGCGCTTTGTGGTTTACTGGCCGGTTATATTACCCATCCGAATGTGGCAGGTGCAACCGTAATGAGTTTGGGTTGCCAAAACGCACAGGTAAGCATTTTAGAAGAAGAAATTAAGAAACGCAGTCCGGATTTTAACAAGCGACTGTATATACTCGACCAGCAAAAGGTAGGGAAAGAGTCGGACCTGCTGGAACTGGCCATGCGGCAAACATTGGCAGGCTTGATGGAGGCGAATAACAATACACGCCAGCCCGCGCCTTTGAGCAAAATTACTATTGGTTTGGAATGTGGCGGGAGCGATGGTTTTTCGGGCATATCGGCTAACCCGGCCATAGGGTATACGTCCGATTTGCTGGTCAGCCTTGGCGGGACGGTAATCTTATCTGAATTTCCGGAATTGTGCGGGGTAGAACAAAATTTGATTGACCGTTGCGTAGATAAGGAAAAAGCCGACCGGTTTAGTCAGTTGGTAAAGTTATATAGTCAAAGGGCTGAGGAAGTAGGTTCGGGTTTTGATATGAACCCTTCGCCGGGCAATATTAAGGATGGATTGATTACGGACGCCATCAAATCGGCAGGAGCGGCAAAAAAGGGCGGCACATCGCCTGTGGTGGATGTGCTGGATTATCCCGAAAAGGTAAGCAAGCCGGGATTGAACCTGCTGTGCACACCGGGTAACGATGTGGAATCGACCACCGCGGAGGTAGCCAGTGGCGCCAATGTGGTGCTGTTTACTACCGGTTTGGGCACACCTACGGGCAACCCGATAACACCGGTAGTGAAGATATCGAGTAATACTACGCTTTTCAAAAAGATGAGCGATATCATCGACATTGATACGGGCACCATTATCGATGGTGAAGAGACCATTGAACAAGCCGGTGAACGCATTTTGGACTATGTGATTAAAGTGGCCAGCGGTGAGATAGAAGTGAGTGCGGTAAGGCACGGGCAGGACGATTTTATCCCGTGGAAACGGGGGATATCGTTGTAGGAGCCCCCTCTAAATCTCCCCCTGTAGGGGGAGACTTAGAGGGGGTAATGTGCAGAATTTAGGGGCGGATTTCGTATTTTTGTAGTGGACGATTGCACCGATTTTTTGATGTGATTACACTGATTTTGTTCTTTGATAATACCCATATTTACCCATGTCGCCAATAGGCCCGGTGATAGTTAGTCGCGAGCGACGAGGCTCGTGCCGACATTTTTTTGAATACCCATAATTACCCATATAAAAATCGGTGGAATCAACAGCCATCGGTGCAATACAAATAAATAATGAAGAAGTTCTTAGACGAAAATTTTTTACTGCAAAGTGCCACAGCGCAAAAGCTTTACCATGATTATGCAAAGCAAATGCCCATCATCGATTATCACTGCCATTTGCCGCCCGACCAGATAGCAAACGACATCAATTTTGCCAACCTGACGCAAATTTGGCTGTATGGCGACCATTATAAGTGGCGTGCCATGCGTGCCAACGGTGTGAATGAGGATTACATTACCGGTAAAAAAAGCGACTTTGAGAAGTTTGAAAAATGGGCCGAAACCGTGCCTTATACCCTGCGCAACCCGCTATACCACTGGACGCATTTAGAATTGCAGCGTTATTTTGACGTGGACGCCATCCTATCGGGAAAGAACGCCAAAGAGGTTTATGATGCCTGTACGGCTAAATTGCAAACACCTGCATATTCTATCCGCAGCATCATCAAAAAAATGAACGTAAAGGTTATCTGTACTACGGATGACCCGATAGATAATTTGGAACATCACCAAAAAATTGCTGCCGATGGTTTTGAAACCAAAGTGGTACCTGCTTTCCGTCCGGATAAGGCGATGGCGGCCGATGATGTTGCGGGTTTGAACGCCTATATAAACAAAGTACAAGAGGTTACCAATATCGCCATAGACAGCTTTGATGCTTACCTGTCGGCCTTAAAAAAACGCCATGATTACTTTGCCGCCAACGGCTGTAAGGTATCGGACCATGGTTTGGAGCAGATATACGCCGAGGATTATACCGATGCCGAGATAAGCACCATCTTTAAAAAGATACGTGCCAATCAGTCCATCAGTTACCACGAAATGTTGCAGTTTAAATCGGCCATGCTGGTTTACTTTGCACATTGGGACCATGAAAAAGGCTGGGTGCAACAGTTCCACTTAGGCGCTTTGCGTAACAATAATGCCCGTATGCTGAGCCAATTAGGCCCTGATACCGGTTGGGATTCGATTGGCGATTTTAGCCAGAGCCGGATGTTGTCGAAATTCCTGAACAAGCTGGATTCGACAGACCAATTGGCCAAAACTATATTGTATAACCTGAACCCGGCGGATAATGAGCTGATGGCGACCATGATCGGTAACTTTAACGACGGATCGGTGGCAGGTAAAGTACAGTTTGGTTCGGCATGGTGGTTTTTGGACCAAAAGGATGGCATGACCAAACAAATCAACGCGCTATCAAATATGGGCCTGTTGAGCCGTTTGGTAGGTATGTTAACGGATTCAAGGAGCTTCCTTTCGTTTCCAAGGCATGAATATTTCCGGAGGTTGTTGTGTAATTTGTTTGGCGAGGATGTAGAGAACGGCGAATTACCGAACGACATTGAATGGCTGGGTAAAATTGTGCAGGACATCAGCTATAACAACGCGAAAGATTATTTCAACTGGTAATGGTAAGCAAGGTACTGTGTTTCGGCGAGCTTTTATTGCGCATCTCACCTGCGCCCGATGAAGGCATATCGGAAAAACAGCCTTTCTTTTTATACATGGGCGGCGCCGAAGCAAACGCGGCAACCGCCCTTGCAGGTTGGAACGTACCGGTAAAATATTGTACGGTACTGCCCGATAATTTTATGAGCCGCCATGTAATAGAATACCTGGAGTATAAAGGCATTTACACCTCGTCGATTTTACACAGCGGCAGCCGTATCGGGGTTTATTACCTGGAGCGTGGCGCCGATTTGAAAGGCAGCATGGTTTACGACCGCGACCGCTCATCATTTTCGGAACTGAAACGCGGGATGATTGATTGGGACAAGGTGCTGCGCGATGTATCGTGGTTCAATTTTACGGCTATTAGTCCGGCATTGAACCACAATGTGGCCGACGTTTGTTTAGAGGCCCTTGAAGCGGCATCCCGTAAGGGTATTACCATTTCGGTCGACCTGAACTACCGCTCGCGGTTGTGGAAATACGGCAAGGAACCAATTGAGATTATGCCCAAACTGATTGAACATTGCGATGTGGTGATGGGCAATATATGGAGCGCCAACCATTTGCTGGGCACAGATATCGATGCGCATATCCATAGCAAAAAAAGTAAGGAAGCATACCTGGCGCATGCTGAGGCTACTTCGAAACAGATTATAGCAATGTTTCCTAAAGTTAAAACGGTGGCCAATACCTTCAGGTTCGACAGCAACGACCAAGACTTGCTGTACTATACCAGTTTATATACCGGCGGGGAGAGTTTTCATTCGCCCGAGTTTAGCTGCGAAGGCGTTGTTGACCGGTCGGGCAGCGGCGACTGCTTTATGGCCGGATTGATTTATGGCTTTTACAACCAAAACCAGCCGCAGGAAATATTGAACTACGCAACGGCCGCAGCCTTTGGCAAATTGCAGGAACAAGGCGATGCTACCGGGCAAGATGTTTTAACTGTTAAGAAAGTGAAAGCGGAGAATTGATTGAAAATTTTGTTTTATTAACTACATTTATAAAATAATTACCATCGGGAAACCCTGATTGTTGTTGTTACGTAAGTTAAATTAAAATAATAGTCAATCCTTATCCGATTGTATGTATAAAGTTCTGCTGGTATCAGTAGCAAGCTTTTTTGATTCGACAGGCGAGATACCTTACATGTTTAAACGTGCGGGGTGCAAGGTAGATGTATTTTGCGACCATGCATCGTGGCTCCTTTCCAATAAATTTTACGATGACTGGATTGAAAGCGGCGGCGATGAAGAAACGTTTAGGGATGACCTGCTTCGGTTGATAGAACGCGACCCTGACTATTACGATTGGATTTTGTTGCTGGAAGACGCGGTGGTGAAGCTGATGAATAAGGCTATTACGTCTGAAGCACTCTTCAAAAAAATATTGCCTATCACCAAAATCGAAAACCGGGAGGTACTTTCGTCGAAGGCAGGGCTGTCGATAGTTTGCCAAAAACATGGAATTTCCACCCCGCGCTTTTTGAACTATGATGAGGCCAGCGACATTGAAACCATAAAGGAGCAATTACATTTCCCGATATTGTTGAAAGAAGACTTTAGCTTTTCGGGTATTGGCATTAAATACTGTGAAGAGCCTGCGCTATTTGAGGAATGTCTCAACAGGGTTTGGGACAAGAGCAACCTGGTATTGCAGGAGTTTATTGAGGGTAAAGACATTGGCATTGAAGCTTTGTTTAGCCATGGTGAACTGGTAATGTACAACGCCGCTGATATACTGTCGTACATGTACGATAAATTCTCGTTCACTACCAGGCGTAAGTATTATCAAGGTGAGGCTATCACTGCAAAATTGAAGGAATTGGGTAAGAGCGTCGGCATAAACGGCTTTGCCAGTATACAATATATCTACCATCCCGAAAGGGACATTTATTATTTGATAGAGTTGGATATACGCACCAATTCGTGGATGCCCTACTCCCGGTTTATGGCCTGCGATTTTTCGGAAGGGATAAAACGCATTATCAACGGGCCGCTTAACGGCAGTGTGCCTGAAATACAACCCACAAGAGCTGTGGAAGTAGCCATTTTCGACAGGGATATCAGGCGCTGTATCAAAAACAAAGACTACAAGGGATTACTCCGCTGGGTTTTTAATTACCATGGCTACTGGAGGTTTATACCGCTATACGACAGGAAGTTATTCAAACGGATAACACGTAAAATCATCCATGACTTTACAGCCAAGTTTGGTCGTAACAAGTCCAAAACCTACTGATTACCGTTATTAGTTCTTTTTCAGCACATTATTGTCGGGTGCCCATTTTTGTTGCCATTCCGTGTAGTGGTCTAACACTTTTTGAGGGTTGTAGGTGTACCAGCCGTACCCATCGCGGCGTTCGCGGGTAACTTCGGCAAGAGAGTACACTACTTTACTGTCGCGGTTGCAAAATAATGGGCGATGTGTTTTTAGTTCGTAATAACGAGTCCAAATGGGTGGCGCAGTATTATCTTCAACCACCACCCTATCCGACACGGAAACCCGGAAAGGTGTTTGCATCCGCTCGGCAGGTATTGTTTTAACCCGGGTGTTATAAATTTTAGAAGCCTCGAACCAGGCAGTAGCGCCTTGTATCGAGTTGATGATTGCTTTTGAAGGGTGGTCGATGCTCATCAGGAACAGGACCAGGTCGGCACTTTCACCATCGCAAATGCTTGGCGGTTCAAATTTGCGTGCCCAGGCCGGTTTCAAAGTAACTTCGTCGTGCTGCTGGCACCAGGCAGTCAGTTTGCCATCGTCAACAATCTGCGTTTTCAGGATACAATCTAAACCTTTGTCAAAAGCTATTTTTAGCTTAGCGCGACGGGCGGCATCGACAAAAGCGTATTGAGGATCATTATCCAGAATGTTTTTGATTAGTTCCATTATGCCTTCGAATACGCCATCGTTATAGGTAATGCAACGGCTATAGTTTTCTTCGAGCGGATAGTATTGCGGGAAGCCGCCGTTCTTATATTGTGATGAAAGGATAAAATCGAGCCCTTTAATGGCACCCTCCTTGTATTTATTGATTTTTGTAGCGGTGTATATCTGTGCCAGGGCAGCAATCTGGGTATAGGTATTGCCATTGTCGTAGGTGGTGTTCAACACATTTCTGCCCGCCGCAACGCTATCAACCTGGTCGGGTGCAAGTATGGCAAAGAAGTCATAATTTTTGGGCCAGCCACCATTCGCTTTTTGGAAGAGTAACATATTATCGCCTATCTGTGTTAACTGATCTTCTTTATAACGCGGCCTGCCGGCGCGGGCGTTAATCATATTACCTTTATCGGATATTGAATACCAGTGGCCTGTATTATCAGCAAAGGGTTTGTAATCTATCTTAACATCCTGGGCGCGCAACACTCCGGCAGATAGTGCGATAAAAAACGTTAACAGTAATTTTAGGCGACTTAGATTTTTCATAAGAAAACAGTTTCGAATTGGTAGGTAAATTTACTGTTTTATTTTGCAAAGCGTAAATAGTTTGGCCCGTGTGCTTACCTTTACTGTTCAATTGCACTAAATGAAAGTAGCGGGCTTTACCTTTATCAGGAACGCAGTAAAAAATGATTACCCGGTTGTTGAAGCTATCACTTCAATATTGCCCATATGCGATGAGTTTGTGGTTGCGCTTGGTAATTGTGATGACGGGACACGCGAACTGATAGCGGGCATCCACTCGCCAAAGATTAAAATATTGGATACCGCTTGGGACGAAACCAAGCTTGAGGGCGGTACTGTTTTTGCCGAAGAAACGGATAAGGCCTTCGCCGCGATAAGTCCGGATGTGGATTGGGCCTTTTATATACAAGGCGATGAGTGTGTACACGAAAAGTATCTTCCGCTGATCAAAAAAGAGATGGAAGACAACTTAGCCGATAAGAAAATTGAAGGCCTGTTGTTTAAGTACCTGCATTTCTATGGTTCGTACGAGTATTACAGCCACTCGCGCAGGTGGTACAGGCGCGAGGTTAGGATAGTGAGAAATGATAAGTCTGTCCACTCGTACCGCGACGCGCAGGGTTTCAGGATAGATGGGCGCAAGCTGAATGTGAAACTGATAGATGCTTATATTTACCATTATGGTTGGGTAAAAAAACCGGAAGGCATCATAAAAAAGCTGCACAGCTTTACACAGTTCTATATCGGCGACCAATGGAATCCGGCAGAGCCTCAAAGCTTCGATTTTGATTATAACAATGCCGATAACCTGGTAAAATTTACCGATACGCCGCCAGCCGTAATGAAAAACAGGATGGCTGCCAACAACTGGAAACTGAATTTGAACGAAGTTAAAAGCAGGATGTCGTTCCGAAGGAAACTGTTGCAACAAATAGAGAACCTTACCGGCTGGCGGATAGGAGAATATCGGAACTATAAGATAGTGAAATAACTATTTGATCATCCAGAACATTTTGATGCTGAAGAGTATCTTGCGCCATTCCGAGCGGTTTTTGTAGGCCAGTATCCGGTCGCGGTATTTTAAGAACAGGCGCATGCGGTTAAAGTCATTGATGAGCGAAAAGCTTTCGTAACTCGTTGAAAGTCCGGCGAAAGCGGCTTTTTGCTCGGTGAGATAGTCGGGGCATTTTTCGTACAGTAGTCGCATCCGTTCACGCGCTTTGGCTTGTATCACTTCTTTAGCCGGTTTCACTTTTTTTACCTTTTTAACACCTTCGGTTTTTACACCAAACACATTCGCGCTGTGCTGTCGGTACCATACCAACGGCTCATCCACAAACAACAGTTGACTTTCAAAAGTAGCTACAAAACCGAGCCAGTAATCGTGCGGTATCATGGTAGGCAGCGGCATACTATCGAGCATAGTTTTGCGGGTGAGTATCATGGCGTGGCCCGCGGCTGTGTTGCCAATGGTGTATTGCAGGCAATCGTCGTAAGTTTGCAGGTACTTGGTGTCGGATAGTTTTTTACCTGTCAGTTCGCCTGCTTCGTTAATAATGGCCGAGTTGCAATACACGATGGCATTACCGGCCAGTTTGGCCATCAAAAACTCCGTTTTGTTCGGTAGCCAAATGTCGTCCTGATCGCAGGGCGAAATGTAGTTGGCAGTAGAAAGCAGGAGGCCTTTTTCAAAATTCTTTACATATCCAAGATTTACTTCGTTAACATAAACCTTGATGTTGGCATATTTTGCAGCGTATGCGTTCAGGATAGCAACGGTATCATCAGTCGAGCAATCGTCGACGACAATGATCTCGAGGTTGGGATAAGTTTGGTTGACGATGCTGTCCAACTGTTCGCGCAAAAAGCGGGAACCGTTATAGGTAGCCATCACAACAGAAACCAAAGGTTGAGCAATTTGAGCACTCATAGCTAAGGGCAAATTAAACCATAAGCAATTTCAAATACAACTGTAATTGTGCGGGATGCCATTTTACCTGAATATTTGTTTTATAATTGCATACAACAAACCTTTTTAAGTGGACAAGCCCAATATATTAGTCACGTTCGACTCGATGAAACATGCCAATTCGGGTTTCTTTTATTTTGGGAAAAGCCTGGGCGATGCTTTGATCGAAGAGAATAAGGAGGAGTTCGGCCTGACTTATTACCTGTCGAAAAACGCCACTTACCAGTTTGACAACAAGGTGTATAAAGAGTTCCTCTCGACCTTCCATAAACTGTACTTCCCTTCATCAAAAAAGTACGACCTTGTTCATTTTACCGACCAGTACTGCCGCTTAAGGCCCAAAAATGTTGCTGCCAAAAGGATACTGACCGTGCACGATTTTAACCATGTGCACGAGGGACGTAAATCGCCAAAAAAGGTTGCCCGATTCATCAAAAACCTGAAGCAGTACATCAGCGTTTGCGATTATGTGGTGGCTATTTCCAATTTTGTAGCCAACGATATTGCCACTTATATGCCCGAAGCAAAAGATAAGATACGGGTAATTTATAATGGTGCCGATAAATTGATTGTACCAAAAAACCATAAGCCTCAATTTGTGCCGTCAAAGCCATTTATATTTACGATAGGCTATGTGGTGGGGAAAAAAAACTTTCATGTATTGCCAGCGCTGTTAAAAGGTAACGATTATATACTGGTGATATCGGGCAAAGAATCGGCTTACCGGGACCGGATAATCGCGGAAGCCAAAAAATATAATTGCGAAGAAAGGGTGATCATTACCGGACCCATAAGCGAAGCGGATAAGGCCTGGTATTATCAAAATTGCGAAGCATTTGCGCTGCCATCAAAAACAGAGGGTTTTGGTTTACCGGTTATTGAGGCCATGCATTTTGGCAAGCCGGTTTTTTTATCCAACCTTACCTCGCTGCCCGAAGTTGGGGGCGATGCCGCGTATTACTTTGATAGCTTTGCACCGGAGGCTATGCAACAGGTTTTTAATGCGGGGATGAAAGATTTTAAGACTAACAACAATGCAGCCGAAGTGATGGCACGTGCCCAAAAGTTTAATTGGGACAAAAGCGCACAACAATACCTGGCTTTATACCGGGAGTGCCTCGCACCCGCATAATTGACATACGGCTGTTTTATAGCATAATAATTATCGCCCATTAATACTTAATTTTGCGGGCTTTACACATATAAATGAAAACATACTTCAGGTTACTTTCTTTTGCCAAGCCAATTGAAAAGTTTGCCATACCTTATATCATCTGCACTGTATTTTCGGTCATATTCAGTACGCTAAACTTTGCGTTATTAGCGCCTTTATTGAAAACCTTATTCAACAATCAAAAACCCGACCCACATTTGTTAAAGCCAAGCAGTTGGTACGATGTTTTGGGGAAATTCAATTATTACGCTAACCTTGCCGACCTTAAATTTGGTGCAACTACTACCTTACAAATAGTTTGTTTGGTTATCGTGTTATCGGTGTTGCTGAGTAACATTTTTCGCTATCTCTCGCAGCGCATTATGGAAAACCTGCGTATCCATACCTTGCTGAATCTGCGTAGCTCAGTGTTTAATAATGTGATGGGCTTGCACATGGGCTATTTCAACAACGAACGCAAAGGCGATATCATATCAAAAGTTGCATCGGATGTCCAGGTGGTTCAGTATTCTGTTACGGGTACTTTGCAGGTAGTATTTAAAGAGCCGCTACAACTGTTCGCTTTTATGTTCATGCTATTCACTATATCATTTAAGCTTACACTTTTTTCGATGCTGGTTATCCCGGTATCGGCATTTGTGATATCGCGAATAGTAAAAAAGCTCAAACAACAAGCAATCGAGGCCCAAAAGACGTACGGTAACATGATCAGTTATTTGGATGAGGCACTTACCGGTATCAAAATTATCAAAGCATTTAATGCTGCTGAGTTTATCAAAAATAAGTTTAACATTGAAAATACGCGGTATTCAAAAATAATCCGTTCAATGGCTAAACGCCAGCAATCAGCATCACCGGTATCAGAATTTTTGGGTGTAACCATGATATCAAGTATCGTGTTGTACGGTGGATCGATGGTTATTTCTGGCCATTCTGAGTTAAAACCAGAGGCTTTTATAGACTACATTATCCTGTTCTCGCAGGTAATGCGTCCCGCCAAGGCAATATCCGATTCGTTCAGCAACATACACTCAGGTATTGCTGCGGGTGAACGCGTATTAGAACTGATTGATGAGAAGTCACTTATTACCGACTCCCCGGATGCTGTTGCAGCAAAAGAATTTAGTAGTGATGTTACCTTTAAGGATGTTTCATTTGCTTACAATGAAAAAATCGTTTTAAACAATATTAACCTTATTATCCCGAAAGGTAAAAAGGTAGCCTTAGTTGGGCCATCCGGTGGGGGCAAATCAACATTGATCGATCTGATACCGCGTTTTATTGAGCCACAGGAAGGAGCAATATTTATTGACGGAAAGAATATCCAAGACCTGACAACCGATTCAGTTCGTGCATTAATGGGTATCGTTAACCAAGAATCGATTCTATTTAACGACACCATATTCAACAATATCGCCTTCGGTAAAACCGATGCCACGATGGAGCAGGTTGAAGCCGCGGCACGCATAGCAAATGCCCACGATTTCATTGTGGATACCGAAAATGGCTACGATACCAATATTGGCGACCGAGGCTCCAAGCTTTCGGGCGGCCAAAAACAACGGATATGTATTGCGCGCGCTGTACTGAAGAACCCGCCGATCATGTTGCTGGATGAGGCGACATCGGCATTGGATACGGAATCGGAAAAGCTGGTGCAGGATGCCTTGAACAACCTGATGCAAAACCGTACCTCGCTCATCATAGCACACCGTTTAAGCACCATACAAAATGCCGATATTATCGTAGTGTTGGAGAGCGGTAACATTGTTGAGCAAGGTACCCATACCGAACTTGTTAACAAAAACGGCCTTTACCGTAAGCTGATAGATATGCAAACCTTTAATGCCGATTAATGGAGAAGCAAGCTTTTTTGGTTTCGGTAATATGTGTAACCAGGAATGCCGCATCGCAATTGCCGGGATTGATTGATAGTGTGCGCAAGTACAAAACAGCTGAAGTTGAATTTATCATCATCGATGGGAATAGTACCGACGAAACCGTAAATTGCATCAAACAAAATAAGGACGTTATAGATTTTTGGTTGAGTGAGCCCGATAAAGGTATTTACGATGCCATGAATAAAGCTGTTGGCTATGCGCATGGCAAATGGCTGTACTTTATTGGTGCCGATGATATTTTGTTGGACGGGTTTGCAGAGATGCTGCCTCGATTGGAAGATGATAGCACTGTTTACTACGGTGGAGTAATTTATCATGGGAAACCATTGTCGAAAGAGTTTGATAACTATACATTGGCCAAATCGAATATTTGCCACCAGGCAATATTTTACCCGGCTGCCGTTTTTAAGAAATATAGTTACGATACCAAATATGTGATTTGGGCAGACTTTCATTTGAATATACGCTGCTGGGCCGACCCTGAATTTAAGTTCGAGTACCATAAATTAATAGTAGCAAATTACGGGCAGGGCGGCTTTTCGGAAACGGCAGTTGATGCTGTTTTTGAAAAGGAACGTGAAGGGCTGATCAGGAAGTATTTGGGGGCTTATGCCTATTGGCGCTTTTTAAACCGACAGCACGGAGCCTGGGGGATGATAAAAAGGATATTTAAAGCAGCATGATCAAAGTTTTATTCGACCATCAAAAATTCAGCGAGCAGAAGTACGGCGGTATCAGCCGGGTGTTTGCGCATTTGATTGGCGGGATAAAAACGAGCAGTGAGTTTAGCTTAAAATTGGGCGTATTATACTCGGATAACTATTACATTAAAGACGAGCCACAACCATTTAACAATGCAATAGGACGATTTTTGTTAAAAGGGAAAGCCAAAAGGGCTTATAAATGGAACAAGCTATACAGCAAGTACCTGATCAAAAAAGGCGATTTCGATGTGTTTCATCCCACTTACTTCCACCCTTACTTTTTAAAGTACATTAACAAGCCCTACGTGCTTACCGTGCACGATATGATATACGAATGTTTGCCCGATTATTTCCCGCTAACTGACCCTTTGCCAAGATGGAAAAAGGAAACCGTACAGAAGGCGGCGGGTGTGATTGCGATATCAGAGTCGACAAAAAGGGATTTGGTAGAAATACTCAAAGTACCTGTAGATAAAATTACTGTAATATACCATGGCATTGATTTGGACGCTCCGTTGGATGTAGAAGTTGTTCTTGGTCTGCCCGTCAAATACCTGCTTTTTGTGGGCGAAAGGGGCAATTACAAAAATTTCTTCAGGTTTATTAATTGCTGCGGGCAACTGGCTGTTGATTACCCTGATCTGCATTTTGTTTTTGCCGGCGGCGGCGGGTTCCGGGTTTCGGACAGCGACTTCATCAACAGGTTGAATTTGACCGATAAATGCGTACAGCTTAACGCCACCGATGCGCAATTGAACTACCTATATCAAAACGCGGAATTTTTTGTGTTCCCATCATTATACGAAGGCTTTGGATTGCCATTGCTCGAGGCTTTTAAAGCGGGTTGCGCGGTTGCAGCAAGCAACACCAGTAGTTTCCCCGAAATAGGCGGCGATGCAGTGTGCTATTTTGACCCGATGGATGAGCAAAGCATGTTTAAAGCTTTTAAGTTGTTATTGGATAAGCCCGAGATAAAAGCAGGATTCATTGCAAAGGGAACAGAGCGGGTTAAAGCATTTAGCCTTCAAAAACAAATTGACGCTACATTAGCCCTTTATAAAAGCGTGGTAGGGTAATCAGCCCAACTTGCTTTTTATCATTTCCCAATCGCGTTGCAGCAAGGTTTCTCTTAAATTGTAAACCTGTTTGTCGTGCTTCCTTAAAAACTTGCGCATTTTCCTGATAAAAAACGGATCACGTATTTTGAAGGGGTTAGTTCTTAGTTCCTTTTTGGTGAACAGGTGCCAGCGTTGACCATCGGTATAAAAATTATAGCCTAACTTTTTAGCCATATAAGCTAAGGCTGCTTCGGTAAATATGGACACGTGCTGGCCGGTTTCGGGTATAAAGTACCACCAGTCGTTCACGCTTTTAGGCGTTGGGTTTGGCAGTAGTTCGGTCGAAAACAGGAAACTATCGGAATATTTTAAAACCGTTTCAAGCTCTGCATAAGGGTTGGGCAGATGCTCCATCACTTCGAAAGCTGTTACCATTTCGAACCTGGTATCGGTGTCAATATCTTTCAGATCAAAAAACTCGGCAAACAGATTATCGCAATATCGGTCTGTGTTGTAAAAATCAAAACCTTTGTCGCGCATCAGTCGGGTAAATACGCCATACCCGCCACCATAGTCCAAAAACTTCCCATCGGCGTTAAAGTTTTTCGACAATATCTTTTCCAGCTCATTGCTCAGGTTAATGTTACGACCCAGCAAACCAATATCCAATTTGGTGATAACGGAGGAATAAGCTTCATCCAGCCAATAAGGTTCTTCGGTTTGGACAAAACCGGTTTCGTTGCATTGAAAATAGCTGACCTTGTATTTATTTAGGATGGTAGCTGTAAAAAGCAATGTGGTTTGGCCGCCGGTAATTTTACTGAGCATGTTTTAATTTGAGCCCTAAATTATAAATAATATTTGATTGGCTTGGCTACCTGATGAACAGGCGTTTGAACCGGGCTTTTAAAGTTTTGTCCTTCTTTTTTCGGGCCTCCACATTAAAATCTTTGTTCAGGGTAAACATATCGGCTTCTTTTTCGGGCAACATATTTTTAGGATGGATAATGTCGTTGATATTGGATAAGGGGATGCCCGCGTTTTCGTTCTCTATATCCGAAGTATGGGTTGCACCGCTGCCAAAGCCTATATTGCTCACCAGGTTGACATTGGGCATAACGCTCAAACCTTTTTTCATAAAGTTGGTAAAAGCTAATTGGTAGTCCCAGGTGTTGATTTTTTTGGCTTTTAAGACTTCAAATATTTGCATCCAGCTATTAACAACATAAGTATCGCCAAAGATATCGTGGAGTTGTTGTTTTACTTCATTGTCGTTATAGTCTGATAAGTCAACATCATAATCCGCCCAAACGCGCTTCCAGCTTGCCCATCCCCAAACATGGGTCAGTTTCGAAAAGTAATAGGACGCTTCGCCCCAAGTATTACCTTGCTGAAAATTGGAGCCGGCTATATGTCTCACACGGTTATCGTTCCGGTAATAGTCAAGCAAGGTATCGCAAAAATAAAAGAAGCTTGTTACGGGTAAACAGTCGTCCTCTAAAATGATGCCTTCATCTTCCTGATCGAAAAACCAACCGATGGCAGATGAAACAGCCACCTTGCAGCCTAAATTCTCGTCCCGGTATAGTGTTTTGAGTTCACAGTCCCAATCAATTGCTTTGATAATAGCTCTGGTTTGTTCGCACAATAAAGCCTCATTTTCTTTATCGGACCTCGGCCCGTCGGCAGCTACATACAGGCGGGCCGGTTTTGCATGCCTTATTTGTTCGAAGACCTTTTTGGTTACATCGGGCCGGTTAAATATCAGGAATAATACGGCAGACCTTGTTTGGTAATTTTGCATGTACTATAAAATACAGGCAATATACTATCGCCCGATAATCCACTTCAATTTTGTTTTGTTGAGCAATTTAACAAATGCAATAACAATAACATAGATAATTAAAAAGCGCAGCAATTGGTAAACAACTAAAACCGGCAACCACAGATGGTTAGGGTTAATATTAAAAGGGTCGAAAATAGCAGAGAGTAAGCTTACCACTAAAATATAATGGATCAAATAAACTCCGTACGTTGTTTCACGGGGTTTAAATGAGGTTATTAATTTAAAATTTCGTCTTTTTAGCATCAGGAAAAAGCAACTTAGCGAAAATAGGATATTGCTGAAGCGCAACGAATTATAGGGGTCGCTGTTATGTAGTGATTTTAAAAAGCCCGTTTCGGTAACTCCAAGAAACAAAGTAGCAATGGTTAAGCCCCACCATAGCCAAAGCGGGGTTTTATCAATCCACAAATTGACTTTGTCCCAATTTTTATTTAATTGAGCACCCAGCCATAAAAAAAACACAAAACCGAATATTGCAGTGGTATGCCCTGGCGGTATCCATGAGAAATAGATATTGACCGAATAGAAAATAGTAAATAATGCCAGTGCCGCACCCAAAACATAGTTGTACAGGTATTTTTTAAAAACCAGCAACAAAGTAATACAGAACAAGAAGTTTGGTATGAACCAATAAATGGTGTAAAGGTAAGTAGTTTTAACGTTGGTGATGAAGGATGAGTTATCGTCGGGTGTACCCGCAATGCCCCTCACCTTATTTAACAGAAAGCCGTAGTTTGTTACCACGATATATATTAACGACCAGATAACCCAAGGCCAAATGGTACTTTTAAGCCGACGGTTTAAATATTCAACGGGCGTGTAATCGGTAAATTTTTCACCAATTAAAAAACCGGCTATCACAAAAAAGATGATGGTACCAAACTTGCTTATTTGTATCAGCGTTACGTATATAAACTCGCGAAAACCGGTTGGGTTGTATAATGCCGGCTGAAAATAAATGCTATGTTCCATCACGATGAACATCATCGCGATACCGCGGATTGCATCTATAAAGTCGTAGTTTTTTTTGGTAGTGTTATTATCAATTAAATTAGTCATGTATGGCAGATATACCTATTGTACTATATTTTCAGGCAAAGGTTTAGTTGATTGATGAAATCAATATGAAAACTTACGGGTAAGTATGGAAAGCTTAGGGGCAGGCACAAAAAAGCCCCCGAAAGTAGTACTTCGGGGGCTTATATTAGCTAAGGTAAGTTGTTTGTTACAACTTACGTTTTACTTCCACATTTTCGTAGGCTTCCACTATGTCGCCAACTTCAATGTTGTTAAAGTTATGGATGTTCAAACCGCACTCGTAGCCGGTGGCCACTTCTTTCACATCGTCTTTAAAGCGTTTCAATGAAGCCAGTTCGCCCGTGTAAATTACCACACCCTCACGGATGATACGTATCTTGCTGTTTCGGTTGATTTTACCGTCCAATACCATACAGCCTGCAATAGTACCGACTTTACTGATCTTGAAGGTTTCGCGTATCTCTACGTTAGCCACAATTTTCTCTTCGAATGTTGGTGCCAACATACCTTCCATCGCAGCCTTGATTTCGTTGATGGCATCGTAGATGATGGAATACAACCTGATGTCGATCTGCTCCTGTTCGGCCAATTTACGGGCACTACCCGAAGGGCGTACCTGGAAGCCGATAATGATCGCATCAGAAGCTGAAGCTAACAACACGTCCGATTCGGATATTTGACCAACGGCCTTAGATATGATGTTTACCTGTATCTGATCGGTAGATAGTTTAAGCAACGAGTCGGATAAGGCCTCGATCGATCCATCCACGTCACCTTTTACAATGATGTTCAGTTCCTTGAAGTTACCAATCGCTAAGCGGCGGCCAATTTCATCGAGCGTGATGTGTTTTTGCGTACGCAAGCCTTGTTCGCGCTGTAATTGTAAACGTTTGTTGGCAATTTCGCGGGCTTCAGGTTCGCTTTCGAGGGCATTGAATTTGTCGCCCGCTGTAGGGGCACCCTGCATACCCAGTACCTGTACCGGTGTTGATGGACCTGCGGATTCAACACGCTGGCCACGCTCGTTGGTCAAGGCCTTAACACGGCCGCTATAGCAGCCGGCCAATATCGGGTCGCCCACGCGCAGCGTACCTGCCTGTACTAAAACAGTGGTAACAATACCACGGCCTTTATCTAATGCCGCCTCAATAACTGTACCTACGGCACGTTTATTAGGGTTAGCTTTTAATTCTAATAATTCAGCTTCGAGCAATACTTTTTCGAGCAACAGATCGACATTCAAACCTGTTTTGGCCGATATTTCCTGGCTCTGGTATTTACCGCCCCATTCTTCCACCAAAATATTCATGGCCGAAAGTTGCTCCCTTACCTTATCGGCATTGGCACCCGGTTTATCAATTTTATTGAAAGCGAAAATGATTGGTGCGCCTGCTGCCTGCGCGTGGTTAATGGCCTCGCGCGTTTGCGGCATCACACTGTCATCCGCAGCTATAACGATGATGACAATATCTGTTACCTGCGCACCACGGGCACGCATAGCGGTAAAGGCCTCGTGGCCCGGTGTATCGAGGAAGGTGATTTTGCCTTTGTTTTCGGGCAATGTTACTTCGTAGGCACCAATATGCTGGGTTATACCACCCGCTTCGCCGCCTATAACGTTGGTTTTACGGATAAAATCGAGCAATGATGTTTTACCGTGATCGACGTGGCCCATAATGGTTACTATCGGTGCACGTGGTATCAGGTCGGCCGGATCATCCGGTTCGTTTAAGTTAGCTTCTTCGTCCTGTGGTTTTACAAACTCTACTTCAAAGCCAAATTCCTCGGCAACAATGCTCAAGGTTTCAGCATCCAAACGCTGGTTGATGGATACGAACATACCCAGACTCATACAGGTAGAGATGATCTGTGTTACCGATACGTCCATCATCGAAGCCAGTTCGTTGGCGGTTACAAACTCGGTTACCTTTAATACTTTGCTTTGCAGTTCCTGCTCTAAAGCATCTTGTTCACTCATCGCGGCCACGTCATCGCGTTTTTGGCGACGGAACTTGGCGCGTTGCGCAAATTTGCCCGATTTACCGGCACCACTTAAACGTGCGAGTGTTGCCTTGATCTGGTCTTGTATCTCTTTTTCCGAAGGTTCTTCTTTTTGGCCACCTGCCGATGTTGGTTGCTGTCCTTTATTCCTGAAATCGGGGCGCGAAATAGTGCTTTGGCCTTTTTTAAATTCGGGGCGCGGTGCACCACCCGGCTGTTGGCCCGGTTGTTGCCCTTGCGGGTTTTGTTGGCCCGGCGCATTGGTTTGCGGCCTTTGGCCCGGCGCGTTTTCTTTGCGTTTGCGTTTGCGCCTTTGCTCGGCGGCGCTGTTTGATGATGCTATGGGCTGGTTGCGCTTAGGCGTATTTACAGGCAACGTTATCTTACCGATAACGTTAGGACCTGTCAAGCGTTCGGCCTTGGCGCGTATTACGTCATCTTCTTCACCGGCAACTTCCTCAATCTCTTCAACTACAGGTGCCTTTTCTTCTACTTTGGCAACAGGTTGTGGTATTGGCTCGGGTTTTGGTGCCTCGGGTATTTTTTCGACGGGTGCTGCTACAGGAGCGGCAGCCACCGGCTCAGGTTTTACCGGCTCCGGCGTCTCAACTTTTACCTCCTGTTTTGGTTTGTTCAGGTTATCGAGGTCTATTTTCCCTACCACTTTAACGCCGGGCAAGCTGCTTTCCTCGTGCTCGGTTACAACCGGGGCAAGGGGCTTTGGCTTTTCAACCGGATGTGCAGGGGGGGAAAAAGTATGTAAATTTTTAACCAGTATTTCTTCCTGCTCAAAATCTTTTGGGCGCGTGGTGTGCGGTACATGTTCGGGCACACCGGTCTCTTCACGCCTAATTTTACCAATGCTTATTTGCTTGGCTTCTTCTTTCGTGATTTTATCTGCCTGAAATTCTTTCAAAAGGGCATCATACATTTCGCCTTCAATTTTAGCATTGGGTTGCTTTTCTATCTTGTAACCCTTTGATGCTAAAAAGTCGACGATGGTACCTGTACCAATGTTGAGCTCTTTTGCTGCTTTAAATAACTTTATTGACTTGTCTTCTGACATTTATATTTTATTACCTCTTTATTCTTTTTTGCAAAAATACGTTTTAATTTGGTTATTCTGCTTATTCAAATTCGGCCTGAAGTATCGATACAACGTCTTTTATGGTTTCTTCTTCCAAGTCGGTACGTTTTACCAATTCGCCAATGCTCAATGCCAGTACCGATTTAGCTGTATCTAACCCAATACGCTTAAATTCATCCAATATCCAGCCGTCAATTTCGTCGCTAAATTCTTCAATGTCCACATCTTCCTCTTGTTCATCGGCTTCGCGGTACACATCAATTTCGTAACCTGTCAATTTACCTGCCAGTTTTATATTATGACCGCCACGGCCAATGGCCAACGATACCTGATCGGGTTTTAAGTACACCGCGGCTGTTTTTTTCTCATCATCTAATTTGATAGAGGTGATTTTTGCCGGCGATAAGGCACGTTGTATGTACAACTGTAAGTTGTTGGTAAAGTTGATCACGTCGATATTCTCGTTCTTTAATTCGCGAACGATACCATGGATACGCGATCCTTTCATACCCACGCAGGCACCTACGGGGTCAATACGGTCATCGTACGATTCAACAGCTACTTTGGCACGCTCGCCCGGTTCGCGGACGATTTTTTTGATGGTGATCAGGCCGTCGAATATCTCGGGAACTTCCAACTCGAACAGGCGCTGTAAAAATTCGGGAGCAGTACGCGAGATGATGATCTTAGGGTTGGTATTCATCATATCAACCTTATGTACCACCGCGCGAACGGTATCGCCTTTCTTAAAGTAATCGGCAGGTATCTGTTCCGATTTTGGCAACAACAGTTCGTTGCCTTCATCATCCAATACCAAAGTTTCCTTTTTCCAAACCTGATATACTTCGCCGGTTACAATTTCGCCTACGCGGTCTTTATATTTTTTATAGATCTCGTCTTTCTCCAGTTCTAAAATTTTTGATACCAGTGTTTGGCGTGCGGCCAAAATAGCACGGCGGCCAAAACTTTCGAGCGTAATCTGTTCAATGTGCTCATCGCCCACTTCCAAATCGGGGTCCAACAATTTAGCTTCGGCCAATTCAATTTCCAGGTCATCATCTTCACTAAAGCCGTCTTCCATCACCACGCGTGTGCGCCATATTTCCAAGTCACCATTATCGGTATTTACGATAACGTCGCAATTTTCGTCGGTACCGTATTTTTTGCGGATCATGCTCCTGAAAACGTCTTCCAAAACGCTCATCATTGTTGGGCGGTCAATGTTTTTGAAATCCTTAAACTCCTGGAAGGAATCGATTAAATTAATATTGCTCATCGTTTTTTTACTTGAATGATATTACAACTTTTGTTTCAGCTATGTCGCTCAGCGCGATGGGGCTTTCAATAATTTCGGCCTTTTTTGCTTTTGCTCCGGCTGGTTTTATTTTTTCTTCAATTATTATGGTTTCGTTATCTATACTTTTTAATATGCCCTCGCGCTTAGAGCCGTCAATCATTTTAACAGCCAGCGTACGGCCAATGTTTTTGGTATACTGCCTTGGCAGTACCAGTGGTGTATCAATGCCCGGCGATGATACTTCGAGGTTATAAGCCTCGTCTATCACTTCCTCTTCTTCCAGCTTAAAGCCTACAAACCGGCTGATGGCGGCGCAATCGCCAATACCTATGCCCTTGTCGCCATCCACCAAAATCATCAATTTGCGGCCCGGCAGCATTTTGATATCCACCAAAAACAAGTCGGGGCGATCGGCAATCTTCTCCTCCACCAACATGGCCACCCTTTTCTCGATTTTCTTTTCTGACACTTTTTTTTGAAAAATAAAAGAGGGGACTATTGTCCCCTCTGCTGTATTATGCTACAAAGGTAAGTAATTTATTTGGAAAGTCAAGAGGGGGGAGTAATTTCGGATTTCGGATGTTCGATTTCGGATTAGGTTATTTAGTCATTGGCCAAAATTTATGATCTTTATCTAAGAAAACGATATAAAATGTGTCGTCTTCAATATAGCCAACTACAACTTCTTTACTTTTTGAAGTTATATGCATCACAGTCCAATCGACCGAACTTATGTGTTTCGGCTGTGTAAATTCTGAGTCTGGTGGAAAACTAACTTTAGTGTAGGGTTTTAAATATTGTTTTTGTATAGCTTCCTGACAGGAAAATTGCCCCACAAACTGTAATCGCTCATTCATATCTGATAATAAGCCTAATTCTTCCCATTCTTGTAAAGTTTGTCCTTCTGTATTTACAATAAGTTGAATAAGGCTAAATGTAATTTTTCTAACCTTTTTAGTTTGAGCCTCTCTATTACCCTGCTCGCGTAAGTACGCTGGGTCTTTTCTTTCCTTTTTAGGAGGCATAAAGCAAGTCAGTTAATTTCGAATTTATGTCTAAGGTCTCGGCTGCCCCAAAAGTATTCTCAAGATATTTTTTATCATACGCGGATGAATTTCGGACGGCGCTCGATTTAAATTCAGCTAAGGAATAAAGTGAAGAAGCGCCAAACTGATCTTTTTCTACGAACCATATCTGGTCCCGTCGTAATATCTTCTTGTCCAGTAAGTTTGTATCTTGTCCTGAAAAAATGAATTGTGCTTTCAAAAAGTTAAATTCTTGAAAAAAGCACATTAATTTTTTTGTGAGATTCGGATGTAATTTACTATCAAGTTCATCTATAAATAAAATACCACCCCTTCTTAAAGTATCATATATTGGACCGAGAATGTGAATCAATTTTACTGTTCCAGCCGATTCCATTTTTGATTGAAATGGAATTGCTTCAATTAACAAACCATTTTCATCATACTTGTTATGATAAGTTATTATTTCGCCGTCCTTTTCACCTGCTTCTATATTTGAAATTTCCAAATATTTTAAAACGTTAGCCGCCCATTTTTGAAAATTTAAATCAGACCTCAATAATTTTGTCGTAAAATCTTTGTGAAATAGTTCATGAAGCCCGCTAATTACGTTAAAATTATAAAACCAAAATATGATTTTTTTAGAAACTTTTTGGTTGTATTGAGCTAAATGACTTAAGAAAAGCACATTTGAATTAACTTCATCTTTGTACTTTTCGCCTTCGCCAAACGATTCTTTATTAACGATAAAATTTTGGCCATCACGTGTAAAAAGAGCTATTTCCCTGTCAAGCTTACGGTATAACCATTCCTTTTTAATTTCATATTTGTATATTTCAAAACCGTAACGGTATATAATTCCTTCTTGTAAAAAGGAAACCTCAAACATTGTGTTATTTTTTTCAGAACTTGAGTTTAATCGATATCCAAAATCGTTATTTGGTTTTTCTTCATCCTTTTTTAGAGAATCGCTAAATGAGTTTGAAATAATTCCATTCATAACAACTGCGGCTTGAATAAAGTTACTTTTTCCACTACCATTTGAACCATAAATCGCTGCGCTTTTAAGCAGATCGAACTCCCGTCCAGTAGCTATAACATTAGTTTTTAAATGCTCTTTAAAGGATTTTACCTTCGTCATTAAAAAACTAGTTTCATCCTTAAAGGACAAGAAATTTTTAAACTTAAATTCTATTAGCATTATTAAATTATTTATACAAAGATAACGATGTTAATTAAGATAATTGTATATTTTTGGTAAAAAATGCGAATAAGTAAGCGGTTGACGTTTTGCAACTAAGCAGAGCTGTTCAGTCAGTGATTCACACCCCCACCCCATTTGCACATCCGCACATTCCTACCCATCTTTGCATCCTATCAAAACAGCATTGAAACAAAAGATACTCATTGTAGACGACCTGCACCCCATCTTTATCGAAATGGCGGAAGCCTTGGGTTACGAATGTAATTACCAACCAAAATTTACATTGGCCGATACGTTGGCGGTATTAGCCGACTATGAAGGCCTGGCCGTACGCTCTAAATTTTTGGTGGATAAGGCGGTTTTTGATGCCGCCACCAAACTTAGGTTCATTTGCCGGGCCGGCGCCGGGATGGATAATATTGATGAGCCATATGCGGCGCAAAAGAGCGTACATTTGATAAACGCACCTGAAGGCAACAAAGATGCGGTTGGCGAACATGTGATTGGGATGTTGCTTTGCCTGATGAACAACCTGAACCGGGCCGATGCTGAAGTACGTGCCGGTTTATGGCAGCGCGAAGCCAACCGCGGGCACGAATTGAAAGGCAAAACGGTAGGCATCATCGGTTATGGTTTTATGGGGCAAAGCCTGGCGCGAAAGCTTTCGGGCTTTGACGTGAACGTGATAGCTTACGATAAATATAAAACCGGCTTTAGCGACCGCTATGCACGCGAGGTGAGCATGGAAGAAATTGTAAAGCATAGCGACATACTGAGTATGCACGTGCCCCTCAGCAACGAAACCAAATACCTGGTGAACGATGAATACCTGTTCCACTTTAAAAAGCCGATATTTTTAATCAATACCTCGCGCGGCAAAGTGGTACAAACACAGGCCGTGTTGAGCGCGATAAAAAGCGGTAAGGTATTAGGTGCTTGTTTGGATGTGTTGGAAGTGGAGAAATTTCCCGCCGTTGGTGAACAGCCTTGGTTTGAAGAGCTGAAAGCGTCGGGCAAGGTGCTGTTGGCCCCGCACATAGCCGGCTGGACGTTTGAATCGTATCGTAAAATAAGCGAGGTAATGGCCGAAAAGTTAAAAAATTTGGAAATTCAAACTTAAATATCTTATCTTCGTTCTACACTTAACAAGACTATGTAGGCAGGTGCCGATATAGTCTTGTTTGTTTTTAATAGAAACCTGTGATGTCCTTCTGTTGCAATAGGAGGGCTATTTTTTTTACAGGGTTTCGAGGGTTTTTGTTTCATAGTATTAATAATTGTGCGTTATGGCAGATGTAGCTTACTACACCAAAGAAGGTTTAGAAAAATTAAAGGAAGAATTACAGTATTTAAAAACAACAGGCAGGGCTATTATTTCGAACGCGATAGCTGAGGCCAGGGACAAGGGCGACCTATCGGAAAACGCGGAGTACGACGCGGCAAAAGATGCCCAAGGACACCACGAACATAAAATATCGAAACTGGAAGAAGCGTTATCGAACGCGCGCTTGTTGGACGATTCGAAGCTTGACCTGAGTAAGGTTTTGGCCCTGTCAATCGTGAAAATAAAAAACATGAAGAACGGCACCACGATGAGCTACCAATTGGTAAGCGAAAGCGAAGCCGATTTGAAAGCGGGCAAAATATCGGTAACATCGCCCATAGCCAAAGGCCTGTTGGGCAAAAAGGTTGGCGAGAAAACCGAAATCACCGTACCTGCCGGCAAGATTGAGTTTGAGATACTGGAAATATCAAGATAAGGATTGAATGATTGATTTTTAAAAAATGGTCATTCAATAAACCTTTCAAACAATCGCGCAATAAATCAAAAATGCCAAGCATCTTTACCAAAATAGTAAACCGCGAAATACCTGCGCATATAGTTGCGGAGACGACTGAGTTTTTGGCTTTTTTGGACATTAATCCGTTGGCTGCCGGGCACACGCTGGTTATCCCTAAAAAGGAGGTCGATTATCTATTCGATCTGGATGATGAAACCTATACCGGCTTGTGCATATTTGCCAAGATTGTGGCGAAGGGCATTGAGAAGGTGATACAATGCGAGCGCATAGGTGTTACGGTAATCGGATTGGAAGTACCCCATGCGCATATTCATTTGATACCCATCAATGGCGTTAACGATATGAATTTTTCGAAGCCGAAACTGAAAATGGGTCAGGAAGAACTCGCCGCAATCGCAACATCCATAAGAGAAGCCCTAAAGTAAAAAGGCGGCATTTGCATATCCGCACATTTACTCATATGCATATTACTTCTTTTTCGGCAATGCGCCGCTCACCCGCTCCGTATTATCCTTCACAAAAGCCGCCCATCCTGTTTTGGCTTTTTTACCGCCGCCAATACTCGATGTTCCTTTAAGGCTTATTTTTTGGAAAGCATGGCAAACGGCCACGGCCAGCCCGTCTGTAGCGTCTAAAAACTGGGGTGTTTCTTCAAATTTCAGCAAGGTTTGCAGCATAGCGGCTACCTGTTCTTTGGTGGCGTTACCGTTCCCTGTGATAGACTGTTTTATTTTGCGAGGGGCGTACTCGGCAATAGGCAATTGGCGCGACAATGCCGCAGCCATGGCCACCCCTTGCGCCCGGCCCAATTTGAGCATCACTTGTATGTTTTTGCCATAAAACGGAGCTTCCAGTGCCATGCAATCGGGGTGATACTCATCAATAAGCGCGATGGTTTTTTCGAAGATACGCTGCAGCTTAAGGGCGTGGTCGTCAAGGTGGTCCAGTTTAACAATGCCCAGGCTCACCAATTCAACTTTGGGGCCGGTTTCTTTTACCAAACCATAACCCATTACGGCCGTACCCGGGTCAATTCCTAAAATCACACGTTCCTTAACATCGGGCTGCTGCATGGGCAAGTATAAGTAAATGCGGTGTTTTATTTAAAACAATTTAGCAAAGCTGCGTTATATTGCAATACATACTATTTTATATAGCGCATTTTGTAACATTGCACAAAATTACCTTTGTTGACACGCTCTGCCAAAAAAATACTCTCGTTCAGCATTAAAGCGCTTGTTATCGCCCTCGCCTATGTATTTATTTACAAAAGCGTAAGCAACAAGGCCGAGTTGCAACAGTTTAAAAACCTGCTGCAAACTGTCGACCAAAACAAGGTATATGTTACCATGTCGGCAGTTGTTTTGCTGATGCTGCTCAACTGGCTGCTCGAAGCCTTTAAATGGAAATACCTTACCCGCAGGTTACAACGGATGACGATATGGCGCTCGATAGCGGCGGTGTTTTGCGGCCTTACATGGGCTATATTCACACCAAACCGCTTAGGCGAGTACGGCGGTCGGATTTTATACTTACCTCCCTCAAAACGGGGCTACGGCGTGTTTACCATGGCGGTAGGTTCATTCGGGCAAAACGTGGTGACTAATGTGGTTGGGGCTACGGCTTTAATGTGGTTTGTGTTCAGCTTTTTGCACCTTAATGTATGGGTGCTTATACTGCTTACGCTGTTAGCGGTTTCCCTGGCGGCAATTATGCTCGCTTGCTTTTTCAATATCAAATGGCTGGCGGTGTTGCTGAACAAAATCAAGTTTATGCACCAATATGAGCGGTTTTTTAATATCATAGCCAAATACCGCAAACGAGAGCTTGCGACAGTGATGTTGTTTTGCGTGTCGCGATTCGCGGTTTTTTCGTCGGAGTATTACCTGGTCATCAATTTGTTGTTGCCGCAACTATCTATATTCCCCACTTTGATGATGGTGTTCAATATGTTCTTTATCCAATCGGCCCTGCCAACGCTCGATTTGGTGGATGTTGGCCTTCGCGGCATGACGGCGGCCACATTTTTTAGCTATATTACATCGCAAAAGCTGGCCGTTATTGCCTGTGTATCGTCCATATGGTTTATCAACTTAATTATACCGGCTATTATTGGTTCAGTGTTCGTTTTAAAAATCAGGTTCTTTGATCGTACTGCATAGCATCATATCGCTTTTCGCAACAGCTGTTTATCTGTTTTTATTGTGCTACCTCACGATAGGTTGGGCACGGCTTAAAACTCCAAAGACAATAAAAAGGGCATTCACTACCAAGGTGACCATCCTGATAGCCGCCCGCAACGAAGAGGACAAGATTGCCTTGACTATCGACGATATCCTGGCGCAGGACTATCCTAAACATCTTTATGAGCTCATTATTGCCGACGACCACTCGACCGACCGCACCGCCGAAATCATCAGCGGCTATGCCGACCGTGGCGTGCGCCTGTTGCAGCTGCGCGATAACAAGGTCCTCAATTCCTATAAAAAAAGGGCGATTGCGGAAGCGATCAGGATATCAACCGGCGACTTTATGGTGGCTACCGATGCCGATTGCCGCATGGGGCCGCAATGGTTGTCGTGCATCATCAATTACCACGAGTCGAACGATTTGGTGATGGTTTCGTCGCCTGTTACTTACTTTGAGGAGAAGACCCTGTTTGAATATTTACAAACGCTGGAGTTTATGTACCTTATTGGTATCGGTGGCGCCTTTATAGGTAACAAAAAGGCTTCCAACTGCAACGGCGCTAATTTTGCCTATCGAAAGGATGTGTTTTATGAAGTTGGTGGCTTTAGCGGTATCGACGAATTGGCATCGGGCGATGATGAGCTGTTGCTGCAAAAGGTGGCTGCGAAATATCCCGGAAGGATTGGCTTCCTGAAACGTACCGAAGCGGTGGTGTATACCCATGCCAAACATACGTTAACCGAGTTTATGCAGCAACGGAGGCGTTGGGCATCAAAATCGACCAAGTACAAAGACAAAAAGATCATTGTATTTGGCATTTGCATTTGGCTGTTCAACTTATCCATACTGGTAAACGCGGCTTTGGGTTTTTACAACACGTACTTTTTTAAACTGGTATTGCTGCAATTGTTACTAAAGTACGTTTTCGAGTTTACTTACCTGTTGCCATTGACGATGTTTTTCAAACGTGTTTGGCTCATTTCGCTGCTCATCATCCTGATACCTATCCATGTAATCTACTTTGTGTATGTGGGAATTTTGGGAAATAGCAAACGCTACGATTGGAAGGGGCGCAACGTACGTTAAACAAAAAAAGCACCCCAATGTGGGATGCTTTTCAGGATAATGTATGGTATCTTATTAAGAAACAAGCGAAACATTAACCGCGTTGAGGCCTTTCTTACCTTTTTCTACTTCAAATTGAACTTCATCATCCTCGCGGATAACGTCGATTAAACCTGTAGAATGAACAAAAACATCTTCGCTGCCATCGGCCGGAATAATAAAACCGAAACCTTTGGTTACATTAAAAAACTTTACTTTACCGTTTTGCATTATAATTATTGTTAAAAATTGGGCGAATATAGCCATTATTTTATCAGATTGCCAAAATAGGCCCAACGCAGGGCTAAACCATGTTGTTTTGCGTGAAGCGCAACACAAGGTTAGGATCGGGGATATTAGCCCGGTACCGCTCCATTTCCGAGTACCGGCAAACGCCCGGGTAATCGCCTATCATGCTTTCCATATCAAACATCAGTTGGAAATGCAGGTGCGGCAGCCATTGCCCGTTTTCGTCTGCATCGCCAAAATGGCCTAATACCTGGTTCATTTCCATAACCTTGCCTTCGTACAAGTTGTGCAGGCTTTCTCTCGATAAATGTCCGTATAAGGAATAAAGCAGCAAGCCATCTAAGTTATGTTCCAGTATGATAGTCGGGCCGTAATCGCCAAAGTTATTGTTGTCTTTAAAGCTATGCACTTTACCGGCGAGCGGTGCGTAAACCGGGGTTCCGGCAGCGGCCCAAATATCAATGCCCAGGTGCAGTCGGCGCGGTTCATCACCGGCATCAAACAAAGTGCTTCGGGCGTATATGGTACGATGCTCAAAGTATCCGCCAATGCCGTAACGACAATCGTTTCGGGCTATTTTGTTCGAAACCCAAGTGGAAAATCGCTCGGTATCGCCGAGGTCGGCAAGGGTAAGTTCATGGTTGGTTTCTGTAAAATCCAAGCCTATCAGGCGGTCCGTATCGGCATCAAAATCGACTACCTTGCCAATGGAGGCCGGGTGTTTCGCCAACCATGCCGTAAGCTGCCCATGTTTGTCCATACCCGATTTACTCTTCCTCTTTCTGCCGCTCTTCCTTGCTTATCTTATCGAATATCTTGTCCATGCGTTCCACGTAATCGCTGGTATCGTCAATAAAAAACTCCAGTTGCGGAATAATGCGCACCTGATCTTTTATACGGGCGCCCAATTTATAGCGTATTTCGGAGGCATGCAGCTTAATGGTCTGCAAGGCCAATTGCGTATTGGTATTGTTAAAAAAGCTCAAAAAAACACGCGCCAAAGCCAAATCGGGCGTAACCCTCACTTTGGTAATGGTAACCAGGGTATTCGGCAAAAAGGCCATGCCCTCGCGCTGAAATATGGCTGCAAGGTCTTCCTGGATTACTCCTGCAAATTTTTGTTGACGTTTTGATTCCATTGAGATGATTTTATTAGCAGAGACGGTAAACTTTCACGACACTTGAGTGTCTCTATATTTTAAACAACTATTGCAATAATAAAGATTATAGCTAACATTTGGTTTTCAAATCGCGAAAAAAGATAATTAAAAAGATAATGCCTATAATTATAACAATTATTCATTTTTGTGTATCAAACCCGTAATAATTACGTTTAAATAACCGAAATTTATATTACACCGCTACCACTACTGTGAAAAGGCTTTGTCTGATAATTATATTTTTAACAAGTTTTGCCGGCAGCTTTGCGCAAAGCGGTAACATCTACAGTGCCTTTAGTATTGGCGCAGGTGTGGGCACCACCACTGTGTACGACTACGTTTTAGCCGCTCAAAACAAGTATGCCGTTAACGGAACGTTTAGCTACAATATTACCCCCTTTTTTACTTTGACCGGTGAAAGCCAGTTTGGCAAATTTGAAGGCGGCGACCTGACCGCATTTAACATGAAATACTTTTACAGCACTTACGCCGCTGCTACCCTGCACGCCGACCTGCAATTGGGCGAGTTGATAGATTACGGCCGCAGCGATTTTTTGTACGGACTAAAAGATGCCTATTTTGGCAGCGGCTTTGGCCTTTTGGAAAACAGCATCACCTACGTGCAACCTATATCGCCAAACTCAAATACGCTGTACAATACCATTAACAGCTCTACTAATTTTTTAGTGCCCTTTGTTTTAGGTTACGATATCAAGATATTTAACGACTACGATGAGCCCCAAATACGCCTAGATATAAGTTATACCCTTAACGCCGCGTTTGGCCAGGGTATAGACGGTTATGTTACCGCCGCGCCCGTTAAGTTTTACTCCTACTTTGCGGTAGGTGTTAAATACGGCTTTGGCCCCGGCAAACTTTACCGCAAACCTATACGCTATTAATTTTTTTCTGCACTGTTTAATACCAGTTGCCAATCAAAATAGCCGGGTTTTGTACGGCTTCCAATAGTTTTGACTATTTCTGTGTACTTTGGATCGAAATATGCGGCAAGCGCCAATGTTTTTAGTCCGTTTAAGGGGTCGAACAGGGTGCCCGGCTTAAAGTCGGCCTCCCCATTCCTGGCCCTTTCGCCGTCAAACTTTTCGGTCGACTTCACATATTCGCGATGGGTTTTTTCGCCGGTAACATAAGGCAAAAACCACTCTACCGATTTTTTTATCGATGAGCCTGCAGGCGATCGCATACTGTAATAATCAATCCCGGTTGCGCGCTTTAAAACAATGGCTAATTTCAACAAGGGCTCCAGGGTGTAAGCATGGTAATGCAAGGCATCGCGCAGCTTAAAATCCATACCCGAGCCATCGGCATACAGGTTTACTTCAATTTGCTTTTTTAAACCTTCGATAGCGAATTTCTGATAATCGGCATTATCTATCGCGAAGCCAATCTCGCCCACTACCTTTAACCGGTGCGATTGCCAGTTGTTCGTACCGGTTATTTTGCCGGGAGTGAATGTTTTTATTTCGGCATCGGCAGCCTGTGCCAGCCAACGGCTAATCAAAACCCTTTCATCGGGTTTCAAATTGGCTTTCACCATATCGTAAGCTTCAATGGCATCATCCAAATTGGTATCATCAATCGGGTCGCCTTTCGAAACATTCACCTTAGCCCATGCCGTTAAATAGGTCTTCAGGTTTTGGAGATAGCTCTTTTCGGCTTCAACTTTATAAGCAATGGCTAAGGCATACATTTTCTTCATGTCCCTTAGGGCAGTTGTTGTGGCTGTTTTTTTAGGGTTGCCTGCCAATAAGCCTTCGGTACGGATGGTATCTACCGGGTCAGGATTTTCGTTTACAGCCTGGTCGGCCAGTTTATGGTAATCGTTATAATATCGCATCGCGTCCGCATCGCTGCCCATACGGGTTTTCAGGTTTTGAATCTCCTTATCGTTCAACCCCACATACTGGGCCTTAACAACAAGTGTAAACAGTGTACATAAGGCCAACAGGGTTAATTTTTTCATTTGGGGTAATGGGTTGAACTGTTTAGGGCTTTGCGGCCCGCAAAAGGGTTAATATAACAGCTTATCGTACGGATAGCGTTTGGTATGGATTTCTTTGATGTAATGGTACAACAAAGCCCTGAACTCATCAACATTTTCTTTTTTTAACGCCGATATAAATATCGCCGGACTATTGTTCTTCGCCATCCAACTGTGTTTAAAGTCCTCGAGCGTCATCTTTATTTCGGGTTCGTCCGGGTCGACGGGGATAGGCTGGTAGGCATCCATTTTGTTAAATACCGTAATCATCTGCTTGTCTATCGCGCCAAGCTCTTTCAGCGTTTCGTTCACCGTTTTTATCTGGTCCTCAAAGTTGGGGTGCGATACATCCACCACATGTACCAATATATCCGCCTCGCGCACTTCGTCTAAGGTCGATTTAAAACACTCTACCAAATGGTGGGGCAGTTTGCGGATAAAACCTACTGTGTCCGACAACAGGAAAGGCAAATTCTCAATCACCACCTTGCGCACCGTAGTATCCAGTGTGGCGAAGAGTTTATTCTCGGCAAATACCTCCGATTTCGAGATCATGTTCATGATCGTCGACTTACCTACGTTAGTATACCCTACCAAAGCCGCGCGAACCAATTGCCCTCGGTTTTTGCGCTGGGTTTCGTTCTGCCGGTCTATCAGTTTTAGTTTATCCTTTAACAGCGATATTTTGGTGAGGATGATACGCCTGTCCGTCTCAATTTGCGACTCACCCGGTCCGCGCATACCGATACCACCTTTTTGGCGTTCCAAGTGGGTCCATAAGCGCGTCAGTCGCGGCAGCAGGTATTGCAATTGCGCCAGTTCCACCTGACTGCGTGCCTGCGCTGTTTGCGCACGCGCCGCGAAGATGTCTAAGATCAGGTTATTCCTGTCCAGTATCTTCACGCCCAGTTCATTCTCAATATTGCGCAATTGCGATGGCGAAAGCCCATCATCAAAAACCACAATATCTATCTCTTCCGATATCACGTATGCCTTTATCTCTTCCAGTTTGCCCGTGCCCACAAAAGTGGCGCGCTCGGGGCGCAGCATTTTTTGGGTAAAGGTTTTTACGGTAAGGCCGCCGGCGGTCTCCACCAAAAACTCCAGCTCCTCCAAATACTCGCGCTCCTGCTCCGCGGTCTCATTGGGGGTAATAATGCCCACCAGTACCGCTTTCTCCTGCTTCACAGCAGTATCATAAAATTTTTGCTTCATTCAATTGTATTCAAGTGCAAAGGTACGTGTTTTTAATAAGTGGTGATTTTGGTGACTTGTTTTGAGGTAAGGTAGTCTAGTTAAGATTTCTCTTCCCAATCTCTTCGCCTTTTTTGAAAGTTTTAATCGCAGTCAACTTTCCAGCCAAATCATAGAATTTTATATCACCATTGGGCTGGTCATTCTCATAATTTCCTTCTCCCTTGATTTTACCGTTGTCATAATAAAAAATTTGATGCCCCTGCTTTTGACCGTTCTTTATATATCCGTTAAATTTTAATTTACCATTCTCGTACCATCCCGTTGCAGCTCCGTAAACCCGTCCGTCTACATTTTGAGTTAAAAATTCCAGCCCGCCGCTTGAATAATATCGCTTGTATGCCCCATTGAAGTTTCCCCCTCGTATTTCACAAAATATGTGCACTTTTCCATTTTCGAACCATTGTTCAACACAAAGCTTTTTTTGTCCATCATATAGACAGCTATCTTTGATTGTGCCACTTTCATAGTATTCGTTTATCCACCCCACTCCATGAGTGCAATTTTTTATCAATCGAATCTTTCCATTTTCATAATAAATCTTCCATTTATTTCCGATTCTGTGATTTTGAATAATGCCTTCAGCTAATACAACTCCTTTTTGATTAAATATTTGAATTGGCCCGTCTTTTAAATAATAATGGATTGTTGTATCTGCCTTTGGAAACGTGTACACCGCTGGTTCTCCATTCCGATCACAAGCGAAAATGGTGTCCACATTTTCTCCATCGACTATTCTGCCTTTTTCATACACCTTCCCATCAAAATAAAACAAAGTATATCGTCCGTTTTTCACAGTTCTTTGGTTACCTATAGGTATCCATTTCCCCTTGCCTGTTTTAGCATCCACCCACCAACAGTTATCAGCGTTTCTTTTACTGCTATCGTTAATGTCATCCTTGCAACCAGCAAAAGCGAGCGCGAAAAAAAGCATCAAGTAAATGTTCTTCATTTATAGCTATTTTGCCTTCAATTTATAAATCTCTCAATTCAAAATGTCACGTCCTGAAAAAAGTTGACTGATTTGGTGATACAATTATTGTTAATTAAGTTGACTATTTATTAAAGGTTTTACTTCTCTTTTATAAGTTTTTATTTTGATGTTTTTTTGCATGTGCATTTGTTTAGGTGTAAGC
>NZ_CAITNG010000154.1 GCF_903893715.1 uncultured Mucilaginibacter sp.
ACAGCCCACGGCCATATTCCTGTACTACCCGCTTTTTGAACCCTTCGCTGTAATGTACAGCCGGGGTTCTCCTTTTTAATTTAACGCTCTCATTCTCCATCTTGTTGACTCTTTTTAGTCAACCTATTTTAGGACGGGACACTTGCTACCTATATGGGTATTTATGGGTGTATTTTCAAAGAACGCAACTGCCGTCCGACGCAGCTTTTTCAATGGCTGGCATTCCATACAATATAAGAAAAATCTCAGATATTTCAAAATTTCAGATTCGGAGCAAGCAAAAATTCAGTCAGTGTAGTCCTAATAAAAATCAGTGCAATCTTCTCAAAATCGGTGTAACCACCACCCAAAATCGGTGTAATCACCACCAAAAATCAATGTAATCCTACCTTCTTCTTCACCTTCACCCAAATGTTCTTCAGTTTTTTAATATACCGGTCAAACTCCCCTATCGGCCTTGCATTGCGCCATTCGGTCAACTTTAGGTATTTATAAAACAGCTCCTTGTATTTGGGATTGTAAGCGTATGAAGTATAAAACGGCTTGCGCGATATAAAATGCACCAAATAAGGCTTTTCCTCATCGCCCGAGGCAAAATAGTTCCATTTGGCATCCAACTCCAGCCATTTGTTGGCCATGATGATATTGAAGCCGTACTGGTCGGGATAATTGGCAAACTTGATGTTATCGTTAATGCCATCGATGATTTTTTGGGCATAATTACCAGCAGCCCATTTCTCCATATCAAATATAATGAGGCCGGTATTAAAGTATTTGGTTTTGGCTTCGAAGCCCAACTCTTTGTAGTTGAAAATGCCGCCCCAATCATTATCAAAAGTAAGCAGGCGTGGGTCTTGTACGGCGGCTATTACATTGTCGCCAAGGTCGTGGTTGTATAACTTGCTGATATCTTCCAGCACAATCATGTCTACATCCAAAAACAAAGCTTTTTTTGTGTTTTTGGGTACGATATTGGCGATAAACAAACGCAGGTAAATAGTAACAGGGTACGATGTACGGTCCAGCGGCAAGGTAACCCCTGCCGGGATGGTATCCTCCATTTTTACCCAATTGATACTGAACATCGCTGCATCAACCGAAGCCTGTATCTTTTTTTGGCTTTTGGCTTTTACCCCATCCGCTATCACATAAACCGCTATGTGTTCCCCCGTCTTGTGGTTCAGCTCAATCGACTTGAGCAGGGCCGCCAAATGGATTACATAGTGCTCATCCGTTACAATGACTAAAGGAATGATATTTAAGGTATGCGATGTGCTCATTTTTTGCTGCGAATCAAAAATAACTTATTTAAACAATATCCACGCTTTGCTGTTGTACCAATACGGATAAAAAACAAAAAAGTTCATCCATAAAACATATCAGTCATGAAAGATCAAACAAAATTAGCCGTTGGCTTATTGGCAGGGGCCGCCATTGCAGCAACTGTTGGCATATTAATCACATCAGGCAAGGGTGCCGCAATAAAGGAAGAAGTATCAGATTACTTTGCCGACTTGATCAAGTCTATTAAAAGTAAAGTACAAGCCACTGCCGACGACTTGACAGACTATAAAAACAATACTGTCAATTCAGCAAGATCGGCAATAAAACACAAAGTGGATGCCGCTGCAGACGCGGCCATTTAAGCAGAATGCATTAAGTTTATGTTAAAAAGGGTTATGGCATGCTGTAGCCCTTTTTTTATGGCTTAAATCGTTTGTTTAAACAAGCTAAATACATCAACTTTTATTACTTTTATAGCATATCCACAACCTTTAACCACATGACGACCAACCAAACCGACACAACTCCACACATAAAACATAATTCGGCCGCACTGCGCTTTTGGCATTGGGGCAATGCGATTGTTATTTCAGGATCGCTTATTACCGTATTCATCAATTCCACCGTTTTAAAACCACGTAAATCAGCGCCCGTGGTATTGGCCGAAATACAAAAAGACAATCCCGGTTTTACCCTCGACCAGGCACGTTCGGCTGTGGGCGTACTGGAAGATAAAGTTTGGGACTTTCACGTCTATTTCGGTTATGGCCTTGCAGCCTTGTTGTTGTTAAGGATACTTACCGAGCTTTTCGATATCACCGACCGTAAATTCATCAACGGATTTAAAAAGATTTGGCATCAATTCAAAACTACAAAAAAGGAAGGCCAAACAGCCTGGCACGACCTGGCAGTTAAAAGTCTTTACGTCGTATTCTACCTGCTGTTGGTTATCATGGTGGTTACCGGGCTTTGCCTTGCTTTTGATGACACGCTGAATTTTCCAAAATCATTGCAGCACTCCATCAAAAGCGTTCACGGGTTTTGCATGTACCCTATTCTGGGCTTTATCGTCATCCACCTTGCAGGCGTATTTTTAGCCGAACGTAAAGATGCCAAAGGTATCGTATCCGATATGATAAACGGAGGTTAAACATATCCGCAAACATAAAGCATGCTAAAGCGTTCAAAGTACAGGCTATTTTAAAGGCCTGTTTTTTGTTATGGGATTAGGCATCTTTGGTATACTGGCTGTATTGGTGTTAATTGTTGGCATTATTTATAAGGTGAGGGGCCGGTAATAATTACAATTATTTGTAACTTCCACCCTTTAAAACATTAACTTTTACAAAACAAGGCCCCGTTATGCTTAAATATTTTACCCTCGCAACGCTTTTCAGCGTCCTTTTCATTAGCGCCAATGCGCAAACATTGACCATGCCACCCGAAATTGAGCAGGCCTACGCAAAAGGCACCCGCTCGTTAAACGGCAAGCCCGGCAAAAACTATTGGGAAAACCACGGGCGTTACGATATATCGGTAAGCATGGCACCGCCAAATAAAACCATAACCGGTGTCGAACAGATCACATACTTTAACAACAGCCCCGATACGCTGCGCAGTTTAAATATGAAACTTATTGTAAACGTGCATCTCGCGGGAGGCCGTGGCGGCGCCACAGGCGACCGTGCGCTTGGAATAACCGTAGATAACCTTACCATAAACGGAAGTAAAGCCAATTGGGACAATAGTGCAGCAACCACAACAAATTATATGTTAGGTCTTGCTGCTCCCCTGATGCCGCACGATTCGCTAAAAATGAACATCGACTGGCATTATCAATTGGCGGGCGGCCGGGGTCGCGATGGCGCTATCGACACCACCACTTTTTACTTAGCCTATTTTTATCCACGCGTTTCAGTTTACGATGATTACAAAGGCTGGGATACCCAACCCCACAACGGCAACTTAGAGTTTTACAACGATTTTAACGATTATACGCTTAATGTTACAGTACCTAAAAACTATCTGGTATGGTCAACCGGTACCCTGCGCAACCCAACACAGGTATTACAACCCGAATTTGTAAAAAAACTACAGGCATCTTTTACGAGCGATTCCACCATACACATCGCAACCGTGCAGGACCTGGCCAATAAAAACATCACCACACAAAACGCAACAAACACATGGAC
>NZ_CAITNG010000155.1 GCF_903893715.1 uncultured Mucilaginibacter sp.
AAATAAGATGAAAGGCGGGACGGAATAACGGTGCGATGGCGCATCCATTGTTAACCAATAAGCCGTTCCTCATTAACATTATTGCACAATAGTAAATTTCTGATAAATTAAACGTACCTTTGCGCCAAAATTAAGGTAGCATTTTCATGCAAAAAATAAGAAATATAGCGATCATCGCACACGTTGACCACGGCAAAACTACGTTGGTTGATAAGATTTTACACAGTTGCTCTATCTTTCGTGATAACGAAGAGACCGGCGAATTGATATTGGATAATAACGACCTGGAACGCGAACGAGGTATCACCATCGTATCAAAAAACGTTTCGGTAATGTATAAAGACGTTAAGATCAACATTATTGACACCCCGGGTCACGCCGATTTTGGCGGTGAAGTGGAACGTGTATTGAAAATGGCCGATGGCGTTTTGTTGCTTTGCGATGCATTTGAAGGCGCTATGCCCCAAACACGTTTTGTTACCCAAAAGGCTTTGGCTTTAGGCTTAAAACCAATTGTGGTAGTAAACAAGGTGGATAAAGAAAACTGCCGCCCCGAAGAAGTTTACGAACAGATTTTTGAATTGTTCTTTAACCTTGACGCCACCGAAGACCAACTGGATTTCCCGGTTATCTACGGTTCATCAAAACAAGGCTGGATGAGCACCGACTGGCAAAAGCCAACTGAAGATATTTTCCCGTTGATGGACGCTATTTTGGCAAATATTCCGCCGGCGCCAATCGCCGAGGGTACTTTGCAGATGCAGATCACCTCGTTGGATTATTCATCTTTTGTGGGCCGTATAGCCATTGGTCGTGTTGCACGCGGTACCATTAAAGAAAACATGCCGGTATCGTTGGTTAAACGTGATGGCACGATCCAAAAAACAAGGATAAAAGAACTATATACTTTCGAAGGCCTGGGCAAGGTTAAAGCTACCTCGGTAAGCAGCGGCGATATTTGTGCGGTTGTAGGTATAGAAGGTTTTGATATTGGCGATACTA
Organism: uncultured Mucilaginibacter sp.; assembly: GCF_903893715.1. Taxonomy (GTDB): domain Bacteria; phylum Bacteroidota; class Bacteroidia; order Sphingobacteriales; family Sphingobacteriaceae; genus Mucilaginibacter. The sequence goes on from NZ_CAITNG010000155.1 coordinate 1,003, forward strand.
TTGCCGATTTTGAAAAACCGGAACAACTGGCCGTTATAAAAATTGATGAGCCTACCATGAACATGCTTTTTACTATCAACAACTCACCGTTTTTTGGTAAAGAAGGCAAGTTTGTAACCTCGCGTCACCTGCGTGACCGTTTATATAAAGAAATGGAAAAAAACCTGGCGCTGAAAGTTGTTGAAACTGAGTCGCCGGATTCGTATCTGGTTTATGGCCGTGGTATCCTCCATTTATCTGTACTGATCGAGACGATGCGCCGCGAAGGGTATGAGATACAGGTTGGTCAGCCACAGGTTATCATTAAAGAAATTGATGGCGTTAAATGTGAGCCAATAGAAACACTGATTGTTGATGTACCTGCCGAGGTATCGGGCAAGGTAATTGAGTTGGTAACACAGCGTAAAGGTGAAATGTTGATCATGGAGCCAAAGGGCGATTTGCAGCATTTGGAATTTGATATCCCTGCACGCGGAATTATCGGTTTGCGTAACAACGTGCTGACTGCTACCGGCGGCGAGGCCATTATGGCACACCGCTTTAAAGCTTACGAGCCATGGAAGGGTACTATCCCCGGAAGGTTAAATGGTGTATTGGTATCGATGGACAGCGGTAAAACTACTGCCTTCGCCATTGATAAACTGCAGGACCGTGGCCGTTTCTTTATCGATCCGGGTGTTGATATTTATGAAGGACAGGTTTTGGGCGAGCATATACGCGATAACGACCTGGTAATCAACCTGACCAAGGGCAAGCAATTGACCAATATGCGCGCTTCGGGTAGCGATACCAACGTACGTATTGCGCCGGCCATCAAGTTCTCGTTAGAGGAAGCAATGGAATACATACAGGCTGATGAGTACATCGAAATAACTCCGCTATCGATGCGTTTACGTAAAATATACCTGAACGAAGGTGAGCGCAGGAACAATGCGAAAAAGTTTGCCAATCAATAATTAGCAATACAAATTATATTACTTAGAGGGGCAGGCTTAGGTTTGCCTCTTTTTTTGTCAAAATACACAGCTGCGTAATCCCGATAAAACAATTAATTTAGCCGGATGAAAGGTAATGACCGGTTATATCCAAGTATTTTCCACACTCGTTATGTGGTGCTAAGCCAGCTTAGAGATATTACCATTGCACGCATGCAGGAGCTTACTGCTGCTGATAAGACACAAACTTTGATTGATTTTGGTTGCGGCGAGATGCCGTACCGAACTTTGATTGAACCGATGGTAGGTAAGTACCTCGGTGTGGACCTGGAGATGAATCCAAAGGCCGACCATCATATTGGTTTTGACAGCAAAACAACTTTGCCTGACGGGTATGCTGATATCATATTATCGAATCAGGTTTTGGAGCATGTTGATACGCCATCGGGCTATTTGCAGGAGGCTATGCGTTTGCTGAAGCCAGGAGGACACATTATTTGCACAACACACGGTTACTGGTTTTATCACCCAACACCCAACGATTACTGGCGGTGGACAAGTGCGGGCTTGCGTAAAACTATTGAAGCCGAGGGGTTTCATATTAACGTATTTCATGGAGTTCTTGGTTTGGCGGCAAGTGGCTTACAATTATTGCAAGACGGTATTATTGCCAAATTACCTAAATTTTTAGTGCCCCCGTTCGCGCTCATTATGCAGGCAAAAATACGCTTGTTCAACAAAATAAATACACAGGTGCAACGCGACAGGGATGCAGCCTTATATGTTGTTGTTGCCCAAAAACCGCTTTAATAAATAATTCCTTAACTTCGTGCTAAGCATAAAACCTTAAGACTATTTGATATTTGGGATGGAAGAAAATATAAACCGGGAAAACGTCGTATCGTACTACGATGAGCACATAAAATTTAAAGTTAACGATTATGTTATTGTAAACCCCCGCGTTGAAGGTGCCTGGAACACTATCAAAAAGTTTGCTCCATCAAACCCAAGCCGTATTTTAGAAGTGGGATGCGGCATGGGAAGCATTTGTAACAAGATGAATAAAAGGTGGCCAAATGCACAAATAACCGGCATTGACATCAGTACGCAATCTATACAAATAGCAAAAGCCCTCTTTGCGAATGATAAGGTTAGTTTTATAGAAAGTATACTAACTCCCGAAACATTTAATGAGCAATTTGACCTGATTATATTTATGGATGTTTACGAGCATATAGCTGTAAACGACCGATCCGCAGTACATGCTGCCTTGGCTAAAAATTTAAAGAACAAAGGCAAGATAATTTTATCCGTACCAACCCCCGCGAATCTCAAATGGTCGCTGATAAATAAACCAGAAACGATGCAGCCTGTTGACGAGCATATAACGTTCGAGGTGATTGGTAAATTAAAAGCTGATACTGGTACGGAGGTTATTCTGTATGAATTGAAAAACATTTGGAACGTAGGCGATTATGCGCATGTGGTTTTGGAAAAGAACGATGATTTTGAGGCTGCTTTTTTTTCACCCAAACCGGTAACCGCCACCCAGCGTACAGCAAGGATATTAAATAAGCTAAAATGGAAGTTTGGCAGCTATTACCGTAAAATGTATGTGCGCAGCAAGTTAAAATAGATATGAACGGCGGGTACAACTTATGCATCATAAAGCCCAATAAGTCGGCCTTTTCAGAGACCTTTATACAAGAACATATTGACCGTTTGGCTGGCAATAAAACCGTGTTGTATGGTGGCGCATTTCCTGTCTACGATGAAGATGGCCGCTATCTGATTAAGTCAAAAATAGGTTTGCTGATTTACCTTATCCAAAAGAAAGTATTCAAAAAGGTTCAAATTAATGTGCGCACAAATGCGTTGGTGTCGTATCTCAAAACCAAAAAAATTGATATTGTTTTTGCAGAATACGGAATGGTTGGTGCATCGGTAACAGATGCATGCAAGGCTGCAAACGTACCCTTGGTCATCCAGTTTCACGGTGCCGATGTGCATCATCAGCCTACCATAAAAAAATATCATAACCTTTACTTAAAGGCATTTGAATACGCAAGCGCGTTTATAGCTGTATCTAAGGACATGGCGAAAGAACTGACAAAACTTGGCGCACCGACAGATAGGGTATTTTATAATTCGTGTGGTGTTGATACATCGATGTTCTTACCCGTTGAAGTGGAAAAAACCAAACATAATTTTTTGGCCGTCGGTCGTTTTGTCAACAAAAAAGCGCCCTTAACAACAATAAAAGCATTTAAGATAGTTACGGAACAAGTCCCGGAGGCACATTTGTGGATGGTTGGCCGAGGGCCGCTTTTAGAAGCAGCGGAACAATTAACGATAGATTTAGGACTGACGAGCCAGATTACGTTTACCGGCGTACTGCAATCGAAGCAGATTATTGAATCGATGAAACAAATGCGTTGTTTTGTACAGCATTCGGTCACCTCATCAGACGGAGATATGGAAGGCACGCCCGTTACAATATTAGAGGCTTCGGCCTCGGCTTTGCCTGTTGTTGCCACAGCTCATGCCGGCATAAAAGAAGCTGTTATAGATGGCGTTACCGGGTTTTTAGTGGCAGAGCATAATGTAAAAGAGATGGCGAAAAAAATGATTTTTTTGGCATCATCTCCCCAGTTTGCCGCACAAATGGGTGAAGCCGGTCGGGAGCATATGATGAAAAATTATGAATTGAACGATCGCATCGCAACTATAGACAGTATCATCCAAAACGTAATAAAGAAAAAATAAGCTGTTGGCAAGGAATCCCAATTTACTGCAAAAGCAAGGGTTTTATAATAGTTTGATATTATATGCCGGCACTGGTTTGGCCTTTTTTAACCTTATTGTGTTATTTGTAACTTACTTAAGCCCGGAAGAGATAGGCTTTTATACAATACTCATAGCCCTTACCACCATATTTGCCCAAATAGCATCTTTGGGTACAACCAATGTAATTTTGCGGTATTATCCTTATTATCGTAATGATGATAAGCAGGATTCAGGGTTTGTTACTTTTGTTGTTTTGGTGACGCTCGCTGGTTTTGTAATGGTCGCGCTCTTTTTCCTGATATTTAAAAGGCCCGTAATAGATTTTTACAAAGCTAAAGAGCTTCACAGCGCTGTAAAGGCATCGTCGCTTTTGGTAAAATACTATGACTATATCATCCCTATAACCTTTTTCATCATGCTGTATACATTGCTCGAAGCGCTTGCTCGCAGTGTATTCAAAAATATATTATCAGCTTTTTTGAAAGAGGTGTTAGTGCGGATAATTACCGCAATAAGTGTTTTATTGATAGCTTTTAAACTTGCAGATTACCACAACTTCGTAATTATCTTTTTGTACAGCAATGCCGCTATTGCGCTTATTTTATGGTTCAGTATATTTAAAGGCAACTATTTTAAACTTAACCCTATAACTACTGAGGTTACCAAACGAAAACGTGAAATGATAAGTTACGGATTATACGCTGTTTTAAGCGGCGGGTCGTTCGCTATGATACAATCGGTAGACACCTTGGTATTGAGCGCCTTGACAAATGACGCTATGGTGGGTGTATATGGTGTTTTTTTCGCTATTGCTGTTGTAATCAATCTCCCTGCAAAAGCATTGAACAGAACATCATATCAGATCATTGCCAACGCTTTTAAAGATAATGACCTAGAAAAAATTGGTAAGATATATAGCAAAACCTCGTTGGTACAATCTATTGTTGGATGTTTGTTCTTTATAGGATTAGTTGCGAATCATCATAACATCATCACAATACTCCAAAGGAAAAACGCGATCTACGAACCATACTTTGATGTTTTTGTCATTGTAGGTATCGCATTCCTTGTAGATATTACTGGAGGGCTAAACAGCGCTATAATTAGTAGTTCAAAATCATATAAATTGGTTATGTACCTGCTTACAACCGGGGTGTTATTGTGTTTTGGCTTGAACATTTTGTTGATACCGAAGCTAGGTATGTCGGGAGCCGCATATTCGTATTTGATAACCATGTTTGCACTCAATTTTACCTACTGGCTCTATATTAAAGTTAAATTCGGTTTGCAGCCTTTTACAAAGTCCTATCTTTGGGTTGTTTTAGTCAGCCTGATAAGCCTATTTGTAGGAATTTACTTGCCCGCAATCAATAATTTTTTTGTTGATGTTGCTTACAGGTCGTTAATTGTAGCGTTGCTATATTTGGCACTCACCTATTGGCTAAATATTTCGGTTGATATAAATGAATTAATAGATAAAGCGTTGTTGAGACACAAACGTACCAACATTAAATAAAACATGAGCGACCAAAATACCCTTAGCACCAACGTTAAAACCGCCTACGACGGCTATTACGAAAAAAACGACGAGGGCTGGCGTTTGCTGGGCGCTAAATATAAGGCTCAACATATTATTGATGTTTGCAAGGGCTATACTTTTAATTCGGTACTGGAGGTTGGTGCAGGCGATGGTAGTATTTTAAAGTTATTGTCCGAACAAAATTTTGCGCCTAAGTATTCGGCTGTGGAGATTTCGGAGAGTGGTGTGGCGCGTATCCGCTCGCTCAACATAAAGGGGCTGGAGTTGGTGCAGGAGTTTGATGGCTATCATTTACCATTTAAGGATGGCGAGTTCGACCTGGTGGTGCTTTCGCATGTATTGGAGCATGTGGAGCACGAGCGCCTGTTGCTGCGCGAGCTGAAACGGGTGGCCAAAATGTGTTTGATAGAAGTGCCTATTGATTATAAAGATGGTGTGGATGGACGCATAAAACATTATCTGGCTTACGGGCACATCAATATGTACACACCAACAAGCTTAAGGTACTTGTTACTTACCGAAGGCTTCAAGGTAGTTAACGACCTCACTTCGATGATTGAGCCCGAAGTAACACGTTTTAATACCTACATCAACCAAAAGAAAAACAAGAGCCTTATCACCGACCTGAAAATATCGGCTGAATATGGCGCAAAAAAATTGCTTGGTTCGCTGTTAGGCAAAGCGATGCAGGAAAAAAGGGCCAGCGCTTATACCATACTTTGCAGTAAAGAAGGCGAAAACCTTAACATATTTTAAATGCAACACCTTGCGCCCATAGCCTTGTTTGTATATAATCGGCCCGAGCATACCCGGCGTACCATTGCATCTTTGCAAAAAAATTTGCTGGCTGATGAATCGCGGCTGTACATCTTCTCGGATGCGGCGAAAACCGAGGCCGACGTGTTTAAGGTGGAAGAAGTGAGGGAACTGATAAAAGGGGTTGATGGCTTTAAATCGGTAAAAGTGGTTGAACGCCAACAGAACCTTGGCTTGGCCAATTCTATCATAGCCGGAGTTGCGCAATTGGTGAACGAATACGAAAAAGTGATTGTTTTTGAGGATGACCTGCTGTCATCGCCATATGCCCTTACCTATCTTAACGAAGCGCTTGTTAAGTACGAAAAGCAAGATAAGGTAATGCACATCGGTGCATACATGTACCCTATTGACCTTACGGATTTGCCGCAAACCTTTTTTTACCGTGCTGCCACCAGCTGGGGCTGGGCAACATGGGCCCGGGCGTGGAAATATTTTGAACCGGATGTTGATACCCTGCTTAAACAGTTCGACAATAAGAAAATTATGCAATTCTCAATAGAAGGGAATATGAATTTCTGGAAGCAGATACAGCAGTTCAAAGCCGGCAAAAATGATTCGTGGGCCATACGCTGGTATGCCTCTATCTTTTTAAAGGGTGGGTTGACTTTAAACCCAGCGCAATCGCTTATCCAAAACATTGGCAACGATGGCAGTGGCATACACTCGAACAACGAAGATATGTATAGCGTTAAGATAGCGAAAGATCCGGTGACTTATTTCCCTGATGTTATTACTGAGAACGCGGATGCGCATTGGGCTATTAAACACTTCCTTAAAAACCGTAAAGGTACTTTGTTGCAAAGGTTGGTCAGGTTTGTTAAGCAGCAGTTGGGGAGTTAGGTTTCATCTTTTTTAGAAAGGTTTTCAATATCGTCAATATCTTTTGCTCTCCTGGTTGTTTGTTTTGCAATTAATAAGTCATCTAAACGAATAGTCCTGATCTGTAAGCCATCTTCTTCAAAATAAACAGCGTTGTTAAATGATGAGTTAAAATCCAATCCTTGTACTTTCATCATCATATCGATTGCGGTAGGTGGCCTGCCAAAAGTAAATACATCCCATTTGGGGTGATCAAGGAAATTTTCCTCGGTCATATCGAATAACGGCATTCCGAACGTTAAAAATGCCTGTTTTATTTTGACGTAGTTTTCAGGGGTTTTCTCCACCCAAATATCCATATCACCCGTTGTACGGGCATAACCATGCAATATCACCGAAAAGCCGCCAACTAAGATGTAACGGACATGGCAATCGTTTAGCGCCTGTATAAATTCCCGGAAGTCTTCTTTAAAAATATTACCCATTTGAGTTGCGGATTCGAGCACTAAATGCTGTTCTGTCCAATTTTGGTGGATTATTTTCAGGATAGTTGTAGGCAATACTGTTTAGATAATTGGCAATCTTTACCCGTTCCTGCCAGGTAAGGCTTTGGTAATATTCCCTGTGATCGGCAGCTTGAGATGTCGTTTGAGCTTTAAATGCCGTTCTGTCCAACTTAAATTCACTCATACCCAAATTTATAAAACATTTATCAATATTATGCTTTTGCACACGCCACAATATACGGAGATAAGAGCTTCGATTCGAAAGGGATAATTTTGGTAATCGTTTTCCCGATCACCCATATCGCCTTCATCACAAACTTGCCCCATGCCGACGTGGTTTCGCGGTTCTCGAGCCAAACGGTAAAGCGACCGTGGTAATGCACATCTATTTCCGTAAGCCCGAGTTCGGTATAAATGCAGCGTAACAAATCAACATCCATGCTGGCTATGTTGTGTTTAGCGTAATTATCCGGGTCGAAGGTGCGCTGCAGCCAGCCATTTATGCCGGTAAAGTTGGGTAGCGTAATAAACAAAGTACCGCCCGGGTTAAGCAAAGGCAAATGTGCTTTGATGATCTCTTTGGTATCGGCAAAATGCTCTATCAAACCGAACGAAAGCACCATATCATACATTTTTTCGGGCTGGTAGGTAAACAAGTCTGTTTCTATAATTGCTATGTCGTTCTGTTTTAAACCGTTTACCTCTAATAATTGGTTAACCAGGTCGCGGTGCACAAAATAGTCTAAAAGAGTGGTATCAATGTTTCGATACTTTTTGAGATAAATGGCGTAATATCCCGGGAAACCGCCCAGCTCGATGGCCGATTTAATGTTGTTCTTTTTAATGAGACCAGCCAGCAGGTCGCCAAAAATATAATTGGGTTTTATATAAAATATCAGCCCTTTTCTCGATTCCCAAAACGCTTTCCAGAAAGCACGGTCGGTTAAATTTTGCTCCATTTATTTATATCAGATGCACTGTATCATCTTTCTTTTCCAATATCCTTGCGGGATTGCCCACTACTGTACAATTATCGGGCACATCCTTGGTTACCACCGACCCTGCTCCGATGATGACATTATTACCAACCGTGATATCGCCAATTATGCACACATTGGCGCCAATATCAACATTGTTGCCAATGCGCGGGCAGCGCGAAAACGTGCCGTTGGGTAGTTTTTTATGGCCTACGGTTACCGAATTGCGTAACACACAGTTTTCGCCCAAAACAACGCCCTGGTTAACCACCAAAGCCTGGCCATGGTAAATGATGAGGCCTTTGCCTGCTGTGAGCTTCCGCGGAAGCTCAACACCCAAAAACCATTCGATGGTTACCCGGTACCAAATGAGGTACAGGATAAAAATGATTTTTAAAGCAGTATAACGGTTAAAAACCTGCACCAACCTAAAGCATAACAAAATGAGCTGCCCTTTTATATTCCTGCGGTTGGCTTTCCAGTCTTGAAAAAGATAGGTAAAAAAACTCATTGTTGGTTTTTTGTAATTATGCTGTTTAACTTTCAAAAGTAAAGGTTTCATTTAGTATTATTATACTTGCTATCCCAAATGGGAATAAAAAATGAAAGTTACGTTAATTAACACATCCGATGCTGGTGGTGGTGCACCCGCTGCTTGTATGCGCCTGTTGAAGGCCCTGGCGGCCGATGATGTTGACGTACACCTGCTGGTGAATGAAAAGCACACGGATGAAGAGCGTGTGGAAAGAGCCAGCCAAAATGCATTTGGCCGCTTTAAAAGCAAAGCAGATTTTTATTACGAGCGCCTGCCATTCATTTTGGTTCACGAAAAGGATAAATCGCTTCGATTTGCGTTTTCCTCCGCTAATGCGGGAACAAACATAAGCAGCAACCATTTGATAACCGATGCCGACCTGTTGAACCTGCACTGGACAAATTCGGGATTCCTTTCCATCAATAACCTGAAACAACTAATCGATTTAAAAAAACCCGTTGTTTGGACGTTGCACGATATGTGGGCATTTACCGGAGGTTGCCACTATGCGGGTGATTGCGATCATTATTTGATAGAATGCGGCAATTGCCCGATGCTAAAAGATGCCTCGCCCAACGACATATCCCGGAAAGGATGGCGTCGCAAAAAAGAACTGTACCAAAAAGCTGATAATTTGGTGTTTGTAACCTGCAGTAGCTGGCTGGCCGGCATCGCCCGTAAAAGCGCATTGCTCAAAAACTTTCGTATAGAGGCAATACCCAACCCGATAGATACCGATATTTTTGCACCTCAAAACAGAGCCGGGGCCCGCAGAAAATGGGGTTTTGATGATACGTCGAAAATCATCTTGTTTGGTGCCGCCAATATTATGCATACCCGGAAAGGCATAGCCTATCTGGTTGAAGCTTTGGAGCGGATAAAAACAGAGCACCCTGAAATGGCAAACATCGAAGTAGTGATTTTCGGTAAAAACAAAGGGTTCGATGTTTCGCAAATCGCTTTTAAGGTTACGCAGTTGGGCATCATCAAACAGCAACAACAATTGGCCGAAATTTACAGCATGGCCGATGTTTATGTGTTGCCATCGCTGGAGGATAACCTGCCCAATATGGTGATGGAGGCCTTGGCTTGCGGAACACCTGTTGTAGCTTTTGAAACCGGTGGTATACCCGAGATGGTAGAACACGAACAGAATGGTTACCTTGCAAGGTATAAATCGTCGGAAGATATGGCAAAGGGGATACTGTATGTGCTTAACTACGCCCAACCACACCTGATGAGTACCAATGCCCGCAGCAAAGTGCTCGATAATTTCAGTAATGAAATCGTAGCCGGAAAATATAAAGCTTTATATCAATCACTACTTCCATGAGCAATATCAATCCCGTTTTATCGGTAATTACTGTTGTTTATAACAATGTACAGGGTATTGAACGCACCATGCTTTCGGTGTTGAACCAAACCTATCCCAACATTGAATATATTATTATTGATGGAAAATCGGATGACGGCACTGTAGAGGTAATAGAAAAGTATCGCGACAGGTTGGCCCAGTTTGTAAGCCAAAAGGATAAGGGAATTTACTATGCCATGAGTAAAGGGCTGACGCTAATGACGGGCGATTATGTGTTGTTTATGAACTCGGGCGACGAGATTTATGCGCCCGATACGGTTGCCCGGATTTTTGCTACGGCGCATTGGGCCGATATTTATTATGGTGAAACCGAAATGATTAATGCGCAGGGGGAAAGCCTTGGCAGACGGCGGCACAAAGCTCCGGCCAAATTTAACTGGCGAAGTTTTAGCTGGGGGATGAGTGTAAGCCACCAGGCTATTTACATTAAGTATGGCTTAATTGGGCCTTTTGATAAGAAGTTTAAATTAAGTGCCGATATTGATTGGATAATACGAGCGGCAAAAAAAGCCTATAAAATTGTTAACACGCACATGTATGTGGCCAAATACGAGGTAGGTGGTATATCGAAAAAGAAACACATCCGGAGCCTTTTCGAGCGCTTTTTGATTATGTGCAGTTACTATGGAGTTATACCAACCTTATTGCGCCACCTCGTAATGCCGTTTAGGTTGATTGGATACTATGCCGTGAACCGAAGAACAAATGATTAATAAGAACAGGTATTTATAAAAAAGTGAAGCCGACCGAAAAACTGATGACATTGTTACGAAGCGTAGAACCATCGTTGGCCAAGTTGGCCAAACCAGTACTATAGCCAACGCCGAATAATAAACCACTCTTTAAACTGAGGCCTCCGGTTAAATTAATACCATAGTCGATTTTTTTAAAATCGCCGACAGCACTGCCAAAAGTAACCGGCGTGGAAGTGCTATTGAAAGCTGTAACACCATTGTTTGTGGCCGTAGTAGAAAGGGCGTCTGTACCCGATGTGCCGATGGCGACATACGGGCCGCCGCCGAGAAATATCTTACCTATAACCACAGGGAAATGGTAAAGCAAATTTACAGGAACCTCTACATAGTTAAAGTTTAATTGCTCGGTTCCGGTATAGGTATAGCTGCTGCCGTTGTTGGCAACTGTTCCTGCAACATCGTCGCGTCCGCCTTTGGTATTGTATAGAAGGCCGGGTTTAAACGACCAATCGCCCAGGCCCACATCGGCAAATACCCCATCCTATACCCCTTGAGCGTTGAACCCGAACTGGACATGCCGGATTCTGTTTCGATAAGGTTGGATAAGTTTAAGCCGGTTTCAATTCCAAACTTAACACTTTGTGCAGATGACGAAAATGCAAGGATTATAAGGCCAATTGTAAACAAGGCTTTTTTCATAACACTATACCGCAATAATGTTTACTATTTAAAAACGTAACCTATTGAAAGGTTAGCCGTTTCATTTGTAACAGTGTTGCCGTTTGTATCGAGGTTACCTTTGCCAATGCCCCAGTTTAAACGAAGCAGCCATCCTTTGTTTAACACAAATCCGCCTGTTACATTTACCCCGTAATCAGGGTTTTTATAATCGCCGGCGGCGTTACCAAAAACAATGCTGTTGTTTTGGCTGCTCGATGAAGAGGCCCCATTATAGGTTTGGGTATTGGTTATATTGTCGGAACCGGAAATGCCTAATGCTATGTAAGGTCCGCCACCTATAAAGACTTTGCCTTTACCCGCATCGATGTGCAACAAAACGTTAAAAGGGACCTCGATGTATTTTAGGTTGATATCTTCAGTGCCATTGTCATTAAAGGTTACTCCGTTTGAGGTAAAGGATTGCGAAACATCATAATGGCCGCCTTTTGTTGTAAACAACAGGCCCGACTGAAATGTGATATTGTGTTTATTATGGAACTCGGCAAATGCGCCCAAACTAAAGCCTGTTAAATAGGACGACGAGGTGCCACCGCCAATACTTGATTGTAACAGTGATTCGTTCAACCCGGCCTCAACACTATATTTAATGGCAGGTATTTTTTCCGTTTGGGCGAACAGTAAATTAGCAAGGAGAACAAAAGCTATAGCAGGTAGTAGTTTTTTCATAAAGCGAGTTTCGGTCAAAAATAAATATCATTTGTAGTTCAAAATCGAAGCTTAAACGCAGCCGATGCTGAATTATTGGACAATGATACTCTTTTTAACAATTTTTGATGCAATAAAAGCGAATAAACCTTGTATTAGTCCGGATAAGACACCAAAAAAAGGCCCGAAGATGAGCATTTGAATACGGGGATGGTTATGTAGGGGGCCACTTTGGAACATCTGGACAACCTCCTGGTGGTGGCTGGCGTATGAGCTATAGTAGATTACGTGGACAACGGTTATCCAAACACAGTTAAACAGGCTCAGCAAAAAACCATATTGAAAATAGTTGGCCGAGCATGTTTTTGCAATGAACCATGAACACAATGAAAAAACAACTATCCAGAAAATAGGTTCAAACTTATACGGGATAAGCGAAATGGTTCCAAAAGCCATTACCAGGCCGAACAACGAGAGTTGAAAAAGAAGTTTCCAGTTCATGACAGTGAATGAAGATTTAAGTTTAGCGTTCAGTTAGTTAGGTTAAAGGTAGCGAATAATTTATATTCCCAACAGGATAAAACTTGAGCGCAGCTTTTACGAAACCCATATTTTAACCACATAAATCACCTATATTTAAGAGCTAAACAAAAAACGCACAATGATTTGGTACGAAGACGAAGTTAAACGACTGGAGGCCGAACGCCTTAAATACAAATACGCCCCTGAAACAATATTTTATGGTAGCTCATCCATCAGGATGTGGTCATCCCTTTATACCGACTTTGCCGATTTCAAACCAGCCAATCTGGGGTTTGGCGGGTCGACCATGGCTGCCTGCGTTTGGTTTTTTGAAAGGATATTTCTTTCCATTAAGCCGAAACAAATTATTTTGTATGCCGGCGACAATGATTTGGGCGATGGCCGACACCCCGAGGAGGTTTTTATATTTTTTCAGCAAATACTGGCGCGTATTAATGAAAGCTTTGGCGATATCTCATTTGCATATATTTCCATCAAACCAAGCGTTGCGCGTATGGCGATTGCAGAGAGCATAAAATACGCGAACAAATTAATAGCTGGCGAAATGGCAAAATATCCCAACATGCAGTACATTGATGTTTATACACCAATGACCGATGCCGCAGGCAACCCCAGGCGCGAACTTTTTTTACCCGACGGTTTGCACATGAGCAACAAAGGTTATGAGTTATGGAAACCGCTTGTTTTTAACTATTTGGCTGGTTTAGAACATTTTTAACAATTTATTAACCCACATAGGTATGCTTACCGATTAGATTTGGTTTCGAGATGCAAAGGGAGTATCATAAATGGTTTAGCGAACGCTTACAGAAGAACATGGAATTGCTGGTTTTTGGCCATGCAGGTGCCCGTGTTATTTTTTTCCCCACAAGGGGCGCGCGCTTTTATGATTATGAAAACTGGCGCGTTATTGAAGCCATAAGCGATAAAATAGAAAATGGCTGGTTGCAGGTTTATTGTGTAGATAGTGTTGACCACGAAAGTTTCTACAATTTTTCGGTGCACCCTATCGAAAAGCTGAACAGGCACCTGCAGTACGAGCAGTATATATTGAATGAAGTGATTACACTTTCGCAAAAAAACAATCCAGATTCGCCTTTGTTTTCTGCCGGATGCAGCCTGGGCGCTTACCATGCCGTGAACATAGCGTTTAAGTACCCGTATTTGTTTAACAAAACCGTTGGCATGAGCGGTCGGTACGACCTGACGAAGCCAATGGGCGTTTTTGTAGACCTGCTTGAAGGTTATTATGATCAGGACATCTATTTTAACATGCCCAACCACTACCTATCGAATATGGGCGATGAATACCTGTTAAATAAGTTAAAACAGATGGAAATTATTTTAGCGATAGGACAGGAAGACGCTTTTTTAGATGACACCACGCATTTAAGCGAAGTTTTGTGGAAAATGAACGTGCCAAATGCGCTGCATATTTGGGAAGGTGAGGCGCATAAACCGCGTTATTGGCGTAAAATGGTACAACTTTATTTATAGTTAACAAGTTTTAGGAATAAAATCATTATTTAATGCGTGTTATTGTGCAACTAATTTTATTTAATATACTTTTGCTTAAACATAAAATTAAAAATTAACAACAAGCATGAACATTTTTGTAGGTAGTCTTCCGTTTAAAGTTGAAGAAAGTGAATTAAAAGAAGTTTTTGAAGAATTTGGTGAAGTTTCTTCGGTAAAAATCATCACCGACAGAGAAACCGGCCGCAGCAAAGGTTTCGGTTTTATCGAAATGCCTGATGATGAAGCAGCTCAAAAGGCAATTGCCGAAGTAAATGGTGCCGAATTGTACGGAAGAACCATTGTTGTAAACCAAGCTGAAGAGAAAAAAGAACGTACCGGCGGTGGTTTTAACCGTGGCGGTGGCGGCGGTGGTTTCAATCGTGGCGGCGGTGGCGGCGGCGGTTTTAACCGTGGCGGCAGCGGTGGCGGCGGTTTCAAAAGATAAGCCTTACAACCTGTAAACCTACGGGTAGTTAAGTACTGCTTTTAGCGCTGGATTTTTTATTCCCCGGATTTTAACTTTTCCGAACGATACACCTATTTTCAACCCCATTGATATACAATATATGTATGTCAGTGGGGTTTATATTTTCCATCCGCTCATTTATGGCTTGCAAACAGTGCTGCCAAAGCTTTCAATTCAGCCTCAGTTATTAAATCGGGGTGATTAAACTGTTGCCCGATCAGGGCGTTTGGAAAAACAATGGTGCCTGCGGTGGTTTTTACTACCACGCCATCATCATAAGCCAAATGACCATTATAATCGCCAATCAATGGGTTGATGTGCGATAACCTGATCAACAATTCAACTATGGCATAGGTAGGTAAGGTGTTTTTTGTCACGCCGCTAAGATAAGTTAATGTATTATTAATGTTTAATTAACATTTTGTTAACTATGCCAAGGTGCTTAACATTGGTTTTAACCAGCTCATTATAAAAACCCTATAAAACAGCAAAGCCTCCTGATGGGCAGGAGGCTTTTACTAACCAATTATAAACCTAAATTATGAGAAGAGCTGTAGGAGAAGGAGTCGAACCTTCACGGAGTGGTTATTCTTATTGCTAAGAGTTTCCCAGGGTCTCCGCCACCGCGACGAGGAGGTGTGTCTGCCAAAGTTTCACCATCCTACAGTATGTTTCATTTTAATTTGGTTATCGCAACCAAATTGCTGTTGGGGAAGGAGTCGAACCTTCATGGAGTGGTTAGCCCGCTTCGGGTTTTCCAGGATCTCCGCCACCGCGACGAGGAGGTGTGTCTGCCAAAGTTTCACCACCCAACAATATAATTTAAAGAACTTTTAAGCTTTTTAGGTTGTTTGCTATAGCACAAATTTAATCAGCTTATCCTTTCGTTGCAAATATTTTAACAAAATATTTGTATTTTTATACAATTTTTAATTAAACTTGTATTTATATAGATATTTAAAAATTTATGTCGCACAAGAAAGCCCAAAATTTAGAAATTGATAATTTAGATATACAAATTTTATCGATTTTAATGAAAAATGCTACTACCCCCTATACGGAGATAGCAAAAGACCTGATTGTATCGGGTGGCACCATCCACGTACGTATGAAAAAGCTTGAGGAGATGGGCGTTATCAAAGGCGCCAACCTCGAGGTCGACCCGCAAAAACTGGGCTACGACATCTGTGCTTTTTTAGGCATCTACCTGGAAAAAGGTTCCCAATACAACGAAGCCGTTAAGCAGCTCAAAACCATCAAAGAAATTGTAGAGCTGCATTACACCACCGGCAGCTGGAGCATCTTTGCAAAAATTATTTGCCACGATACCAACCACCTGCGCGAAGTATTGAACGAGCAGATACAAAGCGTTAAAGGCATACAGCGTACCGAAACCTTTATTTCGCTCGAAGAAAGCATCAAAAGGCAAATTACGCTCGATTGATCGTTCGGTGGGCTTAAAAGGTATTATACGGGCTTCATCACAGCCCTTTAACTATTTCCGTGGCTATCTTTCCTCTTTCGTAGATACTTTTGCACTTATAGGGATGGCTTTTTACAACCCGCCCACTTTGTGGTGGCAATGTTAGCCGTGTTCTAAATTTGACCTATTTAACTCATTGTCCTTCAGTGAATCGCCGCCACAAAACCAATTTAGCTTTTTAAATAACTCCAACATTCGAACAAGGTCTGTTCGGTCTGGCCCATTTTCGTTTATTCCAAAAACCATTCCATAGTCATCCCATAGACAAAATATACCAATTGATGATTTGACAATTATTTAAAATTTTGGTAACAAACCTGTGGCAATACACCCTAACAGTCAAATAATTAAATATATTTAGGGCAAACAAAAACTGACTCGCAATGAAGAAACTTTTACTTTTCTGCATTGCCCTGCTTTTAGTGCACCTATCACAAGCCCAGGTAACTTACCCTGTAAACGGCTCGTGGGATGTGCGGCCGGGGCAATATGCATTCACTAACGCTACCATAGTTGTTAGTGCCGACCAAACCATTACCAATGGTGTATTATTAATTAAAGACCGCGAGATTGAAGCCGTGGGTGCCGGCATTGCCATACCCAAAGGCTATGTAACGGTCGATTTAAAGGGGAAGTACATTTACCCCGGCCTGGTTGATGCCTATACAACCTATGGTACTCCCGAAGCAGCAAGGGCAGCCTTTGGTGCCGGCGGAGCAGGTGGTGGTGGCGGTTTTGGCCGTATCGCGGTCCCTGTTTCCACAAAAACAGGCCCTTATGGCTGGAACGAAGCCATTAAGCCCGAAATGACAGCCAAAGCGGTTTTCCATGTGGATGCCACCAAAGCCGCCGACCTGAAAAAGATCGGTTTCGGTGCCGTGCAATCCTTGATACATGATGGTATTGCCCGTGGTACATCAATTGCCGTTTCGCTGGGCGATGAGCGCGACAACGAAGTAATGCTGAACGATATGGTTGCAGCGCACTACTCCTTTAGTAAAGGTACTGCCGCTACCAACTATCCTTCATCGTTAATGGGCAGTATCGCGTTATTGCGCCAAACCTATTATGACGCGGCCTGGTACAAAGCACAAAAAGAAGAATACAATATCTCGCTCGACGAGTTCAACAAAACACAAACCCTCCCGCAAATATTTGAGGCTACCGACCCCATCAGCATTTTACGTGCTGCCAAAATAGGCAAGGAGTTTGGCAAGCAATATATCTTTAAAACCGACGGTAAAGAATACCAGCGCATCGACGCGATGAAAGCTACCGGTAGCGCGTTCATTATCCCGCTATCTTTTCCATCGCCTTATGATGTGGAAGACCCTATCGATGCCCGTAACGTAAGCTACGCGCAAATGAAAGATTGGGAACTGGCCCCAACCAACCCCGCTACGCTCGAAAAAGCAGGCATCCGCTTTGCCATTACAACTTATGGTTTGGATAATACCACCTCATTCTGGACCAACCTGCAAAAAGCTATTGATTATGGCTTGACCGAAAAAACGGCTTTCAACGCTATTACCACCGTACCGGCCGAAATGCTGGGCATATCCGATAAGGTAGGCACCATTGCCAAAGGCAAACTGGCCAACTTTATCATCACCTCGGGCGGGTTGTTTAAAAAAGACAACGTAATTTACGAAAACTGGGTGGAAGGGCGCCAGTACGTAGTCAGCAAAATGGACGTTACCGATATGCACGGTACTTATACATTAACCGGTGTGGGCCTCAGTGGCATCAGCTTAGGTCTTGGCGGTACCGGAAGTACGTATACTTTATCTGTTAACCGCGCTGCCGACAGCGTGCGCGCGCAAGGTACATTCACCCGAACCGGCGATGGCGTGAGCTTCTACTTCGATTTAAAAAGCAACCCGAACGGTTTTATCCGTTTAAACGGTGCCATCACTAAAGCTTCGCCTATTACATTGAGCGGTTTGGCTGTGATGCCCGATGGTAGTTCAACTCCTTGGTCGGCTGTTTACAGCGGCCCTGCGCCTGCGGGTGGTGGCGGCTTTGGCGGTCGTGGCGGAGGCGGTGCCGCTGCTGCAGCAACCAAACCTGCTATAAACGTTGGCCCGGTTGTATATCCCTTTGTTGCTTTCGGCAATAC
The DNA here is from genome assembly GCF_903893715.1 of uncultured Mucilaginibacter sp. Classification (GTDB taxonomy): domain Bacteria; phylum Bacteroidota; class Bacteroidia; order Sphingobacteriales; family Sphingobacteriaceae; genus Mucilaginibacter. The sequence goes on from NZ_CAITNG010000155.1 coordinate 19,506, forward strand.
AGAAGTACCAAAAACCGAAACCGTTTTGTTTAAGAACGCAACCGTTTGGACCAACGAAAAAGACGGCATCCTAAAAAATACCGACGTATTGATAGAAGCCGGTAAAATAAAAGCCGTTGGCAAAAACCTTTCGGCAACGGGCGCTACCGTTATCGATGCCACCGGCAAACACATCTCGGCAGGTATTGTTGATGAGCACTCGCACATCGCCATTACCGGTGGTGTTAACGAAGGCACCCACGCGGTTACCGCCGAAGTACGCACCGGCGATGTATTGAACTCGGAAGATATCGAGCTTTACCGCCAGTTGGCCGGTGGTGTTACCACATCACACATCCTGCACGGCTCGGCCAACCCAATTGGTGGGCAGTTACAGGTTATCAAACACCGCTGGGGCGTATTGCCCGACGAAATGAAGTTTGAAGGTGCCGATGGCTTCATCAAATTTGCATTGGGCGAAAACGTAAAACAAAGCAATAATAACGTACAGTTTGGCGCTACCTATACCCGTTTCCCGCAAACCCGTATGGGCGTTGAGCAGGTTTATGTGGATGCCTTTACCCGCGCCAAAGAATACAAGGCCGCAAGGGCCGTAAAAGGCAGCAACGTTCGCCGCGATTTGCAATTAGAGGCACTTGCCGAAATTTTGGATCAGAAACGCTTCATCACCTGCCACTCGTATGTACAATCCGAAATCAACATGCTGATCCACGTGGCCGATTCGATGGGCTTTAAGATCAACACCTTTACCCACATTTTAGAGGGCTATAAAGTGGCCGATAAGATGAAAGCGCACAACATAGCCGGCTCTACCTTCTCCGATTGGTGGGCTTATAAAATGGAGGTGGTTGAAGCCATCCCATACAATGGCAAGTTGATGCACGAAGTTGGCGTGGTAACAGGCTTTAACTCGGATGATGCCGAAATGGCCCGCCGCCTGAACCAGGAAGCAGGTAAAGCGGTAACCTACGGTAACATGAGCGAAGAAGAAGCCCTGAAACTGGTAACCCTTAACCCTGCCAAAATGCTGCACATTGATAATAAAGTGGGCAGTATAAAAGTAGGTAAGGATGCCGACGTGGTTTTATGGTCGGCCGACCCGCTTTCTGTTTATGCTGTTGCCGAGAAAACTTTTGTTGATGGTGTAAGGTATTGGGACATGGAGCAGGACATGGCCAAACAAAAAGCCATGAAAGCCGAAGAGGGCCGTTTGATACAAAAAATGATAGAGGCTAAAAGCGGTGGCGCCAATACACAAAGGGCTGCCGGTCCGCGTCGCCGCCAATACGAGTGCGAAACCGTTGAGGACGACGAAGCCGAATTTGTATCAGGATTAGGTACATCAACAAATTCAGACCAACATTAATCCCTGTCATATCATGAAAAAAATATTTTTAAGTTTAGGAGGATTATTGCTGGGCACAATCCTTACTTATGGGCAAGCAAATATTTCGCCCGCCAAAGCACAAACACAATCCATCGCCATTGTTGGCGCAACCATACACGTTGGCAACGGCCAGGTGATCGAGAATGGTTATATCACCTTCGCTAAAGGTAAAATAACCGGCGTTGGCTCGGGCACGGCCACAGCCGATGTTGTTATCGATGCCAAAGGCAAACAAATTTACCCTGGCTTTATCTGCCCCATCACCACCTTAGGTTTGGTGGAAGTTGAAGAAGGCGCGCGCGGTACCGTTGATGACGCCGAAACCGGCGAAATGAACCCCAACGTACGCTCGCTGATCGCTTTTAATACCGATTCGAAGGTAATACCAACCGTGCGCTCCAACGGCGTTTTGCTGGCACAGCCAACCCCTTCGGGTGGTTTGATCTCGGGTCAGTCATCGGTAGTACAACTCGATGCCTGGAACTGGGAAGATGCGGCCTATAAAAAAGATATGGCCATCCATTTAACCTGGCCAGTATCACGAGGTGGTGGTGGCCGTCGTGGCGGCGGCGGCGGACGTTTGGCCGCTGTGGCCGGCGCCGGTGCTACCGAAACACCTGCCGAACGTGCCCAGCGCGCGTTAGACGAGATGGACAAGTATTTCGCGGAAGCAAAAGCTTACTCCGAAATAGCCAAGCCCGAAGTAATCAACCTGCGTTTCGAAGCCATGAAAGGCTTGTTTAACGGCACCAAAAAACTGTTTGTTAATGCCGATGGCGTAAAGGAAATACAGCAGGCGGTAGCCTTCGCCAAAAAGTACAGTTTGGACGAAGTGATTGTTGGCGGCAAAGAATCGTACCTGGTGATGCCCTTGTTAAAAGACAATAACATCCCGGTCATCATCAAGGAAACACAAGCGCTTCCCGACAAGGAAGAAGACGATGTATACCTGCCCTACAGCCTGCCAAAAATATTGCAGGACGGCGGCGTTTTGTACGGATTAACAGGTATCGGCTTTTGGCGCCAGCGCAACCTGCCCTTCGAAGCCGGTCAGGCCGTAGGCTTCGGTTTGACCAAAGAACAGGCTCTTAGCATGATCACCATGAACAACGCCAAAATACTGGGTATTGATAAAACAACCGGCACCCTGGAAGCAGGTAAAGATGCCAACCTGTTTATATCAACCGGCGATGCTTTGGACATGATCAGCCTGAATGTTGAAACCGCCTTTATACAAGGCCGCAACATCAACCTCGATAACCTGCACAAACAGCTGTATAAAAAATTCAGCGATAAATATGGTTTGAAACCTTAAATCAGATTCCCCATTAACCAACGAGCCCCGTAACGTATGTTGCGGGGCTTTTTTAGGGCAAAAAAATTTCCGGGAAATAAACCCGTCGATAATGTCGTTTAAGACAAAACGGTCGCCACAACGGTAATTTCTATAAAATAAGGCGCAAATACTTTATTTTAGCCATAATTGACACGTATGTTATATCCGGAAAACAGCATATCCTGTATTATAAATAGTTTGACTAAGGCATTGCTGTTTGTTTTATTTTGCGCATATAGTGATGGTTTATTTGCCCAGGCACCAAACATCAGCTACCAAACACCACAGATATATAATACAAACACATTAATTACGCCCCTTGTGCCAACAAATACCGGTGGGCCGGTGCCGCCCGCAATTTACGGGCAGGTAAGCACGCTTGCGGGCTCGGGTGCTAAAGGTTCGACCGACGGACAAGGGACCGCAGCCAGCTTTACAAACCCAATTGGCGTAGCTACAGACCAAAGCGGCAATATTTTTGTGGCTGATACTTACAGCCACCTGGTTAGGGAAATAACGCCCGGCGGCCTGGTAAGCACCTTGGCGGGAAACGGGGGCAGCGGCGCAAAAGACGGGCCTGCTGCAACGGCTTCGTTTGGCGAGCCTACGGGTATAGCCGTTGACGTTGCAGGCAACGTTTATGTGGCCGATGAGTTAGACAAAGAAATAAGAAGGATATCGAACGGCGCTGTTACTACCTTTACCAAAACGGGGTTTGTAACCTATACAGGTGGAGGATTGGCTTTTTTCAATAATCCTATTGGTTTGGCGGTAGATGGCGCGAGCAATGTTTATGTAGCGGACGAAAACAGCAACATCATCGAAAAACTTACGCAGGCCGGCAGCGCGACCATATTGGCAGGCGGAGCGCCGGGCTTCAATAACGGTACCGGCGCAGGCGCAAGTTTCGACCATCCCTATGGTATTGCTATCGATGGTTCGGGAAATATTATTGTTGCCGATTATCTGAATGCCCTCATCCGCAACATTACGCCGGCCGGCGTGGTTACTACTATTGCAGGCGGCGGGCCCGTTGCCAAAACAAATGGCGTAGGCACTGCGGCAAGTTTTTCCGATCCGCTTGGCGTATCGGTCGATATTATCGGCAACATTTATGTAGCCGATAAAAGCAACAACCTCATCCGAAAGATTACGCCTGCAGGCCTCGTTTCAACCCTGGCAGGCAGCGGGGCGGCTGGTGCAACTAATGGCATAGGTACTGCCGCGAGTTTTAACTTCCCGATAGGTGTGGCAAACGATTTGATTGGCAGCTTGTACGTAACCGATCAAAATAATAACCTGATCCGTAAAATAAGCCTTACAGGGTATAAAATTGATAAGGCATTGCCGGCCGGCTTGGTTTTCGACCCGACGACGGGGATTATAACCGGCACGCCAACAGTGGCCACACCGGCAACAAATTATACCATCACCGCCTATAATTTGGCAGGCAGCAGCAGTTTTATAGTCAACATCGAAACCTTCGCCGGTATCACATTTAATGCCATTCCTGCCAAAACCGTTTGCGATGCCGACTTTGACCCGGGCGCGACCAGTACTTTGGGCTCGGCTATAACCTATACCAGCAGCAACACTGCCGTTGCAACCATAACCGGCGGCAAGGTGCATATCTTAGGTGCCGGCTCAACGCTTATTACTGCATCAAACGGCATAGGATCCATCAGCGACAGCCTTATTGTTACAGCCCCTCCTACTCCAACTGTTACCATTACAGCCAATGTAACTTCTATTTGTGCCGGTACGCCTGTTACATATACCGCTGTAGCAGTAAACGGTGGCAGCACTCCGGTGTATCAGTGGTTGGTTAATGGTATGGGTGCCGGTACAAACAGTCCCACATTTGTGAGTACCGCTATAACAAAAACCGACGTTGTACAGTGTATAGTATCGGTTACCAGTGGTTGCCCGATTAGTGGCTCATCAAATAAGCTGACGGGCATTATCGTTACACCCAACACTGCCCCGGCTATCAGTATACAATCATCAGTAAACGGCCCCGTTTGCAATGGTGCCAGCATAACTTTTACAGCAGCATCTACAAATGCCGGTACAAACCCTTATTACCAATGGCAAATTAACGGCGCAAATGCCGGCAGTAACAGTACAACATTTACAGGTAATACTTTTGCCAACGGCGATTTAGTGACCTGTATTTTAACCAATCAGGGCGGCGCCTGTCTAACAACTTCAACAGCAACATCAAATGCTATTACTATCAGTTTATCCGCCCCGCCCAACCCTTCGCCATCGGTTACCATCGGCGCGTCGGCAAATGGGGTTTACACCAATACCTCGGTCACTTTTACAGCGGTTACAGCAAACACAACCGGCGCTACTGTAGCCTACCAATGGATGATAAACGGAAAAAATGTCGGCGCAAATGCTCCAACACTTACAACAAGCACATTAAAAAACAACGATGTGGTGAGTTGTGATATTACGGCTATCATCGGTTGCTCGGTATCCGCTTTGAGCGAGCAGATCACCATGAATATACTTCCGATACCACCGGTAGTTATACCAAACACATTTACACCCAATGGCGACGGGATAAATGATACCTGGAATATTTCGAATCTGGCTTACTACCCTACGTCAACAATCAGCATCTACAACCGTTACGGAACGTTGCTCTATCAATCGCGCGGGTATAACGTGCAATGGGATGGCACATATAACGGAAAACCCTTGCCCGAAGGCACCTACGCTTATATTATAGACCTCGGCACAGCGGGCAAATTGAGTGGTTCGGTTTCCATCATAAGGTGAAAATTATTACCAATACCCGGCCTTTTGCCATCCCAATCCCATATTCCATTTACCTCAAAATCAGTGTTGTAATTGTAAATAAATAAACTTACCTTTGCGCCTCGAAACAATATAGCGCTGCATTGGTTTATCCTCAAACAGACATGATATTACCGCCATCCGTTTTTAACCCCTGCCGGTTATTCAGTATTGTGTCAAATTAGTTTAGTATTTTAAGTTAAAGTACAATTTTAATATAAATTGACTGTTTGTATTTATATCACAATTATTTGATTACATTGTACGGCATTGACTGCTCAATGCATTTATCCTTCAGCATTAAAAAATGAGACAACTCAAAATTTCCCAATCCATTACCAACCGCGAATCTCAGTCGCTTGATAAATATTTGACCGAGATTGGCAAAGTAGATCTGATAACCGCTGATGAAGAGGTTATTTTGGCACAAAAAATACGGGAGGGGGATCAGGCCGCTTTAGAGCGTTTAACCAAAACAAACCTCCGTTTTGTTGTGTCGGTTGCAAAACAATACCAAAACCAGGGCCTAACCCTTGGCGATTTGATAAACGAAGGTAACCTTGGACTGATTAAGGCTGCAAAACGCTTTGACGAGACCAAAGGCTTTAAATTTATATCGTACGCAGTATGGTGGATCCGCCAGTCGATTTTGTCGGCTGTTGCCGAGCAATCACGTATTGTGCGTTTACCCTTGAACCAAATCGGTTCGCTAAATAAAATACGTCAGGCTTTTTCCAAACTGGAACAACAATACGAACGCGAGCCATCACAAGCAGAGCTGGCCGAGATATTGGAAACCACTGAAGATAAGATATGTGATTCGTTGAGCAACTCAGGCCGCCATGTATCTATGGATGCGCCATTTGTGCAAGGCGAAGAAAATACCTTGCTTGATGTATTGCAAAACAATGAGCCCGGCACAGACGATTTCCTGATGGACGAATCGCTTTCGCAAGAAATTATGCGTTCATTGGTAACTCTGGCCGAGCGCGAGCGCGAAGTGATTGTGCTGTTTTTTGGCTTGGGTAACAATTACCCGCTATCGTTAGAAGAAATAGGCGAAAAATATAACCTGACCCGCGAACGCGTGCGCCAGATAAAAGACAAAGCCTTACAACGTTTGCGCCATACCTCAAGGAGCAACTTGTTGCAATCATATTTGTAAGCGGAAAACGCTGTTTTAAAAAGGGGGAGAAAGTTGATTTCTCCCCCTTTTTTATAGTTTAATTTAATACCGATCGGTATTATTTATAAAAAAACCCAACTGTTTTGATTGTTTTTTTGCTAATGTAACGTACAGTTTACAATAAATACAGCAATAAAACGACATTTTAATTAAACCGTTTATCATTAAAACCGTCCAATCATTAAAAAATTTATAAAAACCGGTGTTTATATGTAAGCATAATAAAAGGTTTTCAATAAAATTGACTTTAATTTATAATTTTTACAATAATTAAAATAATTTGTTGATAATAATATAATGTATTACCTTTGCTATTGAAATTAATGTATTAAAACAATCAAATCATTATCATTATGAAAAAGTTAATAATTCTAATTTCTGTATTCTCGTTAGGATTTGGATTTTATGCGAAAGCGCAATATATAGGTGCACAAGACCTGCCTGCAGATATCAACCAGGATTTTTCTGCTAAATACCCTAACCTGACCAAGGTTGATTGGGAAAAGGATGGCAAACACTATAAAGCGACTTTCACAGTAGAAAAATCGGCCCACGAAGTGGTGTACGACCAAAATGGAAAAGTTGTATCGCAACAATTCGGTTTGCCTGTAAGCAATCTGCCTACAGGTGTGTTTAGTGGTCTGAAAAAGAATTTCCCTGATTTGCAGGTACAAGACGCTAATCAAATTGAAGAAAAAGGTTATGTTTCGTATCAGGTAAGTTTAAAAGACGAAAACAACGCCGTTGAAAAAGTAATCATGGCTGCCGATGGCCGCGTGATCAGGACGGTTGCAGAAGACCAGCAATAATGCGACTTTAGAGAAATTAAAAATTTAAAGACCCTGCACATGCAGGGTCTTTTTTTTGTGCAACATTTTTTGCGTTTTAAAGTTATATCCCTAAATTAATTGTGCTTATCATAAATCAAAAAAAGACGATCGTACAACCATGGGCTATGTTTTTTTACTGCATAAGTATAGTAGTAAGCGCGCTGCCCTTTTACAATTGCCGGCTTTGCCGCCAAACAGCAAACATTAAATAAAGAATTGGCAACCACATATACTATAAAAGCGTATATTAAGTTATACATTTAAAGCTTAATAGTTAAAACATTGGAAAAACTATAATGAATAAGTACCTGCTACTGACATTCATTCTATTGACCTCTTTAGGATTGCATGGACAAAACTGCCCTCCTAACATTGGTTTTGAAAACGGCGATTTTACCAATTGGGAGTTATCGTCGGGATATGTTGCAAGCGACGGCACTTTTTTATTAACGCCTACCGGCACAACCCCTGTAGCAGGCAGGCAACAAATTATCAGCAAAACCAGCAATCCGGGTGTTGATATTTATGGGGGATTTCCTCAACTATGTCCTAACGGAAGCAACTACTCAATAAAACTGGGAAATACCGACGTGAAACCGCCGTATCCGCAAGGTGTGGCCGAACGTATATCATATACCTTTACCGTACCCACTAACCAAACGGATTATACCATAGTTTATAACTACGCTATTGTGTTACAAGATCCGGGTCCTAATTCAGTTCAGCATACCATGCCCGAAAAACCAATGTTCTCGGCCGAGATATATGACGTGGAAAGTAACCAATATATCACTTGCGCATCGTTCAGTTATAATGCCGGTTCCAGTTTACCGGGATTTACCGCAGCCAGCGGTGGAAACCAGTCGCAGGGTATTGTTTACACCAAAGGATGGACCCAATCGTCGATAAGCCTGAGGGGCTATGGCGGTAAAACGGTACGTTTGGAATTTAGCGCCCGCGATTGCACACCCGGAGGCCATTTTGGCTATGCCTACATTGATGTGAATGAGCCTTGCGGTGCGGCCATAACCGGCAATAACTATTGCCTGAACGAAAAAGGAATGACCTTGTACGCGCCGACCGGCTTTAGCCAATATAACTGGTACAATTCCGATTTTTCGAAACTTTTGGGCACCGGCCCAACGTTAACGCTAAACCCTGTACCGCCAGATCAGACAAAAATAGCGTTGGCAACAGTGCCATACGCTGGCCTGGGCTGCCCTGATACCATTTACACGGTTATCAACGCCATTAACGCGACGTTTAATTTCACCGTTCCCGATTCTGTCGCGATGTGTTCAGCGCAGCCCACTTACGACCTTACTTCAGGTGCGGTAACGAGTGGCAGTAGCGGCAATTTGGCCTACAGTTATTATAAAGACCCGAATGGCCTCGACTTCCTTCCATCGCCAAATGCTGTTACGCCGGGCACCTATTATATCAAGGCCATAAACCCGTCCGGCTGTTCGGGCATTTTACCTGTTAAGGTGGTCGTCAACAACCCTATCATAAAAATAAACGCTCCTACTACGTTTACATACCCCACCGGTATCGACCTTTCATCTGTTTTCGTAAAAGACACGTCACTGACTTATACCTATTATTACGATTCGAAGGCGACCAAGCCTATTCCGAATTTCACCAATGTGCATTATACCGGCACCTATTACATAAAAGCCACCTCTAAGTATGGTTGCTTTACCATTACATCCGTAAATATTACCGTAAACCCGCCGCCGCCGCCAATCATTACCGGGCCAAACACCTTTACGCCTAATAACGATGGCGTTAACGATACCTTTAATATAAACATAAAGGGTTATGGAGAGTTTGGCAGCTTGAAGATACTGAACAGGTACGGCAAAGAAGTATTCTCTACAACCAGCATTGAAACGGCCTGGGATGGCAAATACCTGGGTGAGCCCCTGCCTGTTGGCACATACTATTGGTTATTTACCGGCACCAATACGTACGATAGGTCGCCGGTGCATGCGGCGGGTTCTATTACCCTGCTCAGGTAACTAAACTTTGATAATGATTTTCTTTTTGTAAAAAATCCACACGATGACAAACCAAACCAAAACGACTGTTATCGCGTAAGCTAATGAGGCGTTTACCGGCGAGAAAAACGGTTTAAAATAAGTATTGAACAGGTGCGCGCTCAATGATACTTCTTTGGCATCCTGTACTTTTATCATATTTAACGAACGTGCTACTACCCCCGATGCCACAAACACAAAAATGGCATTGGTGCCAAAGGCCACAAAAGGCGCGGTTAATTTTTTATAGCCATGAACGTCAATCAACCAGTAAAACAGAGCAAGGAAAGTGGTGGCCAGGCCACCGGTATAAAGCACAAACGAACTTGTCCATAATGCTTTATTGATGGGGAATGCCAAACCCCATATTTTGCCGGCTATAATAGCCAGCATACCAATGGTGAACATCCAAACCACTTTGTTTGCGTCATCTTTGTCTTTACGTTTTAGCCAGGTGCCTGTCAAAATTCCAAACAGCACGGTGGCTACCGCGGTCATGGTGCCTAACAAACCTTCGGGGTCCCAGGTAACCGAAAACTTCCACAAATGTGCCGTGCCAAATACCGAGCGGTCTATCCAGGCGCCCAGGTTGGTTTGAGGATTCAGGTTGGCCGGGCCAAAACCGGGCACAGGTATAAAACACATCAGGATGTAATACATTACCAAAAGGATACCAAATAACCAAAGCTGCGTTTTGCGCGTGGTTTTGATGTAGATAAAACCGGCTATACCAAACGATACGGCGATGCGCATCAATACACCCGGTATGCGCATGGTTTGCAATACCGACAAAAAACTCTGGAAAACACCAATAGTCTGCACATTTGCAGGTTTAAAATATGGGAAGCCCGACATACCCAGAGCCAATAAGGCCAAAACTACGGTTCGCCTTAGTAAGTTAAGCAATAAACCTTTTTGTTGCGCCGGGTCGGCCTTTTTACTTTCCATTGCGAAAACAATAGAAACACCTACGATGAACAAAAAGAATGGAAATATCAGGTCGGTTGGTGTACAGCCGTTCCATACGGAATGCTCCAGTGGTGCGTAAACATTGTCGCTGCCGGGGTTGTTTACCAGTATCATGGCGGCTACCGTGGCCCCACGAAATACATCGAGCGATAAAAGGCGTTGCTTAGGTTGTTGGGTCATTATTGGCTGTTGTATTACAACCTAAAGCTAACATTTTTAAGCCAAAATGTTAAACCCGCATTGGCACACTAATTTTTTATATTTGGAAAGATGAACAGCAACCTCCAAAACTTATTTAAAGCGGCGCAAAAAAAGGAACGACTGGGCGTGGGCTTAATGTCGGGCACATCGTTGGATGGATTGGATATTGCCTTGTGCCGGTTTAAAGGCAATGGGTTAAGTACGGTTTTTGAACTGCTGGAATTTAAAACGGTTGACTATACTGATGACCTGAAACACGATATAAGGCAGATATTCTCGCGTAAAATGGTGGATTTGGAGAAGCTTTGCATCCTGAACGATTACATTGGCGATTTTCACGGGAATTTGGTTAACGGGGCCTTAAAGGGCTGGGCAGTTGATAAAAAAACAGTTGACTACATCGCCAGCCACGGCCAAACCATATACCATGCGCCAAAGCGTTTGCACGGGCAGCCACAATACCCCAATGCTACGCTGCAAATTGGCGATGCCGACCATATCGCGGTGCGCACGGGTGTATTGACGATAAGCGACTTTAGGCAAAAGCACCTGGCCGCGGGTGGCGAAGGCGCTCCGCTTGCCCTTTACGGCGATTATATTTTGGCCAGCAAGGCCGGCGAAGACCGCATTTTGTTGAACATAGGCGGCATCAGTAATTTTACCTATTTACCCGCCGATGGCGACGGACAGAAAGTGGTTTGCAGCGACATAGGCCCGGGCAATACACTTATAGATGCCGCCTGCAAAAAATACTTTGATAAGGATTATGATAAAAACTCGGCAATAGCCTTTACCGGGAATATTGACCATTCGTTGCTCAAAGCCTTGTTGGCTCATCCGTTTTTTGAGGAGAGCCTGCCGAAAACAACCGGCCCTGAGTTGTTCAATTTGGAATATGTTGAACGCGCACAGCAGCTGTCGGAAACAAAAGGCGTTGCGCCAAAAGATTTGATGGCTACCTTAAGTGCGTTTACCGCGACCGTTATAGCGAACACGCTTTATGCGTATAATGCGGGAGCAAAGGTTTTTGTAAGCGGCGGCGGTGCCCGCAACCCGTTCATTATGCAGCATCTCCGAAAGCTATTGCCCGATGTGCTTATCGCGAAGACGGATGCGCTGGGTATACCGGCCGATGCCAAAGAGGCTATCCTTTTTGCGCTGCTGGGCAACGAGGCTATATGCGGCGAACCCATCCGCATAGGTAAAAACCCGGCCACATTGATGGGAAAGTTTAGCTTCCCCATATAAACTACGCTGATATTTTCTTGTATATTCGCATAAAAATCAACCGATATGAATTTCTATACCTTTGTTAAAATGCTGCATTCCGGGTTCAGGTATGTGGTATTTGTGATGGTGCTTATCGCCATAGTGCAGGCTTTGCTGGGCTGGTTCGGTAAAAAAGCTTATACCGAAGGCAACCGCAAAATAAACCTGTTCAGCATGATTGCGGTGCATACGCAAATTTTGATAGGCTTATTGCTGTATTTTTTAAGTCCGTTTGTGCAGTTTACCAGCCAAACCATGAAGGATGATACTACCCGATACTGGACGGTAGAACACATCTGCATGATGATATTTGCCATGATATTGGTAACTATCGGGCATAGCCGTGCGAAGAAAATTACCACGCCCGAAATGAAGCATCGCGCCATCGCCATTTTTTACGGGTTGGCACTGTTGGTCATTGTTATGGCTATAGTACAAAGCCACAGGCCGTTAATAGGCAGTTAAGCCAAAAACCGCATTCCCGATAGGAATAATAGGGAAAACAGCGATATTTAGTGTCAATTTGACACTAAATTATTTTTGTAAAAAATTTGTTTATTCAAAAATGTTTCTAAATTTGCATCCACAATGATCAAAAACGCCCATAACCTAAGCTGGTGGCACCTTACAAAAAAGGTAGCCGGGAATGTTATTTGACCGATTGGACAACTAAACAATTTTAAACCTAATAGAGAATCCGGCAATCCCCAATTGACCGGATTTTTCTTTTATATACTTTTGCCGACAAACAAATGAAAACATACAAACTAACAACCACCTACAAAAAACTATTGGCCGATACCACCACCCCGGTAAGCATTTACCTGCGCCTTCGCGATGTGTTCCCGAATACGTTGTTGCTGGAGAGCTCGGATTACCATAGTCGCGAAAACAGCATGAGCTATGTTTGCTGCGAGCCGATTGCCGGCTTGGTACTGAACAATGGCGAACTTCAAAAAAAATATCCCGACGAAAGGGTTGAAAGCTGCCCGGCCGGTAGTTTTGACCTGGTAAGCGAAGTGGAAGACTTTTTGAAGGCTTTTGAAACAGAAGAAACCGGGCTTAAAATGATATCGAACGGTTTGTTTGGTTATTTTACGCACGAAGCCGTGGAGCATTTTGAAACCATTAAGCTGAAGAAGGTTGTTGATAGTCCAACGGCTATCCCCACCATGCAGTACCATGTATACAAGTACATCATCGCGATAGACCATTTTAAGAATGAGCTGTATATTTTCCAAAACCAATATGGTGAAGCGGATGAAGAAGGTTTGCAGAAGGTAGAATACCTCATCAAAAACAAAAACTTCCCTGAATATAGCTTTGAAAGCAATGGCCCCGAAACATCGAACCTGACCGACCAGGAGTTTATGGATATGGTGGAGAAGATGAAGAAACACATTTTCCGCGGGGATGTATTCCAGATTGTGCCATCGCGGGCATTTTCGAAACCGTTTTTGGGCGATGAGTTTAATGTATACCGAGCCTTGCGTTCCATCAATCCGTCGCCATACTTGTTTTATTTCGACTACGGCAATTTCAGGATATTCGGCTCGTCGCCCGAGGCGCAGATCACCATCAAGAACCGTGTGGCAAGTATTTTCCCGATAGCGGGCACCATTAAGCGCAGCGGCGATGATGAGAACGACGTGAAGCAGGCTTTAAAGCTCCAGGCCGACCCCAAAGAAGCGGCAGAGCACGTGATGCTGGTTGACCTTGCCCGTAACGACCTGAGCCGCCATTGCGAAGGTGTGCATGTGCAGGCTTTCCGTGAGGTGCAGTACTACTCGCACCTGATACATTTGGTATCGCATGTAAGCGGTAAGTTGAAAAAAGGTGTGTCATCGTTTAAAATTGTGGCCGATACTTTCCCGGCAGGCACCCTGAGCGGCGCACCCAAGTTCCGTGCGATGGAGATCATAGACGAGAACGAAAAGACCAAACGCAGCTTTTACAGTGGCGCTATAGGCTTTTTAGGTTTTAACGGCGATTTTAACCATGCCATTATGATCCGCTCGTTTTTGAGCAAAAACAATGTGCTGCATTACCAGGCCGGGGCGGGTATTGTGGCGGATTCCATCGCGGAAAGCGAAAAAAATGAGGTAAACAACAAAATAGCCGCCCTGCGTAAAGCATTGGAAATGGCCGACACCATTAACGCGCCCGTGGAGGTGGCCAATTAAACAGAACCATGAAAATATTGATCATAGATAATTACGACTCGTTTACTTATAACCTGGTGCATTTGGTGAATGAACTTGGCCTGCAATGCGAGGTTTGGAGGAACGACAAGTTTGAATTGGCCGATGTGGCGCAATTTGATAAAATCATCCTCTCGCCGGGGCCCGGCATACCGTCCGAAGCGGGTTTATTGCTGGATGTAATTAAGACCTACGCGCCCACTAAAAGCATTTTTGGTGTGTGTTTGGGCCAGCAGGCCATTGCCGAGGCCTTTGGCGGAAAGCTGTATAACCTGAGCAAGCCGATGCATGGCATTGCCACGCCCATCAAAGTAATTGATACCGATGAGCGGCTTTTTAAGTACCTTCCCGATGTGTTTAAGGTAGGGCGCTATCACAGCTGGGTGGTTGCCGAAGAAGGTTTGCCCGATTGCTTTGAGGTAACGGCCGTTGACGAGCAGGATGGCTCGATCATGGCGCTGAGTCATAAGGAGTTTGATGTGCGGGGCGTACAGTTCCACCCGGAGTCGGTGCTGACAGAGCATGGCAGGGCAATGATGGGGAATTGGATATATGCGGCCCCCTAACCCCCTAAAGGGGGAACTGTTGACGGCTTAATATTAAATCAATTAAATTTAAATTCTCTTCTCCCCCTTTAGGGGGTCGGGGGGCTGGGTTAGGGCTCATGAACATACTCGATAAAATAGTTATCAATAAAAAAAAGGAAGTGGCGGCGGCGAAGGCGCTCACTTCTGTCGCCGCTTTGGAGGCTTCGGAATTGTTTGATAGGGATACCTATTCCTTCCGCGATTTTTTGCTTGACCCGGCTCGCACCGGCATCATTGCCGAGTTTAAGCGCAAGTCGCCATCGAAAGGCATCATCAACGATAAGGTATCGGTTGAAGAGGTGACGACAGCTTATGCGGCGGCAGGGGCCTCGGCTATATCGGTGCTGACAGATTGCGACTTTTTTATGGGCGCGCAAATAGATCTTCACCGCGCACGTGCCGTAAATAAAGTGCCGTTGCTGCGCAAGGATTTTATGATAGATGAGTACCAGATTTTGGAAGCGAAGGCCTGGGGCGCGGATATCATACTGCTTATTGCCGCCATACTTACCCCCTCTGAAATAAAGGGCATGGCCGCCCTTGCCAAAAGCTTAGGGCTTAACGTATTGCTCGAAGTACACAACCTGGAAGAATTGCAACGCAGCATCGACCCGAACCTGACGGCCATTGGCGTAAACAACCGCAACCTGGCAGACTTTACGGTTTCGGTGGAAACATCTTTCAAACTATATGAGCATATCCCGCAGGAGTTTTTAAAGATATCAGAAAGCGCCATCAGCAATACAGAAACCATCAAAAAATTGAAAGCGGCAGGCTTTAACGGCTTTTTGATCGGGGAGAATTTTATGAAAGAAGCAGACCCGGGGCTTGCGATAAGGGAGTTTGTGAGGTATCTTTGAGGTCAGAGGGCGGAAGTCAGATGTCAGAAAAAAATAACATGGGCATAATTGAGATAAAGGACATTCAGTTTATAGGTAACAGTGCCATGATGCTATTCCTCTCAAACGACCGTACATTTATTGTCCCTTTAGATAAATTCGAAAAAATCGCTCAATTAGATGCAGAACAAAGGGCAGATTATGAAGTGATAGACGGAGATAGTCTTTCCTTTTTAGCTATTGATGATATTTATAGTATTTATGAATTGATGGGGTTGTGAAAACACGATTTATAGTGGACGCATCGGGCAACAAAATCGCAGCCATCGTGCCTATCAAGACTTATCAAACGATGCTGGAAGAACTTGAAGATATAGATGAGGTTAATGCATACGACAGGGCCAAACGCGGAAACCAAAGCCGCGTGCTTTTAAGCGATTACTTAAAGTCCAGAAAGTCTAAAAATTCTTAGATCAGGTCAAAATTTCGTATTTTTGTATTTGGCAAAAGCGGGGGTAACCGGGAAAAATAAACTTAAATAGAATACCCATAAATACCCATAACCTGCGCAGGGCTACCAAATGTTAATTTGATAATAGAACCTAAAAACAAAACCAAAATACACCCATAAATACCCATATTTTTTGATTTTGTCCCGTCCTAAAATAGGTTGACTAAAAAGAGTCAACAAGATGGAGAATGAGAGCGTTAAATTAAAAAGGAGAACCCCGGCTGTACATTACAGCGAAGGGTTCAAAAAGCGGGTAGTACAGGAATATGGCCGTGGGCTGT
>NZ_CAITNG010000156.1 GCF_903893715.1 uncultured Mucilaginibacter sp.
ACAATCACTTAAAAACAGAAAACTTGCCTATGAAAAAATAAAATCACAGATCACTTGCACCCCCAAAATGGAAAACTTAGCTTTACTTTAAACCCGAAACACTACACAAGCCTTGGTTCACTTTAGTTTGACGACGTACAAGAGCAGATAAGACAGCTCGTCAAAAAAAACAACGTTAGATACGATACTACCGAGCACATGCCTATTCAAAAATTTAGCTCGCCAGGTTATCATACAACTTTGAAAGGCGGCATGGTGCATTCAACCACAGCTTCTTTAGATTATGCACTCAATTTACTCGATTGTTACGATGAAATTATGCGATTACGCGCTATCGATATTCTTTCGAAAATAGTGACCTTACAAGACACGAATCGCCAAAGCCGTAATTTTGGTTTATGGTCATGGTTTCTTGAAGAACCTCTCGAAAAAATGAGTCCGCCGGATAGAAACTGGGCTGACTTTTGCGGTCGACGACTTATCGAGATACTACTAAATCATCAAAAAAGGCTCCCTGGGCCGTTGGTGGTAAAAATCGATTCGGCTATATCTTATGCCGCCGAAGAAATAAAATTGCGCGATCAAAGCCCTGATTACACCAATATAGCTGTGATGGGAACGTTTGTGTTGGTTATGGCGGGCGAAGTTCTCCATAGCAAAGAATTAAAGGCTTACGGTTTTTACAGATTAAAAAGGTTTTATGATTATACAAATCGCGAAGGTGGATTTACAGAGTATAACAGTCCTAATTATGCAAGGGTTGTGATAGAGGAGCTTAATAAAATGCGGCTTTATTTCCGGGATACCGATGAGCTTAAAATGGTAAACGAGTTGTACTACAAAGCATGGCGCGAAATAGCGATCCATTATCATGCTAAAACTCAACAGTGGTCGGGTCCACATAGCAGGTCATATAATACTATTTTAAAAAACGAAACGATGATCCATAATTCCGTTCTGCCCGCCGATAAAAAAGTCTTTACGCTCGATAGTTATCGTAACGTGAATAATTTACCCGATAGTCTGATAAAGTATATAACCGATAGCACCTCTACCAGGTTTGTTGTAGATACTTTTAAACGTAGCAAACCATCTTTTATTGGCACTACTTATCTAACCCCATCCTTTAGTTTAGGTTCGATCAATAGCCAGGATATGTGGGAGCAAAGGAGGGATTTGGTTGCTTATTGGGGTAAAAAAAACGCGGTAACAAGTGTGCGGATTCGTTTTCTCCATGATCAAAAGGATTTTTCATCGGCCATTTTTAGGGGAAAGCAATTAAAAAACAAAGTTTTAGGTGGCATAAGTTTTATTACGAATGGCGGGGATACACACCCGAGTTTAGATAAAGTTAAAAATGGGACGATCGAAGCATCAAACCTGTGCATCAGGTTCCAGTTTGAAGGCGAAGGGTTGAAAACGATTAAAGTAGATACCTCAATGTACATAAACGGCTTTGTAAATGTGATAGCTAATGGAATGCATATCTTTGTAGCTGTGCCATTTTTAACTTTCAATAACGAAAAAGGCTATTGGAGTTATGGTAACGACGAACTTGGTTATCATCTCGATTTTATTTGCTATCGGGGACCGTCAAGATCTTATAACATCGCAACGATGAACAAGGCCGCAGCGGCAATTGCGTTTTCGATTTCTAATACGGCAGAAGATACCTTGGGCGCTGTTAATGCAGCCGGTAATGAAAGTAACGTGAATGTTAATTGGAACGGATTATCATTAACTTTTCCAATTAAGCCTTATAAGCAATAAAATTACTGGGTAATCAAAAGTAAATTGGTTAAAAATACGTTTTTACCCATGATTTCGACACTGGTATCTACTGGGAATTCTGCTAATTTATAATCGACTTTCCGGGGCAATTTTATCGATTGTTCAAAAACTTAAAAATGAGATAACCGCAAAATCAATTTGCGGTTATATAAAAAGTTTGCTTAACCAATTGTGCCATTTTTACCTTGGGCGAAGCCGAGCGACCCCATTGCCAGGCCACAACCGTAACGGCTACCGGATATTTTGCTTTGGGCGGAATTTGGGTAAATACCAGATCATTTTCCTGTATGATTGCAGGCCCTGATTCTACGTAATATTCAACTTTAAGGCCGGCATCCGAAGTGGCGTGAAGTGTAACGCGTTTTACGTGGGCATTTACATCGGGGATGGGCTGAAAAGTGATTTTTTGAGGTAAGCCCGACTCATTTTTTGTTAAGGTTAGCCCGGCGGGTTGAAAAATAGCACGCACGCTATCGGTACCCGGCAGCCTCAAACCTACATAGTTGGCCGTATTCGGCCACGATCTGTCGAGCATTATACGGAAACGACCATTGCCTAACGGTTTAAATTGTCCGCTTACCCATTCAATAGCGGGCTTAAAAGCCGTTTTTGAAAGTTTTTGGCCAGCATTAAGAAAATCTGAGGGGATGACGTCAGTCATCACACCTCTCACTTTGAATGTAATGCCGTCAGTATCTGACAGAATGGGCTTAATTCTTGATATACCATTAAAGGAATGATCGGCTATTTTACCGCTATCATCCAAAAAAACAGGTAATTGTGTTGAGGAATGCCAGTTTATTGATGCTATTTTTTGAGCTGATAAAGCCATGTCCCTGTTAATATACCATGGAGCTTTAAGCGACGAGGTATCAGCCAGGTTGAAAGGTTTTATTGAGCTGTTTTCATGTCCGGGTACCGGAAGATTGGCAACGAATCCTTCTCCCAAAGCTAAATTGGCTAAAGTTCCATCCGGCGCAATCCTTTTTTTTGCAATCAGGTTAATATAACCGGCAACAAAGCGGGTAATCTTTTCAGAGCAATCGAAATGCCCGCTTGTACCATCAATAACATAGCTAAACGGCCAGTTTGGATATAGTTTTCGTTGACCGGTTGCGTAATTGTAAGCTCCGTCGATATTGTTCCAGTTACTACGAATGTCTGTTTTATCCTGTCCCCATTCTTGGGCGCTGCCAAAAATGGTGAGTACCGGTACTGTACGGTTATGCGGTGGTAAATGGTTGTTTTTTAAATAAACCCCGGCTATACATCGTTGAGGCGATTGTTCAAGCAAGGCGTCAACCATTAACAGGTGTCCCGATTCGCCTATAGGTAACCAAGGTATGGTTGATATTTCCTGGTATCCGCTTTTAGCGGCAAGCCCATCAAGCATTTGCTGTAAAAAATCAATGGCGGTTTTATACTCTAAAGCCATATTCAGAGTTTTATTGTCCTTATCAACCGATTTTCTGAAGTTCATAAATGAAGGCGTACTCCAAATTATTCCGAGGTTATTTGCTACGCAGGCCTGCCGTATGGCAGGGTGGCCTACCAGCATATGTTCGGGCACGTTGGTGCACATTATAACCAGCCCCCTCAGTTGTTTACATTTTTCGGGGATCCACAGGTAAAGGGTCGCATTGGTTTTTGATCCATCAGGCCAGGCCGTGCAGGTACCCGATTGTGCGAATTGAAAGACTTGATTTTCAGGCGAGCGCTCGGTTTCTGTTGCGTAATTTGTCACACTTAAACCTTGGGCATTGCAATTATGCCATGTACCTATCATGCAAACAACAAACACAACTTTTAAAAACATCGTGTTCAATTTTATGAGATTGAATTTCATCGTCGGGTATTATGTGCCAAAATAGGTGTCGTTATCATCTGCCTTCCATGGGTTTTGGCTTGGTAATTTTCCGGCCTCTTTGGCAGTGGGCAACCTTTTGCGATATTTATCAATATACAAGCCCATCTTTTTGAAATCGATCTGCGGAAAATCCGGAATTTTCTGATAGGCGGGCGCTCCTTTTTTTAACGTCAGGTCGCCTTTTAAAAAGTCAGTAAAACCTGGATCGTCGGCGGTAACAAAATTGTTTTTCGTTTTTAAAAGCCCGCTGTCGGCCAAATTCGTCTTATTCATTTTAATGGAAAGAGGAGTCCCCTTTTTTATCCAGATAATATTTCCTGAAAAACGTGTACGTTGAGGCAACTCAGGGTGGCTGTCCAATAGCGTAGGCATTTCAGGGAACGTCTCGCTCCAAGGAGCAGCCTGCGGATTGATCGATTTTACTTTACCGAGCAGACTTTTATTCGTAGCATAACCCCTGCTTACGCCACGGTCGTCCATACCAAAAACCGGGCCTTCATTTTTAATAAAAATATTATTTTGGATTGTATGGTCGGGTCCGCTCGCTATCCAGACCCCTGTGCGGTTGCCCCAAAATATGTTCCCGTAAACAAATGTACCAGATGCGCCATCGTCCGGATTAACACCTCCAACGGTATTATGAATATAATTGAAGCGAATGACTAAGCCACGTATGGTCCAATCCAACCAAGAGTAAAATGCGCCTACGTCTGCCGTGGCGTAGGCACAACGGTAAATTTCATTATATTCAAATACGTTTTTTTGCCCGGCGTATAAAACACCATCGCGCGGCGCATGGTGTATAAGGTTATGAGCAACTAAAATACCTACTGCCGGAGCTCCTTTAGTTTCGGAATACAGATCAATAGCTGCCGAATACTGAGATTTAAGTACCCCGTAATCATGGAGATGATTGTTGATAACATAGTTGCCGGACTCGACGAGCTTTTCACTATTCCCGCCCGATATGGCGATACATCCTTTGCCCAACGCGAACATATCGCAACTTTGGATACCGCATTTGTTCCCGTCGAGGATAACCCCGTTACCTGCAAGGTCTTTTAAAGTACAGCCTGCTATTAAGCAGCGCTCTCCATGCTCTATCACAATGCCATCGCCCAACGAGCCTTCAATATTTAAGTTGATAAATGCCGTGTTTGCAAGGTTTTTGGCTGATATAACCGGTTTATCTAATTGTGAGATAACGATATTGCCATCTTTAAAATCATCGGGCGGCCAAAGGTATACTATCCCCGTATTAAAATCAATCGCCCATTCGCCGGGACGGGTAATTTCTTCCAGCAAGTTGATTGCATACCATTCTTCCTTGCCCGACCCTTTAGGCCTTTGGTATTTGCTGCCAATACCATTTGGCAAACCGGCTTTAAAAGTGATTTGGCTGTTTGCCGTATCAATTTTTGCTACTTTGATAGCAGGCTCTTCCCAACCAACCCGCCAAAACCCTTTTAGCCATATGTCTTTCGAGTTCATCCATCGTTTTGGTCGGTCGCCCCGGTATATAAAACTGCCGGGGATGTTCTTGTCGCCGGGATTGACCACTTCTTTCATCGTTGAGTTCTCTTCGTCCGGCCACCTGGATAGGGGCAACCTTGTATCGTTTACGAAGATCTCAAAGATGCCGCCGCCATCATTAAAAATGTCGGGGAAGACGCCCGTACGCGTCAAGCCTAATGACCGGGTGTTAAGTTGGATGATCTTGCCTTTGGCCGCCGGGTCAATTCGTGCCGATACCGCGGGATCTGTAACGGGTAAAAAACTACTGTTTTTAATATTTACGCCACCAAGAATGTGCACGTCATCATTGTTATAAGGCCTGTAAATAATTGGCGCATTTTCGGTGCCCGAGTCAAAATTATTTAGTTCGAACGACCGGGTCAGAGGATAATTACCCTTAAGTAAGTTGAAGGCTATACCCCCTTTAGGCAATTTGCCGTTTTTAATTATAGCTCGTACTTCATCCCTCGCTTTTTCGAGCGTTTTAAATGCCGTAGCCGGACTTTTTCCTGAAGCATTGTCGTTGCCCTCGGGCGCGACATATAATTGTAAACCGCATTTATTTCCGTCAACTTCGATTTGTTTTACAGCAGGCGAATAAGTAACTGGATTGAATGTTTGGGCTTGTGAGGATCCACATAGCAACAATAACCAGATAGACGCAATAAAAAGATTTTTTTTGTTCATGAAGTTGAAACTGTAGGTTAACTAATGGTAAATAATTATTTGGTAAAAATTGAAAAAAACAATAATAGTTACTTTGCCCTACGTTGTATTAGTTTATCCTGTTCATTCAGTCGCCGCAACATTTGGATAAGTTTTTAAATAACCGGGTTAACCGCAGTAGTCAAGGCAACAATAACTTTGTAACCGAAAATCCAAGTACTTTAAGCTTTGTTGATTAACTTTTACAGAGTTGTTTTATAAACCAGCTTGAAAAACCTAAAGTCTGAACAAGGGTCGGATATAAGGTCCGTTTCAACCTGCATCATGATATTGGCGGGCAAAAATTATTGTGTAGCAAAATGAACCGTGATTTATGTAAACTTTTATTTGCTTTTGGTTTAATGCTTTCTGTATTTTTAGCAAAAGCACAATCTCCTGATAAGGCAATATGGTTCAGGCATCCGGCTAAATCATTTGAGGAGTGTTTTGTTATGGGCAACGGCACCCAGGGAGCAAGCATATTTGGAGGTATCAAAACAGATAAAATTTTATTGAACGATGCAACCTTTTGGTCGGGCGAACCGGTAAATCCCAATATGTATCCTGATGCCTACAAGCATTTACCCGCAGTTAGGGAAGCGCTAATGAATGAGGACTATCGTGCTGCTGATACGCTTGTACGCAAACTCCAGGCAAAATTTAGTGAATGTTACGAGCCGGTTGGAACCCTATTGCTTCATTTTGATCACGATTCAATTGCGCATGATTATGCACGGACCCTCGATCTTGATAAAGCGGTAACCACCGTTAAGTATGTTATAAATGGGGTAACCTATACCCGGGAATATTTTGTTTCGGCCCCCGACAAGGCTATTGTTATTCATCTTACGGCAAGCAGGAAGAACGCGTTGAATTTTACGCTTGCTTTTAGTAGTTTAATGCACTACAAAACAGATACCAAGCAAAAGCTGCTTGCAGCTAACGGATACGCACCATACTTTGCAGATCCGCCGCGATTTACAGACTTGAAAAATGCTGTTTTATTTGATGAGGCAAGAGGTACAAGGTTTACCACTTTGGCCAAAGTGGTAAATAATGATGGTGAAGCGCTTTACACCGATAGTACCGTATCTATAAAACAGGCAACAGATGTGGTTATTTTGGTTTCAATAGCCACCAGTTTTAATGGTTTTGATAAAAACCCTGCCACAGACGGACTTCCAAATGCAACCATAGCCAAACAGATAATAGATAAAATAGCAACAAAAACTTTTACAGCTCTTAAAACAGACCATATTGAGGATTATCAGCATTTTTTTAGCAGGGTATCGTTAAAACTTGGCACCGATACCGGTTTGAACATCCCTACCGACGAAAGACTGATTCGGTACAGTAAAGGATTGGATGATAAGCAATTGGAAATGTTGTATTTCAATTTCGGAAGGTATCTTTTGATCAGTAGCTCTCGTACTCCTTGTGTACCGGCCAATTTACAGGGTATCTGGAATTACAATGTAATGCCGCCCTGGGCATCCGGGTACACTATTAACATCAATTTGGAAGAAAACTATTGGCCCGCCGAAATAACCAATCTGCCCGAAATGCACGAGGCACTTTTAAGTTTTATGAAAGTTTTGGCAAAAACCGGCAGCGTCACTGCCAAAACTTTTTATGGCGTAAAAGACGGTTGGACCGCAGGGCACCAAACAGATATATGGGCAATGACAAACCCGATAGGGGATTGGGGTAAAGGCAACCCTGCCTGGGCAAACTTTGCCATGGGGGCATCGTGGCTGTCAACACATGTTTGGGAGCATTTTGCCTTTACACAGGATACCGCTTACCTTAAAAAGAATGGATATGAATTGATAAAAGGGGCCGCGTTGTTTGATATCGGGTTTTTAGTTAAAGACAAGAACGGTTATTGGGTTACCGCGCCTTCTACTTCTCCCGAAAATAAATACCTGATGCCCGATGGCTACAAAGGAGCCACCTCGTATGGATCAACTTTTGACCTTGCCACTATCAGGGAATGTTTTATTGATTTGGTAAAAGCGGCCAAAGTGCTTGGAACTGATACTGCCCTGGTTGACAAGATTGACACTATACTCAAGGATATGTACCCCTATCAAATAGGTAAAAAGGGGAATTTGCAGGAATGGTACCACGATTGGGAAGATGTTGATCCTAAGCACAGGCACCAATCGCATTTATTCGGGCTTTATCCGGGCAGTCAAATCTCTCCTGTTAAAACCCCTGCGTTAGCCGAGGCTTGCCGCACAACATTGGCAATGCGTGGCGACGAAACAACCGGTTGGAGCAAAGGCTGGCGAATCAATTTGTGGGCAAGGCTTTTAGATGGTAATCATGCTTATAAAATGTACCGCGAGTTGTTAAAATACGTTCCGCCCGATAATGGAAACGTGAATGTCGCTGCAGGTGGTGGTACATACCCGAATATGCTGGACGCTCATCCACCTTTTCAAATTGACGGTAATTTTGGAGGTACGGCAGCGGTTGCCGAGATGTTATTACAATCAACAGACGATGAAATTACCTTATTGCCGGCCCTGCCGGATGTTTGGCCCGATGGCGAAGTAAAGGGCCTTAAAGCAAGAGGCGGATTCACAGTTGACATTCATTGGGAAAAAGGCAAGGTGGTTTCTTATAGGATTGTTTCAAAATACCCCAAAAAGGTTAAGGTGTCTTTTAACAATACAACAACGTTTATAATATCCAAATAGGCTCATATATGAAGAAAAAATATCTTTTTATTGTCTTGGTGTTTATCAGCTCCAAAACATTTTCACAGTCGGTTACTGATATATTTAAGTACTGGGCCGATGATACATTAGCCTCTAATAACTCCCGCTTATCGGAACAGCCTCAACGAAAGTTTACTGCCGATGAGGTATTGGATAATAAATTAAAATGGGCCAACCCTTACCAGGAAACATTGACACCTAACGGCGAAGGGTTCGATTTTTCCAGGTTGGGCAAAGTTCCGAATACCGGTGTCCATCCCCGTATATTTACCTCGCCGGATGAGTTTGGCGTTATCAAGCAGGGGTTGCAAACCACCAAAATTGGTAAACAGTTACTATTGTTGGCCGATGGTGCCCTTCGTCAATTACGAACTACCCGCTACTATGCTGCCTTAAAAATAGGGGAGCCTGTTGCCGCCGATGGCGCGGCGCCGAAAGATATCGCCAATCTGCTGGCCGTGCAGGGTTTGTTGGCACAATTGTATGGCGACAAGGCCTTGCTGAACGAAACCGGAATTGTAGCCGCAAACTATCTTAAAAAAGCTTTTACTGAAATAGAGGATACGCCGCAAAATCCGGCAAAGCTATTACAGGTAAAAGAGCCTTTATACAGTAATGGCGATCTTGCTAAATTGTTTGATTTCACAGCGGCGGGCATGTCTGCCGATGATAAAAAGTTTTTTATTAAGCATTATACCGATGATACGTTCGGTAAGTACAGCGTTGGTATGGAACTACCACATCATTGGCGCAGATGGAACCATATTGCCATGTCGATCTGTTATCCATTGTCCATTTTAGCTGTTGAAAACGAGCAAGGATACGATAAGCGTATTTTTGAACGGGGCAAAGAAATGGTGAGCGATTACCTGACCTATTCTTATACGGCAAAGGGCATGAGCTCTGAGGGCATCACCTACACGTTCGGGCAGTTCCCGAACGACTTGTTAGCGATGGCAGCCATTGCGCGCCGCGACAAGGCTTGTAATACTTTTACCAACCCACATTTTCGAGCGATACCAGACTGGCTTATCAATTCTTTAGCTCCAAACCCTGCCGCTTTATGGAGTTCGCATGGCGATACAGGTACAACATCTGAAGTTAACTGGTTGATGATGATGATCATGAAATACTTTTTTCCCACTGATGCAAAAATCGACTATTTATTTGCCAATACCCTGCAAAAAGAAATCAAACAGGTGCCTGACGTGGCTGCTTTTGTTTTCTGTATCGACCCGGAAAAAACTGCCGCTGAGTACCGTGGTGTTCCTCCGGTAGCAATGCCACTTACCTATTTTGAGCCAACAAGAGGTAGTTTAATCGCCCGTAATAAATGGGACAAAAACGGCATCCAATTTCAGTTCGATGCACGTCAGGATATGATGTACCAATCGCACGACCATTCCGACAGAGGTAGTTTTATGTTGGCCGCCAACGGCAGGGTGTGGGTTACAGATGGCTGGCGAAGTACGGAAAGCAAATACCATTCGGTGGTAACTATTGATGGGCATGGGCAAGGCTATTTCGCTACGCCTGCCAGTTGGAAGGGTTATTTCGATTTGCCGGAAGCCACTTTTGGGACGATAGATGCGAAATATTGTTACGACTGGAGCTGGTTGAAATCGGCGGTGGGCGATCTGATGGTTGGTAAACAAGTAGAACCGCAATGGCGCGACGGTGTTTACGCAAATACAGCCAGAAACCTTAAAAGATATTATCCGGGGGTATTGCCCGAGCGTGACCCTTTGCGTAAGGTAGCCGATTTTTATAGTGGTAGTATAGCAAGCAACCCGTTGATGTGGGCAGAAGATACCTGGCCGATGCGCCTGAAGAATTATCCGGTTGAGTATGCTTTCCGCACGGCTGGCCTTATAAAAGGCAAACACGATTATGTATTGGTAATTGATGATATCAAAAAGGACGATAAGGAGCACCTGTATGAGTTTGCCATGCCAATGCAATTGGACGTTGAACTGGTTTCCATAAAGCAATTGGTGGACGTGAAGCAGGAATCGGGGCCTTTAAATCTGGGTTTTAATAGTCTTTCGGATGCGCGTACCCAAGGAGAATACGATGTGGTGTTGGGCGACAAAACAATGAAACGTAATATGGATGATGTAGAAAGTACTCAAGGAGGTATATTAATTGTCGGTAAGTTTACACCGCAAAAAGGGAACCCTCAATTATTGGTCAGGGTATTGGAAAGCAGCGAAGCCGCTATCCCTAATATGGAACCCAACCCCAGATTGGAAACCTTCGAGAATATCAAAACAGAAGATATGCACCAGTTTTATTTGCGCAGTATGGATTTAGCCAAACGTTTGGTATTGCCTTCCCGCTCGGTTTCGCCAAATTTCAAAGTATTGTTATTTCCATATCTGCAAGGTGAAGAAACGCCCAAAACTTTATGGAACAACGACAGGACAGTATTGATGGTTTCATGGAAGGACCAGCAGGATGTATTTACGTTCAGCAAAGCGACGGACGGCCATACGATAACTCGCTTGACACTCGACGGTAAAGTTGTTTTTTAATCATCGTAAAAATCACGCTATCAAAAATGAAAACTACTAGACTGCTTCGGATTTTGCTATGTGCTTTTGCCTTATGCCATGCAGGGTTGCCAACAGCCTGCGGCCAGATACAGCTAGGAGTGGACTGGCAACAGTTTCTTGCAAAGCAAGATATGGTTTGGAACAAAATGCCCGCTAATTATTACGAGGGACCTTTTGTTGGCAACGGCTTATTGGGTGCTATCGTTTTTAAAGACACTAAAAAAGATAATACACTGTGTTTTGAGATTGGCAGAACAGATGTGTATGACCATCGGTCTAAAAATATAAACAGTACAAATCCTTTTGGCAGGCTTCCCATCGGGCAGTTGCTGCTAACCCCTGTTGGTGTAATCACGGGTGCGAAATTTCGCACTGATCTGTGGAATGCCGAAATAACAGGTACAATTACAACGACCATGGGAATGATTTCGTTGCGTTGCTTTGTTCCTTCAGACGAGGAGTTTATTGTTTTGGATATTAAAAGCACCGGTCAGGAAAATAAGGTCAATTGTTCCTTCAGTCCCGAACAAGGTAATCATCCGCGGCCTACTGTACAGCCGAACCGTGATATGGGCGTCTATGTTCCAAACCCTCCCTTTGTTACTTCCAGAATAGATGGTATTGAAGTAATAACACAACCTTTGTTGGAAGGTGACGATTATGCGACGGCATGGATTGACCGCCCTAATGCCGATAAATCCCGCACTATTCTAATCACGGTGGCCAATAGATGGGCCAATAAACAAGTTCTCGGGTCAGGGTCGGCAGTTGATGCCGTTGCGACGATTAAAGCCGCACAGCAAAAGAACATGGGGTTGATAGAGGAAGCGCATCGTACTTGGTGGCATCACTACTATCCCTCAAGCTTTGTAACGCTCCCGGATACTCGTTTGGAGAGTTTTTATTGGATTCAGATGTATAAGTTGGCGAGTGCGACCCGTGCCGATCGACCCGTTGTTGATCTAATGGGGCCTTGGTTCAAGCCATCGGTATGGGCGGCTTATTGGACGAATCTCAATTTGCAATTAGCTTATTATACACTAGGAATAACCAACCATCTAGATATTGCCGACGCATTGTACAAATTGATTGAAAAACATAGCGACCAGCTTATTGAAAATGTGCCCGTAGCATATAGAAATGATTGCGCTGCATTGGGCAACCCGGTCGGCTACAATGATTTGAACGCATCTGTAATGTTGAATACTAATGGTACAAGCCCTATGCGCTTAATTGCATTGCCTTGGCTTATACAGCTTTTTTACATTCACAATCGATTGACAATGGATGATAGCCGTTTACGGAATACTATTTATCCTTTAATGAAAAGAACTTTTAATGTTTACACGCGAACGATGCAATTGGATATTGACGGCAAATACCATATCCCTTATACTTATTCGGATGAATATGGAAATGCCTTTGAAACAAGTCTCAATATTGCTTTGGCCAGATGGGGGTATAAAACATTAATTGATTGTGCGACCAGGTTAAAGGTTGATCAATCTAGTGTTAATGCATGGCGGGATATTTTAACTAATATGGCCGATTATCCGACAGATACCACCGGAATTATGGTTGGTCGGGATGTGCCTTTTGCAAAGCCCCACCGTCATTACAGTCATTTATTTTGTATCTTCCCCTTGTATGAAATGAATATTGAAGAAGAACCAGAGCGTTTACCCTTAATGGAACAATCTATTGCGCATTTTACCGGAATTGATGGCGATAATTGCATGTTCAAATTTAATGGAGCTTCATCCCTTTGGTCGGCACTTGGCAAGGGCGATTCTGCATTGAAATGGCTTAACCGATCGCTTTTGATCCTAAATACACGCAAAGGGCCTACTATTACGCCAAACACTTTGTATAGTGAAAACGGCTGGCCTACTTTCGAATCTCCTATTGCCTCGTCACGCGCCGCATTGGATATGTTAATGCAAAGCTGGGGCGGAAAAATAAGGATATTCCCGGCATGGCCCTCTACGTGGAAAGATGCAGGTTTTTACAGTCTTCGCGCTGAGGGGGCGTTCCTTGTCAGTGCAGTAAAGCGGTACGGTATCACAAGGTTTATCAGTATCAAAAGTCTTGCTGGCGAACCTTGCATTATCAAATGTGATTTGAAGGGAACAATAAAGTTACTGGCCTCCAAGAATGTGAGTATGCAAAGACGCGGCGAGCTGATTGCTCTGACTCTGCCAAAGGGCGAAGAAGCTATCCTTTATACGGGCGTAAAACCGACATCTTTTGACGTAACTCCGTTACCAACAAAGGCTGGCACATGTAACAGCTGGGGACTGAAAGAAAAATAAAGAATTACTATAATCATTCTGTTTAGCATAGCACAGTCAACAAATATTTATATTAAAAAGATTGGAGCAAAAAAAGGGCTAACCCTCGACCCCGATACATTAAATGGATAAGAAAGTAGTCCACAGTTTGTTGAATTTGGCAAACGAATATCATATTTCAAAAGCTAAATTGGTTTTGATTTTAATGCTAATGCTATGTGGGTTAAACACGTCGACAAATGTCATGATTAAATAAACCCATCTATTTTTAGTTTGATTCAAAAAGGAGCATCAACACCCCGGATGTTCTACAAAATTCTACAGGCTCAAATCTGTCATCATAAAGCATATCGCGTAGCACAGTTTATATTATTTTAATGTTCACCTAATTTTTAAGTGTTTACTTAGGTAAGAAGCAAATCCTAAAAACTTGGCCATGAAGTTTTTTGCATTAACAATTATTTCTTTTTTAGCACTTGTAGGTTTAAATGGTACTGATGTATCCATGAAATTGAGCCATTCAACCACAACCGACTCCCTTGGTGCTTGCCAGGGCGTTTCCTATTAAAGTGGCAAAGTTTATCTTTATGGCGATCGGGAAGTAGGCATGATCAGGGAGTTCGAATTGAAAAGCGATTCCGTGGTTTACCTTAATAAACAATGCAAACTTACAGTGGATGGAAAAAATATAATCAATCATCCCACCGGGGTTGCTTATAATGGGGTTGGTCCAACTTTTATGGGTAACTCCGTGCGTTTAAACAAAGAAGGAACAGCTTGGAAAGCCTTGATCTACGCCATAAATTGGAAAGGGCTGTGGCAAACCGGGACACTGGACGGAAATCTGCTAAGAACCATTGAAGACGATGCTTGTATACAGGGTACAAGGCCGGAGTATGTTAGCTATAAAAACAAATGGTATGTAGCCACTGCCGATTACGGCAACCATGGTAATGAAGTTCGTTTGTATAACCCCGAAAAATTGAGCACTTGTACCAAAACAAGCGACCCTGGTGTATTGTACAAAAAATTCACCTGCACACCTTGGGTGCAAAACCTAAACTGGATACCTCAAAAAGGCCTGCTGGTTTTAATACAAAATCAAATAGAAGGCCGTAAATGGAGATTTACTGCCGTCGACCGGGTTCCTGACAATGTTATGAATGCCATGTTGTGGAAAGCAATAAAAGGAGAAAATGCTAAAGTGCCTGCTCCGGTCCGGGCTGCATTTGTAAAAACAGTTAAAAAAGGCGACGGAGACAATGATTAGAGCTCTGACTTATTTGCCACTCTGGTGCTTCATTGGGCAGAGTAAGGCCCCAAGCGAGTTTAGTTGACCCGTAAAGGAACGGTTGGATCGCAAAATTCCCAAGCCGAAATAATCAACGTGATATCTGTGCTTCGAAGATGATGACCGACGAACTTGCGAGTGCGGCGGCAACGATATGTCTGAAGTCAGGCTGGAACGTTGTGCGTCAAACCAGCATACGTATATGGCCAAAATGTTTGACCTTACACGTGACGGAAAACGCATACATTTTGCTTCGGCGATGACCTTGCTGGGTTACCATGATTTTAAAGACGGAGTAAGTTACCTTGAACTAGCGGAGTCTATTGCTAAAAACAGCGCGAAACCAGATCAAGATCTTGAAGAATTATGGAGTCGTATACTTTTTAGTATGTATGTCAGCAATACAGACGATTATTTGCGTAACCATGGTTTTTTACTGACGAAAGAGGGTTGGCGACCCTAGCCGGCTTATGATATCAAACCCATTGAAAAAGCAACTGGCTTAAATTGAATGTTACTGAGAAGGATAATGCACTTTAGCCTGCTTTAGCTATGCAAACCATCGATTTTTATCGACTTAATGAGAAAAAAGCTGAGGAGATACATTAATTAATAAAGAAAGTGGTCAACGGTTGTAGAACTGTGGCTAATAAATACTATAATTCAAAAGCTGATCAGGATCTGATGGCAGCTTCTTTTAAACAGCAATGAATTATGTGCAAATAGCAGGGTACTATGTCAAAAAAACACCAATTCTGAAAATTAAATTCACTATAACTGTTTGATTATCATTGTTTTCAAGTATTGCAAGATCGAAAATCAAAAATGTATATAAGAAAAGTTATAAGAAAAAGAAGAGAAAAAAAAAAAGAGAGAGAGAAATCACTTCTTTCATAGAATATACGAACATGGAGTTGAGATCGAATCCCCAGTTTCCAGGGGAAGGAAAATTTGCTCCCTGCATGAGGTGTGAGGGAAAGATAGATACCAAAAAAAAGCAATTAAAAGAGCTCAAATGCCCTCAATATTTATAATCCTAAGCTTCCACCAC
>NZ_CAITNG010000157.1 GCF_903893715.1 uncultured Mucilaginibacter sp.
AGGTATTTTATCGAAAAATTTGTTGCTACGTTAAAAGAACAGGCCAAAACGAACAATGTTCCGCTTGGAAAAATGGGCGTTTTCAGCACCCGCCGTAACGAGCTTGCGTTCGAGTCGAACAGTCTGAACGAAAGTTATGAACTTTTTTACGGACTGATGCCTGTTAAACTAAAAAGGAGCAGCGCTTTTAAGCATGAAGTTTACGAAGCGCCGGTGAGCCAACCCAAGTCGCCCTTTTTTACTAAACCACGAACAGAAGAAGCACCAAAAGTTACCGAGCCTACACCACCCCCTCCGATAGTTGAAGAACCTATTGTGGTTACGCCCGAACCTGAACCACCTGCACAACCGATACAACACATCCACACTGCTCCAGAGCCGACGGCAGATTTAGAAGTGGTTGAAGTTGAAGAAGAAGAAAAAAAAGGTGTCAATATTTGGCTTATATTATCCATTGTTATCGTGTTCTTAGGATTTGGCCTGATTGGCTTATACCGGTACAAACCTGAACTGTTCAATTATATTATACCTTCCTTATCTCAGAAAAAGGCACCTCCGGTTAGGCCTGTAAACAAAGTATCGCTTACCGATTCGTTGGGCAATGCCATACAGGCGCAGCATGATACCGGCACCAAAGCTGCCGATACCCTTGCGCCAAAACAATTAACACCTACAAGTGTCCCCACAACTGCTGCGGTAGATACGTTTGGTGTAGTTGTGGCAGCATTGCCAACCCAAAAAGGTGCCGAACAAGAAGCACAGCGCTATATCAAAATGGGTTTCCCGCAGACTGAAGTGAGAAGGAAGCCTAACTCCAAAAAATTATTTTTTGTAAATATTGGCACTTATTTCATTGCGGACTCAGCTCAGTCAAACCGCCTGAAATTACTGAAAGAACTTGACCGACCATTAAACGAGATCTCTGTACAAAAATATCCATACCAAAAACCATGAGTTTATTATTGCAAATAGCAGGAGCCGATACGGCAAAAAAATTGATTGATACCGCAAACCATGTTGGAGCGGCATTGGCTACACCACCGCAAGAACTGCGCATAGGCGACCTATTGGTAAAGGGCGGTTGGGTGATGATACCCATCGGCATATTGGCTGTACTGGGTCTGGTAATATTCTTTGAGCGGTATTTTACCATCCGCAAAGCGGCTAAGGATGAATCAAGCCTGATGATACAGGTACGCGAGAGCATCCATTCGGGTAATTTAAATTCGGCTATCGCGATCTGCAAAAACAGCAATTCGCCATTGGGCCGTATGTTGCAAAAGGGCTTGTTACGCATTGGTAGGCCAATTAAGGATATTGAAGGGGCTGTAGAAAACATTGGCAAACTGGAAGTATCCAAACTGGAACGAAATATTCCGATACTGGGCATCGTGGCGGGTATTGCACCCATGTTTGGCTTTGTGGGCACCATCATCGGTGTGATCAAGATATTTTTTGATATCTCGAACACGGATAATTATAGCCTTGCTACCATATCGGGTGGTTTGTATGTGAAAATGATCACTTCGGCAGCGGGTTTGGTGGTTGGCCTGGTAGCTTATGTGTTGTACAACGTGTTGAACATTATGGTGGACAAGGTGATATTGAAATTAGAGACCGATGCCATTGAATTTATTGACCTGTTAGAAGAACCCAGCAAATGAATTTAAGCAGAAGAAACAAGCGCACCAAAGCCGAGATGCAGACTTCAGCCATGAACGACATCATGTTCTTCCTGCTGCTGTTTTTTCTCATAGCGTCGACGGTTACCAACCCGAATGTAATCAAACTGGCCTTACCAAAATCGGCTTCGGGTAAATCTATCTCCAAAAAAACCATCACGGTATCCATTACGCAGGACCTGAAATATTACGTAGAGAAAAAAGAAGTTAAAGAGGCCGACCTGCCAACTACCTTAAGCGCATACAGTAAACAGGCCAACCAATTGACTATTGTTTTGTATGTGGAGAAAACCGTGGCCATCCAAAATGTAGTTTCGGTATTGGATGTAGCGCAAAAATTGAACATTAAGCTGGTATTGGCCACTGTGCCCAAATAAACAATGGAATACCGGGAAGAAAATAATTATCCGAAAGCATTCGCGCTTACCACCGTTATCATCGGTGCTCTGTTCGCTATTTGCTTTTTGATCAGTATTTCGCTACCTGCCAAAGAAACCGAAGGCATTGGCGGGATCCTGGTAAACTATGGCACCAGCGACCAGGGTATGGGTAATGATATTACCAGTTTGGAAGATCCTTCGCAGTCGGAAAAGGCAAATCATACCAAACCCGAAAAGGTTAACCCCAGCACGCAAACAGACCCCTCGGTAGCCGAAAAAAGCGACCAAAAGGTAGTAACCCAGAATACAGAAGACGCGCCGGTTGTTACCGATAACAGCAAAACACCGAGTACAACAGTAGCCACAACATCGCAAAAAAACACAAAGCAACCTAAGGTAAACCAAGCGGCCTTGTTTAAAGGCATGAGCAATAATGGTACCGGCCAGGGTGATGGCAACACCAATACACCCGGCAACCAGGGTAGTGCCAATGGGTCGCCACTGAGCGATGATTACGGGCCTGGAGGCTCGGGCAATGGCTTGAACCTGCCGCAATGGAATTTTGTAAGTACACCCGATGTAAAAAATGTACACCGCGTGCCCGGTGTTGTCGTGATAGATTTTACGATAGACGAAGGCGGCAATGTAATAGCAACCGACTTTAACCGACGTAAAACCCAGGCACCGCTTGACCTGATACAAGCTTGCGAAACCGCTATCAAAAACTCCAGATTTACATCATCCACCCATGCCTCGGGCTACCAGAATGGGGAGATGACGTTTAGATTTAAGGTGGATTAAGTTTTTTGTTCATGGATCATGGTTTATAGTTCATGATAAGAACTTAACTTTGCCTTAATTGATGACATACGAACAAACCATCGAATACCTGTACACCCAATTGCCCGTATTTACACGAGTTGGTGCGTCTGCATATAAAGAGGATCTGGGCAATACGCTGGCACTTTGCGCTAAACTGGATAACCCGCAGCACAAATTTAAAAGCGTGCATGTGGGCGGCACCAATGGTAAAGGGTCAACATCACACATGCTGGCGGCTATTTTGCAGACAGCCGGGTATAAAACAGGCTTGTATACCTCGCCGCATCTAAAGGATTTCAGAGAGCGCATACGCGTTAATGGTAAGATGATCTCCGAGCAAACTGTTATTGATTTTGTAAATGCCCATCACAGTGATTTTGATGAAATACAGCCGTCCTTTTTTGAGATGACAGTGGCTTTGGCTTTTGATGTTTTTGCTAAAGAGCAGGTAGACATCGCCATTATTGAGGTTGGTTTGGGGGGAAGATTGGATTCGACCAATGTGATCAGCCCGCTTCTATCCGTCATCACCAATATCGGGTGGGACCACATGAATATTTTGGGCGATACGTTGCAACTGATCGCGGGCGAAAAGGCGGGCATTATTAAACACAATACCCCGATTGTGATCGGTGAATACCAGCCAGAAGTGGCCGAAGTTTTTATCGCGAAAGCAAAAAAAGAACGTGCGCTTTTGGTGTTTGCGTCGGAAGAGTGGTCGGAAGAAGTCAAAAATCAAAAGTCAAAAATCAAAAGTTTGAAGGTTGCTATTCGCAACAAAAACTCACAACTTACCACTCACAACCTGCAACTCGATCTAACTGGTTCCTATCAAACTAAAAACCTAAAAACTGTTTTAAGGGCTATAACAGAGTTAACGTCGCAAGGGTTCAATGTAACATCACAACATATTTCGGATGCTTTAAAACAGGTTAAAACCCTCACAGGACTGCGTGGCCGTTGGGATATACTTAGTCATAACCCGCTGGTGATATGCGATACCGGGCATAACCCGGATGGTATTGCCGAGGTGCTCAAAAACATAGCCAATACCCCATTTAAGCAATTGCATTTTGTGATAGGCATGGTAAACGACAAAGACCACAGCAAAGTTTTGGTTATGCTGCCAAAGGACGCCATCTATTATTTTTGCCGGCCCGATATACCTCGCGGGTTGGATGCTGAAAGCTTAAAGCAGAAAGCAGAAAGCTTTGGTTTGCATGGCGAGGC
The DNA here is from genome assembly GCF_903893715.1 of uncultured Mucilaginibacter sp. Classification (GTDB taxonomy): domain Bacteria; phylum Bacteroidota; class Bacteroidia; order Sphingobacteriales; family Sphingobacteriaceae; genus Mucilaginibacter. The sequence goes on from NZ_CAITNG010000157.1 coordinate 4,115, forward strand.
GTACGCCGATGTGGCAACTGCTTTTGCCGGCGCTAAACAAGCTGCTGATAACGACGACCTCGTATTCGTTGGCGGGAGTACTTTTGTGGTGGCAGAAGTGGTGTAAAACGTATCCACCTTGCTAAAGAGTTCCCCCTTTAGGGGGCCTTTAACTCATCCAAAAGGGTAAACATTTTTTGTTTGATACCTGACGTTTTGCCGTTGTAGTTGTTTACCATAATGGAAAAACAAACCTCGCGCCCCGACGGTGTGGTATGGAAACCCGCGTAACACAATACCCTGCTAATGCTGCCGCTCTTCATCTTCATATTGTTGTAAGTGGGCAGGCTTTCGTAAAACTCGGGGAAAAAGTCAGTGCCGCGGGCTGATTGTAAGATATGAGCCAATGTGGATGTGGTTACCCTGTCCTCCGGCGATAGGCCGCAGCCATCAATAATATTAAGCGAATGCGGATCGATACCTTTGGCCTTCCAAAAGTCGTGCAGGGCGGTGATGCCATTATCGGTAGATGCTTTTTTGCCGGAGCCAATGGCAATCATTTTTAACAATTGCTCGGCGTAGAGGTTTATACTTTTTTGATTGAGCCAATAGATAATTTGGCTCAGTTTTGGTGAATAATAGCTTACTAATAATTTATCGGCAGGCGCGATAGTAATTCTCTGTTCGGCAGCCGATAGTGAAGATAGAGCGTCGTTTGCTACATCAATACCCAAACGTTTCAGGGTATCGGTAAGGCGGAAGGCGGCGTCGAAGGCCGGGTCGGGTACAGCGGCAGATATACTGTGTTTTGTTTGGTCGCTGGCATAGGTGCCGCGCAGATACATCAGGTTATTAGCCAGCGGCAGGTATGAGTAGGCATTGTCGCCTGTGCCCGGGTCGCCCGTGGTTAGTTCGCTTTTAAAACTGAGGTATGGCATGGCGGGTACCGTGCCCGTGACGGTTACCGGGTCGCCCGGTGAGCCGGTATGCAGTTTAATGTCGAACTGGTTTTCGCGCCAGCACAGGGCCGACGTACCGGCGCCATAATACGTACCCAGGTCCTGCCATATCCAGCCATCGGGTATCGATTGGCTATCGAACAGGGATACATCCCCCACTATACGCCCGTTGATGTGTTTGATACCCGCTTTGCGGATGGCATCCACCCAGGTGCTTAATATAACGGCCTCTTTGGTTGTTTCGTAGCGCCAGCTGCCCAGGGTTGGGTCGCCGCTGCCCTTTATTACCAGGTCACCGTTAAGGATGCCATTAGCGTCGATGTTGCCGCTGTAGTTCAGGTCGGTTTTAAACTGGTAATCCTTGCCTAAAACATTAAAGGCGGTGATGGTAGTGATGGTTTTGAGTGTTGATGCCGTAGCCATCCCCATATCAGGGTTGGCTGCAAATATGGGTTCGCCGGTTTTGGCATCCAGCACGGTTAAAGATACTGATGCATAACGGCATTGGCTGTCCTGCTGTAGTTTGCCGAAGGCATTGATCAATCTTTGTGACAGTGTTTGCGCCTGGGCGAATGCGGGTAAACAAAAACTAATCAGTAACAGTAATTTCCTCATCGTTCTTAAAATACTTTTTTGCTACGAAATAAATCGGGATACCGGTTAAAACAATATATAGGCCACCTGTCGAGTATTCGGATTTGTATCTTAACAATAAAATACAAAAAGCTAATCCCATTAAGATGTATATGGCTGGTAGAATCGGGTAACCAAAAGCTTTATATGGTCGCTCTGCATCAGGTCGTTTGACGCGCAGTATATAGATGCCAAAAATTGTAAGAATGTAAAAAATTACAACTACCAATGAAATCATATCCAGTAAATCGCCGTAAGCACCGCTCAAACATAATATCGAGGCAACAACACATTGTATCCACAGTCCGAACTGAGGCACTGCAAATTTATTGAGGTTGCCGGTGCGTTTAAAAAACAAACCGTCTTTAGCCATGCTATAGTACACCCTCGCACCCGACATTATTAAACCATTGTTACAGCCGAAGGTTGATATCATGATCATCACAGCGATAATTAACGTTCCAATAGATCCAAAGATAACTTGTGAGGCTTCCAATGCTACCCTGCGATTTGGTGCACTTGCAATATCGTGCATGCTTAAAGTACCAACGTAAACTACGTTGATAGATACATATATCAATGTTACGATCAAGGTTCCAAAGAACAGGCTTAAGCCGATGTTGCGTTTTGGATTAACCATTTCGCCGGCTATAAAGGTTACGTTATTCCATGCATCACTACTGAATATAGAGCCCACCATCGATGCTGCGATTGCACCTAAGGCAATAGGTGTTGTATAGCTTAATAAACTAGCGCTTCCATCTTTATTCAAGCCGTGTAAGTTCCATGCATTGCTCCAGTTAGCATGCCATATATCGCCTTTAATCGCAATAAAACCAAAAATTATCAGTCCAAACAAACTTAGAAGCTTGGTTAGAGTAAATGTGGTTTGAATAACTTTTCCACCTTTAACACCACGGGTATTGATGTAGGTAAGGAGAACAATAAGTACAATGGCAACTACTTGCGCTGCACTTATAGTAAAAAGCTTAGGACTGCCCGATTTATCGAGCCCTAATTGCAATGAATATAGTATGTTATCCTCACTTAAAGGCTTACAAAGATAGGCTGCAAATTTTGAAAAGGCCACACCGACTGCCGCTATAGTCCCGGTTTGTATTACCGCGAAGAAACTCCAACCATATAAAAAGGCAACAAATTTTCCGTACGCTTCTTTCAAATAAACGTACTGCCCACCGGCTTTTGGAAACATAGCGCTTAACTCGCCATAACTAACCGCCGCGGTCAGGGTCATAAATCCGGTTATTACCCAAACAGCAATAAGCCAACCTGCAGAGCCTACGTACCTCGTAATATCCGTACTCACAATAAAAATACCGGAACCGATCATAGAGCCTACTACCAGCATAGTGCCGTCGAGTAGTCCCAATTCGCGTTTCATTTCCTGTGGTTGAGTTTGTTGCTCCATTTGGTGATGAGGGTTTAAGCTACTAATCTATTTAAAAAAATTAATTTTTATATCGCTGAGCATCAGTCGAAAATGAAATTGATTAATTTTTCATGATAATAGTCATTTTTTAAACAGTTTGGCAAGCTTTAGTCGTATAAATAATAAAAATTATAAACCCCTTGCCAAATAAACTTTTCAACCCTGCGGCAATGAATCCCAATGCAACAAGGTACTGCCAAAATGCAGAAATTAAATTTGGTAATTAGCTTGTTCTGCTTATTTTTACCGTCCTTGAAAAAGTAATAAACCAATTTTACCGAATAAACGCGTTATATGGATTTTTTGAACACCTACTTAATTTATTTAATTCCAGCATTTGGCCTTGTCGGCATCGTTGCGATGCTGATCAAATCGGCATGGGTAACCAAACAAGAAACAGGCGATGCCAATATGGTGGAGCTTTCGGGCTATATTGCCGATGGCGCCATGGCGTTTTTACGCGCCGAGTGGAAAGTATTGAGCTATTTTGTGGTTCTGGCGGGTATATTGCTGGCCTGGTCGGGTACTACGGTGGCTACATCGAGTCCGGTTATCGCCATCTCTTTTTTGGTTGGCGCATTCCTTTCGGCTTTCGCCGGATACATAGGTATGCGTATTGCAACCAAAGCTAACGTACGCACTACCCAAGCGGCTCGTACCAGTTTAGCAAAAGCCTTAAAGGTGTCGTTTACGGGCGGTACCGTTATGGGACTTGGCGTAGCAGGTTTGGCCATTGTTGGTTTAGGATCGTTATTTATTGTTTTTTATACCGTATATGTACGCAGCAAAGGCCTGGATGTTAATGGCGAAGGAATGGCAAAAGCACTGGATGTTTTGGCCGGATTTTCGTTAGGCGCCGAGTCGATTGCCTTGTTTGCCCGCGTTGGCGGTGGTATTTATACCAAAGCTGCCGATGTTGGTGCTGATTTAGTGGGTAAAGTAGAAGCCGGCATCCCTGAAGATGATGTACGCAACCCCGCTACCATTGCCGATAACGTAGGTGATAACGTAGGCGACGTAGCCGGTATGGGGGCCGATTTATTCGGATCGTATGTAGCAACCATGTTAGCTACGATGGTGCTGGGCCGCGAAATCATATCGACAGACAATTTTGGCGGTATTGCCCCTGTATTGTTGCCCATGGTGATAGCTGGTTTGGGTTTAGTGTTCTCGATTGTGGGCGCGGCCATGGTACGCATTAAAAGCGAAACCGACAGTGTACAAAAAGCATTGAACATTGGTAACTGGACATCAATTGTGTTGACCGCCGTTGCCACTTATTTTATTGTACAATGGATGTTGCCTGATGGTGAGTTCCACATGAGCCGCGATATGGCGAATGGCTTATTAAAAGAAGGCTCATCGCACTTTACAAAAAACGGCGTTTTTATGGCCATACTGGTAGGTTTGGTTGTGGGCACGCTAATGTCTATCATCACAGAATATTATACAGCTATGGGCAAACGCCCTGTGCTAAGTATTATACGCCAATCGTCAACCGGGCATGCTACCAATATCATCGGTGGTTTGGCCGTGGGTATGGAATCGACGGTATTGCCAATTTTGGTATTAGCAGCAGGTATTTTTGGTTCGTACCATTTCGCGGGGTTATACGGTGTTGCCATTGCGGCTGCAGGTATGATGGCCACCACTGCTATGCAATTGGCTATCGACGCTTTTGGACCTATTGCTGATAACGCAGGCGGTATTGCCGAAATGAGCGGCCTGCCACCCGAAGTGCGCGAACGGACCGATAATCTGGATGCCGTAGGCAATACTACCGCTGCAACCGGTAAGGGCTTTGCCATCGCTTCGGCAGCTTTAACTTCCCTGGCTTTATTCGCGGCATTTGTCGGGGTTGCAGGTATCGAACATATAGATATTTATAAGGCCGATGTTTTAGCCGGTCTTTTTGTGGGCGGAATGATTCCATTCATCTTTTCGGCATTGTGCATATCGGCCGTGGGTCGTGCTGCTATGGCGATGGTTGAAGAAGTACGTCGCCAGTTTCACGAGATTCCGGGCATTATGGAATACAAAGCTAAGCCGGAGTACGAAAAATGCGTGGCTATATCAACCAAAGCCTCCATCCGCGAGATGGTTGCCCCGGGTTTAATCGCACTGCTCACTCCTATCCTGATTGGCTTTTTATTAGGCCCTGAAGTATTGGGCGGTTTGCTGGCAGGAGTTACCGTATCGGGTGTGCTGATGGGTATTTTCCAGAGCAATGCCGGCGGCGCTTGGGACAATGCAAAAAAATCCTTCGAAAAAGGAGTGGAGATCAATGGCAAGATGTTCTATAAGAAATCGGAGCCACATAAAGCTTCGGTAACAGGCGATACCGTAGGCGATCCGTTTAAAGATACCTCCGGCCCGTCAATGAACATCCTTATCAAACTGATGTCGATTGTTTCGTTGGTTATCGCACCGCATTTAAATTCGAAACAAATTCCGCCGAACGCTTATGTAAAACCGGCAATTATCATTCAGGCAAAACCTACCGCTGCTGTGGTTACGAAATTAAATACCGTAAAATATCAGTAAAACTATTCAAATTGTTACTTAAAAGGGATTCCGTCAACGGGATCCCTTTTCTATTTATCATAAAATTGATTATGTTTGGAAAGACATTAAACTAAAAACACATACTGACTGATGAGCTTATTTATTAAAAAACCAATTGCACTATTAATGGCCGCCTCGAAAGAGGGCGAAAAGACCTTAAAACGTACACTCGGTGTTAGTTCCCTTATCGCACTGGGTATTGGCGCTATTATAGGAGCCGGTATCTTTGTACGGACCGCGGCAGCCGCCGGCGAACACGCAGGACCCGCAGTAACTATTTCATTTTTAATTGCCGCCGCAGGTTGCGCACTGGCCGGTTTATGTTATGCTGAGTTTGCCAGTATGATACCTATTGCAGGTTCAGCTTATACTTACTCCTATACCACGATGGGCGAGTTTATCGCCTGGATCATCGGTTGGGATTTGGTGCTCGAGTACGCTTTGGGTGCCGCTACCGTAGCCATTGGCTGGTCGCAATACTTTAACACGTTCCTCGAAACCTTTTTCAATTGCCATATCCCTTTCGCGTTGTCGCATTCGCCTTTTGAGGTTTCCACAACTACAACAGGTATGTATGCTTCTGAGGTCGGTGCGCACGGCATCATCAACCTTCCGGCTATATTCATTTTATTGATGCTTACGCTGCTGCTGATAAAAGGAACTGCCGAATCGGCCATTGTAAACAACGTGATCGTTATTATCAAGGTAGCTATCGTATTATTGATCATCACTTTAGGCTGGGGCTTTATCAACCCGGCAAACCACACTCCATATTTTATCCCTGCCGATGCAGGAACTGTTAAAACCAATACCGGTATTGTAAACTATGCCGATACCTTTAATCATGGCTGGCTGGGCGTATTGCGTGGCGCCAGTGTGGTGTTTTTTGCCTTTATTGGTTTCGATGCTGTATCCACCGCAGCGCAGGAAGCCAAGAACCCGCAACGGGATATGCCAAAAGGTATTTTGATATCATTGGCATTTTGTACCATACTTTACGTATTGTTTTCGCACGTATTGACTGGCCTGGTATCGTATAAAGACTTTTTGGTGCAGGGTAAAGAAGCATCAGTTACTTATGCTATTACTCACGTTATGACGGGCTATGGTTGGTTGGCAAAATTGGTAACGGTGGCTATACTTGCAGGTTTTTCGTCCGTTATCCTGGTGATGTTGCTTGGTCAAACCCGTGTATTTTATACCATGAGTATTGATGGCTTAGTTCCTCCTATATTCTCGAAACTTCACCCTAAATTTAGTACCCCGTATAAATCGCAATGGTTATTCTTTGTGATGGTGTCGTTATTCGCAGGCTTTATTCCGGATAGCATTGTGGGCGATATGGTAAGTATCGGTACTTTGTTCGCATTCGTGCTGGTTTGTTTGGGCATCATGATATTACGTCATACCGACCCCACATTGGTACGTCCGTTTAAAACGCCTTTATACTATATCGTTTGCCCGCTCGGTGCATTAATATGTCTTTTAATGATGGGTAGCGAAGGCACGCAAAACTGGTTACGTCTGTTTATATGGATGGGCATTGGTTTTGTTATCTACTTTACTTATAGCATTAAGAAATCGCATGTGAGGCATGGAAAACCGGAAGCTGCGAACGATCCGCCGAATCCGAAATTTGTTGAATAATACTTCTAAAATCCCGGGCATTAAATCCCGGGATTTTTTTTGCCCTTAAATTTGGTTTAGCTTTGCAGCATAAAGCCTTTAAGCCATGGATTTTTTAAATGCCTTTAATGTCCGCGAGATTACCTCGGTAACGCTTATCCTCTTCGCTATTATCGATGTGGTGGGTACTGTACCCGTTATTATCGAATTGAAGCGTAAAGCAGGCAGCATTGATGCCGAAAGGGCATCGATAGCGGTATTGATATTAATGGTGCTCTTTTTGTTTTTAGGAAATCAATTGTTGAGCATCATCGGCCTGGATATCGCATCTTTCGCCATCGCGGGCTCGCTGGTTATATTTTTTATTGCGCTCGAGATGATTTTGGGTCATAAATTTTTTAAAGAAGAACTGGCTTCTGAAGTAACTTCGGTATCAATTGTGCCATTGGCTTTTCCGCTCATTGCCGGGGCTGGTACCATGACCACCCTTCTCTCACTAAAATCGCAATACCAAACGCAGAACATTGTTGTGGGTATTGTACTGAATACGTTGTTTGTGTTTATCGTTTTGAAAAATACCCATTACGTAGAAAAGATATTGGGCAAAACCGGGCTTGAAATATTGAGGAAGGCATTTGGAGTGATATTGCTGGCGATAGCAATTAAACTATTTAGGAGTAATACGCATTTGTAGATGTGTGTATGTGCAAATGTGCAAATGCTAAATATCTGCTAAGATTGCCACGCCAGTGCAGACTACTCCGAACTTCACTAAGTTGATACGGTTTGACTTAACCTCGCTACAAACATTGTATCTGCTTTATGCTCATAACCCTTTAGCGTTGCTTGCTCTTCCACTTTAAAACCAAACTCGTTTACCAAGAAGTCTACCATATCTTCGTTTTCGGCTTTGAAGGCTGAGCACGTGATATAAATAAGGGGTTTACCGGCCTTGAGGTATTTGACGACATTGCGCACAATGCTTTGTTGCAGGTTTTTGAATGCTTGTATCTTGTAATCTTCAAATTGGGCGATCATCTCCGGGGTACGACCCCAGGTGCCCGAGCCTGAGCATGGTGAATCTAATATAATGCCATCGAACTCGTAATCGTGCAGTTCGGGGTCGACGGTTTTGGTGAGATCAAGTATTTTTTCCTGGTATTTAATTAGGCCTACTTGTTGAAAACGTTCGCGCAAGTTGGCGAGTACAGATTCGCGGATATCGGACACGACCAGTTTCAAATCGGGTTGCAGGTCGTGCAGCAATAGTGACTTCCCGCCCGAAGCGGCACAGGCATCCCACCAATGTTCCCACTTATTGGGTCGAAAATAGTCGGCCGTTTGTTGTGATGACAGGTCCTGCACTTCGAACCAATGCTGATTCGGGAAAATGTTTTCTAAGCGGGTACCGTTGGGCAGGGCCAGACAGTGAGTTGTTTCTTCGCGGAAGGCAATTGCAGCATCAGTCAGCGTAGCTTTTACCTGTGTTTCGCAGCCTTTCAAGATGCGGATATAGAGGTCGGGTTGGGTGAAGAATGATTTGAGGAATGCTTCTTTGTCAATGGATGGCGAAAGTTCGCTGCTCCAGGGAAAAACGTCTGTTAGCTTAAAACCGGGGTAAACTTGTTTTACAATAGTCAGTTTTTCGTCTAAACTGAAGCCTATGCAAGCAGCAAAATCGGGTTTAAAATGACTTAAAAAAGAATTGCCTTGAGTATTGCATAAAAATTCAGCGACAAACAAACGCTCCTGCGGCTCGACATCAGGAATAGCCCTACCTAAGCGAAAATAGTTATAGATGAGCCTGTTGGCAATGCGCCTGTCGGTTGAGCCCATCTGTTTGTTTTGACGGTAAAAGCCAGGCAAAAACTTTCCAAGAGGAGTATCGCCGGGATATTCATCCAAAATACGTTCGAATGTTTTTAACTGGTTAAAGGCTTTCATTCAACGGGCTTAAGGTCAAAGTTTTGATAAAGCAGCATCCTGACTTGTGTATTGACCCAGCCATTCCCTTCTGTTTTTTTGAAATTGAAATCGTTAAGCAAGCCGCTGTAATTATACTGGTCGAGTTGCTTAAACTTTGCAGGATCAACACTTAACAGGCCGCCCAAATAATAGCCTTCATCGAAACCTTTAATGGCATATTCGGTCGGCTCAATATGGTAAATCTTTTTGTAATTACGGATGAAATCGTTAACGCGGGGTGATTTATAATTTATCCTGTCAGCTGTGGTGATGTGGGTTTTAAGCCTTTGCAATAGTTCGGGTTGCAGGTAAGTTGCTTTTAGCCAGTTAGGGTGCCCGAACACCGTTATGGGGTAACTTTGCGCCAATTTATCGAGCGAGGGCATAGTGGCCAACAGAAAAGGCTCGTCGGTAGCGGGTATCACGAATATATTCTCGCCGGTTTTGGATAGCTGGGGTATCAGCGCATCCAGGTTGCCGTGTACTACGGTTATGGGTATGATGGTAACCCGGCCCTTGCCAATGGTATCAACAGCATGATCAAAGGGAAGGATAAACTTATTCTCCTCGCTATAACCGGATTTGAGCAGGAATATTTTGACCGGCTTCATCCGCTGCAAAATAAACTTGGCGGTATAAACGGCATGATAGGCCAATGGCGGCATTATGGTAACAAGGTTGGCGTCTTTATAGTCGGACGGTGGCGCGGGTGAAAGCGGCGATATAATAGGTTTATTTACCGTGGCCGTTGCCACGGTAAATTGTTTTAAACTTTCGGGGAAAACAGGGCCGACAATGAGGTCGCTTGCGCGGACCTTAGGGTTTTGTGCCAGGCTGTGCCCCCCGGCTGCATTGCTGTTGGAATCGAAAACCTGCAGTTTATAGTTATAGCCTTTGGCAGTCAATGAATCGAGCGCGAATTTAAAGCCTTGATAGTAATCTATGGCCAATATGGCATCATCGCTCGGTGTGTCTGATTGTGCCAGGTCGAAAGGCAATAACAATGATATGTTCCGCGTTTGCACAGCCGGAACTACCGTTACAGGCACCGGTACAACAGGTTTTTGCACCGAAACAGGTGGTGGCAACTGCGGCTTTGCAGTGGGTTGTATTTTAGGCGAACAAGCACCTAAAACCAAACCCATACATAAAAACACAAACCATTTATTCCCACTCAATGGTTGCCGGCGGCTTCGAACTGATATCATAAACTACCCGGTTAATCCCTTTAACATTATTGATGATCTCGTTTGATATTTTGGCCAGCACGTCGTATGGCAAATGGCACCAATCGGCCGTCATACCGTCCAACGATTCGACAGCGCGCAAGCAAACTACGTTTTCGTAAGTACGCTCATCGCCCATTACCCCTACCGACTGTACCGGAAGGAAAATGGTGCCCGCCTGCCAAACCTTATCGTATAACCCGGCAGACTTCAAATTGTTGATATAAATCGCATCGGCTTCCTGCAATATGGCAACTTTCTCCGGCGTAACCTCGCCCAAGATACGTATTGCTAGGCCCGGCCCCGGGAAAGGGTGCCTGCCGAGGATGTTTTGGTCTATTTTTAAGCTGCGGCCTACTTTCCGCACCTCATCTTTAAACAAAGTTTTTAGCGGCTCAACCACTTTCAGTTTCATAAAATCGGGCAAACCACCAACGTTATGGTGCGATTTAATGGTAGCCGAAGGCCCTTTTACGGATACAGATTCGATCACATCGGGATAGATGGTGCCCTGGCCCAGCCATTTTACATCGGTAATGCGGTGTGCCTCGTCATCAAATACATCGATGAACACGCGGCCTATGGCTTTGCGTTTCTTTTCCGGGTCGGATAGTCCTGCCAAAGCATCGTAAAAACGTTGTTTTGCATCTACGCCTTTTACATTGATGCCCATGTGCTTGTACGAATCGAGCACGGATTGGAACTCGTCCTTACGCAACAAGCCGTTGTCAACAAATATGCAGTGCAGGTTTTTGCCGATGGCGTGGTGCAGCAATACTGCCGCAACCGATGAATCGACACCGCCCGAAAGGCCGAGCACAACTTTATCATCGCCCAATTGGGCTTTAAGTTCGGCGATTGTGGTTTCCACGAAGGAATCGGGTGTCCAATCCTGAACGCAATGGCATATATCCACCAAAAAGTTTTGGAGCAGTTGTTTGCCATCGGTGCTGTGCGTAACCTCGGGGTGGAACTGTATGCCGTAGGTTTTTGTACCTGTAACCTGGTAAGCTGCAACGCGTACGGTATCGGTACTGGCTATTACTTCAAAATCATCGGCTATACTTACAATGGTATCTGCATGCGACATCCATACCTGCGAATTTGCCGGAACATTTTTAAACAAAGGGTTAAAAGGCTTGATATATTGCAGGTTGGCACGGCCATATTCGCGGGTGCTCGATGCCTGTACCTCCCCGCCGTGGAAATGGGCCAGGTATTGGGCACCATAGCAAACAGCTAAGATGGGGTATTGGTCTTTATAACGTTTGTAGTCGAAATGGGGTGCGTCATCCTGCCTGACCGAATACGGGCTTCCCGAAAGGATAATGCCTTTTACGCTGCCATCAAACTCGGGCACGTGGTTAAAAGGATGGATTTCGCAGTAAATATTGAGCTCTCTTACTCTCCGGGCAATGAGTTGCGTGAATTGCGACCCGAAGTCAAGAATGATGATTTTTTCTTGCATGGGCAAAGATAGTTTTTTGGACGGAAAGGTTTTAGTGAAATTTTAAAAAGGGTTTGGGAAGGGCGTTGCAAACGCTGAACCATGTTAAGCGCTCGTTGCAAACGAGCGCAAGAGGAATGTGCTTACTTATTATCCTTTTCTAAATAATGTTAAATCAGCAATAGGCAAATCAATGCTTTTATCTTTTCCATCTCTACCATTAAAATATTGACAATTCGCTGTTATAACACCAATCTTTCCAACATTAAAGATTACAGATTTATCACCTTTGTAAATTGCTTTATCACCTGTTTCAATCTTATCATTTTTCATCTCTTTTCGATTTGCAACAAATGTAAACAATTATATTTTCAGCAAGTTAACGACAAAAAGTCTACATAGTAAACGACCATTATTTATAAGACTTACTAAATACTATCTTGTATAAACCATCTTCTTTTTTGAGGATTTGAAATTAAATGAACCACTATTCAAACTCCCTAAATTTCCTCCCTTATCTTTTACTATCGCTCTGTCTTTAATAAATTTACCATTATTAATCCCTTGTTTAAATAAGCTTTTAACGTAAGTGCTATCCGTAGTTAGGACTGAACATATAATTGATTGACTCGTAGAACTTATTTCCAATAAACATTTTTTGTCAGGGCTTTTATATTCGGTAATTAAATAGCCCCAATATTTCCATTCCACACTTGTTCTTTCAAATTTGTATGATATTAAAAGACCATCACTTATCTCTGGTCGATTCAAAAGTTTTTTCAATTGCTCGAAAGATAATTGTTGAGCGTTTGATTTTAAAGACACCAAAATAAAAGAAACAAACACAAAGAGTTTAAAAGATTTCATAGTCCAATATAATCTTTATCTTTAAAAAAACAAACTTGCGCTCGTTTATAACGAGCCGCTTAACATGGGTTTGCGTTTGCAACGCACATCCGTTATCTTTATCAAAACGATACCCATGTCCGACCAATACCGTGTCCGCAACCACGAGGAGATACATTTCATCACTTTTACAATAGTTGATTGGGTGGATATATTTATCCGGCCGGTTTATAAAGACTTAATTATTGAATCGCTAAAATACTGTCAGCAACATAAAGGCTTGCAACTATATGGCTATTGCTTAGTGACCAACCATCTGCATTTATTGGCATCGGCAACCTTGCCGGCTAAGCTTCCCGACATTGTTCGCGATTTTAAAAAGCATACCAACAAAAAGCTTATCAAACTTATAGAGGAAGAAAACGAAAGTCGCCGCGATTGGATGCTTTACCGTTTTAAATATCACGCTAAGTTTAATGTCCGTATTTCGGACTATAAAGTTTGGCAGGATGGTTATCATGCCATTGAATGTGATACAGCGGAAATATTAGCGCAAAAGTTGAATTATATTCATCAGAACCCAGTTACAGCACAAATTGTGGAGGAACCGGAGCATTACATTTATAGCTCAGCAAAGAATTATGCAGGTGAGCAAAGGTTATTGAATGTGGAAATTTTGGATTTAGGGTTTCAGTCGCTTTGAGAGGGCGTTGCAAACGCTAAACCATGTTAAGCGCTCGTTGCAAACGAGCGCAAGTGTCTTATTGTATTATAAATTAAACCTCTTCCCAAACTGCGATATAAAAAATCCATTCTTCAGCACCGTCAATGCTTCTTTGCTTTTTAAGTTAATAACCGGGTTGGTATGGTTAAAATGGATGAAATGTACCTTAGATTTTTCGGAAGCGGGCATGGTGGCCATCAGTTTCATGCTTTCGATGATGAAGGGGTGCGGTATTTCGGCGATGTTGCGCAGGCCCAGTTCGTTGCCATCGTAAAAAGTACCATCGATAAAGGCATAGTCGACTTTGGCTATTTCTTTTATGATATCCTTGCCCCAAACACCCCATTTGTTGATATCGGGAATGAACAGTACCTTTTTGTGTGGGCCTTCAATCAGGTAGCCTACCGTTTCGGAATACTCATCGCGGTGCGGCACCAGGAATGGGGTTATTTTGATGTTGTTGCTCAGGGTAATAGCTTGTCCATCGGCCAGGGGGTTGAGCAGGATGTTATTGAGATTGACCAACTGGCTCCAGGGACCGTTTGTTTCGAGGTAAGTTTTCATTCGCGGCATGGCGTATACCGGTACTTTGGCCGAGTTGAGTGCCTCTTTACCTAAATACATCAAACCCGTATAATGGCCTATGTGCGCATGGGTAATAAATATGCCATCGGGCGTTTCAGTTGTTTTAAAGCCCGATGCGTTTTTAAGCATTTTCATTTGGTCAGGCATGTCGGGCGTGGCCTCCAACAACCAGGTTTGTCTATTTTCCGGATCGATGATACCCAGCGACACTACTTTTCGTTTTGGGTCGGGATGCAGGAAGAGGTCGCTGCAGCAAGCTTTATTACAGCCGATATGCGGCGAGCCGCCATCCTGAATAGTGCCGAGGATAATCAGCGTAGGGCCGGTAAGCGGTTTTGCCTTGCTTTTACCGGGTGGTATACCGGCGTTGCAAATACTTATGCCCAGCAGTATGAATATGGCAAGTCCAGAATATCTTAACTTCATCAGCATTGGGTTGATAATAACAGTGATTGCTAAGCCAATATAGGATATACCTTTCGCGAAAGCAAATGATCGGTTGTTAGAGTATGACTACTTTACAGCGTAGACTACCCTGAGATACTTTTTTTGAGCAGTACGATAAAACAATATCAATAACAACAAACCCGTAACAATAATCGCAGGCGCAATGTTAACATCCCGGCAATAAGGCCATGCAATGCTGATGACAACGAGTAAGCGTAAAAACTCCACATTAAAAACCCATTTTTTTTGCTCCATAATGGCGCCGCAATTAATGAGGCTCAGGATGGTAAAAATTGCGAACAAGCCTTTAAACATTACTCCCAATTGCGGAGTGCAGTAAATAAATGCCGACAGGCATGCAATGAGCAATATTACCTGCCATATTACATAGCTGTTCAGGCCTTCGCCAAGCCTTGTTTTTGTTTGCTTAACGCGAAATATGCGCTCGGCACGGAGACGTGCCCGCGGGTCGATCAAGGTTGGGCTACCGAAGATGACCTTCAGTTTGTTTTTGAACGAGGTTTGGGCTCTTATGGTCAACACCAGTTCGAAAAGAAAGTGGAAATGCTGCCATAAAAAGCTATAGGTGCGCAACTGTTTGGTGAGGCCATAAACAGGTTCTTCGTGTTCCTCGGCAAAGGTGCCGAAGAGTTTATCCCAGATGATGAACACATCGCCGTAGTTTTTATCCAAATATTGCTCGTTGCAGGCATGGTGAACCCGGTGATGTGAGGGAGTTACCAATATCTTCTCCAATATACCCAACTTACCAATAACGCGGGTGTGCACAAAAAAGGGATACAGGCCGTGAATAAGCAACATCACAGCTATCATAGGCGCAGGGAAACCAACAATGGGCAATAAACACCAAAAGCCTGTGCGCACGAGGGCTTGCAGTACCGTTATTCGCGCCGATACTGTGTAGTTAAATTCTTCGCTTTGGTGATGAACCACATGCACCATCCAGAAGATATTTACCTCGTGCGCCAGGCGATGATACCAATACCATATGAGGTCAGTTAACAGTAAAAGTATTATCCAGCTTGCAATGCCCGGTTTGATATGAAATATACCAAAGCGGTGTTGCAAATCATCGTAAACAAAATAGAACGTTCCCGATACCAGGATATCGGTAAGCCGTTCGGCAATGCCAATGCTGATATTGGCAATGGAGTTGTGCAGGTTATGAACGTTTAGCTTCTTTTTTTTTGAAACATAATATTCGCCCAACATCAGCAAAATAAAGAACGGTATGGCAATAGCCAAATATGTAGTCCCAGTCCCCATCAGTTCAGCGCAAATACTCAACCAATCGTTAAGCCGACCTGAGCTCGGCTTTGTACACCCCGGCACTGTATACCGCCGAAATCACATCGTCGCCGTTAAAAGTATCCTCAAAGTTCCAGTCGATATGATCGTACACCACCTGCTTTGCCGGATTTAAAACGTATGTTGCCAATAGTGGCGCTTCGTTATCTATACCGCTAAACTGATTCCAAACGGGTCGTTTTTCGTCGTAAACGCCGAACTGTTTGGCCAGCTTGTTATTGGTATCGAAATAAAAATTAAGCGACAAGCTTTGGTCCCAGGCAAGTTTGGATAGCTGCTCGTGCCTTTCGGGACTAACCACTACCAGGTTGCCACCTTTGGCTTTCACTTCGTGTTGTATGTTGTTTAAACGCAACAGTTGCTCCTCTCCTTTTTTACCCCAATTTTGCGAGTAAAAGGCAACCACCAGCGGCTTGCTTAACAGGTGGTTATAAAAAACCGGTCCGCGCGATTCGGCCCCCACAACGAATTGCGCCCAACGACCAAAATCTTTCGAGAACGTAAAATCGAAAATGGTTTGGCCCTGGTTTACCGGTCTTAGTGGCTTATAGTGTTTAAATTCAAAATCGCGTTCTAATAATATCTCCAATATATCGAATTGAGGGAATGTAGTGCGGGTTGACATGATAGCTTTTAAATAATGTTAATGTGTTATATGGATAATTTGTATTGAACTCTTGCGGCAATGGCCGCGTTTTCCGAAGGCTGTCCATCAGCTACTGCAACACATGAGTATTCCCTTTACGGGGGCACATTTAAAGCGGGGTATGTTTATACAATGGTTTAAAATTCGCATCGCTTGTTTCAATTATTGATACAAACATACAATTAAATTCTACTAATTCTATAGATTTTATATAATTAATTATAAATTATTGATTTTCAGAAAGAAAAATTACAATAACAAGTCATGCTTTGATATGTCCGTGCTTTTTTGTATATTGTATAGATTGGAGCAAAGAGGTTGGAATGTTGTAAAGTTACAAGGTTGGAATGTTAAAACGCTTGAAAATAATCTTACTTTTTCCCCCTTTGCCAATGATAAAATCCAGCCTGCCCGGCTGGCAGGGATTGATTTTTTGAATAAGATTTTTTTTATAACACCCATAAATACCCATGATGACGGAAGAGGGAAGATTTAAAATGGAAGGTGGCGACAAGGAATCCGTCCCGATAGCTATCGGGATTGAACATCCGACATCCGACATAAAAAACAGAACACCCATAAATACCCAGAAGTCGCGGTAGTTATCGGGACGAGTGGCAAGGTTGTGGTGGGGCGGGAAAGGTTTAGATTATTTTTTGATATACCCATAAATACCCATAGGCTTATCAAATCGTTTTTCCAAATACAGCGCAAACTGCTACATTTGTTAACCAATGAAACATCTTGCTTATTTAAACAAGTTCTTTTACAAATACCGCTGGAGGCTGATACCGGGGGTGATATTCGTTATCATATCCAACATCTTCGGCATATTGCCGGCGCAGGTGGTAAGGCTTGCTTTTAACCTCGTTACCGAAAATATCGGCATCTTCCAATTGTTCGATGGTTTTGGCCGGCAGTCCATCATATCGGGCATATTCGGTTCGAGCTTGTTTTTGTTTGGCTCGCTGGTGCTCGTATTGTCGCTGTTGCGGGGCCTGTTCCTGTTCTTTATGCGACAAACCATTATCTTGGTGTCGAGGCATATCGAGTACGATATGAAGAACGAGATATACGCGCATTACCAGGAGTTGTCGCTGGCATTTTTCCGCCGCCATAATACCGGCGACCTGATGAACCGTGTTACCGAAGACGTGAGCCGTGTGCGCATGTACCTTGGCCCGGGGGTAATGTATGCCATCAATACGGTTACGCTGTTTATACTGGCCATTGTAGTAATGCTGACGGTTAACGTGCGGCTTACCATTTTTTCGCTGTTGCCGATGCCGATATTAGCTGTTACCATATTTTATGTGAACAACATCATTAATTCGCGCAGCGAAAAGATACAGCAGCGGCTGTCGGCCTTGTCGAGTTTTGTACAGGAAAACTTTTCGGGCATCCGTATCATCAAATCGTATGTGCGCGAAGGTTCGGTGCGCGAAAAATTCGCTAACGAGAGCGAGAACTATAAGGTGCACAGTATGGAACTGGTGCGTGTGCAGGCCCTGTTTTACCCCATGATGTTACTGCTTATCGGCCTCAGCAGCATCATCACCATTTATATCGGCGGGGTTGAGGTGATGAAGGGCAATATTACCCCCGGTAATATCGCCGAGTTTATTGTATACCTGAGTATATTAACCTTTCCTGTGATATCGTTGGGATGGGTTACTTCGCTTATACAGCGCGCGGCGGCATCGCAAAAGCGCATCAATGAGTTTTTGCACGAGAAACCCGAAATTATATCACCAACCAACGAAAAGATATCGGTAAAGGGCAAGATAGAGTTCAAAAATGTATCGTTCAAATATCCCGATACGGGCATACAAGCACTGGACGATGTATCCTTTGTGGCCGAACCGGGGCAGCTGATCGCAGTGATCGGGCGTACGGGTTCGGGTAAATCGACTATTGCTAATTTACTGATGCGGATGTATGATTGCGATGCCGGCCAAGTATTGATAGATGACCAGCCGGTGCAAACCGTTAACCTGGATAGTTTCCGCTCGCAGGTGGGTTTTGTGCCACAGGAAGTGTTTTTATTTAGCGATACCATTGCCAACAACATAGCATTTAGCGCCGATGTACTCAACATGACTGACGTAGAGCAAGCCGCGCGAGACGCTGCCGTTTATGAGAACATCATTGAGTTTGAGCAAGGCTTTGAAACCATGATAGGCGAACGGGGGGTAACCTTGTCGGGAGGGCAAAAGCAACGGGTGTCGATAGCCCGAGCCATCTTTAAGCAACCCCAGATTTTGATATTTGACGATTGCCTGTCGGCGGTGGATACCAAAACAGAAGAGGAGATACTGAACAACCTGGGCGGCATTATGCAGGGTAAGACGAGCATTATTATAGCCCACCGGATATCGACGATAAAGAATGCAGACAAGATATTGGTGTTAGACCAAGGCAGGATATTAGAGCAAGGCACTCACGGGCAACTGATGGATGCCAAAGGGGCGTATTTCGACCTGTATGAAAAACAATTGCTCGAAGAGCAGGAAACTACCTGAAAAGTGTAACCCTGCTCTATTATATTCGTATAAAATAGATGGATTTACATTAATATAGCCTATTTTGCATTTGTAATTTTAAAAAATTTATATATTTAACCCAAGCAAACTAAAAAAACTACAATAAAGTATGGGAGATTTTGACAATAGAGAGCGCGAGGAAGTATTTTCGAAGAAGGTAAGGGCCGGCAAAAGGACCTATTTTTTTGATGTAAAAGCCACAAGGTCAAACGACTACTACATTACCTTAACCGAAAGCAAAAAGAGGTTGGAGGATGGCGTTTTTGTAAAGCACAAGATATTTCTGTATAAAGAAGATTTTGAAAAGTTTGCCGAAGGGTTGAAAGATACCATCGAGTATATCAAAGCCAACCAGGAAGTAATTGAAAAGCGTTACGAATACACCGAAATAACCGAAACCGCCAAAGAATCGGCCGACGATTTTTCGTTCGAGATTTAATCAGATAAGCTTTGTAAGGATATACACCTGCCCGTAAGGCGGGTTTTTTTGTTTGCTTAGAACTGTTTAACAATTCGGTTTACCCGGCTTATTAATTATCTTATCTTTGCGGCGAAAATCAAATGGATCATAGTTGATGGTTCATAGATCATAGTTCTTTACTGGTGCTACCATGATCTATCAACTATGAACCATGAACCATGAACTAAAAAACAATATACATGGGTTTACAATGTGGTATAGTAGGTTTGCCGAATGTGGGTAAATCAACGCTTTTTAACTGTTTATCGAACGCCAAGGCACAGGCGGCAAACTTTCCGTTCTGCACCATCGAGCCTAATGTGGGCGTAATTACCGTGCCCGATGAACGCTTGACTAAACTGGCTGAACTGGTAAATCCGCAACGCATCGTACCCAATGTCATCGAAATCGTTGATATAGCAGGTTTGGTAAAGGGCGCAAGTAAAGGCGAAGGTTTGGGCAACCAGTTTTTAGCTAATATACGCTCGACTAATGCCATCATACATGTTTTGCGTTGTTTTGATGATGATAACGTCATCCATGTTGACGGTTCGGTCGACCCGATACGCGACAAGGAAATTATCGATACCGAACTGCAACTAAAGGATCTTGACTCGATAGAGAAGAAGATCCAAAAGGTAGCAAAAGGTGCCCAAATCGGCGACAAAGAGCAAAAGAAAGCCTTTGAGGTATTGAGTGTCTATAAGAACCATTTATTGCAGGGCAAATCGGCACGCACAGCACCTGTTGCCGAAGAGGATAAAGTATACATTGAGGATATTTGGTTGTTGACCGCCAAACCGGTGATGTACGTATGCAACGTGGAAGAGAAGTCGGTGAACAGTGGCAACGCCTACGTTGACAAGGTTAAGACCGCCGTTAAAGAGGAGAATGCTCAGGTATTGATTATATCGGCACAGATTGAATCTGAAATTGCGCAGCTCGACTCATACGATGAGCGCCAGATGTTTTTGGACGACCTTGGGCTCACAGAGTCGGGGGTAACACAACTCATCAAAGCCGCATACAAGTTGTTGAACCTGGCCACCTACTTTACTGCAGGTGTGCAAGAGGTGCGCGCCTGGACCATCACCCAGGGCTTCACCGCGCCACAAGCGGCGGGCGTAATTCATACCGACTTTGAAAAAGGCTTCATCCGCGCAGAGGTGATAAAATACGACGACTTTGTAAAATATGGCTCTGAAGTTGCCTGTAAGGAAAACGGCAAGTTAAGTGTTGAAGGCAAAGCATATATTGTTGCCGATGGCGATATTATGCATTTCCGATTCAACGTTTAAAGCAGAGTCAAGAATTTAGAGTCAAGAGCCAAGACCCTGTTTGTCTTAATTCTTTGCTCTTGATTCTTGCTTCTAATAGCTATATTTGCGCTATGCTTCCGTAGTTCAATGGATAGAATTATGGTTTCCGGTACCATCGATATGAGTTCGAATCTCGTCGGGAGCACAAATGCCATCAACTCATGCCGATGGCATTTTTTGTGCGCACCAAAATAGCTATCTTTAGTCGTGAAAAAACTCATCCCCCTGTTCCTGGTACTCGCATCATTCAGTGTTCGGGCGCAAAACCTGGAAAATCGTCAAAAGCTCGAATCCATCGGCGACGTAAAACTTCAATCCGGTCAGCAAATAAATGATTGTAAAATAGGCTACCTCACTTACGGTAAACTCAACGATACCAAAAAGAACGCCATCCTGTTCCCCAGCTGGTTTTTGGGTACTGCACAACAAATAGCGGCCACTGTACGCCCCTGGCGTTTTGTTGATACTACGCGTTACTTCCTAATTATTGCCGATGCCTTGGCCAATGGCGTGTCCACATCGCCTTCAAATAGTGCCACCCAGCATGGCGCATCATTCCCTGTCATCAGCATTAGCGATATGGTCGAAGCGCACCACCAACTGCTCATCCAAAAATTCGGCATAAAGCATCTGCACGCTATTGTTGGGATGTCGATGGGGGCTTTTCAGGCCTATCAATGGGCAGTTACCTATCCCGATTTTGTGGATTGCATGGTGCCCATCGCAGGCAGCCCACAACTCACCAGTTACGATATCCTCCAAACCAAAGCCATCATAGCCGCTATTGACGATAGTCCTGCTTTTAACCACGGCGCTTATACCACCAACCCATCTATTCCGCTTGCCCGGCTGTTGCTTATGTTATCTATAACCACGCCTGCCAACATAGCAAAAACGGTTTCTGTAGCAAATGTTAATGCCAGTATGCGGGCTGTGGCGTTATCACCAAACGATTGGAACGATTTCCGTACCCAGCTAACAGCCTGCATGAACCAGGACATCAGCCGTCCTTTTAACGGTTCGCTGTCCGAAGCCGCCAAACACATCAAGGCAAAAATGCTCATCGTGAACAACAGGCAAGACCATTTGGTTAACCCGGCACCGGCCATCGAATTTGCCAAACTCATATCAGCCAAACTCATCGTATTCGACACCGAGTTGGGCCATACCGGGGTTGATTATAGCGATAGCACTTTTAAAGCAAGCGTTAAAGAACTATTGAAGGCCAAAAAACCAGGTCAGTAAGGCTTTTTACTCCAAAAAAGCCATATCCTCTTCGGTCAACACTAAACTTGCTGCCTTTATATTCTCCTCAAAATGTTTTAGTTGCGATGTTCCCGGTATCGGCAATATCCATGGCGATTTATGCAGCAGCCAGGCAATATTCACCTGCGCCTCGGTAAGGCCGTATTTTTGTGCGATGACTGTTATCCTTTCATCCTTTTGGTTCTGTGTAGTGAACAGCGAGAAATAAGGTATCAGCGGGATACCGTGCTCTTCACAAATACCCAGTACTGCCTCGCCACCCGGCGTAACGCCATGCGGGGTGGTCCAATCGGTACGCTGGGCATGGCCATACAAGTTTTCAACCGTGGCGATATTACCCATTTTCATTGCAGTGTTCAATTGCTCTGGTGTAACATTACTTACACCCAAATGCAATAGCTTGCCCTCTTCCTGCATCTTAAACATTGCTTCCATCGATTCTTCAAAAGGCGCGCCGCCGTGTATCACCCTAAAGTGAACCAATTGTATCTGCTCCAATTTTAAGGTGCGCAGGTTATTCTCGATACTGCTGCGCAGGTTTTCGGGCGTGTTAAAAGGTATCCAGCTTTTATCCGGTTTACGCGCACCGCCCACTTTGGTACATATCACCAGGTCCTTCTCATAAGGATACAAAGCCTCCGCGATGAGCCGATTGGTTAC
This sequence comes from uncultured Mucilaginibacter sp., assembly GCF_903893715.1. Classification (GTDB taxonomy): domain Bacteria; phylum Bacteroidota; class Bacteroidia; order Sphingobacteriales; family Sphingobacteriaceae; genus Mucilaginibacter. The sequence continues at coordinate 26,790 of NZ_CAITNG010000157.1, forward strand.
ATCTTCGCCATAGTAATCGGCCGTATCCAAAAAGTTGATGCCGGCTTCTGTGGTCGCTTTCAATATTTGTAAAGCTTCGGCTCGGTTTGGCGGTTCGCCGTAAATACCGGGCCCGGTAAGGCGCATGGTGCCGTAGCCAAAACGTTTAACGGTTAAAGGACGTGCGCTTTTAGGCGCGATGGTAATAGTAGATGGGTTATTCATAGACCTTGTGTATTTTCTGCAAAAGTAAAAGAGTATGGGTATTTATGGGTGTTCTATTTTTTATGTCGGATGTTCAATCCCGATAGCTATCGGGACGGATTCCATGTCGCCATCTTCCATTTTACATCTTCCCTCTTGTCACGTCCTGAAAAAAGTTGACTGATTTGGTGATACAATTATTGTTAATTAAGTTGACTATTTATTAAAGGTTTTACTTCTCTTTTATAAGTTTTTATTTTGATGTTTTTTTGCATGTGCATTTGTTTAGGTGTAAGC
>NZ_CAITNG010000158.1 GCF_903893715.1 uncultured Mucilaginibacter sp.
CCTCTTCGCTGGTTGGCTTAAAGTTAAGGCCTTTTATCAAAGCCAAAACTGCCTCTACATGTTCCTTGTTGCCTGTTTTTACAAAAACCTGCTTATAATAGTCGGTGTCGGCAACAGTGATGCTCACCCTTACACCGTGTTCTGTTACACCGCTTAGCGTGTTTTGCTGCACGGTCATGTCGCTCAGCAATTCGGTATGCTGTATCTTGGCGATGGCGGTATCCGGGTCGGTCGCTATCACAAAACACAACTCGTTGATAATATCGCAACGCCGCCTAAACTCCCCGCAAAGGGTTATTGTTATCCCGGGGAACAAAGCTTCAAAACGTTTCAGCAATTCATCGGCAATCGGTTCCACCTGCGCGTACAAGAACTTGCCGCTGCTGGCCATCTTAAACTCAATTACCTTTTTGATGTCTTCCTGGGTCTTCAAGCCGAAGCCTTTGGCCTCTATCAGGCGGTTCTCGTTGCAGGCGTAATACAGTTCGCCTACGTTCTCAATGCCCAGGTCGTGCCAAATAGTGGCTATTTTTTTAGGTCCGATGCCTTTGATGCCCAGCATCTCCACAATGCCTGCCGGGGTGGCGTCGAGCAATTGCTGTAACTCGGCGATGGTGCCCGTTTCAAACAGTTCCACCAGTTTGGCGGCAATGCTTTTGCCGATTCCGTCCACCTTTTCCAGTTCCTCCAACGATTTCCCCCCAAGCTTTACCGGCGACTTATCCACCTTAAATGCCGCGTTGGCTATCGATTTTATCTTAAAAGGGTTCTCGTCGTGCAGTTCCATCAACTGCGACAACAGGCGTAAAGTGCGGGCTATAGCTTTGTTTTCCATATCGGCTGAAAGCTATAAAAATACAAAACTATTCAATGTGCAAATGAGTAAATGTGCAGATATGCAAATTTGTGTCATTTCTTAAAGTCTCCCCAACCGGGGGAGATTTAGAGGGGGCTATATGGGTATTTTCAAAGTACATTTTGTTTACTGCTACTTGCCACTGCCACTGCCACTCATCCCGATAGCTATCGGGAAGGGAGGGTAAATATGGTTTTTTCAAAGAACGTAAAGCACAACTTCCATCAACCGGGGGGGGAATTGTAAGAACTATTTTAAATTTTTTATTCAATCATTCGGTCCCTGTCTGCTGACAGGCAGAAATCAATCATTGCCACAAAGGGGGGAAAAAGTAAGAATGTTTTTAATCTCATTATCTTATCTTTCCATAATGCTTTCATTCCATATAATATAGTGAAAATTTATGGGATATGCAAAGACGAGAGTTTATAATGATTCATTTCTAAATAAGTAGTTTTGGTAAAAATTTGAGAATGAAAGAGTTGGATGGCATACCCAAAACGCTATATAAATACAGAACATGGACTGATTCATACCACAGACGTGTCCTTACGGATGCAGAAGTTTTCTTGGCATCGCCCGCTAATTTGAATGACCCCTTTGATGCGTCTTTGCCATTTAGATATAGCAAAGACGAAATGACGCCAGAAAATATTTTCAAGAAACTGATTGAAGTCGCAAAAAGGGAATGGCCAGAAAAATTAGATTCCGAAATACATGAAATAGCGTACAAAAGACAAAGCTCTGGTGTTTTTGAGAACGACTCATATTGGAAAGAAGTACATGCAGAAACAAAAGAGAATGTCCATAAGTCATTTGGAATTTTATCATTAGCAAGAAATAATGACAACTTGTTAATGTGGTCCCATTATGCAAATAGCCATAAAGGTTTTTGTGTTGGATTAGATAGGGATATTTTATATGAAATTGTTAAAGGCGCAATAGGGCCCGTTATTTACGATGATGTTTTTCCAGAATTGTCTTTATTTGGAACAGGTGCCGCGGTTATAATCAAAATGTTAAATACAAAATCAAAACACTGGAAATACGAAGATGAATTTCGAGTAACAAAAGGAGATTCAGCCAATAAGGCATATGCATTACCACCTGAAGCAATAAGAGAAATTATTTTGGGGTGTAATATGCCGGAAAATCAGAGAAAAGAAATATATGAAGTTATTGAAAATAAATTACCTCACGCTCGACTTTATCAAGCTCAAGTAAACGATGAAATGTTTAAATTAGATATTCATTTAATACACAAGTTTTAACATCCCACAAAAAAAGCCACCCGTCTCCGAATGGCTTCTAAAAATATCTTAAAAAGTAAGCAAGCTACTCACAACTCACCATTCACTACTTCACCACCACCTCATAAGGCAACCGCATCTGCATACCGCTCAGTTGGCTAACTTCTTTTATCTGGTTATAGTATTTATAATTATCGCCCAATTCGCTTTTTAGCATCGAGGTGCGCACCTGCGCGCTCATGCCGTGGGTCAAAGCTTTTAAGCCGCTTTCCTGCTCGGGGTAGGCTACTACCCTATATTCTTTAACCTTTGCTTTTTTAGCTGCCGATGCTATGGCATCGTTGATGTTGCCCAATTTATCAACCAGGCCCTTGCTTACAGCTTGTTCGCCGGTCCATACGCGGCCCTGGCCAATACTGTTGATATAGGCCTGTGTTTTATGGCGGCCCTGGGCCACAGCTTTGGTAAATTCATCGTACCCGCGGTTAACCTGGGTTTGTAGTATCGCTTTTTCTTCGGGTGTCAACGGGCGCGATATATTGCCCAAATCGGCAAATTTGCCGGTCTTTACACCGTCGAAGGTGATGCCCAGCTTGTCGTTAAAAAACTTTTGCATGTTGGGCAGCACCGCGAAGATGCCGATAGAACCCGTAATGGTGTTCGGCTCGGCATAAATCGAGTCGGCAGCGCAGCTGATATAATACCCGCCCGATGCAGCCAGATCGCCCATAGATACAATGATGGGTTTCACTTTTTTGGTGAGCACCACCTCGCGCCATATCACATCGCTGGCCAATGAGCTACCGCCCGGCGAGTTAACCCGTAAAACAACGGCTTTCACCTTATCGTCCATGCGTACCTTGCGCAGGGTTTTCGATATTTTTTCGGAACCGATGCTATTGTCATCGCCATCACCTCCTGCTATTTCGCCCGACGCGTAAACAATAGCAATGCGGCTGTTGCTGCTGGTATCGCTGTCATCGCCGCTTGCTTTGGTATATTTCGCGATGTCGATGCTCTTAATTTCTTTCTTTTCGCTGATGCCGGTACGGTCGCGCAGCTCGTCCAGCAATTCATCTTTATATTTTACGCCATCTACTAAGTGATATTTTGCAGCGTCTTCAGGCGTTTGTATCAGCATATTATTAGCGATATTGCGCAGCGAGTCCACACTTACCTTCCGGCTCTTGCTGATGTTGGTCAGAAAATGGTCGTACATCGAACCTAAGTAGGAGGTTACCTGTTCGCGGTTGGCCGGGCTCATTTTGGTTAAAAAGTAAGGCTCAACAGCGCTTTTATAGGTGCCCACTTTAATCACTTGCATATCAATACCCAATTTATCCAGCCCGCCTTTTAAAAAGGTAACGTCCGAACTAAATCCGTTAAACTCAAAAATACCTTTGGGGTTAATGTACACTTTATCGGCAACCGAGGCTAAGTAGTAGAAGCTTTGGGTATATATTTCGGCATAGGCCACTACAAATTTGCCCGATTTTTTAAAGTCGATCAACGCGTTGCGTATCTCTTCGGTAGTGGCCTGGCCCGATAGCATATAGCTTTCGTCCAGAAAGATACCTTTAATATGGCTGTCGGTTTTTGCCTTTTTTATATTGGCGAGTATATCGTTAAGCCCAATGTTTTTTTCATCGAGACCAAAAAGCGATGCTATTTCGTTGTTTGGGGTGCGCTCGGCTATGGGGGTATTTAGTGCGATGCGGAGAACGGAGTTGGAGGATACATCAACGGTTTTATCGCCGCTGGCCACTACAATAATGCCAACCACAACTAAAATAAACAGGACCGTGATGAGGAAAATGCCAAGCATGGTGGCAAAAACAAATTTGAAGAATTGTTTCATTTAATATTTTAAAGCTTTAACTATGCAAAATTACTAATTCATAGCGGGATAACATTAAGAGCGCATGGTATATTATTTGTTACAACAATGATTGATGTTTATTTGCTGTTGGGAAGTAACCTTGGTAACAGGGAATTGTTTTTGGCTCAGGCTGTTGAGGCTATCGAAAAAGCCATTGCGCCTATCATAAAGCGGTCGGCGGTACAGCAAACCCCGGCCTGGGGCAAAACAGATGAGCCCGACTATTTAAACCAGGTTTTGCTGCTGCAAACCGATATGCCTGCCCGCGAAATTTTAAACACCATTTTGGCTATTGAATTGCAAATGGGCCGCGAACGTAAAGAGAAATGGGGTTCGCGCACCATCGATATCGACATTTTGCTTTATGGCGATCAAGTAATCAATGAGCCGGACCTGGTGGTACCACACCCGCAAATGCACCTGCGCAAATTTGCCCTGCAACCTTTATCTGAAATAGCGCCGCTGTTGGTACATCCGTTTTTAAAAAAAACAATACGGCAATTAAATGAGGTACTGGATATACCGTCGTAAAAATCGGAGGTTACAAAATTTCCGTTTATAAAAAATACATATCGTGTTTTTTACAAAAAATTGTAATTTTATAATCTAATTAATTACCATGTCACAGTTAGAAACATCCGACGAGAATTTTGATTTAGCATTGATTATCGAAATCGCAGATGGCAGCGATGAGTTTCTCGTCGAATCGATTGAAATGTTTTTGCAGCAATCGCCCGAGCAAATGGGGGTGATTCATGGCGCCATACTTGCGCAGGACTTTACTTTGGTAGCGTCGGCAGCACACAAATTCAAAGCCAACCTTGGCTTTTTTGGCATGACCACTTCGCAGGAAAATATGCTGCAAATTGAAAAACTGGCCAAGGCAGGCGCAGGCATCAACGAAATTATCGAAAAATATAATGAAGTAAATGCAGCTTTAGAGCCATCATTGGCCAAGCTCCATAAAATTATGGCCGAAAAGCAGGCTTTGCTTTAAACAGCCTTCAGTTCAAAACTATAGCTTTCCATAATTAAATTAGCCAGCAGGTTTTTGCAGGCTTCATCAACTTTTTGGCGCGCTAAATCTTCGGTACCGGCTTCAATCTCGAGCGAGATATGTTTGCCAATACGCACGTTTTGTATTTCGCCAAGGCCAATGTTTTTCATGCTGCCGGTTACGGCTTTGCCTTGCGGGTCCAATATCTCTTTTTTGGGCATTACGTCAATTTCTGCCTTAAACTTTATCATGCGCTATTTTGAATTGAAAAATTGAAATGGCGATATAAACAAATATCACCATGGGTATGGCTGCAAATTTAAAAATTACCAGCATAATTGCCGATAACCCAATCAATAAATATCGGTAAATGTTTCCTTTAAGCCCGAAGCCCTTAAACTTCAGCGACATGAGCGGCATTTCGGCCACCAGCAACATGCACATTACCAGTACAAAACACGAAAGCGAAAACGCGTTCAATATATAAGGCTCGTAAAAAACATTTTGGTGCAATAGGGTAATCGGTAACGATGCAATCAAAATAGCGTTTGCCGGTGTGGGCAAACCGATAAATATTTCGGCCTGGCGGGCATCCAAATTAAACTTGGCCAGCCTCAGCGCCGAAAATACAGGTATCAAAAAAGCGATATAGTTCAAATATTCGCTCACACCATCAATCTGCGGCGATTCTAAAAATAACTGGTACAAAATTACGCCCGGCAAAACGCCAAAGCTCACCACATCGGCCAGCGAGTCGAGCTCTTTGCCCATATTGGAGTAGGCGTGCAACAAACGCGCGGCAAACCCGTCAAAAAAATCGAAAATGGCGGCTACAAAAATGGCATAGGCTCCAAACAATAAATGATGCTGAAAAGCCAGCACAATGCCCACGCATCCGCTAAACAAATTGGCGCAGGTAATAGCGTTTGGGAGGTGTTTGGTAATGTTGGGCATTTCTACTGCGAATATATTGCGATTTATCCATAAAAAAACCCGGCGATGTATTTTCGCCGGGCTTTATGTTTGTATTTTTTATTACGAGTTCATCGATATCAAAAACTCTTCGTTGGTTTTTGTGCCACGCATCTGCGCCTGCAAAAACTCCATCGATTCCTGCGAGTTCATATCGGCCAGGTGATTGCGTAAAATCCAGATGCGTTGCAAGGTTTCGCGGTCAAGCAACAAATCGTCGCGGCGTGTGCTCGATGCGGTCAAATCGATAGCAGGGAATATACGTTTGTTCGACAGCTTCCTGTCCAACTGTAGCTCCATGTTACCGGTACCTTTAAACTCTTCGAAGATTACTTCGTCCATTTTCGAACCGGTTTCGGTTAATGCTGTAGCAATGATGGTCAATGAGCCGCCATCCTCAATTTTACGTGCCGCACCGAAGAAACGTTTTGGTTTATGCAAGGCGTTGGCATCCACACCACCCGATAATATTTTACCCGATGCCGGTGCTACTGTATTATAGGCACGTGCCAAACGGGTTATGGAATCCAACAGGATAACCACATCATGGCCGCACTCCACCATACGTTTTGCTTTTTCCAACACGATATTGGCGATTTTTACGTGGCGTTCGGCAGGCTCATCAAATGTTGATGATACCACTTCGGCGCGTACGCTGCGGGCCATATCGGTAACCTCTTCAGGGCGTTCATCTATCAGTAATATAATCAGGTAAACCTCGGGGTGGTTACGGGCAATGGCGTTGGCCACATCCTTTAGCAACATGGTTTTACCTGTTTTAGGTTGTGCTACAATTAAACCACGCTGACCTTTACCGATAGGGGCAAACAGGTCGATGATGCGGGTAGAGTAGTTGCCTGACTCCGTAAATAAATTCAGTTTTTCCGAAGGGAAAAGCGGCGTTAAGTGGTCAAATGGAACACGGTCGCGCACTTCGGCAGGTATACGGCCATTAATAGCCTCCACACGTACCAGCGGAAAATATTTTTCGCCTTCTTTTGGCGGGCGTATGCTGCCACGCACGGTATCGCCGGTTTTTAAACCAAACAGCTTAATTTGCGATTGCGATACATAGATATCATCGGGCGAAGTCAAATAATTATAGTCCGACGAACGCAGAAAACCATAACCATCGGGCATAATTTCCAAAACGCCTTCGTTAACAATAACGTTATCAAAATCGAGGTTGATGGCCGGCTCCTGGCTTTTTTGCTGCTGGCCTCCGTTCTGATTAACGAACTTATTGCGTTCAAATTTTGCAGGGCGTGCTTCCGCAACATCAGGCTGACCTGCCTGTGGTTTTATTTCTTCGGTAGCGGCGTCCATGGCCGATGCCGTATTGCTTTCAGTCGGTTGTACCGAAGCTTCTTCTTCTTCCTCCTGTTCAAACAGGTTGGTATCATTTAAAGGTACTTCAACCCGGTAATCAGTTTTCGATTTTAAGGTGCGCAACCTTTTGCGGGGCTTATCGGCACTTTCTTCAACGGCTGCGGTTTCGGCAACTTCGGGCGTGTTGTGTGCGGTGTAATCTTTAGTAACTGTTTCCTGTTGCAGGCGGGCAGCTTCAATCAGTTGTTGTTGTTCAACAATACTGGTAATCAATTCTGCTTTTCTTAAGCTATCCGCTTCGGCAATTCCGAAACTTTTGGCCAACGTACGTAGTTCAGAAACGAGTTTATCGTTTAATTCGGTTGTATCAGACATTTGTGAGAATAATATTTCAAAAGGGATATTTTTGTGTAGAAATTAGCTTGCAACACCAGCTCGGGAAAAATTTAAATGCTGTTTTTCAATAAATTATTCGGAAAACAAACTGATTCTTTGGTGCAAGAAATTCAGGAAAACATTGCAATTTTAGTCAATTTATTTAAAACTTCAAATTAATTTAAAAATATTTCGGCCAAAGGGCAAAATTATTACCTGTTTTTTCATTATTTTGTAATACAATAACGCCCAATATTCATGCCATCCCGTCAACAGATCATCGCCCAGATCAAAAAAAAGAAATCGTTTTTATGTGTCGGCCTCGATTCGGATATCGAAAAGATACCGGCCCACTTGCTCGAGTATGCCGACCCTGTTTACGAGTTTAACCGCCAAATAGTTGATGCCACCCGCGACCTTTGCATAGCCTACAAACCCAATGCGGCTTTTTACGAGAGCAGGGGCGTAGCAGGTCTGCAAAGCCTGGTAAAAACCTGGCAATACCTGCCCAAAGAAACGCTCAACATCATCGATGCAAAGCGCGGCGATTTGGGCAATACCTCCGACATGTATGCCAAAGCTTTTTTCGACGAAGCATCTTCGGGTATGAGCTTCGACGCGATAACCGTAGCGCCCTACATGGGGCACGATAGTGTAATCTCTTATTTAAAATACGAGGGCAAATGGGTCATCCTGCTGGGATTGACATCCAACGAAAGCAGTAAAGATTTCCAGTTTTTGCCTATAGGCGACAATTACCTGTTTGAAGAAGTGATAAAAAAAGCCAATACTTGGGCCGGTGATGATAGGATGATGTACGTGGTAGGCGCCACCAAAGGCGCCAGCTTTATCGACATCCGCAACCATGCGCCCAACCATTTCCTCCTCGTACCCGGCATAGGCGCCCAGGGCGGCAGCCTTGCCGAGGTTTGCGAATACGGCATGAACAAAGATTGCGGCCTCATTGTCAACGCATCGCGCTCCATCATCTTCGCCTCAAGTGGCAAAGACTTTGCCGAAGCCGCCCGGGCTGAAGCGTTGAGTATTCAGCAGGAAATGGAGTTGGAGTTGGAGAAAGCGGGGGTGATTTAAATGTGTGAATGAGTAAATGTGCAGATGTGCAATTGAATTGTTATTTTAGTTCGACATTTAAACAGAACGCCTAACTCACCATTCACTACTGACTACTCACCAACATGTTTTTCAACGAAGACTTTCTCCAATATGTATGGAAATTCAGGCTGTTCGATTGGAACGGGCTGCAAACCACCGATGGCGAAAGTGTTGAAATTGTATCCCCCGGTTTACAAAATACCGATGCCGGGCCCGATTTTCAGCATGCCAAAGTAAGGATAGGGGATACGCTATGGGCGGGCAATGCTGAGGTGCATTTATGCTCGTCCGACTGGAAACGCCACGGCCACCCCGATGATAAGGCTTATGATAATGTGATACTCCATGTGGTTTACCGTGATGACGAACCGGTGAGTAGGAAAGATGGCAGCCCTGTACCAACCATTATATTGCGCGACCGTATCGACCCTGAACTGCAAGCCCGGTACCAACGCCTGGTATTTGGGGAACAACAAATCATCCCCTGTGAAAAGTCGATAGGCGCGGTTGATGATTTGATATTAAGTAATTGGCTTACCCGCGTGCTGATAGAACGCCTGCAAAAACGCTCGGCCGAGGTTACCAAAACCCTCGAAACCAACCGCGGCGATTGGGAAGAAACCTTTTACCAGTACCTGGCAGCCAACTTTGGTTTTAAAACCAATGCCCTGCCTTTCGAGTTGTTGGCGCGCTCGTTGCCGCAGGTTATTTTGGCCAAGCATAAAAACAACCCGCTGCAAATCGAGGCTTTGATATTCGGCCAGGCGGGTTTTTTGGAGGATAGCCTGGCCGATGACTACCCGCAATCCCTGCAAAAGGAATACGCCTTTTTGAAACAGAAATACAAGCTCAAACCCATCCAAAAACATTTGTGGAAGTTTCTGCGCCTGCGGCCGTCAAACTTCCCTACCATCAGGCTGGCGCAGTTCGCGGCATTGGTAAGCCAATCCAATCACCTGTTTTCGAAGGTGCTCGAAATCAAAGACCCCCAAAAACTGCGCGAACTTTTTGACGACCTGAACATCAATCCGTACTGGCAAAACCACTATCAGTTTGATAAAGAATCGAAACCTTTAGTTAAAAAATTAGGGAAATCGTCGGTTGATATTTTGATTTTAAATACTTTAGTGTTATTTTTATTCACTTACGGCAATAACATGCAATCCGAGCGTTATATTAATCGTAGTTTGCAACTGTTAGAGATGATGCCTGCAGAGCAAAACCATATCATAAACAGCTTTGTCGATATGGGCTTAAAGATTGATACCGCGTTCCGGTCGCAGGCATTGCTGGAGTTAAAAAACTCGTATTGTAATCAAAAAAAGTGTTTACAGTGCGGCATCGGCATCAAAATATTAAAAATGGCTTAAACATGGTACAGCGTATATTAACCTTTTTCGAAAAACACTCCTTTGGTGTGTGCACCTATTTAGGCGAACGCTTTAATATCTCCATTTCAAAAATTCGCCTGTTTTTTATCTACTCGTCCTTTTTAGCAGTGGGTTTCCCGCTCATATTTTACTTCTTTGCAGGGATCGTATTGGATATCCGCAATTATGTAAAACGTAAACATCCCCGCACTATCGATCTGTAGTCTACTAAGGATAAATCCGTTATTTTTCAAAAATATAACTCAACCCTTTCATAAAACCGGGCATAGCTGCGTCCAAATGTTCAAAATTGCCATACGCAATAAATTTAAATTTACCCTTTTTGTAATGATGCGATAGCATTTGCTTTTGCAGATCGGTCAGTGCGTCGCTCCTGGCACCACTGTCAACATCGAGCGTGCCTTTGCTTAAATACAGTTTAAACGGAAGGACGTTTTTTGAAGCCGCGGCCTGGTTTTCCATTTCAAACAATAAACGGTTGTCATCTTCCAATGGCGGACTTGCCGAAATAAAGTTTTGAATATTTAGTTTGCCGTTTTTATAGCCATCGAACAAATAATGCAGTGTACAAACCCCGCCAAACGAATGCCCGATCAATATAACGGTATCAGGGTTAACCTTGTATTGTTTGCATAGCTTGGGCAATAGTTCCTCATTGATAAACCGGGCAAATTTTCCCGACCCGCCAAAACCCGGCTCATCTTTTCGCACTACCGACGTATAGTCGCGTGTGCGTAACGAGTCCATGGCCCAAAAATCCTTGTACCCTATCCCTGTGATGATGATTGGGGGTATATCTGCTGTAATAGTGGCCAGTTTTGTTTCCGCAACAAAAGGTTCAAAATAGGCGTTGGCATCCAATAAAATCACCAGCGGGTATTTCTTTTTTTCATCATAGCCTTTTGGCAAAGCGCTGTATATCCTGAAGGTGTCTTTTACAATGCCCGAATACATGTTTTCGCTCTTGATGGACGAATACAATGCCGGTACATCTTTGTAAAACTCTTTGATGTCAACTGTTTTGGTCGCAAGTGCTTTTTCGTTTTTTTGGCCGCAACTAAATAAGAATGCAACGAAAAGAAGTAATAGTGCTGGTTTCATGATGGATTTTTTAGTGATGATTTTTATACAATGTAGTGTCGAAAGGGTTGATCTGGGTTATACCTTGTTGCCTAAATTTTTTAAGACTGTCTTTAATGTAGATCAACAGGTCGTATTCGCTGGCTTTTTGTAAAAACTGGTAGCTTGGCCGGTATTGGCTTAAGAACGCGTTCAAGGTATCACCTTTTAGCCCGGTGGTTTGCCCGACCAGCGTTCTTGAAAATTTGCGGTTAACAAAGGCGGCCTGCTCATCCAAAACAACGTCCTGGTGCAATTTGTATTCGGCGCTTTTCTTTTTTGTAAGTATTGCCAACAGCAACAGTGGGTCGACCGATAAAATTTCACCCGGCCCTTTGCCCATGTTAGGTAAAAACATGTCTTTTACTTTTGGTCCGGTATAATTAAACTCTCTTTCAAACAACTTCCTGTTCAACAGCGAGTCCCTGCGGTAATCACGGGCAGCATTGATGCTTACTTGTTTAAGTGATATAACAGCCGGTTCTAACGCTATCCTTACAGGATAGATGATTTTGCTCATTGGCAATAAATAGGTTTTGTACCCGATGTAAACAATTTTTATGGTGTCGGTAAAACCCGAAACCGCAATTTCAAATTTGCCGTCGTTACCCGAGGCAGTCCTCGAAGCAGATGATATCACCAAAGCACCACCAACCGGCAGCCCGGTTGTTTTGTCGGCAATTGTCCCGCTAACCTTTTGCGCGTATATGTGTAGGCTAAAGCCGATAAACATGAAACAGATGAAATATTTTATCAATGCTGATGGATGAAAAAAGTCCCGTTGTTAATGTTGAGGAGGTAAAAATATCCCACCTTAAACAATATAACTAATTGTTTAACAGTATTTAACAAATTTTTGGCCGATAGGGCAGAAGGTTTTATTATAGGAAGGGTAGCACCTACGGCGCAATATCCGGTTGCAATTAAATCGCTACAAACAGGTAGCCCCGCTGGGGCAGATTAGCACGCGGCAGTCAATTATTGATCAATCAGTCAATCAATCATTCGATCAATCAATCAATAAAATATCAATCCGTCAAAATAGCGGCAATTTCATCAAAACCTTTTTCGGCAGCCAGGTCGGCGGGTAGTTTGCCGCCTTCCATGCGGGCATTTACGGTGGCACCTGCCTCCAACAACAAAATCAACAGCTCTAAATTACCGTTCTGCGCTGCTGAGTGCAGCGGCGTAACACCCGATTGCTGTTTTACGTTCACCAGCGCGCCGTGCTCTATCAGCATACGGGCAATATCGGTATGGTTGGCGGCTACAGCCGAGTGCAGGGGGTAAACCTTAAAACCGTTTTTCGAGCAGAGGTTTACATCGGCACCTTTCAGCACCAAAAAGCGGGCAATTTCGAAGTGGCTAAAATAGCATGCCAAACCCAGCGGAGTAAAACCATCTTCCGAAAAGGCATTAACCGCTTCGGGGTGGGTGTAAATGAGGTGCGCTATCACATCAAATTTGCCTACGGCGGCAGCTTCAAATATGCTCAGCTCGTCAAGGTATTTAAGTAAAAGGTCGGCAACGGCAGGTTTTTTATAGTAGCAGGCCAGCATAATGACCGAAACATGGTGGCTCGTGATGCTTTTGGCAAGCTCGGGGTTTTTGTCGAGCAATAGGGCAAGGTTCTGTAAATCACCTTGCTGAATAAAATTTTCCAGGGACACTAAACTCATTTAAATTCAATATTACTAAAA
>NZ_CAITNG010000159.1 GCF_903893715.1 uncultured Mucilaginibacter sp.
AACACGGTGTAAGGGTGAGCATCACTGTTGCCGACACCGACTATTATAAGCAGGTTTTTGTAAAAACAGGCAACAAGGAACATGTAGAGGCAGTTTTGGCTTTGATAAAAGGCCTTAACTTTAAGCCAACCAGCGAAGAGGAAATATATCAAAAAGCCGGCCTGCAATATATGGCGCCTGAACTGCGCGAGGACGATGATTTCATCGCGAAAGCAGCTAAAAATGAGTTGCCAAAGCTTATTGAGTACGCCGACCTGAAAGGCACGCTACATAACCACAGTACCTGGAGCGATGGCGTGAATACCATTGAGGAAATGGCGCTGTATTGTCGCGATACATTGAAACTGGAATATCTGGGCATGTGCGACCATAGCAAGACGGCTTTTTACGCCAAAGGCTTGAGCATTGAACAGGTGCTGCGGCAGCATGAGGAGATAGATAGCTTGAACAAGAAATTGGAGGGTTTCCATATTTTTAAGGGCATTGAGTCGGATATACTGAATGATGGTTCGCTGGATTACCCTGACGAGACATTACAGCGTTTCGATTTTGTAGTAGCATCGGTACACAGCAATTTGAAAATGGCCGAAGACAAGGCGACAGCGCGATTGATAAAGGCAATTGAAAACCCGTATACCACCATTTTGGGCCACCCTACCGGCAGGCTGTTGTTGAGCCGTAACGGTTACCCTATCGATTATAAAAAGGTAATAGATGCCTGTGCCGCCAATAATGTGGTGATAGAGATAAACGCCAACCCGTTGCGTTTGGACCTGGATTGGCGCTGGCACCAGTATGCTTTAGACAAGGGAGTTTGGTTGTCTATTAACCCCGACGCGCACCGCGTGGAAGGCTTTTTGGATATGCATTATGGCGTTTTGGTGGCCCGCAAAGGCGGCCTTTATAAGGAAAGGTGCCTCAACGCCTTGAGTTTTGAACAGATAAACAAGGCTTTTGCAAGCCGCAAAACAAAAATAGCGACGCATTGAAAAAAGGCCTCAAAATACTGGTGATACGCTTCAGCTCAATGGGCGACATTATTTATACCACGCCGGTGGTACGTTGTTTAAAAGAGCAGTTGCCGGGTGGCGAGGTCCATTTTTTAACCAAAGCGGCCTTTAAATACATTTACGATGGCAACCCCTATGTGGATGAAGTACTCTTGCTAAAGGACAAATTGTCGGATACCATTGATGAGATAAAGGCTGGTCAGTATGACTATATCATCGATTTGCACAACAACCTGCGCACGGCCATCATCAAGTTGAGGACGGGGATAAAATCGTCGACCTTCCCGAAATATACGGTGCGCAAGTGGCTGTCGCTCAAATTAAGGCTTAAGCTGGTGCCTGCAACCCATTTGGTCGACCGTTATATGCAGGCGGTTGCTTTTTTAGGCGTCAAAAACGATGAAAAGCCGATAGATTATTTTATTAAGAAGGAGTACCAACTGGCCGACTTGTTACCGGCGTCGCACCAAAAAGGTTATGTGGTATTCATCATCGGCGCCACGCATTTTACCAAGCGGATGCCGAACGCGAAAATCAGCAATATTTGCGGGCAAATAGAATTGCCGGTTGTGTTGTTGGGCGGCAACGATGTAAAAGCTAACGGCGAAGAAATAAATTTAACTGTTGGCGATAAAATTTATAATGCCTGCGGAAAAACTACGTTAGATGAGTCGGTTTATTTGTTGTCGAAAGCAACACGGGTGATTGGTTTTGATACCGGGCTTACCCATATAGCCGAAGCATTTAAAGTGCCGATAGCGTCTATTTGGGGAAGTACGGTACCCGAGTTATTGGGCGTGCAGCCGTACCAGGTAAAGGATGCCGAAGTGATAGGCATTGAATTGGCTTGCAGGCCCTGTTCAAAATTCGGGTTGGATAAGTGCCCTTTGGGGCATTTTAAATGCATGAACGATATACCTGAAAATGTTGTTGTTAGCTTCGCAAATAATGCGTAAAATAGAGGGTTGATTAATTGTCAGTTTTACATGAAAAAAATACTATTTCCCCTGGTATTGTTTATCGTAGTTTATCACTGTTCGTTTGGCCAGGACCTGAAGTTTGGTATACGCGGCGAGGTATGTTTTGCATCGCAAAGCATTAACGACCCGGATATATTGTCGACAAATTCGGTAACCACGTTAAAAGTTACCGGCTATTTTGATAAATATCTGGGCGATAGCTTTTATTTAGAACCGGGCATCAGTATATTGGGTAAAGGGGTAAAAGCTTATCAAAACGCGCAAACCGACATTATAACCTTAACCTATCTGGACGTGCCTGTAAACTTTATTTATAGATTCAATGTTAAACGGATGGGGAAAATATCTGTTGGGGCCGGGCCTTATATAGGCTGGGGCTTGAGCGGAAACGACCAAAACGAGACCACCAACGTAACATCGGGGCAGGCCGTTACTTTTGGCGATACAGAAGACTATAAGAAAGTAGAATACGGGGCTACCTTTATGGGCGGCTTAGAACTAAACAACCATTTAACCTTTAACGTAAACTACGCTTTTGGCTTAAATAACATAGCTGCCGACCAAACACTGGCTTCCGGGACTATTAGTGTAAAAAATCGTGTATTTTCGATGGGATTAGGCTTTGATTTTTAAAACAATTACGATAAACAACTGTTGATAAGGAAATGAAGAAACTGATGTTAGTGCGTCACGCGAAATCTGACTGGAACGATCCTACCCAGGATGATTTCGACAGGCCATTAAATGAACGCGGGCTTGCCGCTGCGCCGCAAATGGCTGCCCGGTTGTTACAACAATCAATCATTCCGCAGCGCATTATATCGAGTCCGGCCTTAAGGGCAAAAACCACTGCTCTGGCTTTTTCGCTAAAGTTGAATTTACCCGAAATATCGTATAATGAAGCCATTTACGATGCACGATACGCAGATTTGCTACGTGTAATCAACAAGTTGCCCGATGACGATGATTTTGTGGCTTTAGTTGGGCACAATCCCGGCATGAGCGACCTGCTATACGAGTTAACGCACGATATGGCCGATATGCCCACCTGCGCGGTAGCCGTAATAGAGTTTAATACCGACCATTGGGAATTGGCTGGCGAAGGCATGGGCCGGGTTAAATTTTACGACTTTCCGAAAAACGGCGATTAATGTTCGATGCTGTAGGTTTTGCCCGGCAGCGAACGTACAAAGCCCTGCATTTCCAGGTTCAATAAGTTCATGGCCAACTGGCTAAGGGGCAACGCAGTTTTAATGGCCAAATCATCTATCCCCAATTGCCCTGCGTTTTGTTGTATGGTTTCGAAGATGAGCCTTTCGTTTGTTGTCAGGTCGATAGGTAAGCTCAACTGCGGTTTTTGTTTGGTATTCCCATCCGGTTTTTCCCAACCTAAAATATAGGCCAAATCGGCACCCGAGGTCAGCAAAGCCGCTTTATTATTGCGGATGAGGAAGTTGCATCCGGTTGAGTATTCGTCTGTTATCCTTCCGGGGAAGGCAAAAACATCGCGGTTGTACGAGTTGGCAATTTCGGCGGTAATAAGTGCGCCGCCTTTTATATTGGCCTCTACCACAATCGTGGCATCGGCAATGCCGGCCACTATGCGGTTGCGCTTGGGGAAGTTTTCCCTATCGGGGACGGTGCCTGATGGAAAATCGGTCAGCCAGCCACCATTGGTCAACATTTTATCGGCAACAGCCTTATTTTGCGCCGGATAGATCCGGTCGAGCCCATGCGCGAACACGCCGACAGTAGGTATATCCATACGGAGGCTCTCTTTGTGGGCGCAAATATCAATGCCATAGGCCAGTCCGCTTACAATCAACACATCGTAACCTTTCAGATCTTCTATCAGTTCTTTGCATAATTGCTTGCCGTAATCCGTTGCGTTGCGGGTACCCACAATGCTGATGATACGGGCATGATTTAAATCGGCGGTACCTTTATAGTATAGTAGCGCCGGGGCATCGGCGCAGGATTTTAAGCGTTTAGGATAAGCGGGATCGGTATAAAACAACACTTTGATATCGTTCTTTTCGATAAAGGCCAATTCGGCTGCAGCTAATTGCATGGCCTCTGCCGGAGAGTGCAATTGCTCGATGGCCTTGGCCCCGATGCCCGGTATCTGCGCCAGTTTTTTTGGCGATGCCTCAAACACGGCTTCGGCACTGCCGCAATAGCTTACCAATACTTTAGTGAGATGGTCGCCAATGTGGCGGGTAAAGGTTAAAGCAAGCTGGTGAAGTGTTGACATAGGCGATTTTGCCGAAAATATAAATTTATTGCTACATAAATAAACATGCCTTAAGTTTATACGCAATGAACAGCTATATTTAATATCTAAATTTCAAAAATTCAATTTTTATCAAAAAACTACAAAAATAGTTTGTAAACTAATAAAATAGTTTTTAACTTTAACTTGTTAATTAATAACCCCGTACAATAATGAAACAGATCAAAGAACTCACCAGGGCCGAAGAACAGGTAATGCGCATATTGTGGCAACTGAACGAGGCCATCGTGAAAGACGTGCTGGAGCAAATGCCTGAGCCAAAACCAGCGTACAATACCGTATCCACCGTGATCAGGGTATTGGAAACCAAGGGCTTTATCGACCATAAGGCTTATGGTAATTCTTACGTGTACTTCCCTACCGTAAGCGAGGAGAATTATAAAAAGTTCGCGTTTGATAAGATCATGAACAATTATTTCAGCAACTCGTACCAAAGCCTGGTATCCTTCCTGGTAACAGAAAAAAACCTGAGCATAAACGAATTGGAAGAAATTACCAAACTGGCCCAAAAACTTAAAAACAACCAAAAATGAATTGGATGCGCTACCTGTTAGAGGCCAACCTATATCTGGCTGCCTTCTATATATTGTATTGGTTTTTATTGCGGAAAGAAACGTACTACCAGCTGAGCCGTGTGTATTTACTGGCAACCAGTACGCTGGCATTTTTTATCCCATTGATACAATTGGGGGTATTAAAGCCGCAGGAACCTATTACACAGGTAGCAAACGTGATGCCCGCCAATATTACTATTGGCGATTTGCAGACCATTCAATTATCTGAACCGGCAGCACCAGCCTATACCCTATTTGATTATTGCCTGATGGCTTATGCAGCCATTACCGTGGCCATGCTCATCATTTTATGTGTTAAGATTACGAAGTTGATGATGCTGAAACGACGGAATGCAACCCGCATTGGCGAGGATTTTGTGTTGGTTGAGGTGGAAGATGATAGTGTAGCTTTCTCGTTTTTCCGTTACCTGTTTATCGATGCCAAACTGGCAACATCGCCAACTATTATTCGGCACGAGCGGGTGCATATCCGCCAAAGGCATTCGTTCGATATTATTTACCTGGAACTGCTTAAGGTGGCAAACTGGTTTAACCCTTTTGTTTATTTATTGCAAAACAGCATTAAAGAGCTACACGAATATATTGCCGACCAGCATACCGCCGAGTTTGAAAGCGGCAACGACAACTATGCCGAATTTTTGATCAGCAATGCGTACGGAGTATCGCAAGGGACTTTAACCAATGCCTTCTTTAACAAAAACCTGTTGAAAAAGCGTATTACGATGCTTTATCGCAAGCGTTCGGGCAGGGCTGCTAAATTTAAATATGTGCTGGTTTTACCATTGGTATGCGCGTTGCTTTGCATATCGACCATGGCATTTACCGACAAGAGTTACGGTCTGGTGGATCTGTTGCCACGGCATATAGAAATAGCTGTGCCCCGGTTTAGCTTTAGCACTACCCACCTTACACGCGGCAAAGGAGTTATTGAAAGCGACACCCTGGTGGCCAAACCAAAAGATGCAACAGTAACCGACATTGTATTAAGCAAACACGATACTACTATTCTCGACACCGTTAAATCTCCCTTAATTGTTGCTAACGGCAGGATATTGCCCCCATCAATGACGCGCAAGCTGAAAACCAAAGCGCCGGGCGAAGGGGAAATTGCCGGTTTGGCCGATATTAACCCTGCGGACATAAAAAGCATTTCGGTGTTAAAGGGGGAAAGTGCAACAGCCTTATACGGCCCGGCAGGCGCGCATGGGGTAATTATTATTACCACAAACGAATATGCCCGGGGATGGATAGACGCGAAGATTGACCGTGCAAACGGTGTTAGGATGAACCAAGGTATACGGATATCCGAAAAAGGTGTTGGAACACCTGGCAGCAGTGATGTCAATTCGCCAAACGTGGTTTTTACGGCAGTGGAAAAAGAACCTGAGCCTGCGAATGGAATGCAGGGTTTTTATGATGTTTTGGCAAAAGCGATACGCTACCCTGAAGAAGACCGTAAAAACAGAACACAAGGCAAAGTTATCATCCAGTTTATTGTGGAGAAAGATGGCAGCCTGGATAGTATGCGCGTATTGCGTGCCCCGTCGCCAACTTTGGGGGCAGAGGCAGTGCGTGCGATAAAAACAACCGCAAACTGGAAACCGGGCATACAAAACGGCAAACCGGTAAGAGTGCAGTTTACCATACCGGTGAATTTTACTTTAGAGCCGAACATCGGCGGAACGGGCACAATGCCCGAATTTTATGGTCTACAAAAAAGCATTGCTGACCATGCTACTTCGTTAGAGGCTAAAATGAACAAGGACTTTGGTACGGTGGTGGCTGTATTCAATATCAACGATAATCATATCACCTCCGTGAATATCCCAAAAGGTTTGAACAAAGATGTTGATGATGAAATAGCTAATACCATAAAGGGATATAAGGATGAAATAAAAACCAAACCCGGAGATTATTCAATAGTTCTTTTTTTCGGTATTCCACAAAAGCAAGACGGTATACAAACTTACACCAACAATACAACACGCGTGATGGTTTATCTTTTGGGTATGAAAAAATATACAGCGGCAAACGTCAGATTGCCTGCGCCGACCGTACGCCCAAATGTAGGGCTAATCATAACCGATAATAAAATTGCTTTGTATATTGACAGAAATACAACGAAGGAGCAACTGGACGAATACAAAACAAAATTGCGCGAAAAGAAAATCGACCTGAATATCGATAAGATAAAATTTGACAACGATAAAAAAATATCCTATATAAAATTCAGTGTTGATTGTAATGATGGGTTTAAAGGTTCGGGCGCGTATGCATTAACCGAAGCTACTAAGGTTGGCTTTTATCGATTGTATGATAAAAACGCCGAATCGCCTTTTGGGGTAGGTCTGAGTCCACAATAAATAACCAGTATATAGTTTTAATTGAGCCGTACCTGCTTTGAGGGGTGCGGCTTTTTTATGCTGCAATGATTGTGGTTTTTGGGAAGAATATGTATCTTTAAACTTACCTACTACCTTAAAATGATACTGACCCAAACTCCAAAAAGTAGCCGTAAGCTAAACTACCGGCTATTATTACCCGCAATATTTACATTGATTAGCTTAAGCCTTGCCGCAAACGCGCAAAAGAAAACGGTGTTGGATAGCATCCCCTCGTTTCCCGACAGTACGGTTAAAAAAGTTGATAGTGCTGCGGTAGCCTATGCCGAGCAATTGCGAAAAAAGTACCATACAACTATTGTAGCGGTAGAACCAACACCACGTGGCGGATTGGATAAGTTTTACCAGTTTTTAGCTGTTAACTTGAGATACCCAGCTGAAGACTGGAAGAATTCGGTGCAAGGCAAGGTATTTATACAGTTTATAGTGGAACGGGATGGCAGCTTAAGCGATTTTACTGTTGTACGCAGTCCTTCAAAAACATTGGCCGAAGAAGCAATACGTGTGCTGCAGTTATCGCCTAAATGGATACCTGCCTTTCAAAATGGGAAACCGGTAAGGACGCAATTTACGCTACCGATTACCTTTAACTTGGGAAAATAGCGATAATGTATTAGAAATAGTATCGCTCAACCCTTTACATACACCACCTGCTTGGTCTCAAAAAACTCCTCGTCGAAATAATCTTTGAGGTAGGATTGCTGCACATTGAGGCCAGATTCGTAGATTTCCTGGGCCAGGTCGCCACCTTTTAGGTAGAGGATGCCGTTGGGCAGGGCATTTTGGGAGGCTTTATTAAATTTGTTGCGCACCCAGGGATAAAAATCCTTGAGCTGTGTTACCGCCCGCGATACCACAAAATCGAATTTTCCGGGAACATCTTCGGCACGCAGGTGCGATGCTTGTACGTTTTTCAGTCCGATGGCCGACGCCACTTCACTCACCACTTTTATCTTTTTGCCG
>NZ_CAITNG010000160.1 GCF_903893715.1 uncultured Mucilaginibacter sp.
CAACGGCATAGATAACCCCATTGCTTCCGATTTTTTGGCATTGGATATCAAACAAGCCCTTCACTACCTTGGCGAGATTACTGGCGTGGTTACTACAGATGACCTGCTGGACAATATCTTTTCAAAGTTTTGTATCGGAAAATAGGAAAGTAAAACCTTGCAAAAAATATCGATTTAAGCATTTGCTACGATTTGCATTTTTTTCCGCGCAACTATTATCCCAGAATGATTACGCTCAGATAATTGCTTAAAATAGTTGTTTTATTTATTGCCTATCACTTTTTTTATAAACCCTTGGTGTTACCACTCATAAAGATTTTCTGATAATTCAAAGGCGTTTTTCCGGTAGTTTTTTTGAAATATTTATGAAAACTGGCAAAGTTATGAAAGCCGCTTGTAAAACAAATTTCCTTTACCGTTAATTTATTGTCTATTAATAATTTGCAAGCCTGCCCAACCCTCAATTCGTTAATAAAAGTGGAGTAAGTTTTACGGCTGCGCGATTTAAAAAACCTGCAAAAAGAGTTGGGGCTTATATTCGCTATTGCAGCTATTTCATCCAAGGTTATTTTACGGCTGAAGTTTTTTATCGAATAGTTATAAATCGCGTCAATCCTGTCCTTTTCAGATTCCTGAAAGCTGTTTTGGAAACCTAAAGAAGCAAAAAATTCACCATCGGTATTGCCTATCTCGTATAATAACTCTAAAAGCTTTATCATTTTTTTAAAGCTATCAAGGCTTAATACCTGCGCTATCGTGTCACCAATTTGCCTGCTTTTTGTTAAAGTGAGCCGAATGCCGCGTTTAGCTTTGATGAGCGTGTTTTTTATACCATTGTTCTCCGGTAATTCCAAAAAATGGTCGCCCCAAAAATTTTCTTTAAAGTGAATCACAAACACATCAACAACCTGCTTGCCGCCTTTGTTAAAATAGGCTTCGTCAAATTGCCAAAAATGAGGCAAGTTAGACCCGATCAATACTAGTTCTCCTGCCTCAAAACGCCCTATATGGTCGCCAATATACAACGTTCCGCTACCCTGTTTAACGTATACTAATTCTACTTCAGGGTGGTAATGCCATCGGTTATTAATATCGGGTTCAGTATCTCTCCTCGTACTAAAAGAGTTTTCCGGTGTTTTCGAAACTTGTAATAGTTGAGGCTTCATTACTAAATAAAGGTAATAAAATTATAAATAAATAAGCTTTACTACCATCAAATATCAAAAACAACAAATACATATACAATTTGGTTTAATAATTGGGTAAATGCGTAAAGTTTTCCAGGCTTAATTATCGCTTAATTTGCTTGTAACAGTTGTAACCCAAATTCATGATGTCAGATACTAAACAGCGAGCATATATTCAGATTCATCCTGATGACAACGTTTTGGTGGCGCTCAAAAATTTAGCGAAACACCATGTTATTCATTTTAATGACTTAGAAATAGTGCTGGAAGAAAATATACCGGCAAAACATAAATTCACAATCAAGCCCTTAAAAAGCGGCGATGAGATTTTTATGTACGGTGTACTGGTTGGCAAGGCCGTCGGCGCTATCAAAACCGGCGCTCGTATAACTACCGAAAACGTGCAGCACGCCGCCGATAATTACCGATTGGGTGAGCGAAAAACAGATTGGACAAAGCCCGCGGTTGATGAATATATTTCAAAAAGCTTTATGGGGTACCATCGCAAAGACGGATCGGTTGGCACCGCGAATTATTGGTTGGTAGTGCCCCTTGTTTTCTGCGAAAATCGTAATATCGAAATGTTGAATGATGCTTTGGTCGACAAGCTTGGGTTTGAAAAGCCTAGGAGTTACCGAAACGAGGTTGATACCTTGATAGATATGTATAATGCAGGTAAATCAGTCGAGCAAATTCTTAACGCCGATTTGCAAGTAACACCAAAAGCAAAAAAAAATAAACTATTTCCCAATATCGATGGAATTAGATTTCTTACCCACGACATGGGTTGCGGAGGCACCCGTGCAGACGCTGAAGCGCTTTGCGGCCTATTGGCTGGCTATATAACACACCCAAATGTTGCAGGGGCAACAGTTTTAAGTCTGGGCTGTCAACATGCTCAGGTGCAAATATTAAACCATGAGATCAATAAACGGGATGCTTCATTTAGCAAACCGCTAGTTATTGTTGAACAACAAACATGGGGTACCGAAAGTAAATTGTTACATGAGGCCTTAAAACGAACTTTCACCGGCCTAATCGAGGCCAATAAGATAAACCGTGCGCCGGCTCCCCTGTCAAAGTTATGTATAGGCTTGGAGTGTGGCGGATCTGACGGGTTTTCCGGGATATCAGCCAATCCGGCGCTTGGGCATTTGTCTGATATGGTAGTGGCGCTTGGAGGTAGTGTTATTCTTGCCGAATTTCCCGAACTATGCGGTGTTGAACAACAAATGAGTGATCGTTGTACAGATGAAGAAATTGCCAATCGTTTCATCAACCTGATGCGAAACTACAATGCAAAGGCCGAGGCCGATGGTTCAGGTTTTTATGCCAATCCTTCGCCGGGCAATATAAAGGATGGCTTGATAACTGATGCCATTAAATCGGCCGGGGCTGCTAAAAAAGCAGGTAGCTCGCCTGTGGTTGATGTGCTTGATTATCCTGAGAAAATTACCAAATCGGGATTAAATTTATTATGTACACCCGGCAGCGATGTTGAAAGTACAACTGCCGAAGTTGGCTCCGGGGCTAACCTCGTTTTATTCACTACCGGTTTAGGTACACCTACAGGTAACCCAATTACACCCGTTATCAAG
>NZ_CAITNG010000161.1 GCF_903893715.1 uncultured Mucilaginibacter sp.
CAATAGCTTTAATGTCCGTTCTTACTTTTGATAGGGTATCGTTCACCGTTTCGATTTCGGTATCAAACAATATCACATTATCCAAATCTTTATGCAAGTTCCCCGGCAGTATCTTTTTTGCCTTTGCGGGGGTAACATAAACCGCCAATTGCTTTTCTGCATCCCAATTAATGGGATTTAGCTTAATTGGCTTGCCCTTGTTGTTTTCGGGTTGATAATATTTTCTTTGCCCGGATACTTGATAAATCAATTCAATAGGGCATTTTGTGGACTTGTCGGGTTTATCTTCCCGCAAGTTGTAACGTAGGGTACTCATAATGTCGCTTATTATGTAAAAACTTAAACGAATGTAAGTACTTTTATTTTTGGTAGCAAATTTGGTAGCAATTATTTTGCAATATAGGTTAAGCTTATTTTAGTCAGGTTTTATAAATATGCCTTTTATGTGCATTTTAAAGCTATTTATACTTAAATGAGATTAAGTCAAATGTCGTAGGTTCAAGTACCTCCCTCACCGCCAAACAAAAAATGCCTGGATATGCCGGGCATTTTTTGTTTGGTAAAAGGATAGCAAAGCCTATGTAACTTCTCAATAAAATTAACAAACAACCTATCCCGACCGTTTTCGGTAATTTAGGATTGCCCACCCGTTAAAAAAAACGGCAACACCCAACATGGCCAGCATTTGGAATTTAATATCGCTCAGGCCACTGCCCTTTAACATCACCATGCGCATTACTTCGATAAAGTAAGATACCGGGTTAAACCTGGTGATCATTTGTGCCCAGCCCGGCATGCTTTCAATAGGGGTGTATAAACCACTGAGCAGATTAAATATCATGGTCACAAAAAACGATACCAGCATGGATTGCTGTTGCGTTTGCGCATAGGTAGAAAGTAGTAAACCTAAACCTAATATAGCCACCAGATAAATGCCGGCAAAAACATATATGGTAAAATAGCTGCCAAGTGGCACTATGCCGTATACTACTCGTGCTATAACCAGCCCCATCGTCAAAACGGTAAGGGCAAGCATCCAAAAAGGAATGAGTTTGCCCAAAATAAACTGGTATTTTTTAATCGGGCTAACGTTGATCTGTTCGATGGTGCCCATTTCTTTTTCGCGTACGATGTTGTTGGATGCGAAAGATGAACCAATCATAGTTACCAGCATTACTAATATACCCGGTACCATAAACACCCTGTAGTTCATGTTGGGGTTATACCAGTCGGAATAGGTGACCTGTATAGTGGGTTGCGGGTTATAGCGCGGATACTGTATCCATTGCATACGCACATCCTGATTGTAGTCTTGTATGATACTTTGCAGATAAGCACCCCCTAAGCCAGCTTTAACACCGTTTATGGCGTCGACGGCAATAAATAAGGAAGCTTGGTTTTCTTTAACCAAACTGCGCTCAAATTGCGCAGGTATTTCCAGTATCAGGTCTGTTTTATCCAACTCAATGGCCTTTAAACCCTGGTTAAAAGTGGGGCTATAGTCTTTTAGCCTAAAATAACCTGAAGCGACAACCTTATTGACCAATTTGCGCGAATATTCTGTATGGTCATGGTCAACTACACCAAGATTGATGTTCTTGATCTCATAGTCGGCGGCAAGGGGCAAAATGAGCAACTGTACCATCGGCATAATGAACAATATCCTGATGATGGCCGGGTCGCGGATGATCTGCCTGAGTTCTTTCTGCAATAAAAATTTCAGCATCCTCATGACAGCCTTATCTTAAATTTGTAAATACTGATGCCTAATAAAGTTGTGGTCATGCCCAGTAATATGAGTGTTTCTTTCCATACTGACGAAAAACCAAGCCCTTTGATCATCACATTCTTAACGATGATAAAAAACCATTTGGAGGGCACAATATTCGAGATGATCTGCATCGGTATGGGCATATTTTCGATGGGGAACATAAAACCGCTAAACAGCAGGGTTGGCAAAAACAAGCTCATCATGGAGGTAAACATGGCTGTTTGCTGTGTTTGAGCGAAGTTCGAAATCAAGATGCCTACCGATAGCGATGTAATAGTAAACAACATGCTTTCGCTCATCAACAGCCACACACTGCCTACTATGGGTACATCTAGCGCATACACACTCAACAGCAGTATACTGGTAATATTGAGGACAGAAACCAGTAAATAGGGTACAGTTTTGGCAATAATGATGCGAAAGGGTTTTAGTGGCGAAACCAGCAATACTTCCATGGTTCCCATTTCTTTTTCTTTCACTATGGCAATCGAGGTCATCATCGTACAAACCAACATCAACACCAAAGCCATAACACCCGGCACAAAATTGTAGGCGCCTTTTAGTTCGGGATTGTACAGCATGCGTACCTGGGTTTTGATGGTATAAGGCAGGTCCTGGTTTTGGTTAATGGATTGTTGGTAATCATTTATAATGGCAGTGGCATAATTGGTGAGCATATTGGCCGTATTAGGGTCAGATGCATCGGCAATCAACTGGATCTGGGCATTATTGCCGTGAAGTAGATCGTTGCGAAAATTTGCCGGAAAAACAACGGCCAGCCGTATTTTGCCTGTACGGAATGTAGCGCCTATATCTTTGTACGAATACATGTTTTTGACCAAATGAAAATACCTGCTCGACGCTATCTCGTTTGAGATAGCAGTGGTAGCCTCATCTTTCGATTGGTCGAGAATGGCGATATTGGAGTTCTTTACTTCGTTAGTAAGCGCAAAACCGTACAAAACAATTTGTATA